>NZ_BAAILL010000049.1:265029-278804 GCF_054589215.1 Paraburkholderia sp. 2C | reverse complement strand
CACCGACACCGACACCGACACCGACACCGACACCGACACCGACACCGACACCGACACCGACACCGACACCGACACCGACACCGACACCAGCACCAGCACCAGCACCAACGCCAGCACCAACGCCAACGCCAACGCCAACGCCAACGCCAACGCCAACGCCAACGCCAACGCCAACGCCAACGCCAACGCCAGCCCCCACCCCCGCGGCCTACAAGCCAAAAATCATCTACATTCCTGAACCCGCCGGCTATCCCACCACCGCGGACTTCAGCAAAACGGAAAGCGCGTTGGTTGCTCAATCGCAAGGCCGCATCGAGATCCTGCGCGACGCACTGCGCGTACTGCCCGATTCCGATGTCGACGCCGTCGTGCCGGGACGCGCCGCCAATCCGTCGAACGTCAAGCGGGTCGAGTCGATCGTCAACGAGCAGAAGTTTAACGAACTGTTTCCGATACGGAACATCGCGTATTCCTACGTGAACTTCCTGAGAGGCATTGCGAAGTTCCCCGCGTATTGCGGCGATTACAAGGACGGGCGCGATGCGAATGCGATCTGTCGAAAGCTGATTGCGACGTCGTTTGCGCACTTCGTTCAGGAGACCGGCGCAAACTGGCCATCGCTGACGCCTGCCCAGGCCCGATCAGGCTATCCGGATCACAACAATCCGGTGCTCGCGACGATGCCACAGGACACGGTAATCCCGACGTGGCGGCAGGCGCTCTGGTATCTGCGCGAATCGGGCTACGAAGAGGGTTCCTCGGTGGGTGCGTATCAGCAATGCGCGCCCGGTTCGCATGCGACGAACTGGATCTTCTATGCGTGCGCGAAGAACAGCAAGGGACAGTATCTCGACTACTTTGGGCGCGGTGCGAAGCAGTTGTCGTGGAACTATAACTTCGGACCTTTTTCGCAGGCGCTCTATGGAGATCCGAACGTGCTGCTCGACAATCCCGGCCGGGTTGCCGATACATGGCTCAACTTCGCATCCGCCGTGTGGTTTGCCGTTACGCCGCAGACGCCCAAGCCGCCGATGACATGGGTCATCGACGGCACGTGGAAGCCCAATAACGTCGATCTGGCCAACAATATGAAGCCGGGCTTCGGCGCGACCGTCTACATTATCAATGGTGGTATCGAATGTGGCGGAGGAGGGGCTGAGCGATCGCAGGTGCAGAACCGTATCGCGGCCTACAAGGAGATGGCGCGCGAACTCGATGTGACGATTCCTGCCGACGAGCCGCTCGGATGCGCGAATATGCGCGGCTTCATGGAAGGTTCGGCCGCCGCGACGCAGGCCTATCTGGACAAGGACTACTCGTGGGCAAACGGCAAACCGGTGACCGGATGCAAGCTCGTCGACTATCAGATGCCGTTCTCGCTGCTCACGCCGGGAGACTACAAGGCATGCACCGACTATTTCTTTAGAGGCAAGGTCCAGTACAACGGTCAGATTGTCATCGACAATACGCAGTGACTGCGAAGTGAGCGCGCTTGGCGCGAGGTGGCGCATGGACGCTACTGCATGTTGCGGTAGCGATCCGCAAGCAGCTTTACGCGAGAGACGTAGTATTGCGTCTCCGGATACGGCGGGACATCGTTGTATCGTCCTACGGCGTTTTCGCCGGCGTTGTAACCGGCCAGTGCTTCATCGAGGTTGCCGTTGAATCGTTTGAGCAGCCATGCGAGATACTGCACGCCCCCCCGGATGTTCTGCGCGGCGTCGAATGCATCGTGCACGCCGAAGCGGACCGCGGTGGCGGGCATCAGTTGCATCAGCCCCTGTGCGCCGGCCGCGGAAATCGCATGAGGCTCGAAGGCGGATTCGGCGTGTATCACCGCGCGCACGATCGCCTGATCGATGCCGAAATCGAGCGCTGCCGCTTCGATTTCCCGTTGATACGAGCGCGTGTTCAGCACGAGCGTCGCGATGTCGACGTTTCGCGTCGGTGCGCACAAGAAGCATGTTGTCGAGAAATGCAATTGCACGACCAGCACATTTGACGGTAGTGCGACCGGCTTGCTGCTGGAGTAGTAGCGGATGCCGTTGTCGATATAGGAATACATCGCCGTACGCGGTTCAACGATCAGAGCCTTCGTGCGGGCGCGGGAAGGTTGCGTTGCATCGAAATGCATTGGCGCCGAATAAAACGGTGTGGAGTGCCGTACCGGATGGGACATGGCAATGGCGGGTGCAAAGGCAGGTCCTGACGAAACGTTCCCGCTAAAAGCGATGCTTGTTTTGCCATTGCGGTATAGCGGCGCTCGGGCGGTGGCCGATCGATCGAGCACGGTGTTTACCGAAGCGCATGTCGTTCCGGCTATCTGTTCTGTTGCATAACTAACGGTATCGTCGCTGCCCTGGCATTTCAGCATTGCATGGCAAGGCGCCGCCGCAAGCAGCGCGAGCGGGACCGTGCAGGCCAGAAGCGGACCGTGTCTGACGAGCCTGTTTCGTTCACGTAGAGTTGAACGGCGCATGCGGCCTCTTTGCTCTTTAAATGGACCGTCCGAGATAGCGCGCACGCGTGCCGGCGACAAGACAGGTTTGCTAGCGGCAACAGGAGCGCAAAACCGCTTGCACGGCTATCGGTGAATTGAATCTAGTGCAGATTCGCATGCATCGCCAGTGTCGGTTGATCGCAACGTTTGAAGAGGCAAGGGCACTATGGAAGATAAGGGTGACTAAGTAAATTGGTTAAAGACGCGCTCACTCGCAAAAAGGTCGCGCGCCAAAACAAAAAGCCCGGCCATGACGACCGGGCTTTCTGCTTGAAACGGTTTGGTAGGCCGTACTGGATTCGAACCAGTGACCAACGGATTAAAAGTCCGCTGCTCTACCAACTGAGCTAACGACCCCAAAAGAGAAGCGAGATTATAGCGATAGCCCTACATCAGTGTCAAGGCTATCGAGGTCCAGTCGCGTCTTCAAATGGCCCGCCCCGGCACGACGGGCGGTCGTGTTACTTGATCTGCGAAAGCTTGCTTTGCGCAGACTGCGCAACATCCGAGTTGCCATACTGCGCGACGATCTGTTCGAGCGTCTTCTTCGCGGCGGCCTTTTGACCCTGCTCCAGCTGGTTATTCGCAATGGCGAGCAGCGCTTCGGGCGCACGCGGGCTGTCCGGGTAGTTCTTCACGACCCCTTGCCAGACCGAGGTCGATCCTTTGTAGTCGCGCAGCGCGTACATGGCGTTGCCGAGCCAGTACTGTGCGGTCGGCTGATACGGGCTTTGCGGATATTTCGAGATGAAGCTGCGAAACGACGCAGCGGCGCCCTTGAAGTCGCCGTTGCGGAACTGCTGCGACGCCGCGTTGAACGCATCCGTCTCACCCGGCTGCACGGTGCCCTGCACGCCGTCGACCGTTTGCTGCTGCGGCTCGAACTTCTTCAGCCGGCCATCGAGGTCGGTGTAGTAGTCCTTCTGCTGCTTCTGCAAGATAGACAGCTGGTTCGTCAGATCCTCGTTCTGGCCGCGCAGCGTCGCGACCTGCTGATTCAGCTGGTCGAGACGGTTTGACTGATCGAGGATCGTACGTTGCGCAGCCGACAGCTGGTTGGTCAGACTGTCGGTCTTCGTGCGCAGGTCGAGAATCGCCTGGCGGGCCTGGTCGTCGTCGAACAGGCCTGCGTGCGCCGGCATGGCCGAGAAGGCCACGCCTGCCACGCACGCTGCTGCGGCGAGCCGCAGCCGGGAGAAACGGTATGTCATACGGCGCGTTACCCGTTACTGTTGGTAGACGAGATCGGCGCGGCGGTTTTGCGCCCACGACGCTTCGTCATGACCGGTCGCGAGCGGCTTTTCCTTGCCCAGGCTCACAGCTTCCATTTGCTGATCGGACACGCCCATCAGCGACATCGCACGACGCACGGCTTCCGCACGCTTCTGGCCGAGCGCGAGGTTGTACTCGCTCGTGCCGCGCTCGTCGGTATTGCCCTGGATCAGCACATGGCGCTGCGGGTGCGACTTCAGGTACTGCGCGTGTTGCTGCAGCAGCGGCTGGTACTCATCCTTCACCGAGTAGCTGTCGAAATCGAAGTACACGCTGCGCTTCGCGAGCGGGCTGTTCGGGTCGTTCAGTTCGTCGACGGTGACCGGCGCGACTGCGTTCGGATTCGGCTGCGCGCCGATGTTGCCCGTGCTCGTGCTCTGGGTGGGCTTCGGCGTCGACGAGCAGGCTGCGAGAACGCTGACAACCGTCAGCGCGGCCAGGGTAAGGCGCAATTTCGACTTCATGTTTTACTCTCCTTGTGTGTCATTGCATAAACGGGCCCCAGGACGGCTCGCGTACGCTGCCACCCTGAACGGACAGGACCTGCCGCGTCCGACCATCGGTCGATACAGCGGCCAACACGCCACGGCCGTTCACCTGAGTGGCGTAAAGAATGTACTGACCATTCGCCGCAAAGCTCGGCGATTCGTCATGTGTTGTGTCGGTGAGCGCCGTCGCGACGCCCGACTGCAGATCCTGGATATACAGCTTGAAACCGCCGCCGGTGCGCGAAATATACGCGAGTTGTTTGCCGTCCGGGCTGACGCGGGGGCTCGTGTTGTAGCTGCCGGTGAAGGTGACGCGCTGCGCCGCGCCCGCGCTTTCGCCCGCGGCCGGCATTTTATAGATTTGCGGCTGGCCGCCGCGGTCGCTCGTGAAATAGATCGACTGGCCGTCCGGAGAGAAATCGGGCTCAGTGTCGATCGAGCTGCCTTGCGTGAGGCGGCGCAGGCCGCTGCCGTCCGCATTCACGGCGAAAATCTGCGTGTTGCCGGTGCGCGAAAGGGCGACGGCGAGCGTGCGGCCATCCGGCGACCACGCCGGCGCGCTGTTGTTGCCTTTCTGGTCGGACACGATGACACGGCGGCCGGTCGGCAGATCGTGGATATAGACAATCGGCTTCTTCTTCTCGAACGACACGTACGCGACCTTCGTGCCGTCCGGCGACCACGCCGGCGAGATGATCGGCTCGGGGCTCGACAACGCGATATGCGCGTCCTGCCCGTCGGAGTCGGAGATTTGCAGCTGGTAGCGGTTACCGACCTTGATCACGTACGACAGACGTGTGGCGAACACGCCGCGCGAGCCCATCAGCTTTGCGTAGATGTAGTCGGCCACCTTGTGCGCACTCATGCGCAGACCGCTTTCCGGGCTGACGAGCACGAGACCGCCGAGGTTTTCCCCCTTGACCGTGTCGTAGAGCTTGAAGCGCACTTCATACTGCCCGTCCGGCCGCTTGGTCACGCTGCCGGCGACGAACGCATCGGCGCCCTTTGCCTTCCAGCTGCCGAGATCGACCGTATCGTTTTCCGAGACCGGCGTGGCTCCGGCGTCGATATTCGTAAACTTGCCACTGCGTTGCAGATCTTGCCGTACGATCGTGCTGATCTGCTGTGGGGAACTGGCTTCGTTGGCAAAATTCGCGGTCGCGATCGGAAACTGCGTGGACCCGACGCCCGTCACGAGGACGTTCAGCTGTGCATGTGCCGCACCGCCTGCCGTAATCAGGCAAGACGCCACCAGTGTTCGCAGGCCTAGCTTCGTCATCAAACTCATGCTTTATCGATTCCCCAAGTACAAAAACCTTCATAACTGCAAACAGACACAAGCACGCAGAAATCGTTCCCGAAGGCGTATCGGCCACGCCAGGCTTGCCTGACCGCTTTCAGCATGCCTTAAGGGCCACAATTCGGGCCGGGTTCGTTCGCGCGCACTGGGCCGCGGTCGAACTACCCTGCGTGCATGCGCCGTTTACCCCTCATCAACCCGCCGGACGCAGCGTAATGGTAAAACTCGCCGGTGTCTTGCCATTTGTGTCTTGCGGCATCGGATCCGAACGCTGGACCGCTCGCAGCGCGGCGTCGTCCCACTGCGAATTGCCGCTGCTGCGCGTGACGGTAGCCGACAGCAACGTGCCGGTCGGCGCGCAGCGCACCGAGACGACCGTCTCGAGCCCTTGCGTGTCGCCGGCCCAGACGATGTTCGGCCGCACGCGCCGCTGCACCTTCTCCGCGTAGCCGGGCGACGTCGCGTTGCCACCCGCGCCGCTGCCGGTGCCGCCCTTCGCGAGACCATTGCCGGTGGAGCCTTCGCCGCCTGCCATGCCTTGCAGTGCCGCGAGGCGCTGGCGGCGCTCCGCGTCGAGCTTCTTGGCCGCCTCAGCCTGCGCCGCGGCTTTCGCCTTCGCCGCCTTGTCCGCTTCGGCCTTTTTCTGCGCGTCGGCTTGCGCCTGTTGCTGTTCCTTCTGCTGCTCTTCCTGCTGCTGTTTTTTCAGCTGATCCTGCTTCTGCTGCTCAGCGAGCTGTTGCTGCTTGAGCTTTTGCGCCTGCTGCTGTTGCTGCTGCTTCTTCAATGCCGCGGCCATCGCGGCCTGGTCGGCGGCGAGCTGCTGCTGACGCTTCGCTTCGGCTTCCTGTTGCGCCTGCAACTGCTGCTGGCGCTGCTGTTCGGCGAGCTGCGCTTCGCGCGCGGCCTCTTCCTGCTTGCGTTTCTTTTCCTGCAGCGCGATGTCCGCCTCTTCATCCTTCACGGGCGGAGCGGGCGCGACGGGGGCCGGCGGCGGCGGGGCGACGCGAGGCGTCGACAGGTCGGGCACCGACGTCCAGATTTCGGCTTCCGCGCCCGCGGGCGTGCTGTTTTGCCATTGGATGCCGTGATACAGAAAGAAGCCGAGCAGCACGTGCATCAACGCGGCGAGCGCGAACGCGCGCCACGTGCCGCGTTCGCGCGGCGGCTGCAACGGATAAGCGGATTTCTGACGAATCATTGCGATTTGACGAGCAATCCAACGCGCTTGACGCCGCGCGCCTTCAAATCGGACATCACGTTCATCACGACCTCGTACTTCACGGTCTTGTCGGCGGCAATCACGACCGGCTGGTCGGGATGCGATTGCTCGCGGTCGGTGACGAAGCTGTTCAGGTCGGTGCGCGTCATGGTTTCCTGCTGCGTGGTGCCCGCGTCGTCCTTGTAGCGCACGCTCATATTGCCGTCCGCGCGGATATTCACGACCACGGGCGGCGTCTGCTGCTGAGGCGCCGCCCCGCCGACGGTCGGCAGATTCACGATCGACGGCGCGACAAGCGGCGCCGTCACCATGAAGATGACGAGCAGCACGAGCATCACGTCGATATACGGTACGACGTTGATGTCGGACATTGCGCGGCGCGAGCGGCCGCCGCGCATGCTGGAACGAATCGATGAACCGGCCATCGTGGACTCCTTAATGCGCCTGGCGCTGCAGGATATTCGAGAACTCTTCGATGAAGGTCTCGAAGCGGATCGCGAGGCGATCGATATCGTGAGCGTAGCGGTTGTACGCGACCACGGCAGGGATCGCAGCGAACAGGCCGATTGCGGTGGCGGTCAGCGCTTCGGCAATGCCCGGCGCGACGTTCGCGAGGGTGGCCTGCTGCACGTTCGCAAGGCCGCGAAACGCGTTCATGATCCCCCAGACCGTGCCGAAGAGACCAATGTAAGGGCTCACCGAGCCGACCGATGCCAGAAACGCGAGATTCGCCTCGAGCACGTCCATTTCACGCTGGAATGCCGCCCGCATCGCCCGGCGTGCGCCGTCGAGAATCGCGCCCGGATCGTTCAGGCGCTTTTCCTTGCCCTTCAGGAATTCGCGCATGCCGGCTTCGAAAATACGCTCGAGCGCGCCGATCCGGTGACGGTTGTTCGCGGCGCTCTGATACAGCGCCTGCAGGTCGCCGCCCGACCAGAAGTCGCGTTCGAAGCGCTCGGTCTGGCCGCGCGCGCGGCGAATCGCAAACCACTTGCGGAAGATGAAGGTCCAGGACATCAGCGACAGCAGCAGCAGAAGCGCCATCACCGCCTGCGCCAGCAGGCTCGCATTGAGAACGAGGGAAATGATCGACAGATCTTGTGTAGTGTTCATAGAGGTTCGCTGTAACGTCCCGCTAGGGGCGTCCGGCTGCAAGGAAGATCGAAGCGTTCGGTGGGGAAACCGGAAGCTTCGGCGAACCCTTTCGCCGAACCATACTTGGTCTTGTTCTGACCGTTACGAGTTCACTGGCCAGGTAACAACGGTAATCACTCGCTAGTCGTTGACATACCTGTCACCGTGTTGCCTGTGCCTAAGCTGGTGTCTGCGCCGGAGTTGAGCGGTGGCCCGCGCCGCAACGCGGCGAGGACGGCCGGCGGAATCGCGGTGGGCCGCAGCGCTGCCGCATCGACACAGCCGACGCGGATCGTGCCGGTGGCGAGCAACGCGCCTTCGCGCCACGCTTCCTGCATGAAGTCGACTGTCGCGCGGCCGAGACGTTCGATCCTGCTGACGATCACGAGCGAGTCGTCGAGGCGTGCCGGCGAACGGAAGTCGAGCGCCGTGCTGCAGACGATGAAGAGCGTACCGGTTTCGCTCGCGAGCCTGCTTTGTTCGATTCCGCTGGCGCGCAGCCATTCGGTGCGCGCGCGTTCGAAAAACTTCAGGTAGTTCGCGAAAAACACGATGCCACCGGCGTCCGTATCTTCGTAGTACACGCGAATCGGCCATGTGAAGCCGATTTCGGCGCCGGGCGGGCTGCCAGGAGTTTTCATGTCGCGCATTTTACCGGAACCTGACAGGCGGCCTGATTTTCTGGTGCATGTTTCATTGACTGTTCCCGAACGATTCCCGGTGCCGGCGTGTTCAGCCGCGATGAACCGAAAGGCCGGCGAACGACTGCGCAACGGGCATCAGTTCGATCGAATTGATGTTCACATGCGCGGGGCGCGTCGCGACCCAGAAGATCGATTCGGCGATGTCATCGGCGGTGAGCGGCTGCATGTCCTTGTAGACCCCCGCAGCCTTCGCGTCGTCGCCGCGAAAGCGCACGTTCGAGAACTCGGTGCCGCCGCACAGGCCCGGCTGGATGTCGGTCACGCGCACCGCGGTGCCGGTCAGGTCCGCGCGCAGGTTCAGGCTGAATTGCGCGACGAACGCCTTGGTCGCGCCGTATACGTTGCCGCCGGCATACGGCCAGCTGCTGGCGACCGAGCCGAGATTGATCACATGGCCGCGGTTGCGCCCGACCATACCCGGCAGCAGCGCGCGTGTGACCTGCACAAGGCCTTTGCAGTTCGTGTCGATCATCGTTTCCCAGTCGTCGAGATCGGCCTTGTGGGCCGGTTCGAGGCCAAGCGCGAGACCCGCATTGTTGACCAGCACGTCGACCGCCGCAAAGCCGTCGGGCAGTGCGGACGAGAGCGCTTCCACTGCCGTGCGGTCGCGCACGTCGAGTTCGAGCGGCAGCAGGTTCTCGCCGAGTTCGCGGGCGAGCGCATCGAGGCGGTCCTTGCGGCGCGCGGTCGCGACGACGCGATGGCCGCCTTTCACAAAAGCACGCGCAATGGCGGCGCCGAATCCGGCAGACGCCCCGGTGACAAAGACGATCATTCCAGTTTCCGGTGGGTTGAGAAAGGCGACAAGCCTACTTCCATTGCGGCAGCCGATCAACCACGTCGCGACGGCCGGATCGGACGCAGTGACGGACCTCGCGCGGGACGCCGCAAAGTGCGCGCAAGTAGCGAATTCATCAGGCTTTTTCGCGCTGCCGGCGGCGCCGCAGGCCCGGTTGCCTATTCGATGCGGTTCCAATACACTAACGCGCTCATCCCTGCGTGACTGGCGATAGAACCCTACGGGTTCAAGGTGGAGCAACCCACCGTGAAGCGCGGGGCTCCGTTTTGCCGTTCGCCTGGGCAGCTGTGATCCGCGCGCGATTGTTCGTGCCGCCGGACGCTGGCCTGCCTCGCGTGTGCGGCGCCTCTGTAGTCCGCATATCCTGGCTTCCAGTTTCCTGCCGTACCGCGCTCCAGCTTGCGCGCTTTGCGCACGCCTTTCGCGTGCCGCTTTGTATGCTGTTATGCGCAAGATCAAGCGTAAAAGCACGCGCGGAATCACGGTCAACCGAACATTCTCAACGGAACGCATATGTTTGATAGAGCCCAAAGCACCATTGCGAACGTCGACCCGGAAGTCTGGCAGGCGATCGAGCAGGAAAACCACCGTCAGGAAGAGCACATCGAGCTGATCGCGTCGGAGAACTACACGAGCCCGGCCGTGATGGCCGCGCAAGGTTCGCAGCTCACGAACAAGTACGCGGAAGGGTATCCGGGCAAGCGCTATTACGGCGGTTGCGAGTATGTCGATGTCGTGGAGCAGCTCGCGATCGATCGCGTCAAACAGCTGTTTGGCGCCGAAGCGGCGAACGTGCAGCCGAACTCGGGCTCGCAGGCCAATCAGGGCGTGTTCTTCGCCATGCTCAAGCCCGGCGACACGATCATGGGCATGAGTCTCGCGCATGGCGGCCATTTGACGCACGGCTCGCCCGTCAACATGTCGGGTAAATGGTTCAACGTGGTCAGCTATGGGCTCGACGCGGCCGAAGACATCGATTACGAAGCGGCCGAGAAGCTTGCTCACGAGCACAAGCCGAAGCTCATCGTCGCCGGCGCATCGGCGTTTGCCCTGCGTATCGACTTCGAACGGCTCGCGAAAATCGCGAAGGCGGTGGGCGCGTATCTGATGGTCGACATGGCGCATTACGCCGGCCTCGTTGCCGCCGGTGTCTATCCGAACCCGGTGCCGCATGCGGACTTCGTCACCACGACCACGCACAAGAGCCTGCGCGGCCCGCGCGGCGGCGTGATCCTGATGAAGGCCGAGTATGAGAAGCCGATCAACTCGGCCATTTTCCCGGGCATTCAGGGCGGTCCGCTGATGCATGTGATTGCCGCGAAGGCAGTCGCGTTCAAGGAAGCGCTGGCGCCGGAGTTCAAGGAGTATCAGCAGCGCGTGGTCGAGAACGCCCGCGTGCTGGCCGAAACGCTCGTGAAGCGCGGCCTGCGCATCGTGTCGGGTCGCACCGAGAGCCACGTGATGCTGGTCGACCTGCGTGCGAAGCACATCACCGGCAAGGCGGCCGAAGCAGCGCTTGGCGCGGCGCACATCACGGTCAACAAGAACGCGATTCCGAACGACCCGGAAAAGCCGTTCGTCACGAGCGGCATTCGCCTCGGTTCGCCCGCCATGACAACGCGCGGCTTCGGCGTCAAGGAAGCCGAAGTGGTGGGTAACCTGATCGCCGACGTGCTCGACAATCCGGAAGATGCCGCCACTATCGAGCGCGTGCGTGCGCAGGTCGCCGAGCTGACGAAGCGCTTCCCGGTCTATCGCTAGCCGATCATGCGCTGCCCGTTCTGCCGGCACGACGATACGCAGGTCGTCGACTCTCGCGTGTCCGAAGACGGCGCCGCTATCCGGCGCCGCCGCCGTTGTCCGGCTTGCGACAAGCGCTTCACCACGTACGAGCGCGTCGAACTCGCACTGCCGTCGGTTGTGAAGAAGGACGGCAGCCGCGTCGAGTTCGACCGCCGCAAGATCGTTTCCAGCATGAAGCTCGCGCTGCGCAAGCGCCCGGTTGCCGCCGACGCAATCGACGCAGCGGTTGCGCGCATCGAATACCAACTGCTCGGCAGCGGCGAGCGTGAGGTGCGCAGCGAACGGCTCGGCGAACTTGTGATGAACGAGTTGCGCGCGCTCGACACGATCGCTTATGTGCGCTTCGCATCGGTCTACCGGCGCTTCGAAGACGTCTCCGAGTTCGAGGACGTGATCGAGGAGTTTCGCCGGATGGCTTCGCCGCCCGGGCCGCCCAAACCTCGGCGCAAGCGCTGATCGAGCGGCAACCCACTGCGTGGTTTGCCGGCCCGAAGCCGGGCGTTCGGCAGACCGTTTCAGGTGCCAGGCAGCGGCCAGTTGCCCGTTGACCGCCTGCGCTATCGCTTCAGTTGTCAGTTCGATCTGCTGCATTCTCCCTCCCTTCCCGACCTTCCGGTTTCCTCAATGCATCACGTGCCGCGTTCGGCAGACACGCAATGTTGCGCGTGATTGCGTTCCCGCGCCACCTGGCCATTCGGCATATTGTTAGCACTGGAAAGCACGGGTAGATTCGCAGCCATCGTTGCTGACAACGGAGGCTGACAATGAAAAACGATGGCTGGACAAGATGCGTGGGACGCGGCTTCACGCTGCTCGAAACGCTGGTGGTAGTCGCGTTGCTGGCCTTGCTCGCAGCAATGGCGACGCCCTCGTTCGTCACCTGGCAGATGCGCGATCAGGTGGACGCGCGTGCCTATGCATTGCTATCGACGCTTGCCTACGCACGCAGCGAGGCGATCAGAAGAGGTGTGCGCATCACGGTGTGCCGCATCGACGCGGCAAGGCACTGCCTCGCGGTGGGACAAGCTTGCCGCTCCGGTGCGGTCGACTGGTCATGCGGCTGGGCCGTGATGATTGAACGCGCGGGCGCCATGTTCGCGCTGCGTGCGCAGCCGGAACTCGCGGCGGTCCGCATCGCGGGCGCGTCGACGAATCTCACCTTCACGCCGCCTGCGGGGCAAACCATCGGCAGTTTCCGCAGCTTCGATCTTGCGCCGCGTTTTCCGTCGAAGGCGACGCAAGGCAATGGGTGGCGCCGTTGCATCCGCATTGCCGCCGGCGGGCGCGCGCGTATCGCCGAGGGCGCTTGCGGAGCGGCAGCATGAAGATCACACGCTTGCGTTGTCGAAACTCAAATGCGAGTCGATACGCCGCTCGTGCTCACGGCGAATCGCTGATCGAGGTCATGCTGGCCGTCGTATTGACCGCGGTGACCGCACTCGGTCTGATTGCCACGCAACTGTGGATGATGCGCGATGCGCAAGCAACATCGACGCGCGAACATGCGGCGCTGGTGGCGGACGCGCTCGCCGAAGCGATGCACGGTGCGTCGTTCAGCAGCGCGGCACTCGCGCAATGGCGCGCTCGAGCAGGCTATCTGTTGCCGCAAGGCGAGGCGTCGGTTGGCGGCGCCGGCGAGCGGATATCGGTTGCGCGTGTCACGTGGCACACGCTTGCCGGTGCATACCGTTCGGGCGAAGTCATCGACATGCCACCGCCATGCGGCGATGTCGCGGTGTCTGCCGGCACGGGCTGTGTCGTGCTCGCGTTTGCCGAATGATGCGGCGCGTTCTTCGAATGGGCGGGCACACGTTGCTCGAATTGACGATCGCGGTCGCGCTCGGGCTAATCGTGACGGCAGGCGCGGTATCGCTATACCGGTCGCAGCGGCTTGCACTCGTGCGTGCCAACGATGCCGCCCAGATGCACGAAGCCGGTATGACGGCGCTCACGCTGATCGCACTGCAACTGCAGATGGCCGGCTTCGCGCCCGCGGACTCGCCCTCGGCGGCTCTGTTGTTCGCCTCCGGCGCGCTCTTTGGCTGCTCGTCGGCGCGTCCAGGCGGAGCCGACGACCGCCTCACGTGCGAAGCGCTCGCGAGCCGTTCGGACGGCATTGCGATCCGATACGTCGCCGACAACGTGTCGACGTGGCCATCAGCCGCCGCGCAACCGACCGATTGCCTCGGCCAGGGGCTCGCGCGCATGCTGCCCGATGCGCCGGGCGCCCTGGTCGTCAACCGCTTTTATGCGAAGGCAAGCGGCTCGACGGGTGAACCCGAGCTTTACTGCGAGGGCAGCGGCAGCCAGGGTTCATCGCAGCCGCTCGTCGAAGGTATCGAGAGGCTGCGGTTTCGCTACTGGCCGGCAGGGGCGCCGGCGTCGCTCGACGCGTCCGCGCTTGCGCCCGCTCAATGGCGCAGTGTCGTCGCGGTCGATGTTTGCGTGCTCGTGCGTGGCGCGCGCGATACGGCGCCGGGCCGCTATGTCGATTGCGACGGCGCCTCGTCGGCCGGCACCGACAAGCGAGCGCGCACGGCGTTCTGGAGGCGGGTC
>NZ_BAAILL010000049.1:260917-264863 GCF_054589215.1 Paraburkholderia sp. 2C | reverse complement strand
CCCCCCCCCCCCCGCGACAGTGCGCCCCGGCGCTCGCGCAATCGGGGTGCGGCATTGCCGATCGTGCTGATCCTGTCGTCGATGATGCTGGCCACGTCCGCTGCGTGGTTGGAGACATCGGTTGCGGCCGCCCGCGGCGCGGCTAACCTGCAAGATCAGCTGGTCGCGTTTCATGCGGCGGATTCGGCGCTGACGTTGTGTGCGCAACGTGTTGTCGCGGGCGAACTGTCGTCGCGCGAAGCCGCAACAGAGGCAGAGCCGGTTGCATGGAAAGCGCCCGCCGCATTTGGCGCATCGGCGTTCGCGCCAGTCGGGCTATGGCCGGGTTCGTCCGACCCGCCGCAATGCACGGTCGAGGCATGGCGTCTCGCGACTCGCCCCGCCGCAAACGCGTGGCTGCTCACCGCGCGCGGTTATGGCAGCACGCGCGATACGCAGGCGTGGTTGCAGCTTCAGCTGGTGGCTGAGAACGGCATCGTCGAGCGTCATTGGCGGCGTATCGCTGCGCGGCCTTTCTGACCGGCGATTGAATGTTTTTCAACCGCTTTTCAATCATCGGGATGGAGGGACCGACTCAATGAAGAAGCGTCACGGTACGAAGCATCGCAGCAGTCTGACGCGCCCGGAGGTGAAAAGATGCAGCGGAAACAGGTACAGCGTGAAAAGTCTCGGCACGGGGCAGGACGCCGGCGCCTTCACGTTACTCGAACTCGTAATCGCGATCGCGATCGTCGCGGTGCTGGCCGCATTCGCGTTGCCGTCGTACCGGTCGCAGGTCGCACGCGGGCATAGAACGGACGCTGCCTCGGCGCTCTATCGCGCGGCCCAGTATGTTGAATCGGCGCCGCACAACGGTGGCCCGAGCACATTGCCGCCTGGCTTCGATCAGGCGCCCCAGTCCGGCACGCCGGTCTACCGGCTGCAGATGCTCGCCGCCGACGATGCAAACGGCGGCTATAGGCTGGAAGCAACACCCATCGACACGGGTCCGATGCGCGATGACCCGTGCGGTACTTTCGCGCTCGATGCAACAGGTCTGCGTGCAAATCGAATGTCGTCGGGTAAGGGCGACATGTCGAGCGCCGATATGGCGCGATGCTGGAACGGCCGCTAGCCGGATCTTACCGGTGTGCCCACTGCTGACTTGGTAGACAGGCTGACCGCAGGATCGGCCATAGCCGGAACCGCAGCGCAGTTGCAACCTCGGTGCGCACCCGCACCCGCACCCGCACCCGCACCCGCACCCGCACCCGCACCCGCACCCGCACCCGCACCACCACTCACTGCCCCGACACCCCCGCATTCCCGCCGGCACTCTTCCCCGCGCCGCTCGCCCCGCCACCGGTCTCACGCCGCACCTGCTGCCAGATCCGGTAAGCCTCCCACGCGGCGAGCGCCACGCTGCCCCACTTGAGCACCGGCTTGGCGCCTGCCGCCACGCTCGTGCGCAGCGGCTTGGCGAGCAGCAGCGAAACGAGCGAGCTCACCAGCGGATACTGCTTCATCAGCGCGCCGAGGCCCTTCGTGGTTGCGCCGCGCGCGCCCCAGCGCATGCTCGCGAAGCCGGGCAGCACGAATTTGAGCCAGCTGAAATGAATGACCGCCTGGCGCAGCTCGATCGTTGCCTGCGCGAGCTCCATGCGCTCGACATCCGCGCGCACGACCAGCAATTCCTTGCGCAGCGCCCGCAACTGCGGCGCGCTCAAATTGTTTGTCGCTTTATGCTGACGGCGGAATGCGGCATCTGAATGGACGTGGCTCATGAGGTGTCGGTAAAGCGTCAGAGATTGTTGAAGCCGTCAGCGTTGACCGAGCCGACGAAAGATGCAACGAACAGATGCAACGAAACAGATGCAACGAAAGCGGCCATCAGACCAGCTTCCCATCACCCCGAATGCTTGCGAAAAATCTCGCGGTCCTTTTCGAACTCGTTGATCGTCGCTTCAAACACGGCCGGTGCATTGTGCAAATTACTGCGCGCGCGCAGGCCACAAACCAGCGCGGCGACCGCGTAGACGATCGTAATGCCCGCGAGCGCCTGCCAGCGGTAAGTGTCCCAGAACGCGATCGCGACAAGCGCAGTCAGCGCGATCAGCGACATCATCGCGAGCATCATGGCCGCGAGCCCGAGAAAGAGCACGGCGAGCAGGCGGTCTTTTTCTTCTGCCAGCTCGATGCCGATCAGTTCGAGCCGGGTCTGCAGGATCGAAAAGACGGAACTGAAAATGCGGCGCAGCGGGCTACGATCCGCGCGCTGTGATTGGGTATCGGTGGTCATGGCGTGAGCGCGTTACCCCGTGAAAGTGCACCGGAAAGAGACTGGACGGTCACCAGTAGCCGCACCGGCAGCGCACTGGACCAAAGACTGGAACCCGGCTGGCGCGCGCTGGACTGAGACCCGGCCGGCGCCAGCCGTATATGAAAACGTGTCCGGCCAGGCGTCAGAAGGTCTTCCGCCGGCCGGCCGCCTTGCCTGAAGCTGATGACACACGACTTGCCGCGGCGCTTCGTGCACAACCTCGCGCACAAGCTTGTGCAAAGCCCCGCCCGGTGAGTCCCGGCATCACTGCCCGCCTTACTTCCGATTGATCAGCAGGCCCACCAGCACGCCAGCGCCGACCGCGATACCGATCGACGTCCAGGGATGCTCGTGCACGTAGTCGTCGGTCGCGCGTGCTGCCTTCTTGCCTTTCTCGACCACGACCACCTGCACGTCCGCCGCTTTTTCCTTCGCCTGCTTGAGCCGCGACAGCGCGGATTCGCGGAGTTCGGAAGCGCGTTCGCCGGTTGCGCTCGCGGCCTGCTTCAGCAGATCTTCAGCGTCTGCGAGGACTGTCTTGATATCCGACATCAATCTCTCCTTGTTAACTTCCGACATTGATTGCTCCCTTCGTGCACGCTACGCGTGGAATCGTAACCAAAGAAATCGCCGCTGGCGAGCGCGGCAACTGACACGCGGATCACCGCGGTACGCAGAAACCGTTCCCGGTGGCCGTTCGCGCCATCAACGTACAGCAGGCGCCACAGCGCAATTGCGAAAAAGGCACGGCGGGCTCGGCGGCGCGCATCGCGGACTCCCCGCGACAGCGCGCCGCACCGCGGCGACGCCCTTGCATTATCAGCACGGGACGCTGATCTGTCCCGCTAAGTTTCACTCATCGCAACGAAAATTACAAAAAACTCATATGTGTATGACGCTCCATTCGTTAGCCGCACAGGCCCACGTCCGTTATGCTCTAATTTTTTCCGGTTACGGCCGGTCCTGTCGGGCCGGCCAGTTCATCCGAATATTCAAAGGAGCTGCATGATGAGTCTACGTCTTGGGGACACCGCACCTGACTTCGAACAGGATTCGAGTATCGGCCGGATCAAATTTCACGAGTGGCTCGGCGACAGCTGGGGCGTACTGTTCTCGCATCCGGCCGACTTCACGCCGGTTTGCACGACCGAACTGGGCCTGACCGCGAAGCTCGCGAGCGAGTTCGAGAAACGCAATGTGAAGACAATCGCATTGTCGGTCGATACCGCGAAGTCGCACAACGAGTGGATCAAGGACATCAACGAGACGCAGGCCGCGAGCGTCGGCTTTCCGATTCTCGCCGACGGCGACCGCAAGGTGTCGGAACTGTACGACATGATTCACCCGAACGCGAATGAAACGCTGACGGTGCGCTCGCTCTTCATCATCGACCCGAAGAAGAAGGTGCGCCTCATCATCACGTATCCGGCGAGCACGGGCCGTAACTTCGACGAAGTGCTGCGCGTGATCGACTCGCTGCAGCTGACCGACAACTATCAGGTCGCGACGCCGGGCAACTGGAAGCATGGCGACGACGTGGTGATCGTGCCGTCGCTGAAGGACGAGGACGTGATCAAACAGAAATTCCCGAAGGGCTACAAGGCGCTGCGTCCGTACCTGCGCATGACGCCGCAGCCGAATCTCAAG
>NZ_BAAILL010000049.1:229516-260827 GCF_054589215.1 Paraburkholderia sp. 2C | reverse complement strand
CGGCCGAAACAAGGGCGGATGCAAAAGCAAAGCCGGGCCGCGGGTGAGCAGCACCCGCGGCCCGGCTTTTTCATTTCCGGCTGAGCTTTCGAGCCTTGTCCGGAGACTCAGGCGGCACAACGCGCATCGATCAGGCTGTCCACCGTCCGCATCACGAACTCCGGGCTGATCGCCGCCGTGCATTGGAACCGCTGCGCCTCGCTGCCCGCGCGGCGCGGGCACCAGTCGAAATCGTCGGCATTGAATTCGTGCGCGGTGTCGTTGAAGCAGCTATTGCACGCGTGAAAGTTAATCACGCGCCATGGCGTGTGGAACTCGGTCTTCGGATGCGAAAAGCCGCTGATCATGACGACCGGCGTGCCGACCGCCCAGGCCAGCCACGACAGGCCGCTGCCGAGTCCGACGAAAAACTCGGCATGCATCAGAAGACTCGCGCGCTCCTGCAGCGGCCGTTCGCCGGTGAAGTCCTCCGCGCCTTGCGGCATCCGGTTCAGTGCGCCGGGCAGCCCGTATTCGCGGTCGCGGTCGATGCACAGCACGCGCAGGCCGAGGCGCTTCAGATGCTCGATCAGCGTCGGCCAGCCGCGCGGATTGTTCCAGTACTTGCATTGGGCGGTCGCCTGCGTCGCGATGCAGACATACGGCTCAGCGATACGCCGCGCAGGATCCGCGACGACGAGCCGCGGCCGCCGCTCGCCGGGCGGCACGCCGAGCATATAGGCGGCCGCGTCCTGCATGCTGCTCACGCGCGGGTCGGTCGGCTGGTGGTCGCGTTCATCGTAGGGGGAGAAGAGGCCGATGTGGTAGGTCGCGTAGAAGGGCGCGCCGGTGGCGTCGAGCAGGTGAATGTCGCGTTCGGAAACGAGCTTCAGCGCCGGATAGCCCTCGCGAAACAGCGGCTGCAGATGCGTCGGCACCGCGACGTGCAGGTCGCAGTCGTGCTGCTCGCGAAACGCATCGATCACGGGCAGCCACGCGATCGAGTCGCCGAGCGCGGCTGATGCGAGACGCACGAGCACCGGTCGACGCGCCGCATCGAACGCATGCCCGAACACGAGCCGGCTGCCGTCGAACACCTGCAACAGCGTGCGCACGAAGTACTTGCGCCGGCTCGTCACCGTCTCGCCGCCTTGCACCGCTTCATCGAACACGACGTTGTGCGTGTCGAGATCGAGCATCCGCACGCGCCATCCGTCGACGGGCACCTGCACGCGGCAGCCGTAATTGAAGTCGAAGCGGATGCCTTCGGACCCGTGCAAGACGGGCGCGCCGGGCCGCGCAAAGCTCGATTCGGTCAGGCCGCGTTGGCCGCGTTGTGCGCCGGTGCGGACGGATTCGCTCATGGTGTCTCCGGGTCGATCGGCGCCGAGTCTGTCTGTCGACCCCGCGTCGAAGATCGGAATCGGCGCATCACAAAAATGCTGCCGACACCTTAAGCGGACGCTTCATCCGCACGAATTGGACAAATCTTAAAAAGCCGCCCGCGAGATCCGAATTCGTCAGCGAACTTAAAAGAACGCCTGAATTCCTGTCTGAGCGCGTCCGAGAATCAGCGCGTGGATATCGTGCGTGCCTTCATACGTGTTCACGACTTCAAGATTCACGAGATGCCGCGCGACGCCGAACTCATCGGAAATACCGTTGCCGCCAAGCATATCGCGCGCGGTACGCGCAATCTCGAGCGATTTGCCGCATGAATTGCGCTTCATCATCGACGTGATTTCGACTGCCGCGGTGCCTTCGTCTTTCATGCGGCCGAGGCGCAGCACGCTTTGCAGACCGAGCGTGATCTCGGTCTGCATATCGGCGAGCTTTTTCTGGATCAACTGGTTTGCGGCGAGCGGGCGGCCGAACTGCTTGCGATCGAGCACATACTGGCGCGCCGTGTGCCAGCACGATTCGGCCGCGCCGAGCGCGCCCCACGCGATGCCGTAGCGTGCCGAGTTCAGGCACGTGAACGGCCCGCGCAGGCCCTTTACACCGGGCAGCAGGTTTTCCTCGGGCACGAAGACGTCGTCGAGCACGATCTCGCCCGTAAGCGACGCACGCAGTCCGATCTTGCCGTGAATCGCCGGCGCACTGAGCCCCTTCCAGCCTTTCTCGAGGATAAAGCCGCGGATGTCGTCCTCGCCGTTCTCTTCGAGCTGTGCCCAGACGACGAACACATCGGCGATCGGCGAATTCGTGATCCACATCTTCGAGCCGGACAGCGCATAGCCGCCGTCGACTTTCTTCGCCCGCGTGACCATGTTGGCCGGGTCGGAGCCGTGGTTCGGCTCGGTCAGACCGAAGCAGCCGATCCATTCGCCGCTCGCGAGCTTCGGCAGGTATTTGTCTTTCTGCGCGTCCGTGCCGAATTCGAAGATCGGCACCATCACGAGCGACGATTGCACGGACATCATCGACCGGTAACCGGAATCGACGCGTTCGACTTCGCGCGCGATCAGCCCATAGCTCACATAGTTGAGACCCGGGCCGCCGTACTGCTCGGGAATCGTCGGGCCGAGCAGGCCCAGCTCGCCCATCTCGCGGAAGATCGCGACGTCGGTCTTCTCGTGGCGAAACGCCTCGAGCACGCGCGGCGCGAGCTTGTCCTGCGCATACGCGGCGGCGGCATCGCGCACCATGCGTTCTTCGTCGGTGAGCTGCTGGTTGAAAAGCAGCGGGTCGTCCCAGTGGAAATGCGCGCGCGCCATGATGGATCTCCTGAAATGCTGAATCGCTCGAATGCCGGTTGGCCGATGCCCGACGGGGCCTGATGGACGCCAATCAGCACGATTGCTTGACTTTTGTTCCGCTGTGCGAAACAATGTTTTGCAAATGACATTCGAGTGTACCACCCGATGACTGCCTCCGCACCGTCGATCGACGAGCGCAAATTCGTCGTCGCGCTCGCGCGCGGCCTCGATCTGCTGCGCGCATTCCGGCCCGGCGAGACGCTGCTCGGCAATCGCGACTTCGTCGAGCGCACGGGATTGCCGAAGGCGACCGTCAACCGCCTTGCCTATACGCTGACGGTGCTCGGCTATCTGCGTTTCGACGAGGCGCTCGGCAAATATGCGCTCGACGCAGGTGTGTTGTCGCTCGGTTTTGCGCTGCTATCGGGCACCGATACGCTGGAACTGGCGCGGCCGCATCTGCGCGCATTTGCCCGCGAGGTCGGCGCGGCGGTGTCGCTCGGCTGCCGCGACGGGCTCGATATGGTGTATCTCGAGACCATCCGCAGCGAGACTGCGCTCACACTTGGGCTGGCATCGGGTTCGAAGCTGTCGATGCTGACCAGTTCGATGGGCCGCGCGTATCTGGCGGTGCAGCCGGTCGATGTGCGCGAGGCGCTGTTCGGCGAACTCACGCAAGCGGCGGGAAGTTCAGGCGCGACGCAATTGAAGGACGCGCGCGAGGAAATCGACGCGTTCGAAGCAGCCGGCTGCTGTTATTCGTTTCGCGCGTGGCACGACGACGTCAACGCGGTGGCCGTGCCGTTTCGCGATCCGCGCGACGGACGATGGCTCGTGCTCAGTTGCAGCGGGCCGGCATCGTCGATGGGAGAAGACGTGTTTCGCGAGCGTGTCGCGCCGCGCCTGAAGGCGCTCGCCGAGCGGCTCGGCGACACGGTCCGGCGCGCGTAGCGGGCGTGCCGGGCGGCGCGCATGAACGGCTTGCATGAGCTACCCGCAGGCAACCTCAGCGCGCTTGCAAGCCACCCTCAAGCCACCCTCAAGCCACCCGATTCTCACTGCCCGCGAACAACGGCCCCTGCACGAACCGCACATCGTATTGCTGCAGCATCTCGAACTGCGCCTCGGTCGCAACGCGGTCGAAGATCAACGGGATGCGAAGCCGGTTTGCATAGCCGACGAGCGGTTTCACCATCGCATCGCGCAACGCGGCGCCCGCGTCCATCTTGACGAAATCGAGCCGCGCCATATCCGATACCGACAGAATCTGCCCCGCGTTTGGCAGATTCCCGGCCACCTTGAAGCCGTAGTGCTGATAACTCTTCGTCAGATAGCCGAGAAACGTGCGATGCGCGACAGCCGCTGGCGGCAGCTCGATCACGATGCGCGACGGATTGAGCCCGAACGAGATCAGCACCGTCGAGAAGTGCCTTCCGTGGTCGTAACGCACGCTCTTCAAGAGGCGCTCATGCACGCGCAGAAACAGCAACCCGTGCCGCTGCGCGCCGAAAAAATTGATCGCATGCATGCCGCGTGACATGCGGTCGAGCGCAACCAGTTCCTGATCGTCGGATACGTGTTCGAACGGATCGAACGTATCGATGTGCGTGCCGTTCAGCTGCTGCGTGACCGCCTGAAACCCGAGTTCGTCGCCGAAGCGGTCGGCGCTTTGCGGCGCCGACGACAACGATTGCGCGAGCGCATGCACGCTGATGTCGAAGATCGGTTCGTACGCGCTGCCGATCTCGAAGCCGGCGTACTGCGCGACCGCGGTGTCTCGCCAGATGCCGGTGCCCATGCGCACATGCTCGCGGAGAAACGGAAGGGTCGATGCGCGATCAACGAGTTCGGAAATGTTCAACGGGATCATGGGTGAGCGCAGGTGTGGCGCGCATGTGACGCGCACGTAACGTGTCGGGGCGATCAGTCGCGTTCGAATTGGAATGGCGGCCGTTGCCGCATCGAGGGCCTTCGCATCCTCTGATGGTAGCAGCGGGCGCTAAATCGCGACTAACCAATTACTGATATGGATGTATTCGGGCACGAACACACCAGGGTTTACGTGAGTTTCACTAAACGTAATTCGTTTTACCATTCGTAAATCGACAGAATCGAAGCAACGGAGACCTCACATGACCCCATCGACGCAGCGCGAGAGCGGTGCCGCCGGCAGCGCCCGGCAGTCGGCCCACGAAGCGCACCCGCCCTACCAATCCGGCTTCGCCAACGAATTCGCAACCGAAGCGCTGCCCGGCGCGCTGCCGCAAGGCCGCAATTCGCCGCAGCGCGCGCCGTACGGGCTGTACGCCGAGCAGTTATCCGGCACCGCGTTCACCGCGCCGCGCGGACACAACCGGCGTTCGTGGCTGTACCGCATCCGCCCGGCGGCGATGCACGGGCGCTTTGCGCCGTTGCCGTCGAATCATCTCGTTGCGAACTTCGCTGGCGCGCCGCCGACGCCGCCGGGCCAGTTGCGCTGGAATCCGCTGCCGACGCCGTCGAAGCCGACCGACTTTATCGACGGCTGGGTGACCTGGGCCGGCAACGGCGCCGCGGAAGCGATGAGCGGTTGCGCGATTCATCTCTATGCGGCGAACCGCTCGATGCAGGACCGCTACTTCTACAGCGCCGACGGCGAACTGCTGATCGTCCCGCAGCACGGGCGTCTCGCCATTGCGACCGAGCTCGGCAAGCTCGACGTCGAGCCGTTCGAAATCGCGGTGATTCCGCGCGGCGTGCGCTTTACCGTCGCGCTGCCCGATGGCGACGCGCGCGGCTATATCTGCGAGAACTTCGGTGCGCTGCTGCGGCTGCCGGACCTCGGACCGATCGGCTCGAACGGGCTCGCGAATCCGCGCGATTTCCTCACGCCGCATGCCGCCTATGAAGACCGCGAAGGGGCGTTCGAGCTTGTCGCCAAGCTCAACGGGCAGCTCTGGCGCGCCGATATCGATCACTCGCCGCTCGACGTCGTCGCGTGGCACGGCAACTACGCGCCGTACAAGTACGACTTGCGGCATTTCAATACGATCGGCTCGATCAGCTTCGACCATCCGGATCCGTCGATCTTTCTCGTGCTGCAATCGCCGAGCGACACGCCGGGCGTCGATACGCTCGACTTCGTGATCTTTCCGCCGCGCTGGCTCGCCGCCGAAGATACGTTCCGCCCGCCGTGGTTTCACCGCAATGTCGCCAGCGAGTTCATGGGGCTCGTGCACGGCGCCTATGACGCGAAGGCCGAAGGCTTCGTGCCCGGCGGCGCGAGTCTGCACAACTGCATGTCGGGTCATGGACCGGACGCGGAGACCTTCGAAAAGGCATCGCACAGCGATACGACGAAACCGCACAAGGTTGGCGACACGATGGCGTTCATGTTCGAGACGCGCACGCTGATCCGGCCCACGCGTTTTGCGCTCGAAAGCGCGCAACTGCAAACGGATTACGCCGACTGCTGGCAAGGCCTCAAGAAACATTTCAACGCGGAGAAGCAATGAGCATCGGCGGTGACCTTCAGGCGACGCTCGACGCGTCGCGCAAGAGCTGGATCGAGACAGCCAACGATCCGGCATGCGATTTTCCGATCCAGAACCTGCCGTTCGGCGTGTTTAGCGATCCGGACCATCGTGCGCCGCGCGCGGGCGTGGCGATCGGTGACCGGATTGTCGATCTCGCCGCGCTGGAACGCGCGGGGCTTCTCACTGCAGTGCCGAACTCGCCCGTCGCGCAGAATGGTGACGCAAGCGTGTTTGCGCGCGATTCGTTGAACGCGTTTATCGCGCTCGGCCGCGATGCGTGGCGCGGCGTGCGCGTGCAACTCAGCGCGCTGCTCGAGCGCGGCAACCCGCGCCTGCGCGATGACGAAGCGCTGAAAGCGCGCGCCCTCGTGCCGATGTCGGACGCGACGCTGCATCTTCCGGTGGAGATTCCCGGCTACACGGATTTCTATTCGTCGAAGGAACATGCGACCCATGTCGGCTCGATGTTCCGCGATCCGGCCAACGCATTGCTGCCGAACTGGCTCGAGATGCCGATCGGCTACAACGGGCGCGCGTCGTCGGTGGTCGTGAGCGGCACGCCGCTGCGGCGGCCCAATGGCCAGCTGAAGCTGCCCGATACGCCGCGCCCCGTGTTCGGCGCGTGCCGCAAGCTCGATATCGAACTCGAAACGGGTTTTATCGTCGGCCGCGGCAATGCGCTCGGCGAGCCGATCGCGTGCGCCGACGCGGAAGCGCATATTTTCGGCATGGTGCTGCTCAACGACTGGAGTGCGCGCGATATCCAGCAGTGGGAATACGTGCCGCTCGGCCCGTTCAACTCGAAGACGTTCGCCACGAGCATTTCGCCGTGGATCGTCACGCTCGACGCACTCGAACCGTTTCGCGTCGCGCAGCCGGTGCAGGAGCCCGCGCCGCTCGATTACCTGAGGCATCGCGCGGACGCCAGGCATGGGTTCGATATCGCGCTCGAGGTGCGCATGCGTGCCCGCGATGCGCGTCACGCGACGACGATCGCGCGCACGAACTTCCGCCATATGTACTGGACGATGGCGCAGCAGCTCGCGCATCACACGGTGTCGGGCTGCAATACGCGGGTCGGCGACCTGATGGGGTCCGGGACGATCAGCGGGCCGACCGCCGGTTCGTTCGGCAGCCTGCTCGAGCTGACGTGGAACGGCAAGACGCCGATCGAACTCGAAGGCGGCGGCACGCGCACGTTTATCGAAGACGGCGACGAGCTGACGCTTGCCGGCTGGTGTCAGGGCGACGGGTATCGCGTGGGCTTCGGCACGTGTGTCGGGGAGATCCTGCCGGCGCAGGCGTGAGAAGAGCGAGGCGCGCGAGAAGCGTGAAGCGCGCCCGATTGCCCGGGTTGCCCCGCGGTTGCCCGGTGTTGCCTCGTGCTACTGCAAGGCCCGCACCGCGCCGCGCCGCTTCTCCCAGACGGCCGCCACGAGAAACGCAAGCGCACTCGCGAGCAATACGGCGATCAGCGCATCGTTGCCGATGCGCTTCATCAGCGCGCCGGCGACGAGCGGTCCGCCGAAGCTCGCGACGCTCCACGACGCGCCGACAATCGAACTCGCGGAAACCAGCGCCGCGCCGCGAAAGCGCTCGCCGCATGCGACGAGCGACAGCGTATAGATCGCGCCGGCCGCGCCGCCCAGCACATAGAGCAGCGGCCAGCACAGCCACGGCACGGCGATCGCCCAAGGCAGTAACGTCAGCAGCAGCACGACGACCACGGCCGCGCCGATATGCACACGCTCACGGCCCAGATGGTCCGCGAGCCAGCCGATCGGAAACTGCAGCGTCGTGTCGCCGAGCAGCATCGCCGAGGCGAACAGCACGGCGATGCTCGCTGCGAAGCCGTGCGTCATCGCGAAGAGCGGCATCAGCGATAACGCCAGCGTATCGAACAGCGCGAAAAAACCGGTGCCGATCACGAGCGCGGGCATGCGCGGCAGCACGTGCCGCCAGTTGCCGTGCGCTTCGTGTTCGCCCGCGACGCGCGGCGTCGTGCGGATCGCCGCGAGCATCGGCAGTGCGAGCAGAAAAATCGCGCCGCATACAAGAAAGCGCCAGCCGGCGAACGGCGCGATGCGGCTGACGAGCACGGGCCCCACCATCTGGAACAGCGTGAAGTTCGTCGCGTAGATCGCGATCACGCGGGCGCGCGACGCGTCGTCGGCGAGCTGGTTGACCCATGCTTCGCCGAACGTGAAGAGCAGCATCAGCGCGAAGCCGCATACGACGCGCAACACGGCCCAGACGAAGAGATTCGCCGTGACCTGCATCAACGCGGTGGCGAGCGCCACCGCGAGCACCGCGCCGACAATCACCTGGCGGCCCGAAAAGCGCGCGCCGACCGAGCCGGTCAGCGGCACGGCGACCAGCCCGCCGCCGGCTTGCGCCGCGGTCAGGAGGCCGACGACATCGGTGCCGTAGCCTGCGTCGGTGAGGGCGAGCGCAGTGAGCGGCAGCGTGGCGCCCATGCCGAGCCCGACCACGGCGACGCTCAGAATGAGCGCGACAAAATCGCGGGAGAGGATGACTTTCATCGGGCGTGATGCTACTACGCGAGCGCGTCGCCGCGTGCGGGGCGACGCGCCTCAACCCGGCACGGCCAGCCGTTGCGCGCGGCGCTCGAGCGACACCGACCACAGCGTCAGTGCGACGGCGCCGGCCGCCGTCGCGACACCAACCCACGGCAGCGCCGTGAGCGGTGCGCCCGCGCCGATCGCCATGCCGCCGAGCCATGCGCCGGTCGCATTGCCGAGATTGAATGCGCCCTGGTTCAAGGTGGACGCGAGATTCGGCGCATGGCTGGCGCGATCGACGATCAGCATCTGCAGCGGCGGCACGATCGCGAAGGCGAGCACGCCCCATGCAAACACAGTGACGAGCGCGGGGATCTGCGCATGCATGGCCGCGGCGAACACGACGAGAATCGCGACGATCGCCAGCAGGAACGCGAGCAGCGACTGCACGGGCCGCCAGTCGGCGAGCTTGCCGCCGAGCGTGCTGCCGACCGTCAGACCGAGGCCGAACAGCAGCAGTACGAGCGTGACCGCATGCGGCGTAAAGCCGGTCACGTCTTCGAGAATCGGCGTGATGTAGGTGAAGGTCGAGAAGAGGCTTGCCGAGGCGAGCACGCTCGTGCCGAGCACCATCAGCACCTGCGGATTTTTCAGCACCTTGAATTCGTGCAGCAGGCTCGCCTTCTGCATCTCGATGCGCGAGGGCAGGCAGACCGCGAGCGCGGCGGCGGCGAGTACGCCGATCACGGTGACCGCCCAGAACGTCGAACGCCAGCCGACCGCCTGGCCCAGCGCCGTGCCGAGCGGCACGCCCAGCACGTTCGCGAGCGTGAGGCCCGTGAACATCAGCGCGATGGCCTGCGCGCGACGGTTCGGCGCGACGAGGCCCGCGGCCACCACCGATCCGATGCCGAAGAATGCGCCGTGACAGAAGGCAGTGACGATGCGCGCGATCATCAGTACCGCATAGTTCGGCGCGATCGCGCACAGCAGGTTGCCGACGATAAATACGCCGATCAGGCTCATCAGCGCTTTTTTGCGTGGCATGTTCGCGACCGCGATCGCGACGATCGGCGCGCCGATCGTGACACCGAGCGCATAGGCCGACACCAGCATGCCGGCTGCCGGAATCGACACCGCGAGATCGCGCGCGACGTCGGGCAGAAGCCCCATGATGACAAATTCAGTCGTGCCGATGCCGAATGCGGCAATGGCCAGAGCAAAGAGGGGCAGGGGCATGATCGGAGCGTCGGCGCACCGCGCTCGCGCGCGTTCGGGACGAAGCGCGTCGGGGCGGACAGGGAAAGCCAGTAGGGGATTGTACCTAAGCCGAAACCCATGCAATGGGCGATGTCAACAACTGTTGTTTTTTTCGTATGCGTTGAGAAAGGGTGCGAGCGAAAGTCGCGCATGACAGACGTGCATGACAGACGTGAATGACAGGCGCGAATCAACCGTCCGACGAATCGAGCGCGCTTCCGTGTCTTCCGGCGCCGTCGGCAAAGCGCGCGGCGAGCGCCATTCCTTCGCTGAACACCGCCGCATAGCCGCCCGCGCCTTCGCGGCGCAGTGCGTCGGCGAGGTCGTCGAGCATGCTGTGCTCGAATGCCGAACGGCGGTCGGCGAGCAATGCCGCCTGCGGCAGCGCAGCCAGTTCCGCGGCAAGCTGTTCGGCCGCGAGGCGTGCCGTGCCGTTATCGACGATGCGGTTCGCAAGTCCGAAGGCAAACGCCTCGTCGGCGCCGATCGCGCGGCCCGTCAGAATCAGATCGAGTGCGCGCGATAAGCCGATCAGCCGCGGCAGCCGGATCGTACCGCCGTCGATGAGCGGAATGCCGACGCGCCGGCAAAACACACCGAGCACTGCGGAGCGTTCGACGACACGCAGATCGCACATCGCCGCAAGCTCGAGGCCGCCCGCAACCGCGTAGCCCGAGATCGCGGCGATCACGGGCTTCGAGAACGGCGTGCGCGTCGGACCCATCGGGCCCGGACCGCTGCCGTCGGCATGCAACTCGTTGCGGCGCGTGTCGTCGTTGAGCGCGGTGAGGTCGGCGCCCGCGCAGAACGTGCCGCCCGCGCCGAACAGCACGGCGACGCGCCAGTCAGCGTGAGTTTCGAAATGCGCGAAGGCTTCGGACAGCGCGTTCGCTGTCGGGCGATCGACAGCATTGCGGCGCTCGATTCGATCGAGCACGATCGTTGCGACCGCATCGATCGCTTCGATCCGGACATGTTCACCGAATGTTTCGAGGGTCATCGTCATCTCCCGATGCAAGTCGATCGGAGTCGTCGCAACACATGTTTCGATTTGCTCGAAATACCACAACTGCGTGGTGAAATCGCTTGCCTAAGTGACACGGCCTTTTCACAATCGACTCGTAGCGTAATCACCTTTTACATGCCGGTTCGATCGGTTCTGCGCACGCGGCGTGCGGGCATGTCGGAGGCGACCCACTGTTCATTTTCATCCGAAGCCGTCGATGTCGAATTCAGCACCGCCCTCTAGCGAGCTTGTCTGGGTCGTTCACCTGCACGACCACGAATGGTATGACCATGTGCGGCTAAAACGCGTGTTCGCCGTCGATGGAACCCGCCATGAAGTCGTCCTCGTCGATGCGCGCAAGCTGCTGCTGTGTGCCGAGCGCGACGACACGGACTACGTGCTGCATCCGGTGGACGAATGGCATTCCGGCAAGGTGCGCGGTATTCGCGAGTTTCTCGATCCCGCCAATGCGCGCATTCCCGAGATGCCCTACGTGACGATTAGCGCACGGCGCGCGCCGGGTCTGATCGGCTGGCTCGGCCTCGAGCACGAAGGCGTGGTCGCGTTCCGCAACGGACAGCACCGCGCGCGTTATCTCGCGTCGGCCGGCGCGCGCTGGTTTCCGGTCGAAGTGCATGAGCGCGAGGCCGCACTGCTGCGCCAGTACTGCGGCGCGCCCGACGACGCACGCACCGCGCTGCGGCCGACGATGAGCGTCGCGCCGGGCGCCATCGGCGACATTATCGACGACCTCGCCGACGACGACGATCACATGGACGACGACGTACCGCTCGACCTGCCCAACAACCTGCCCAATGACCGGCCCCACGATTCGGCCGACGAGCGTGTGCGGCACGACGGCATGAGCAAGCGGGTCTGACGCGCGCATGGCGTGCGGCCAGCTCTATGCGAAACCCCGCCGCCGCACACCGCCCACAACCACGACCCGCCACACACCCGCCCACAACCACACACCCGCCGCACACCATCACCCAAGCGCCGGCGCGTGCCGCACGACATTGACCGGCATGCCGTCGCGCCACGCTTTCACATTCCCAAGCGTCGTCTGCGCGATCTCGTTCATCGCCTCGCGCGTAAAGAACGCCTGGTGCGCGGTGACGATCACATTCGGGAACATAAGAAGGCGTGCGAGCACGTCGTCCTGCAGCGGCGTATCCGAATGATCCTCGAAAAAGAGACCGCCTTCCTCTTCGTAGACGTCGAGCCCGAGATGGCCGAGCTGCCCGCTCTTCAACGCGCCGATGAGCGCATTGCTTTCGACGAGCCCGCCGCGCCCCGTGTTGATCAGCATCGCGCCGCGCTTCATCTTGGCGAGCGCGGCCGCGTCGATCATATGGTAGGTGGCCGGCACGAGCGGGCAGTGCAGGCTCACGATATCCGCGCCGGCGAGCAGCGTATCGAGCGGCACGTATTGCGCGCCGAGCGCGAGCAGTTCCGCGGCCGGCGGCCCCGGGTCGTACGCCATCACCAGCATGCCGAAGCCCGCCATGATGCGACCGAAAGTGCGGCCGATCACGCCGGTGCCGACGATGCCGACCGTCTTGCCATGCAAATCGAAACCGAGCAGGCCGGTGAGCGAAAAGTCGCCTTCGCGCGTGCGCGCAACCGCGCGCGGCAGACGCCGGTTCAGCGCGAGAATCAGGCCGACCGCGTGCTCCGCGACCGCATGCGGCGAGTAAGCCGGCACATGCAGCACCGGCAGCCCGAGGCGTTCGGCGGCTGCGAGGTCGACGTGGTTGAAACCTGCCGAGCGCAGCGCAATCAGCCGCGTGCCGCCCGCATGCAACTGCTCGAGCACGGCCTCGTCGACGGTGTCGTTGACGAATGGGCAGACGATGTCGTAGCCATGCGCGAGGATTGCGGTCTCGCTATCGAGGTACGACTCCTGGAAGTGCAGTTCGTAGTGAAATGACGCGTTGACCTCGCTGAACGTATCGCGGTCGTACGGACGGCTGCTGAACAGGATCATGCGCATCGCGGCTCCCGAAGTGAGCGCGCCGGTTCGCGCGGACGGGGGCCGGCATCGGCCCGGCATCAGACGTGCGGAACGGCGTGCATAGCGTCCAGTATCGCACCATGCGGGGCCGCCGCGGCGCGCATTGGAAGTGCGGCAACGATGCGGTATGAAGCAACGATATAAGCGTAATCCCGCTTCCGCCTGAAAATAACATTGACAGCCCTGCCCGATTTTCATATCTATTAAAGCGGCACGACGATTCCATGCATGTAAAAAGTCCGCATCGCGAACGCGATCTGCTCGCGCTTTGATGCAAATCGATTCCGCATAGTTTGGATGGACAGAACAAGGCCGCTCGCCTGATTCGCGGTTCCCAAGCGTTGTTCCACAACCTGACGAGGAAGCGATGTCTGTCACAGAAGCCGATAGCGCATAGCGGCTGAACGCCGTTTCCGGATGCCGCGCCCTCGTGCGTACCGCGCAGGTCGATTCGGAATACAAACAAAATTTGACGTTCGGATACTGCAGGCGGCGACACGCGTCTGTAGGCGTCGCGTGCCGCGGCCTTGATGCAGCGCGCCATGCGTCGACGACAGGCGTCTTTCAGTGCTGGAAATGGAAAATGATCGCCGAACTGCTCAGGTCTCAACCGGAAATCGCATTGTTCGTCAGCCTTGCGCTCGGTTACTTCATCGGCTCGTTTCGCCTCGGGCCAATCCAGCTGGGCGGCGTGTGCGGCACGCTGATCGTCGCGCTCGTGCTGGGCCAGACCGGCGCGCGCATCTCGCCTGATCTGAAGAACATCGCGTTTGCGCTGTTTATCTTCGCGCTCGGCTTCACCGGCGGTCCGCAATTCTTCGCGAATATCGGGCGCGGCTGGCGCTATGGCTTGCTATCGGTTATCGAAGTCGTGTCGGTGCTGGCGCTCGTGATGACCGCGGTGTCGCTGATGAATCTCGATCCGGGCACCGCGGCAGGTCTGCTGGCGGGCGCGGCCACCGAGTCGGCGGTGATCGGCACCGCGTCGGAGGCGATCGCGCGGCTCGGCTTGGCGGATGCGGAAACCACGCGGCTGCAGGCGAATATCGTCACGGCTTATAGCGTCAGCTATCTGTTCGGCCTTATCACGATCGTGCTGTTCTGCAGCCAGATCGCGCCGCTTCTGCTGCGCGTCAATCTGCGCGCGGAGGCCGAGCGCGTGTGGCGCGAACTGGGCGGCGGCGATGCGCTCGACGAAGGGCAACGGCTCGCGGCGCCCGCGCTCGTCGGCCGCGCGTTTCGCGTCGGGCCCGCGGCGGGCGCGACGATCGGCGCATTCGAGCAGCAGTACGGCAACAACCTGACGTTCGAGCAGATCGAGCGCGGCGGTGTGCTGATGGCGGCCGAACCGCAGGCGAAGCTCGAGGAAGGCGACGTCGCGCTTGTCGTCGGCCGGCGCGCTGCGCTCGTCGCGGCAGCGCCGCATATCGGCGAGGAGGTGACGGGCGCCGGCTTCAGCGTCGTGATGGGCGAGCGCGTGGACGTCGTGCTGACGCGCCGCGACCTGCACGGCCTCACGATCGCGCAGGTGCGCGAGCAGGCGTCGCGCACCGAAGGGCGCGGCGTATACATCGCCGCTGTCACGCGGCTCGACGCGCGCATTCCCGCGCTGTCCGGCACGGTGCTCAACCGCGGCGATGTGCTCACCATCGTCGGCGCAAAAGACGACGTCGTGCGCGGCGTGAAGCACCTCGGTTACGAACTCGTGCCGACGCAGAAAACCGACTTCGTTTATCTCGGTCTCGGCGTGCTGATCGGCATGGCGCTCGGCCGGCTGTCGGGCACGATCGGCGGCGTGTCGCTCGCGCTCGGCACCGGTGGCGGGTGCCTGTTGTCGGGGCTGCTGTTCGGCTGGATCCGCTCGCGTCATCCGCTCGTCGGCTCGCTGCCGTCCGCGGCCGCGCAGATTCTCAAGGACTTCGGCCTCGCGACCTTCATTGCCGCAGTGGGCCTGTCGGCCGGCCCCGACGCAATCAAGCTCGTGCGCGAATACGGTCTCGCGCTGCCGATCGTCGGCATCCTGATGGTGCTCGTGCCGGGGCTGCTGTCGCTATGGATCGGCCGCACGCTGCTCAAGCTCGATACGCCGATGCTGCTCGGCGCGATCGCCGGCCAGCAATGCAGCACGCCGGCGATCAGCGCGCTTGTCGGCGTGACCGGCAACTCGACGCCGGTCATCGGCTACACGATCACGTACGCGCTCTCGAATATCTTTTTGCCGTTGATGGGGCCGGTTGTCGTCGGACTGGCCAGCAAGTTCGGATCGTGACCGATCGAAGCCGGGCGGATCTGGACAAAAACCGCGTACCGCACAGACAGAGATATCTCCATGGACTGGCTGCATCACCTCTTCGAGAAATCCCCTGAAATCGCGCTGTTTCTCGCGCTGACCGTGGGCTATTTGATCGGCCAGATCAACTTCGGCAAATTCCAGCTCGGCGGTGTCGGCGGGTCGCTGCTTGCCGCGGTTGTGATCAGCCAGGCGGGCGTGTCGATCGACAACGGCGTCAAGGCCGTGATGTTCGCGGTGTTTATCTATGCGGTCGGCTACGACTCGGGGCCGGGCTTTTTCAACTCGCTGAACCGCAAGACGCTGCGCGAAATCGCGATGGCCGTGTTTCTCGCGGTCAGCGCGCTCGTCACGGTGCTGATCTGCGCGAAGCTGTTCCATCTGAACAAGGGCCTGGCCGCCGGGCTCGCCGGCGGGGCGCTGACGCAGTCGGCCATCATCGGCACCGCTGGCGATGCGATCGCGCGCCTCGGCCTGTCCGCCGACGAAACGAAAACGCTGCAATCGGACGTCGCGATCGCCTATGCGGTGACTTATGTGTTCGGATCCCTCGGTGCGATTCTCGTCTGCGTGAATCTGCTGCCGAAATTCATGGGACGCGGTTTGCGCGAAGCGTCGCTCGATGCGGAAGCTGAACTCGCGGGCGGCGCGCCGGCGCGCGGACCGGGGCAATTGTCCGCGCTGCCTGAACTCGTCGGGCGTGCGTTTCGCGTCGCGCAGGCGGCGGGGCGCAAGGTCTCCGAGCTCGAGGTGAGCCAGCAGGACAGGGTGACGATCGAGCGCATTCGTCGCGGCGGCGAGGCGCTCGATGCGGCGGAGGACCTCGTGCTCGCGACCGGCGACGTCGTGCTCGTGATCGGGCGCCGCGAAGGAATGGTCGGCATCGCGCCGCTGATCGGCCCCGAAGTCGCGGATACGAGCGACGTCGTGCTGGTCATGCAAACGCGCGACGCGGTGTTCGCGCGCAAGGGGTTGAATCATACGACGGTCGCGCACGTGCGCGAGCGCGTCGATCGCGAGATGCGGCACGGCGTATTTCTCGAAGGCATCTCGCGAATCGGCCGGCCGGTGCCGGTGTTGCCGCAGACCCAACTCGAACACGGCGACGTGCTGACGTTCTACGGTACGGCAAAAGATACGAAGCGGGCGGTCATGGCGGCCGGCTACGAGCTGCCGTATTCGATCAAGACCGATTTCATCTATATGGGCGTCGGGATCGTGCTCGGTCTGCTGATCGGGCTCGTGGTCGTGAACGTCGCCGGCGTGCCGCTCACGCTCGGCTCGGGCGGCGGCTGCCTGCTCGCGGGCCTGCTGTTCGGCTGGATGCGCGGCAAGCATCCGATGTACGGCGTCATGCCGCCGGCCGCCTCGCAATTGCTGAAGGACTTCGGGCTGGCCGCGTTCGTCGCGGTGGTCGGCCTGAACTCGGGGCTGCAGGCGGTCGTCACGGTCAGGCAGAGCGGCATGACGATTTTTATGGCCGGCGTGCTCGTGACGCTCGTGCCGCTGCTGCTGACGATGCTGTTCGGCCGTTACGTGCTTCGCTATGACAACGCGGCGATTCTGGCCGGTGCGCTGACCGGTTCGCGCAGTGCGAACCCGGCCTTCGGCGGCGTGCTCGACAAGGCGGAAAGCGCGGTGCCGACCGTGCCGTTCGCGATTACGTATGCGATCGCGAATGTGCTGCTGACGCTGCTCGGGCCGCTCGTCATCGGTCTTGTCTGAGCGGCCGGCCCAACCTTCCGATATTCACTGGAGACACCACCATGGCAAAAGCAAAGTCAGACAACGGCGGCGAACAGGCGAAGCTCGCGGCATTAAGCCCGTTCGAACTGAAAGACGAGCTGATCAAGGCGGCCGGCGGCGGCGCGGTCGAGCGACCGGCGAACACCGCGATGCTCAATGCAGGCCGTGGCAATCCTAACTTTCTCGCGACCATTCCGCGCCATGGCTTCTGGCAACTGGGCCTTTTTGCGATGCGTGAAGCGGAGCGCTCGTTCGCGCATATGCCGGAGGGCGTCGGCGGCTTTCCGAAGCGCGACGGGCTGACCGAACGCTTCGAATTGTTCCTGCGCGAAAACAGGGGCGTGCCCGGCATCGACTTTCTGCGCGGCGCGGTGTCGTATGTGCGCGATCAGCTCGGGCTGTCGGCCGGCGACTTCCTCTACGAGATGTGCGAGGGCATTCTCGCGTCGAACTATCCGGTGCCGGACCGGATGCTGAAGCTGTCGGAGATTATCGTCGGCCAGTACTTGCGGCGCGAGATGATCGGCAAGCACCCGTTCGTCGGCGAGTTCGATATTTTCGCGGTCGAAGGCGGCACCGCGGCGATGACGTATATCTTCAACACGATGCGCGAAAACCGGCTGATCGAGGCCGGCGACACGATCGCGCTCGGAGTGCCGATCTTCACGCCGTACATCGAGATTCCGCGGCTCAACGACTACCAGCTCAACGTGATCAACCTGAACGCGGATGTCGAGAACAACTGGCAGTACTCGAAGGCCGAACTCGACAAGCTGCGCGACCCGAAAGTGAAGGCGTTCTTCCTCGTGAACCCGAGCAACCCGCCGTCGGTGAAGATCAGCGATAAAAGCCTGCAGCAGATTGCCGATATCGTGAAGGAGCGGCCCGATCTGATCCTGCTCACCGACGACGTGTACGGCACGTTCGCCGACAACTTTGTCTCGCTGTTCGCGCTCGCGCCGAAGAACACGATTCTCGTCTACTCGTATTCGAAGTATTTCGGCGCGACCGGCTGGCGCCTCGGCACGATCGCGACACATCGCGACAACGTGCTCGATCGCCTGATCGCCGAGCTGCCGAAGGACGCGAAAAAGGAACTGCACGCGCGCTACGAGTCGATCACCACCGAACCCGACAAGCTCAAGTTCATCGACCGGCTCGTCGCGGACAGCCGCACGGTCGCGCTCAATCACACCGCTGGCCTGTCGACGCCGCAGCAGGTGCAAATGGTGCTCTTCTCGCTGTTCTCGCTGATGGACACGCCCGATGCATACAAGTGCGCACTGAAGCGGCTGATTCGCAACCGCAAGCGCGCGCTGTACGAGGAAATCGGCATTTCGTTCGAAGACGACGATCCGAATCAGGTCGACTACTACACAATCCTCGATATGGAATTTCTCGGCGAGCGCGCCCATGGCCGCGAATTCGTCGACTGGATCAAGAAGAACGCGCAGCCATCCGAACTGCTGTTCCGTCTCGCACGCGAAGCGCGTGTCGTGCTGCTGCCGGGGCGCGGGTTCGGCACGGCGCACCCGTCGGGACGCGTGTCGCTTGCGAACCTGAACGAGTCGGACTACCGGGCGATTGGCCGCGCGGTGCGCAAGCTGATCGAGGAATATGTCGAGCGCTTCAATGCGGCGACGGGCAAAAGCCTCGACAAGAACAAGGTGAAGTGAGGCTGTTGAGATGACCGGGTTGCGCACGGTGATAACTGCACATAACGCGCGCTGAAATTGCGCCGGAACCGTGCAGGTGCGAATCAGGCGCGCTGTCAAAAAACTTGCACATTCGCGCGGATCGGTGAATGATCGGACGATGCGGTAAAAAGCGGCCCGCCGGCGGTCTGTCGGCGGGTCCATTTTTTACCGGCGCTTCCTGAGGCGTGTGCCTCGCGCGTGATCCGCGCTCTGTCTGTTCCACCTGCTCGTCTGCTTACCGATCATGTCAACTACAACATCCACCGTTCCGTGTCCCGAGGTCGAATCACTCGACGCCATCCTCCCCGAAGAACCGTTGCTGATGATGGGCGCCGGCCCCGTGCCGATTCCCGCCGCGGTAGCCAAGGCGAATGCGATCGTGATCAATCACCTGGGCGGTACGATGGCGAAGGTGGTCGGACAGGTGAAGACGATGGCGCGCTACGTGTTCCAGACCAATTCGAAGTGGGTGCTCGGCGTCGCGGGCCCGGGCTCGGCCGCGATGGAAATGGCGATCTCGAACCTGGCCTGGCCCGGCACACGCATGCTCAGCATCAAGAACGGCTTTTTCAGCGAGCGGATGGCCGAGATGGGCCGCCGCGTCGGCGCGAATGTGTCGCTGCTGGAGGTGCCGGACCGCACGGTCGCGAGCCTCGAAGAGGTCGCCGCGGCGATCGGCCGCGAGCGTCCTGAAGTCGTCACGATCGTGCAGGGCGAGACGTCGAACACGGTGTGGAATCATCATCTGCAAGCTATCGCCGCGCTTGCGAAAGCGGCCGGCGCGCTGGTCGTCGTCGATGCGGTGTGCACGCTCAGCACGATGCCGCTCGATATGGATGCCTGGGGCATCGATGCGGTGATTACCGGCGGGCAGAAGGGGTTGTCGTCGATTCCGGGCGTGTCGCTCGTTGCGTTTTCCGATGCCGCATGGGAGCGCGTGAAGGCACGCAAGGATCCGGGTCCGCACTGGTGTCTCGATGCGTCGCTGGCCGAAAACTTCTGGCACAACGCGGGCTATCACTACACGGCGCCGGTGTCGGGCGTGCTCGCGCTGCACGAGGCGTTGCGGCTCGTCTGCGCCGAGACGCTGGAGAAGCGCTTCGCGCGCCATCAGAAATGCTCGGTTGCGCTGCAGGAGGCGATTACCGCGATGGGCCTGCAGCTCTATACGCCGCAAGAATGCCGGCTCAATTCGGTGATCGGCATCGAAGTGCCGGGCACGTTGAGCCCCGGCGATATCTGCGGGCATATCTCGCGTCATCACCAGGTCGAGATTTCGGGGTCGTTCGGTTTGCCGATCGTGCGGATCGGGCAGATGGGCGAGCAGTGCCGCGCGCATAACCTGTTTCGCACCGTGCACGCGTTCGGACAGACGATGGTCGATCTCGGCGTGGGCGTCGATTTGCCGGCCGGTGTCGCGGCGCTCGAGAAGTCGTTATCGAATGGGACGAAGGCGGGCGTCAAGGCGCAGTTGCTTACGCATTGAGCAGGGTTGGCGCGCCGTTCCGCCGCTTGGCGGCGCGCCACGCGAGTTCGCCGGGCCTGCTCAAACCGCTGCCGAAGGCCCGGTCACACCGCGCACATAGCGCTGATAAAGCACCATGGTCAGCGCAATCGCCGCTGCGGCCGCAACGGCCGCGAACAGATACACGGACCCGTAACCGAACTCCCCCGCGATATAGCCGGCAAGCGGCCCGGTCACGCCCAATGACAGGTCGAGAAACACCGAGTACGCGGACAAGGCCGCGCCGCGGCTTGCCGGCGGCACCAGCCCGACCGCCTCGACGCCGAGCGCCGGGAACACGAGTGCGAAGCCGAAACCCGTCAGCGCGGCGCCGGCCAGCGCGACATGTGGCACCGGTGCGAGCCACAACATCAGCAGCCCCGCGCATTCGAGCGAAAACGACGCGATCGCGACGCGGAACCCGCCATACGTTTTGATCGTGTTCGCGAACAGCAGGCGCGCGCCGATAAACATCGTGCCGAACAGCGTCAGCGAGAGCGCCGCATTCGGCCAATGCCGCGCGGCATAAAAGAGCGTGATGAACGTCGCGATCGAGCCGAAACCGACCGAGCCGAGCGCGAGCCCGAGGCCGTGCGGCAGCACGCGCGCGAACACGCTGCGATACGACATCCGTTCGCCGTGCACGAGCGGCACCGACGGCACGAGCCGCGCGAGCGCATAGCCCCCCGCGGCTAGCGCGATGACCGCGATGCCGAGCGAGGCGAAGCCGATGTGGCGCGCGATCACGACGCCGAACGGCGCGCCGATCGCCAGCGCGCCATAGGTCGCGATGCCGTTCCACGAGATCACGCGCGCATTGTTCGCGGTGCCGACGCGGCCGATGCCCCACAGGATGGCGCCCGTGCCGCACAGGCTCTCGCCGACGCCGAGCACGAGGCGGCTCAACACGAGCAAGGTGAGGCTCAATGCCGGCCAGTGGGTGGTCAGCGCGGCGAGCAGCAGGCCGACGCCGCTCACGCCGCTCGCGATCAGTCCGTTCGACACGGTTTTTTTCGGCCCGAGCGTATCGGCCGAGCGGCCCGCGAGCGCGCGCGATGCGAGTGTGGCGAGGTACTGGACGCTGATGGCCAGGCCGGCGATCACCGCGCTGAAACCGAGTTCGCCGTGCACATAGCCCGGTAATACGGCAAGCGGAATGCCGATATTCAGGTAGCAAACGAACGTGAAGAAAACGACCGGGATGATCTGCAACGTGGTCGCAAATTCACTGCGCGGTGAAGCGGAGTCGGCGGACATGGGGAAAACGAGACTTGAAAACGGCGGAAGTCCGTGATTTTCCCATGGAACCGAGACGTTTGAAAGCGAGTGCTTAAAAAATATTCAGCATCAGGGTGCCGGATCAGGGCGGCCAGTCTCCCCGGCGCCCGGCCTCTTCGGCCTCGCGCGGGCTCTGCGTTGGCCACTTTTTGGGCCCCGATTGACCGCGATCGGCCGCGCGTTGGCCGAAACGGCGTATTCAAATCCGAAGCGCGTCGTAACAGACGCGCCGTCATAAGCGCCGGCAGCCGTTTAGCTATCTCAATATCTTTCTGGCGATATGAGCTGCATGGTTTTCGCGCTATGGGTTGCGCGAACGGGCGGTGATAGCTTTCGAACCATGCCCGCCGCATCGCCCGCGCCCCCGCGCGGACGCGAAAATCCGCCGCAAGCCGGAACAGATACGAGAGACACGAGACATGAGCCAGCCGATCCGCTTCTATCACCGCAACGCGATCCGCGAAATCAGCGACGCGCCGGTCACGCGCACCGTTCTGCAGTATCTGCGCGAGGACGCGCGTTGCACGGGCACGAAGGAAGGCTGCGCGGAAGGCGACTGCGGCGCGTGCACGGTTGTCGTCGGCGAGCGCGACGAACGGGGCGGCGTCCGCTTCAAGGCGGTCAACGCGTGCATCCAGTTTCTGCCGACGCTCGACGGCAAGGCGCTGTTTACCGTCGAAGACCTGCGCCAGCCGGACGGTTCGCTGCATCCGGTGCAGGAAGCGCTCGTCGAATGCCACGGCTCGCAATGCGGGTTCTGCACGCCTGGCTTCGTGATGTCGATGTGGGCGATGTACGAGCAGCATGGCCATGAATATGGCCACAAGCCTGGCCGCGCGCCGCATGACGCCGCGCCCGCGCGCGCCCAGGCCCACGCTTGCGGCACGAACTGCACCGTGCCGACCCGCGAGGAAGTGAGCAACGCGCTGACCGGCAATCTGTGCCGCTGCACCGGCTACCGTCCGATCGTCGATGCGGCGATGCGCATGTTCGAATTGCCGGCGCCGGCCGCGCCCGTCGATACGGCGGCGCTGTCGCACACGCTGCTGTCGCTCGAGCGCGACACAACCTTCGAATACGAACACGCGGGCCAGCGCTTCGCCGCGCCGCGCACCGTCGACGCGCTCGCGCAGCTCAAGCAGGCGCAGCCGGCCGCACGCATCCTCGCGGGCAGCACCGACATTGGCCTGTGGGTCACCAAGCAGATGCGCGCGCTCGGCGACATCGTCTACGTGGGTCAGATTGCCGAGCTGCAGACAATCGAAATCACCGACGATTGGCTCCACATCGGCGCGGGCGTGACCGTCGAAGCCGCCTACGCGGCGCTCGCGAAGCACTATCCGGAGCTCACCGAAATGTGGCAGCGCTTCGCCTCGCTGCCGATCCGCAATGCGGGCACGCTTGGCGGCAATGTCGCGAACGGCTCGCCGATCGGCGATTCGATGCCGGGGCTCATTGCGCTTGCCGCGCGTGTCGTGCTGCGCGGCGGCGGCGTCGAACGCGAGATGCCGCTCGAAGACCTCTATCTCGCGTACCAGAAGAAGGACATGGCCGAGCACGAGTTCGTCGTTGCGGTGAAGGTGCCGACACGCACCGGCGCGCGCGCGAACCTGCGGTTTCGCACGTACAAGATCTCGAAGCGCTTCGATTCCGATATCTCGGCCGTATGCGCGGCCTTCGCGTATATCGCGGACGGCGACGCGATCCGCGAGCCGCGCATCGCGTTCGGCGGAATGGCCGCGACGCCGAAGCGGGCCACGCAGGCGGAAAGCGTGCTGCGGGACGCGCAATGGCACGAAGCGACCGCGCAGGCCGCGATGCTCGCGCTAGCGAAGGACTATGCGCCGCTTTCCGATATGCGCGCCACCGACGAATACCGCCTCGAAACCGCGAAAAATACGCTTTACCGGTTCTGGCTCGAGACGCGTCCGCACGCTCCGCTGCCGAAGTCGGCGCTCGACGTGCGTGCGGTGCAAGCCGCGAAAGCGGTGGCCGCGTGAGCCGGCGCGCTACACGCCGCGGGACAGGCACGAGCCAGACCCCAGCCAGACTCCAGCCAGACACACGCCGCAAGACACGAGACACGGAGAATCATCCGCATGAACCAGCAAGCCGAACCGTTCCTGAAAGACGCCGGGCAACTCGCCGAACGCGACGCGTTCGCGCAGGTGCACGTGTCGCGTCCGCACGAGTCCGCGCATCTGCATGTGGCCGGCCGCGCGACCTACACCGACGATATTCCGCTCGTCGCCGGCACGCTGCACGCGGCGCTCGGCCTGTCGCAGAAGGCCCACGCGAAGATCGTATCGATCTCGTTCGACAAGGTGCGCGCGACGCCCGGTGTGGTCGCGGTGTTCACCGCCGCGGATATTCCCGGCCACAACGACTGCGCGCCGATCGTCAAAGGCGACGATCCGGTGCTCGCGGACGGCGTCGTGCAGTACGTGGGCCAGCCGATGTTTATCGTCGTGGCAACCTCGCACGACGCCGCACGCCTCGCGGCGCGGCGCGCGGAAGTCGTCTATGAGGAACTGCCCGCGGTGCTGACCGCGCAGCAGGCGCGCGCGGCGAACCAGAGCGTGATTGCGCCGATGAAGCTCGCGCGCGGCGACGCCGGCACGCAGATCGCGCGCGCCGCGCATCGCGAGGCCGGCGAGATGCTGCTCGGCGGCCAGGAGCAGTTCTATCTCGAAGGGCAGATTGCGTACGCGGTGCCGAAGGACGACGACGGCATGCACGTCTGGTGCTCGACGCAGCATCCGACCGAAATGCAGCATCTGGTCGCGCATGTGCTGAACGTGGCGTCGCATAGCGTACTCGTCGAATGCCGGCGCATGGGCGGCGGCTTCGGCGGCAAGGAATCGCAGTCGGGCCTGTTCGCATGCTGCGCGGCGCTCGCCGCCTGGAAGCTGCTGTGCCCGGTCAAGCTGCGCCCCGATCGCGACGACGACATGATGATCACGGGCAAGCGCCACGATTTCCATTACACGTTCGAAGTCGGCTACGACGACGACGGCATGCTCGAAGGCGTGTCGGTCGACATGACGTCGCGCTGCGGTTTCTCCGCCGATCTGTCGGGGCCGGTGATGACGCGCGCCGTGTGCCACTTCGATAACGCGTACTGGCTGCCGGATGTGGCGATCGCGGGCTTTTGCGGCAAGACCAATACGCAGTCGAACACCGCGTTTCGCGGCTTCGGCGGGCCCCAGGGTGCGTTCGCGATCGAATACATCATCGACAACGTCGCGCGCTCGCTCGGGCTCGACCCGCTCGACGTGCGGCGCCGCAATCTGTACGGCAAGACCGAGCGCAACCAGACGCCGTATGGGCAGATTGTCGAAGACAACGTGCTGCACGAGCTGATCGGCGAACTCGAAGCGACAAGCGACTATCGCGCGCGCCGCGCCGCCATCCGCGAATTCAACGAGCACAACGGCGTGCTGAAAAAAGGCATTGCGCTGACGCCGGTGAAATTCGGCATCGCATTCAACGTCACGCACTTCAACCAGGCGGGCGCGCTCGTCCATATCTATACGGACGGCTCGGTGCTCGTGAATCACGGCGGCACGGAGATGGGGCAGGGGCTCAACACGAAGGTCGCGCAGGTCGTCGCGCACGCGCTCGGCATCCGCTTTAGCCGCGTGCGCGTGACGGCGACCGATACGAGCAAGGTGGCAAATACCTCGGCGACGGCCGCATCGACCGGCACGGATCTGAACGGCAAGGCCGCGCAGGATGCCGCGCGCCAGTTGCGCGAGCGGCTTGCTGCGTTTGCCGCCGAACGCTATGGCGCAGGGCAGGTGACGGCCGCCGCGGTGCGCTTCGCAAACGATAACGTCATCGTGGGCGAGGCGGAGGTGCCGTTCGACGAAGTGATCGCGAAGGCGTATCTTGCGCGCGTGCAGCTGTGGTCCGACGGATTCTATACCACGCCGAAGCTCTATTGGGATCAGGCGAAGCTGCAAGGCCGGCCGTTCTTCTACTACGCGTACGGCGCGGCCGTTTCGGAAGTGGCGATCGACACGCTGACCGGCGAGATGCGCGTGCTGCGCGCCGATGCGCTGCATGATGTGGGCGCCTCGCTGAATCCGGCGCTCGATATCGGCCAGGTCGAAGGCGCATTCGTTCAGGGCATGGGCTGGCTTACCACCGAGGAACTGTGGTGGAACCAGGGCGGCGAGCTGATGACGCACGCGCCGTCGACCTACAAGATTCCGACCGTCAACGACATGCCGCCCGACTTCCGCGTGAACCTGTTCAGAAACCGCAACGCGGAGGACAGCATTCACCGCTCGAAGGCGGTCGGCGAGCCGCCGCTGTTGCTGCCGTTCTCGGTGTTTTTTGCGATTCGCGACGCGGTGGCCAGCGTCGCCGACTATCGGGTGAATCCGCCGCTCAATGCGCCGGCAACGGGCGAGGCGATCCTCAAGGCCGTGGGCGCGGTGCGCGCAATGCGCACGCATGCGCAAGGATGGCAGCGATGATGACCCCACGCTTGCCGATGCATATCGTGCTGTTCGGCGCGGGTCATGTCGGCCATGCGCTCGTCAGGTTGCTTGGCAGCCTGCCGTGCGTCGTGCAATGGGTCGACGAGCGCGACGAACTGTTCCCCGACGAAGTGCCCGCGAACGTGCAGGTCGAAGCGACCGACACGCCCGATGCGATCGTCGATCACGCCCCGCCCGGCGCGTACTTTCTCGTGATGACGCACAACCACGCGCTCGATTTCGCGCTCGCGTCGCGGATCATGCGACGGCGCGACTTCACGTACTTCGGGATGATCGGTTCGAAGACGAAGCGCGTGAAATTCGAACGACGCCTGATCGAGCGCGGCGTCGCTCCGGCGCGGATGGTCGAGATGATTTGCCCGATCGGTGTCGACGGTATTACGGACAAGGCGCCGCATGCGATTGCGCTGGCCGTTTGCGCGGAGCTGCTGCAGGTGCGATGCGCGCTTGTCGCGGCTCGGGCGGCGGCAGCGCCGTCAGCGGGATGGGGTGATGCGCGGTTGGGCGACATCGAATCCGGGACGCGCACCGGTGTCGACGTCGAGATCGCCGCTCGCGCCTGCTTCTTCTGACTGCGCGTCCGATCGGGCGGCCGATGTAGCCATCGGGGCCGCCTCACCGCTATCACGCGCGCGTCTCGCCTTGTGCGCCACGAGGTTCGCCGATACCTGCGCGAGCAGGCCGCGCAGCCACGCCAGATCGCTCGGCCGGTCGGTCTGCGGATGCCACATCTGATAGCAGCGGATGCGTGGAAACGGAATCGGCACGTCGACGACCGCGAGCGGCAGCAGGTTCGCGTAGTGCATTGCAAAGCGGCGCGTCGTCGTGAAGATCAGATCCGATTGCAGCAGCACATGCGGCACGAGCCCGAAGTACGGCAGCGTCGCGACGACGCGGCGCTCCGCGCCCGCGCGGGCGAAGCCCGCATCGATTGCGCCGCTGCGCCCGCCGCTATACGGCGTCGGCGCGAGATGCGGCGCCGCGAGATACGCATCGCGCGAGAGCGGCGCCCGCGTGAGCGGATGGTCCGCGCGCATCATGCAGACGACGGTGTCCGAAAACAGGTCGCTGCGCTCGAAGCGCTCGTCGGGTTTCGGCCAGTTGCCGATCACGAGATCGAGTTCGCCTTTGTCGAGCGCGGCCGCATGATCGAGCCGCGGACCGAGCGACTCGATCTCGAGCCGCGCATGCGGCGCCGCGTCGCGGAATTGCGCGATCACGGTCGGCATAAAGAAGTCGTTCAGGTAGTCCGGCGCGGCGATGCGGAAGGTGCGGCGCGAGCGCGCCGGATCGAAATCGCCATGCGGCGTCGCGACGAAATCGACGTCGCGCAACACCTTCTGCGCGGACGCGAGCAGCGACTCGCCGTATTCGGTCGGCACCATCCCCGACTTGCCGCGCACGAGAATCGGATCGTTCAGCGTTTCGCGCAGCTTGCGTAGCGCGGTGCTGATGGCCGGCTGTGTCTGGTTCAGGCGCAGCGCGGTTTGCGTGACGCTGCGCTCGACGAGCAGCGTGCGCAGCACGCGCACGAGCCAGATGTCGAGGGTAGCGGTGTTGTCGTCCACGGTGGTCGCGTCGGTCGGGTCGTCCTTGCGTAACCTTAAGCCTTTCCGCGCGCATCAGGCATCGCGCGCAAGGTATGGCGGGCATCAGCGTCGTCCGCCGGCCATCGTGCTGCGGAAATCGCGGCGTTCGAAGTTACGGCTTCGGGAATGCTGAAGGCAGCGCCGAAATCCGCTTGACCTCTTTCGACTCGAGCCAGTTCGGTGTGCGCGCACAGTAAAGCACCATCGGCAACGCGTCTTCGCCCCAGAACAGCTGCTTGTTCAGCCAGAACGTCGGCACGCCGAATACGCCGAGCGCGATTGCATCGGCGTTATTGCGCTTCAGTTGCGCCTTGGCCTCTTCACGTTCGACGAGTTCGGGGCCGTCCGCGATCGCGAGCCGCTCGCATAGCAGCGCGAAGCCGTCGGGCGTCGACGGGTCGCGGCCTTCACGCCAGATAAAGCGGAAGATCTCGCGCACCGTGTGCACGTCCGCGTGAATCGCGGCCGCAAGGCGCATCGGCTTGGTCGAATCGAACGGATGCACCGGAGGCATCTTGAACGGAATGCCAAGCTGTTCCGCGCGAAACAGCGCGTAGCGATACATAAAGACGCGCTTGGCCGGGACGTCGTACGCGAGACGCTCCCGCCAGTGGCCGTAGAGCTCGTTTAGCGTGGCCGGCGTCATCACGAATGGGAGGCCCGGCCATTTGTCGTACTGCTCGAGCAGCAGGTACGAAAACGGCGAGACAAAGTCGTAAAACCACAGTGGCTGCGTGGCGTCGATGCCATCGGTCATGATGTCTCCCGGGATTTCCAGTGTGGCACGGCGGCGCCGCCAAACGTCCGAACGTCTGAAGGATGGGTGCCGTGCCGGTTGCCCTCGATCTTACGCAAAGCCGGACCGCTGCGCAGCACCGGCGGGGCAAGCGAGGCGCTAAATGTGCGTCGGATGCGGGTTTCGCCTGACGCGTGGCGTGACGTCGGCGCAATCCGGGCGCAACCCGGGCGCAAGCCGGTCGAGCCGCAATGCGCGAGTGAACTCAGGCGACAAGTGCGAGGCGCTTACCCGGCGCGCGGCGTGTCGCTCGATGTCTCCGTGTCGCGGGCGGCGTTGTCGGCCTCGTTTTGCTGCGCTTCTTGCTGTGCGTCATGTCGCGCTTCTTGCCGCGCTGCTTGCTCCACTTCATGCGCCGCCTTTTGCTGCGCCTCTTGCGCGGGCGTTCCGGCGGGCTCGCCCGCGGCGGCCGGCGGCTCGCCGGACGGCGGCACCGTGCCCTGCGCGTCCGCATGCGGCTCGCGCGGACGCGTGAGCCGCTCGCGCACGAAGCCGATATGTTCGCGCAGCACATAAAACTGGTCCGCATAGGCAAGCGGCATCTTGAGCCCGTTGACCGCTTCCTCGATCGCGTCGAGCCGCTCGATCAGCGTATCGCGCTCGGCCTGCGAGGTTTCGCTCAACGCGCCGCGCTCGATTGCGATCAGCGCGCCATACCAGCGGTAGATCCGCGAACGCACGCGCCATGCATACAGCGACGGCACGAGCCGCAAGCCCGGAATCAGCACCACGATGATCGGCACGAGCACGACCAGCAGGCGATCCGCGAGGCTCGCGATCCAGAACGGCAGCGTGCGATACAGGAAGCTCTTGCCTGACTTGTAGTAGCGCGCCGCATCGTCGCTGATCGGAAAGTCGTGCGCAAGCGGCGCCGGGAAGTCGCCGGCGCGCTGCAGCACGCTCGCCTTGCCGTGCACCTCGCGCGCGGCTTCGACCAGCAGGTCCGACAGGGCGGGATGCAGGGAGGTGCGCGCGACGAGCTCGGCGGTCGGCGCGACCATTTGCAGGGTCTGCGACGGGATGTTCTTGCCGAGATCGAGCGAACCCATCGGCAGCTCGATGCGCGTCAGATACGGAAAACGTCCCGCGTAGGCGTGCGCCTGCGTGAAATCGTAGAACTGGATATTCGGCGTACGGAACAGCTTGATCATGACCGGCGGCTGCGCGGAGTCGCCGGTGAGGAACGCCGCGTCGACCTTGCCGTCGACGAGCGCCTTTGCCGCATCGTCGCCCGAGAGCGGCAGAAGCCTGGTCGGACCGCCCGGCGTAATGCCGTTCGCCGCGAGCAGCGCGAGCGCGAGTTCGCGCGTGCCGCTGCCTTCGGCGCCGATCGCGATGCGCTGCCCCTTGAACTGCGACAGCCATTCGACGGTGGGTCCGTGATAGAAGATCGCGACCGGCACGTACGCGACGCTGCCAAGCGACATGAGACCGTCGGTTTTGCCTTGCGCGATGCCGTCCTGCACGAACGCGACGTCGACCTTGCCGTTCGGCTCGAGCAGCCGCCGCAGATTGTCGGCCGAGCCCTCGGATTCGAGCACGACGAGTTTGACGCGGTTGCGCGCGAGGATGTCCTTGTAGCGCTGCGCGGCGTTCCAGAATGTACTGCCGCGCGGGCCGGCGCTGATCGTCAGCGTATCGGGCGGCGCGGGCTGGATCAGGCGCACGGCGGCCCAGATGGCGATGGCGCTCACGAGCAGGATCGGCACGAACGTCACGGCGAGATCGCGCCACGAGATGGCGACGAAACGCGCGACGAGGCGCGGACGCTTGCCCGTCGCTTTTGCGCTGCGCCTGGCGTCGGCGTTCGGCTTGACGCCTGGGTCGATGTCGGGGCCGTTGGGTGCTGTCATTGGAGGTCGTGGCGGCTGGCGTGGCTTGGCGTCGTCAATGCGGTCGGCAAATGCGGCCAGTTTTGCGGTCGACGATGCTCGCGCCGATGGTACATGAGAATGCCGGCGCGGCAATGCGCAAACGGCCGCGTCGAGGCCACAAACCCGTAACAATTCGTGAGTGCGAAGTGCGTGCGCAAGCGAGCGTACCCAAGTTCGGCAAGCTCGCGCTTGCTCCGGCAGGCTCACGCAAGCGCCTATTCGTCGGCGACACAACATTTGAGCCGACCGGCGGCGTTTTCGTCGCTAAAAGCTTTGCGATTTTTGCCGCGCTAGATTAAATTGGCGGCGCTGCCGCGCATCCGCGCTCGCACGCGCGATCTGGTCACCAGAACCGGGCGCGCTGTGAAGCCGCGCGGCACCGGACCGGTCCGCTCCCCCCGCGTGTCGTACTGCCGTGCCGTCGCCGTCCGGCGGCCGTTCTGCGGTTATCCCTGCGGCCGTCCGTTCCCCGCCTCTCGTCTCTCGCCTGCCGTGTAAGCCGGTCAACCGGCCGATGCCGCGTCGGGCGCGCGTCTCTCGCATGTCGTTTGACTGCGAGCGGTGCGCGCTGTCGTGCGTGCGTCGGCACGTTTGAACGAAGTCGTAACGAAGCCGCAATGCGGTCTGGTTCGTCCGGGTCTAGCGCGACCCGGTCGGGCCGACCGCGTCCAATCCGAAGTGAAAAAAAGGAGAAATCATGAAATCGGCAGTTCTGAAGGCGTTGGGTGGTGTGGTGGCAGTGATGGTCGCATGCAATGTCTACGCGCAGGCAAGCGACGCGGCAGCGGACGCTCAAACGGCGCAGACGAGCGCGAAGGCCGACAAGAAGGCGAACCGCCAGCTGGGCCACAAGGTCCGCGCGGCGCTCGCGAAGGCCAAGGGTCTCGACGTGTCGAGCATCGCCGTGCGCGCCAAGGGCGGCGCGGTGACGCTGACGGGTTCGGTGCCCGACCAGGGCCAGATCGACCTCGCCGGCACCACGGCGAAGGGCGTGGCCGGCGTGTCGTCGGTGTCGAACAAGTTGAACGTGC
>NZ_BAAILL010000049.1:183120-229440 GCF_054589215.1 Paraburkholderia sp. 2C | reverse complement strand
CAGTACGCGCACCGGTCGGTCCCGATCGGAGAAACGGGCTTCGGCACACGCCGAAGCCCGTTTCTCTTTTATGCGCCTTGCCTGATGTATCCGCCGATGTGCGCGGCGTTCCTTTGTGCCCGCCGTTTCGTCTACTACGCTCACGATGTGTCCGTGATGCACGGGAGACAACAATGCCGGTAACCCGATCCTTGCGTTTCGCGACGATGGCGTGCGCTACCGCGCTCGTCTGCGCCTGCGGCGATGGCGGCGACGCTGGCGGCAGCGGTTCGTCGATCAATGTGCTGCCGGCCTTCGTCGTGTCGGGCAGCGTGACGACGATCTCCTACGACGGCAACACCGACGACCTCCTCACCGCCGGTCTCGGCAAGACCGGCCTCGCCGGCGACGCGCCCGGCTTTGCGAACCCCGGCGCGCCGACCGCGGCCGAACTGCGGCGTCTCGCGATCTGGTCGAATTACCGCGCGCTGGTCGACATCACCGCGAATGGCGGGTACGGCCGCTTCTGGGGGCCGAATATCGATCTGAACGGCAACGACACGTTAGGCGAAGGCAAGATCGCCGGCACCGAATACATTGCCTACGCCGACGACGGCAGCGGCCTGCAGAACATCACGTTGATGATCCAGGTGCCGGTGAGCTTCGATCCGGCGAATCCGTGCATCGTCACGGCGACGTCGTCGGGTTCGCGCGGCGTCTACGGCGCGATTTCGGCGGCCGGCGAATGGGGCTTGAAGCGCGGCTGCGCGGTCGCGTACACCGACAAGGGCACCGGCAACGGCGCGCACGAACTGATGACCAACCTCGTCACGCTGATCGACGGCCGGCTTGCCATCGCGTCGACGGCCGGCACGAAAAGTCTTTTTAGCGCGAACCTGCCGTTGTCGAGTCTCGCGATCTTCAATCAGACCTTCCCGAACCGCTACGCGTACAAGCATGCGCACTCGCAGCAAAACCCGGAACAGGACTGGGGCAAGGACACGCTCGAGGCGATCCAGTTCGCGTACTGGGCGCTGAACCAGCAGTTCGCGCCGATCGTCAACGGCAAGAACCACGGCGTGCGCTACCGGACGGGCAGCATCACCACGATCGCCGCCTCGGTCAGCAACGGCGGCGGCGCATCGCTCGCGGCCGCCGAGCAGGACACGCAGGGATGGATTACCGCGGTGGTGGTCGGCGAGCCGCAGATCAACCTCAACATGTCGCCGAACGCGCAGGTGCTCGAAGGCGGCGTGCGCATCGCGTCGGCAGGCGCGCCGCTGGCCGACTACATCACTTACGCGAACCTGCTGCAGCCGTGCGCGGCGGCGGCGCCCGCGCTGATCGGCGCGCCGTATCTGTCGACGCTGCCGACCGCGACCACCGCGGCCATCCGCACGGCGCGCTGCGCCTCGCTGGCGGGCAGCGGGTTCGTCAACAGCGGCGATCTCGCGACGCAATCGACCGACGCGCTGAACCGGCTGCATGCGGCCGGCTACGAAACGGACTCCGACCTGCTGCAAGCCTCGATGTGGGATTCGCAGGCGGTGCCGGCGGTTGCCGTCACTTACCTGAACGCGTACACGAAGTCGAGCGTCGGCGACAACCTGTGCGGCTTCAGTTTCGGCACGACGAATGCGCAAGGCGCGGCGGGCGTGCCGCTGCCTGTCTCTCCGATGCTGTCGATATTCGGCCTCGGCAACGGCGTGCCGCCGACCAACGGCATCAACCTCGTGTACAACCTTCCGCCGTTCGGCTTCGATCATCGGCTCGCGACCGCCGACGCGAGCTTCGCCGGCGCCGTGTGTCTGCGTGGACTATGGACGGGCGGCGACTCGCGGGTGCAGACAAACGTCAACGCGATTCGCGTGAACGCGAACCTGCGCGGCAAGCCGGCCATCATCGTGCAGGGCAGAAGCGACACGCTGGTGCCGGTCAATCATGCTTCGCGTCCATATCTCGCGATGAACAGCCTCGCTGAAGGATCGAGAAGCCAGTTGTCCTTTTACGAAGTCACGAACGCCCAGCATTTCGACGCGTTCCTCAGTGTCGCGGGTTTCGATACGCGCTACGTGCCGCTGCATTACTACAACCTTCAGGCGCTGAACCTGATGTGGAGTCACCTGAAAGGCGGCGCCGCGCTGCCGCCGTCGCAGGTGGTCCGCACGGTGCCGCGCGGCGGCACGCCCGGTTCGGCGCCGGCGCTCGGCACGGCGAATCTGCCGCCGATCGTCGCGAGTCCGGGATCGAACGCGATCAGGGTGGCGTTCGGGACAGTCAGCGTGCCGCGCTAGGCACGCCGTTCAGTCGCGCCGTTGAACCGTTGAACCGCGCTGTTCGGCCCGCCGTTCAGCCCGCCGTTCAGCCGACCGGATCAGCCGATTCATCGCGCATCAACCCGCGCGTTCCGTGCGCTGCCACGCACGCTTGATGCGATCAGCGCTTCGGATATTCAGGCTGCCTGTGCGCGATGACACATAATTTACCCACGTGGTGTCGTACTGTGAGGTATCGGAATCGGAGTCGCATGATGGACACGATACTTTTGAGGTACACCGACTTGCCGATCGGCGAACGGGCAGCTTTCGAACTGGTGTGCGCGCGGCACGGCTTTGCGCCCGCGCATTTCGATGTGACCGCAACGATCGATGCGCACGACACCGCGCGGGAACGGCGGCTCGTGACCGTGCGGCGCGGCGGCTGGGCGCAGTCGTATCACGAGGACAGCGCCGGGCATTGGGTCCGCGAGTTCGAAACGGATCTGAACTGCCGGTTCTTCAAATAGCGTCCGGTCAAGCCAGCACGAGCTTCACGCCGACTGCGGTCAGCGTGGCGGCGAGCACATGGCGCAGCAACTTCTCCGGTGCTTTCGCGGACAGCAGGCTACCCGCGACGATGCCCGGCAACGACCCCACGAGCAGCGACAGCAGCACCGACCAGTCGATCGACCCGAGCAGCCAGTGCCCCGCGCCTGCCAGCAGCGTGAGCGGCACTGCGTGCGCGATGTCGGAGCCGACGATGCGCGAAACCGGCAGCGCCGGGTACAACAGCAACAGCACCGTCACGCCGATCGCGCCCGCGCCGACGGACGTGAGCGTGACGAGCGCGCCGAGCACGGCGCCCGTCAGCATCGTGAGCGCGAGCGTGTTGCCGTAGGCGGGCGCCGGCCGACGGCGCGCCGCGAAGACGGCGAGCTGCGGCCGGAACACGAGCGCGATCGCGGTGATCAACAATGCCGCACCGAGCACGACCTGAATCAGATAGCTGCCGCGCGGCGTGTCCATTCCATAGCGATGCAGCAGAATCAGCGTGAGCGTCGCGGCAGGCACGCTGCCCGCGGCAAGACGCAGCGTGACGCCCCAGTCGACCGAACCCTTGACGCCATGCACGAGCGTGCCGGTTGCTTTGGTCACCGACGCATAGAGCAGATCGGTGCCGACCGCGGTGGCCGGGTGAACGTTGAACAGCAGCACGAGAATCGGCGTCATCAGCGAGCCGCCGCCGACGCCCGTCAAACCGACGAGAAAACCAACGAAAAGCCCGGAGGCGGAATACAAAAGATCAATGTGCGGAAGAGACATCGGAAGGAATGACTTCAGTGGACGGAGCGTCCTTAAGATTGGCCGATTGCACCGGATCGGCGATTTCTTTGTGGAAATTGACGAGCTCGTATGCCGAAAGACCCGTATTGTCGCAAAACTGGCAACCTTGCGTGTTGGATTGCGTGACTCGAAGCTTACAATACAGTTCGATAGATCTTTCGCTTCGTTAATCTCGATGAACTACGGCGTCGCCTACGCATTTCTCGCCTTCACGATCTGGGGGCTCTTTCCCGTTTACTTCAAATCGCTGCATCAGATCGCGCCGCTCGAGATTCTCGCGCACCGCATGGTCTGGTCGATGCTGTTTCTGTTTATCGTGCTGAGCGCGCGTCTGCAGTGGCGCTGGCTTGGGCCCGTGCTGCGCGATAAGCGCCTGCTCGCGCGCTTCGCGGCGAGCGCGGCGCTGCTGTCGGCGAACTGGGGCACCTATATCTGGGCCGTGAACGCCGGGCATATCGTCGAGGCGAGCCTCGGTTACTTTGTCACACCGCTGGTCAGTGTGCTGTTCGGTCTTGCCTTTCTCGGCGAACGGTTGCGGCCCGTGCAGTGGCTCGCGGTGGCGCTCGCCACCTCGGGCGTGCTGTGGCTGACGTGGGAAAACGGCCGGCCGCCATGGATCAGCATTGCGCTTGCGCTGACGTTCGGCGGCTATGGGCTGTTGCGCAAGACCGCGAAGCTCGGCGCGCTCGAAGGGCTCACGCTCGAAACGATTCTGCTGCTGCCCATTGCGTTGCTGTATCTCGCGGCCTTGTCGCTGCATGGCGATAGCGGCTTCGGTGCGGCGCCAACCGGTTTGAAGGTATTGCTCGCACTGGCGGGGCCGATTACGGCGATTCCGCTCCTGCTGTTCGCCGCGGGTGCGCGGCGCATTCCGCTGTCCATGCTCGGATTGCTGCAATATGTGACGCCGACATTACAATTGCTGATCGGCGTGCTGATTTATCGCGAGCCGTTTAGCGGCACGCAGTTGATCGGCTATGGCGCAATCTGGATCGCGCTTGCCGTGTACTCGCTCGAAGGGCTTGCCCGTGTGCGGCTCGTGCGGCAGTAACGGGCCTGCGGGCCGCTGCTGCGATTCGTGATTAAACTACCGGTCTTTACCCGGTCAATACAGATCGGTAGTCAGGTTTGAAAGCGGACGCATGTGTTCGCATTACGTCAGGTTTGCATGAATCACGATTTCGAACCCACGCTGGCCGAGGCGCAGAAGCACTACGCGGAAGGTCGATTCGACGAAGCCGCGCGTCTTTTGCAAAGCGTGCTGGCAAGCGCGCCCGAGCATGGCGAAGCACACGCCGGGCTCGGTTTCATCGCTGCGCGACGGGGCGATCACGCGCGCGCGGCGCAACACCTGGTAGCGGCATCGACGCGCATCCCGATGCCCATCGACGACCTGAACTTTGCTGCACAGGTGTGTCAATCGGCGCAACGTCACGATGATGCGCTCACGCTGTTCGAGCGTTGTCTCGCGCAGTTGCCGAATCATGTCGCATCGCTGCATGGCGCGGCGATGTCGCTGGTGCAGATCGGCGAATTGCCGCGTGCGCTCGAGAAGCTCGAGCAGCTGTGCAAACTCCAGCCGCAGTCGGCCGAAGCGCATTACAACCGCGGCACGCTGCTTGGCCAGATGGAACGCTTCGACGACGAACGCAAGGCGTACGAGCAGGCAATCAGGCTGAAGCCGCGCTTTGTTCCCGCGTATACGAATCTCGGTGTCGTATTGCGCGATCTGGGCCGCTTCGACGACGCCATGCTTCAGTTCAAAAAGGCACTGGCGATCGACCCGAACGACGCGGGCGCCCGCACGAATCGCGCGCAGACGAATCTGCTGCGCGGCGAATTCGAGCACGGCTGGCGCGAATACGAATGGCGCTGGCGCGACGGCACGATGAGTCACGGTTTTCCGTCGAGCACGCAATGGACGGGCACGCAGCCCATCGCCGGCAAGACGGTTTTCGTTCATCAGGAACAGGGGTTCGGCGACACGCTGCAGTTCGTGCGCTTCGTCGAGCGCCTCGGTGCGATGGGCGCGCGTGTCGTGTTGCGCGTGCAGGACGCGCTGCTGCCGCTGTTGCGGCACTATCGCGGCGCGGCCGACGTCATCGGCGAGACCGCACCGGCGCCGGCTTTCGACTATCACATTCCGGCGCTGAGTCTGCCGCTTGCGCTGAAGCTGCGCGAAGCCGACTTCGCGATGGCCGGTCCTTATCTGCATGCACCCGAATCGCTCGTCGCGCAATGGGACGATCTGTTCACCGGTTCCACCGGAAAGCCACGCGTGGGCGTCGTGTGGTCCGGAAGCCGCATGCTGCTCAACGATCGCAACCGCAACCGGGCGATCCCGCTCGAACAGCTGCAACCGCTATTCGACGCCCAGGCGGACTTCGTTTCGCTGCAGCACGACGTGCGCGACAGCGATCGCGCGACCCTCGCGGAACTCGAAGCCGGCGGCGTGCTGCGCGACGTCTCGTCGCGGCTCACGACGTTTGCCGATACCGCCGCGCTGATCTCGCGGCTCGATCTCGTGATCGGCGTCGATACGGCGGTCGCGCATCTGGCGGGCGCGCTCGGCAAGCCCGTGTGGATTGCGTTGCCGTTCATGCCGGACTGGCGCTGGCAACTCGGGCGAAGCGACAGCCCGTGGTACGCAACCGCGCGGCTTTTCCGGCAGACGGCGCGGGGCGACTGGACCGACGTGATCGCCGCGCTGCGCGCGCAACTCGATGCGGGAACGCCGCATGCGCAGGCCACGAAGCCGGCGCGATAAAAGCGCGCTGATCCCTGCAGCTGTGACCCCATTCCGGAATAGTTCGATTCCCGGGTTGTTGTATCCGGCGTCGTGACCATCGCGCGCTGTCCGGATTCGATGGCCGCGACGATCGCGGTCTTGCGGGCCGCGATCGACGACCGGGCAGCGGCAACAACGCGATCGAAACGATTCGGGAACGATGCCGCGGCCGGGATTCCTGTTGACAGCGGGTCTGACAGCGGGCCACCAATCAAACGAGGGCGCGATGAGAGTTGAACAAATCTACGATTTCGCGGCGGGTTTTTACGATTACCTGTTTGGGCGTGCGTTCCAGCATGGCCGCGTGCGCAGTACCGAGCGCATTAACGCGAGGGCCGAAGCGGGCGCGAAGGTGCTTGAAGTGGGGCTCGGCACCGGGTTGTCGCTGCCGCTTTACCGCTCCGATCTGCAGATTACCGGCGTCGATATTTCGGAGAAGATGCTCGATCGGGCGCGGCGCCGTGTCGAATCGGAGGGCCTTGGCAGCCAGATTCGCATTGTGAACATGGATGCGACCCGTCTGCAGTTCGAAGACAACAGTTTCGATTTCGTCGTCGCGATGTACGTGGCGTCGGTGGTGCCCGATCCGGCCGCCTTCCTGCGCGAAATCTCACGCGTATGCAAGGTGCGAGGCGAAGTGATCGTCGTCAATCACTTCGCTTCGCGCAACCGCTTCGTCCGCGCGTTCGAGCGCCTGCTGGCGGGACTCGAATCGGTGATCGGCTTCAAGTCGGATTTTCCGCTCGAAGAGGTGCTGAATTTTTCCGACTTCCAGCTGATCCGGACGGAGCGCGTCAACGCTTTCCGTTACTGGCATCTGCTGCATTTCAGGAATGCGCCGCAAACGCCTGTCGCCCTTCCCCCGCCGCGGCTTGCGTACTCGTCGGCGGCGTACGGACGATAAAAAAGGCAGGCGGCGCGCCGTATTCCGGCGTGCCGCCTGCTAGTGCGTCTGCTAGTGCGTCTGCCGCCGCGCGATCAGGCGACGCTCGGTGCTTGCCTATCCCGATGGTGGTCGGCGCCGATAAACATATACATCGCCGGCACGACAAAGAGCGTAAACAACGTGCCGATCGACAGCCCCGTAAAGATCACCAGACCCATCGCATTGCGGCCCGCCGCGCCCGCGCCCGACGCGATCACGAGCGGCAGCACGCCGAACACCATCGCGGCGGTCGTCATCAGGATCGGCCTGAGACGCACCGCGGCCGCTTCTTCGAGCGCCTCGCGCTTCGATTTGCCCGCGCGCTGCAACTGGTTCGCGAACTGCACGATCAGAATGCCGTGTTTGCTGACGAGCCCCATTAGCGTGACGAGCCCGACCTGCGTGTAGATATTGAGCGTCGAGAGCCCGACGTTGATAAAGATCAGCGCGCCGAAGAGCGCCATCGGCACCGACACGAGAATCACGATCGGATCGCGGAAGCTCTCGAACTGCGCGGCCAGGGCGAGAAACACGATGATCGTCGCGAACAGCAGCGTGACGACGAAGCCGCCCGACTCCTGCACGAACTGGCGAGACAGCCCCGAATAGTCGGCCGCATAGCCGGACGGCGCCGCTTCGGCGGTCGCCTTGCGCAGGAAGTCGAGCACTTCGCCTTGCGAGACGCCGGGCACCACGACGCCGGAGATGGTCGCCGAGTTCAGCTGCTGGAAGTGGTTGATCGACTCCGGCACGACCTGCTGCTTCAGATGCGTGACCGTCGAGGCCGGAATCACGCTGCCGTCGGGCGTGCGCAGATAGTAGTCGAGCACCTGCGACGGATTCAGGCGGTCGGTCTGCAGCACTTGCGGAATCACCTTGTACGAGCGGCCCGCGATCGAGAAGTAGTTCACGTAGTTGCCGCCCAGCGCCGCACCGAGCGCCGCGCCGACATCGGCTTGCGTCATGCCGAGCGAGGCGACCTTGTCGCGGTCGACGAGCAGCACGCTTTCGGGCTTGTCGAGCTTCAGGTCGCTGTCGACGTAGAAGAACATGCCGCTCTGATAGGCCTTCGCAAGCACCGATTGCGCGACTTCGTTGAGGTTCTCGAACGGCTCCGTCGTCGTGATGACGAACTGCACGGGCAGCCCTTGCGCGCCCGGCAACGGCGGAAACTGGAACGCGGCGACGCGCGCGCCTGCAATGCTGTTCCATTTCTGCTGCAATTCCTGCTGCAGCTGCGTCGCGCCTTTCTTGCGCTTGTCCCAGGTCTTGAACAGCACGCCGCCGATGCCCTGGTTCAGCGTCGGCGCGCCGGTCAGCTGGAACATCTGCGAGTATTCGGGCAGCTGTTTCGAAATGTCGAACACCTGGTCCGCGTACGTCTGCATCTGCTGGATGGTCGCGTTCGGCGGGCCCTGGATCTGCGACAGCACGATGCCCTGATCTTCCTGCGGCGCGAGTTCCGATTGCGACGTCATAAAGAGGTACACGGTGCCGCCGAGCAGCAGCGCGCCCATAACAATCAACACGGGCCACGCGTCGAGCGTCGAATGCAGGATGCGCGAATAGCCGCGGTGCACGCGATCGAACTGCCGGTCGACGAAGCGCACGAAGCGGTTCGATTCCTGTTCGGCGCGGAAAAAGCGCGAGCACATCATCGGCGAAAGGCTCAAGGCGATGACGCCCGACACCGTCACCGCACCCGCCAGCGTGAACGCGAACTCGGTAAAGAGCGCGCCGGTCAGACCGCCCTGGAAGCCGATCGGCGCATAGACGGCGATCAGCACGACCGTCATCGCGAGAATCGGGCCGCCCAGTTCGCGCGCCGCGATCAGCGCCGCTTCGAACGGCGGCCGGCCTTCTTCCTTCATATGCCGGTCGACGTTCTCGACGACGATAATCGCGTCGTCCACCACGAGGCCGATGGCGAGCACGAGAGCGAGCAGCGTCAGCAGGTTGATCGAGTAGCCGAGCGCCTGCATCACAAAGAACGTGCCGATCAGCGACAGCGGCATCGCGACCACCGGAATGATCACCGCGCGCAGGCTGCCGATAAAGAGGAAGATCACGACCGTCACGATCAGTAGCGCTTCGACGAGCGTCTTGATCACTTCCTCGATCGACGTATTGACGAAGTCGGTCGCGTCGTAGACGATGTCGCCGGTCATGCCGGTCGGAAACTGCGACTGCAAGCCCGGGAACGCGGTGCGCACGCGTTTCGCGACATCGAGAATATTCGCGTCGGGCGCCACCTTGATGCCGATAAACACCGAGCGCTTGCCCGAAAACGCGACGTTGAAGTCGTAGTTGTCGGCGCCGAGCACGACGTTCGCGACATCTTCGAGCCGCACGATCGCGGTGCCTTTCTGCTTGACGACGAGCTTCTTGAAGTCGTCGACGGTGTGCAGGTCGGTGCCCGCGTTGAGGTCGACCGACACCATCTGGCCTTTCGTGGTGCCGAGCGTCGCCAGATAGTTGTTGCTGCCAAGCGCGGTGAACACGTCCTGGGCCGTCACGTTATGCGCGGCGAGACGCGCCGAATCGAGCCACGCGCGCAGCGCGAACTGCCGGCCGCCGAGCACTTCGGCCGTCTGCACGCCTTCGATCGAATCGAGCTTCGGCTTGACGACGCGCAGCAGGTAGTCGGTGACGTTGTTGCTCGGCAGCACGCTGCTGTAGAAGCCCATATACATCGCATCGGTCGTCTCGCCCGTCTGCACGGTCAGCACCGGCTGCTGCGCCTGCGGCGGCAACTGGTTGCGCACCGACGCGATCTGCGTGTTGATTTCGGTGAGCGCGCGATTCGAGTCGTAGTTCAGACGCAACGTGACGGTGATGGTCGACACGCCGGTCGTGCTGGTCGACGACATATAGTCGATGCCCTGCGCCTGCGCGATCGCGGCTTCCATCGGCTGCGTGATGAAGCCCGCGATCGTGTCGGCGCTCGCGCCGTAGTATGCGGTCGTGACGGTGACCACGGCGTTTTCGGTTTGCGGATATTCGCGCACCTTGAGCGCGATCAGCGCGCGCACGCCGAGCACGAGAATCAGCAGGCTCACGACGGCCGCGAGCACCGGCCGCTTGATAAAGATATCGGTGAAGTTCATGCGCGGCCCCTTATTGTTCCTGAGGCTGCGGATTCGGGTTGTCGGCCGGCTGCACGCGGTTGTCGATCACGAGCGGCGTGCCGTTTTTCAGCTTCAGCTGTCCGCTCGTCACGATCTGCATGTCCGCTTCGATGCCCTTCAGGATCGCGACCTGATCGCCGCGCGTCGGCCCCGGCGTCACGAACACCTGCTGCGCGACCGGCATCGTCTTGCCGTGCGCGTCAGCTTGGGTCTTGCCTTCCGGGCCCGGCTTCACGACGAACACCGTCGCGCCGTACGGGTTATACGTAATCGCCGTTTGCGGCAGCGTCAGGTAACGCTGCGCGCCGCCCGCGTCGATCTTTACGTTCGCGTACATGCCGGGCAGCAGCTTGCGTTCGCGGTTATCGACGGTCGCCTCGATCTGCACATTGCGCGTCGTGCTGTCGACGCGCGGGTTGATCGAGCGGATCTTGCCGTTGAAGGTGCGGCCGCCGAATGCGTTGGTGTCGATCGCGATCTGCTGGCCGACCGCGAGCTGGCCCAACTGCTGTTGCGGCAGATAAAAATCGGCATAGATCGGATCGATGGCCTGCAGCGTGACGATCGCATCGCCGGGATTCAGATACTGGCCCGGGTTCACCGTCGTGATGCCGACACGGCCCGCGAACGGCGCGCGAATTGTCTTCTTTTCGACGAGCGCGGCCTGCTGCGCGACCTGCGCGGTCTTGGCCTTGAGGTCGGCGGCGTCCGCGTCGAGTTGCGCCTTCGCGATCGCCTGGATCTCGAATTGCGCCTTGTCGCGCTTATAGACCGTTTGCGCGAGATCGGCCTGGGCCTGCAGCGAATGCAGCAGCGCGACGTCGGAATCGTCGTTCAGACGCACGAGCACCTGGCCCGCCTTGACATCCTGCCCCGACGAGAACGCGATCTCGCGCACGAGGCCGGGCACTTCGGTCGTCACGTCGACGCCGCGCACCGCGCGCAGGCTGCCGACCGCCGCGAGCTGCGGCTGCCACGTCTGGTATTTCGCCACGGTCGCGGTGACCGTGGCGGGCGGCAGGGCGTTGCCCGACATGAACTTCGCGATCATGTGCGCCTTGAACAGATTGAAGCCGACGATCGCGCCGAGCAGCAGCGCGACGCAGATCAGCATGATGATCATGCGCTTCGTCATGCGCCGCCTGTGACGTGCGGGCGTATCCACGGTGTCGATCTGATTTGCGGTCGGTCCTTTTGTGCTCATCGTTATGTCCTTGCACGTCTCAATCGTGAAGCGCCGGCGCTGGCTCGCCTCGGGCTGTCTGGCAACGCTTTGTGCTTATCCGGTGTGTTCGGTGTATCCGGTGGTCGAAGCGCCGCGGCTTCGCTGGGGCTTCATTGCGGCTTTATCGCGGTTTCATTGGGCCTTCGGGCGGCGGCGGATACCTCATTGCACCGCGGCGGTCTCCGGCAGCGGATCGTTCCACCAGCCGCCGCCGAGCGCCTGGAAGAGCGCGGCGGTATCCGCGTAGCGCGCGGCCTGCGCCTGCGCGAGATCGACCACGGTCTGCTGATACTGGCGCTGCGTGACGAGCAGCGACAGGTAGCTGATGCCGCCGAGCTTGAACTGGCCGCGCGCCATCTCGAGCGCGTCGCTGGCCGATTGCCACGCATCGGTTTGCGCACGCAGGCCGTTGGCATCGTGATCGAGCGCGCGCAACGAATCGGCCACGTTCTGGAACGCTAACAACACGGTTTGACGGTATTGCGCATCGGCCTGTTCGTATGCGGCCACCGCCGCGCGCTTTTCCGCGAGCAACTGGCCGCCGCGGAACACCGGCTGCAGCACGCCGGCGCCGATGGCCCATACCGTGCTTTCCGCGCGGAACAGTTCGGCGGGGGTCAGCGACTGCGTGCCCCAGCTGGCCGACAGCGTGATCTGCGGATACATGTTCGCGGTCGCGACGCCGATCTGCGCGCTCGCCTGATGCAGTGTTGCATCGGCTGCGAGAATATCGGGCCGCTGCCTGACGAGCGCCGACGGCACGCTGACCGGCAGCGTTTGCGGCAGCGAGAACATCGCGAGCCGGAACTCGGGCAGCGTCGGGTCGTTCGGCGGGCTGCCCGACAGCACCGCGAGCTGATGGCGCGTCTGGTCGAGCTGTTGCCGCAGCGGCGGCAGCGTCGCGCGTGTTTGCGCGAGCAGCGTCTGCTGCGTGAGGACGTCGGTTTTGCCGATACCGCCGAGTTCGAACTGCTGTTTCAGCACCTTGAGCTGGGCGTCTTCCTCCGTCGCGATTTCTTCGGTCGCGGCGATCTGCGCACGCAGCGACGCTTCCTTGACCGCCGCGGTGACGATGTTCGCCGTCAGCGCGAGCCATGCCGCCTGCAACTGGTAGCGCTGATAGTCGACCTGCGAGCGCGCCGCCTCGACGCCGCGGCGTGCGCCGCCCCAGATGTCGAGCGCATACGACACGCTGACCGACGAGTTGTACAGGTTCAGGTCTTCGGTGAACTGCGGCTGTCCGAAGGTAATGCCGTTGAATTTCTCGCGTGTTGCATTCAGTTGCGCGTCGACGCGCGGCAGCAGCGAGCCGCCGAACTGCGCGCTCAGGTTCTCGCGCGACTGGCGCAGTGCGGCGCGTGCCGACGCGATATTCGGACTGTTCGCGAGCGCTTTGCGAATCAGCGTGTCGAGCGGCTCGCAATGGAACAGCGACCACCACGCGGCCGGAATCTCTTCACCCGCTGCGAAGTGCTGCGGCACGCCCGACGCACCGGGCGCCGACGCGGTTTGATCCGGTAACGGCGCGGTGGTGTAGCGGTCGGTTGCGGGCGGCGCGGGCGTACGGTAATCGGGACCGACCATGCAGCCTGTCAGGAGTACTGGCAGCAGCACGGCCGACGATAGAGTGGGAAAAAGCGCAGGAAAAAGCGCAGGAAAAAGCGCCGGAGAGCGCGCGGGCGGCGCGGCACCGCGAAGCGCCGTGCATAGACGGTCTCGTAACAGGTAGAGCGGCTTATTGTCCTTTGTCATCAATCCACCATATTTCGCGCGCGCCATCTGAGGTGAGACGCACGGATGCCGATAGTCAATGCAACTAATCTGGTCTTTTCGGGATGCAAAATGCCCGGCGGCATGCCGAATTGGCGCATAGCCTAGCATGGGTCGAGCGTGTGTCTTCAAACGGGCACAGGCAGTGCAGGGCTTTGTCCGCATGGTTTGCAGCGGGAATCCACCAGGCGGGCGCGCATCGCAAATCGCCTATGCTGATTCCACGCGGGTGTACAAGGCCGCCGCATCGGGGAATGAATCATGAAAATGCCGACGAATCTGCGGTTCGGGTGCTTGAGCGCGTCGACGGCGCAAACGCTGCTGACGCTGCTAACGCGATCGAAGATGCGCGCGGCATCGCTGATTGCGGGCACGGCGTTGCTCGTGCCGCTTGCATTTCATTGTGGCGCCGCGCGCGCCGACTATCTGATACCGAACAGCGTGCAACTCACGCCGGTTGCGCAATTCCCCGGCACGAAGGGGTACATGGCGCCGGATTACCCGGCGCAGCGCGCACGGCTGCACAGCGTCTACCTCGTGCCGATCGAAGTATTTCTCGCACCGGATTCGCCGTACAAAGGCATCGACCCCGAAGAAATGGCGCAGGTCACGCGTACCTTCGCGCAGATCCTGACGCAGGAAGTGATGAAGGACATGACGGTCGTCGACACGCCGCAACCTGATTCGCTGATCCTGCAGATTGCGCTGACCGACGTGCGGCTCGAAAAGCAGGGCTTTCGGTTGCGCAACCTGACGCCGGTCGGCATCGCGATCAATGGCGTGAAACGCGTCGCGGGCGTCAGCAAGATCTCGTTCAAAACGATGACCGTGCAGGCGATCGGCGCATCGGGCGACAACGAGACGCTGCTCTTTGCCATCGACAATCCGCCGCGACCCGGCGACGTGCAGGAATCGGTGCGGCTCGATGAAATACCGAAAGTGCTCGCGACGAAAGCGCAAAACCTGAAGGCCGTGTTCGAGGCGATACGCGATGCGCGTTAGGCGCTTGCGGCAGGCGATTGTCTGCACTTCACGCACTTCACGCACTTCGTGCACTTCGATGCACGCGCAACGGGATCAACGCGGCGCGGCGATGGCGGAAACCGTGACGGCCGGGACCGCGCGCACGGGCTGCGCATAGACGATACTGCGGGCCGGCGCGGCAGGCGCAACGACATTGCAGGGCACCGGAATCGGCACGGCCGCATAGGGCAGCGACGTGAGCGGCGGCGCCACGGTCGCCGCAGCGGTGACGGAAGCCTGCATGACATAAGCGGGCGACGGCGCATAAACGGAACGCGGCGGCGGGCAGACGGCGGCGGCCGGCACATAGGCGGCGTGCACGAACACGGTCCCCGCAAGCGCGCTCGACGACCACGCGGACCAGCCGATGCCGAGCGCGGCGGCAGCGGACGAACAGACAGAACGGATATTCACGCAACACTCCTTGTGTCGATCAGGCGGAAAGGGAACACACGCGACGCTGCGGCGCGCAACAGAACCGACGAACGGGTATGAACCTGCAGCAAACGATACGGAGCGCGGCACGGAAAAAACAGCGAAAACATGTTTCATTCGATGTCGTCGTGGCGGCCGAACCGGCGACATGGAATGACATGGTTTTCGCGTTGCGTCGAGCGCGGCGAGCGACAAGAATTCGCCCTGTCACCGAACGGTTCGCGGCATATCGCAAGCGACGCAGGTGAGCGACACAACGGAGGTAGGGATGAAGAAGTGGATTGCGACGCTGGCGCTGTGCCTCGCATCGGCGAGCGTATTGGCGCAGGAAGCGCCGGCACAAAACGCACCGGCCCAGACGCTGCCCGCGCAGAACGCGCAGTCGATGCAGGGCATGGGCATGGGAATGGGCGGCTCGGCCCGCATGCAGCAGATGATGCAGCAGTTGCAGGAACGCTTTACGGCTGCCAACACGACGCACGACGGCAAGCTCACGAAACAGCAGGCAGAACTCGGCATGCCGCGCGTCGCGCAGCATTTCGACCAGATCGACACGCAGAAAGTCGGTTATGTAACACTGCCGCACATCGAGCAGTTCCTCGCGACACAACGGCGTGAATAGCGTGTTTTCAAAGGAGCCTTGCATGGACAAGTCCCCCCGCATCATCGTGCTCGACGACGAAGCCGAATTGCGCAATATGTTGCAGCGCTTTCTGACGTCGCAGGGTTTTTCGGTGCGGGTGGTCGAAAACAGCGCGCGCCTTGCGCGCTATCTCGAGCGCGAGCCGTTCGATCTGCTCGTGCTCGATCTGATGATCGGCGAGGAAAACGGTCTCGAGATTTGCGCTCGCCTGCGTGCCGAAGGTCAGACCTTGCCGATCCTGATGCTGACCGCGAAGGGCGATCCGCTCGATCGCGTGGTCGGCCTCGAAACCGGGGCCGACGACTATCTCGCCAAGCCTTTCCTGCCGCAGGAGTTGACCGCGCGCATCAACGCGCTGTTGCGGCGGCAGAAGATCGCATCGGGCGACCCGACCGTCACGACGCAAACGCTGCGCTTCGGCGAGTTTCGCCTCGACGTCGGCAAGAACCTGCTGTTTCGCGGCGACGAACCGATCGAGCTGCATTCCGCGCAGATGCTGCTGCTGACCGCGCTCGGCTCGTCGCCGAACCGCGCGGTGAGCCGCGACAATCTGATTGCACGCGCCCGCGGCCGCGACCACGATGCGCTCGATCGCAGCATCGACGTGCAGGTGCTGCGGCTGCGCCAGGTGATCGAAAGCGATCCGTCGAAGCCGCGCTTTATCAAAACTGTCTGGGGCGTCGGCTATATGCTGATTGCCGACGTCGAATAATGGCGCGCCTGATACCACGCCCGATACCACGCCTGATGCCGCGCTCATTGCTTGCCCGCAATATCGTTCTGTTGTTCGCGCTTGTCGTGGTGAGCGAGGCGTGCTCGCTGACCGTGTTGCTGCACTATGTGCAGCGGCCGCGCGTCGAGCGTGCGGCCGCGGTGTTCGGCGCATACATCACGACGCTCGACGCGGTGCTGGCCGCGACGCCGCGCGCATCGCGCGACGTGACGGTAGCGCGCATCGGCGCGCGCGCCGAGGTGCCGTCCGACGCGCTGGCGCAACCGCCGATGAACCCGCTCGAGTTTTACCGCACGCACGAGCTCGGCATTTTTCTCGAGACGCTGCGCCGCTACCTGCCTGCCGGCAGCGACGTGCGCTGGGAAGCGGAACCGGCGCGCGGCGCGCCGCAAACGATGTGGCTGCGCGTGCATATCGCCGACGCGCCGTACTGGATTGCGCTGATGCTGCCCGAAGAGGCGCAAGGCGGCAGAATCCTGACTGCACTGCTGCTCGCGCTCTCGCTCGGCGTGCTCGCCGCGCTGACCGGCTTTCTGCTTCAACTGCATCTGAACCGGCCACTCAAGCATCTGGCCGAGGCGGCGCGGCGCATCAGCGCAGGCGACGCGCCCGCGCCGCTGCCCGTCGACGGGCCGACCGAGATCGCGCAGGTCAGCACGGCGTTCAACCAGATGACCGAGGCGCTCAAGCAGGCCGAAGCGACGCGCGCGGTGATGCTCGCCGGCATTTCTCACGATATCCGCACGCCGCTCACGAAGCTGCGTCTTGCGATGGCGATGGCCGGCGCGCCGCGCGATGCGCCGTTCACCGATGCAGCCGAGTCATACCTCGATCAGATCGACACAATCCTGCAGCAGTTCATGGACTATGCGGGCAGCGGCGAGCGCGAAACCGCGCAGCCCGGCGATCTCAATGCGCTCGTCGAGCAGCTTGCTGCGGATTTCGCGGGCCTCGGGCATGATTTCGAACTGTCGCTCGCGGACTTGCCCCCGGTCGTGTTCCGCCCGATCAGCATGATGCGGCTGCTCATGAACCTGATGCAGAATGCGATCAAGTACGGCCGCAGCGGGTTCGCGGTGCGCACGTGGCGCGACGCGCATGCGGTGTATGTCGCGGTTGGCGATCGCGGCACCGGTCTCTCGGCCGCCGAACTCGAAGCGTTGAAGGCACCGTTTCAACGCGGCAGGAACGCGCATAGCGGCACGAGCGGCACGGGGCTCGGCCTCGCGATCGTCGAACGGATTGCACGCCTGCACGGCGGCACGCTGCAGTTTCATCCGCGCGAGGGCGGCGGGCTCGAAGTGTGGGTCGTGCTGCCGCAGTGAATCGGCAACAGGAGAGAGGGGCATATCGATGACGACCATCGCAGGGCCGATCGACAACGAGCGTTTACAAGACGAATGGCTCGAAGCGGACGGCTTCGGCGGTTTTGCATCGGGCACGGTCGGTATGCCGCGCACGCGCCGCTATCACGCGTTGCTGCTTGCGGCCACGCGGCCGCCGGCGGGGCGCTTCGTGCTCGTCAACGGCATCGAGGCGTGGGTCGATATGAACGGCGAGCGCTATCCGCTGACGGCGCAGTGCTATGCGCCCGATCTGAACGTACCCGATATCGCCGATCGTCTGCTGGGCTTCACGACCGAACCGTGGCCGACGTGGCGCCTCGCGCTCGGTGGGTCCACCGAGGCGAGTGCCCAGGTGAGCGCCGAAGTGAGCGCGGAAGTGTTCGTGGTGAAAGCGACCGGCGAGACTGTGTTGCGCTGGCGTCTGCAATGCCGTGCGAACGCAGCAAAGGCAGCGAACGCAGCGAACGCAGCGAACGCAACGAACGCAACGAACGCAACGAACGCAACGAACGGAGCGAACGCAGCGAACGGCAGCGCAGCGGGCGAGCCTGCGCGCGGCGGCATCACACTGCATGTGCGCCCGCTGCTGTCGGGACGCGACTATCACGCGCTGCATCACGAGAACCGCGCCTTCAATTTCAGCGCTGAGATCGACGGCGCCCGTGTGCGCTGGCAGCCCTATGGCGATGTGCCGGCGATTCGCGCGGCATCGAACGGCGCCTACGAGCACGCGCCCGACTGGTACCGCAATTTCTGCTATCCGGTCGAACGCGAGCGCGGACTCGAATTCACCGAAGACCTCGCAACGCCGGGCATCTTTTCGTTCGATCTCGCGGCCGGCGATGCTGTGTTGATCCTGAGTGCCGAGGGTGTGCCGCGCGCGCGCGCGTCGTCGACCTCCGACGCCTTCGCGCATGCCCAGCAGCTCGAGCATGCGGAACGCACTCGCCGCGCCGCATTCGCGTCGCGCCTGCAGCGCGCGGCCGATGCGTATGTGGTTGCGCGCGAGGGGGGCCGCACGATCGTCGCCGGCTTTCCGTGGTTCACCGACTGGGGCCGCGACACGTTTATCGCGATGCGCGGGCTGCTGCTCACGTGCGGCCGTTACGACGAAGCGGAAGCGATTTTGCTGCAATGGTCGGCGACGCTCTCCGAAGGCATGCTGCCGAACCGCTTCCCCGACTACGGCGACGCCCCTGAATACAACTCGGTTGACGCATCGCTGTGGTTCGTCGTGGCCGTACACGACTATCTTGCTGTGCGGCACGCGCCGGATGCGACACGCCGGCGCTTGCAGCAGGCAGTCGACACGATTCTCTCCGGCTATACGCGCGGCACGCGCTTTGCCATCGGCGCCGCCGACGACGGCCTGCTGCGCGCGGGCGTGCCCGGCGTGCAGCTGACATGGATGGACGCAAAGATCGGCGATTGGGTCGTGACGCCGCGCATCGGCAAGCCCGTCGAAATTCAGGCGCTGTGGATCAACGCATTGCGCATCGCATCAAACTGGAACACGCAGTGGCGCGAGCCGGCCCGGCGCGCGGCGCGCGCTTTCGTCGAACGATTCGTCGATCCGGCCAGCCGCGCGCTGTTCGACGTCGTCGATGTCGATCACGTGCCCGGCACCTTCGACCGTTCGATCCGTCCGAACCAGATTTTCGCGGTCGGCGGGCTACCGTTTCAGATTGTCGATGGCGCCACCGCGCGGGCCGTCGTCGACCAGGTGCGCATTCATCTGCTCACGCCGCTCGGCCTGCGCACGCTCGCGCCGTCGGACCCCGCGTACCGCGCGCATTATGCGGGCGGCCCGCGCGAGCGCGATGGCGCCTATCATCAAGGCACGGTGTGGCCGTGGCTGCTCGGTCCGTTTGTCGAAGCGTGGCTGCGTGTCGAGGCACCCGACGCGGCGGCGCGCGCGGCAGCCTGCGAACGTTTTCTCGCACCGCTCGATGCGCATCTGGATCGCGCGGGCCTCGATCACATCAGTGAAATTGCCGACGCCGACGCGCCGCATCGGCCCGCGGGCGCGCCATTTCAGGCGTGGTCGCTCGGCGAGCGGCTGCGCATCGGCGCGCTGCTGGCCGCGCGGGACTAGCGATGCCCCGCTAATTGCGCAACGCCGCGCAAAGCGCGCTACGATGTGACTCCTGCTGCCTTGTCAAAAGGAGGACGCTGTCATGCCCTGCCTACGTGCCTGCAATCTGCTCGACACCGTCGAGGGCGCCCGTCTGCATTCCGCCGACTGCGCGCACTGGCAACGCTGGGGCCCGTATCTGAGCGAACGCCAGTGGGGTACGGTGCGCGAGGACTACAGTTCGAACGGCACCGCATGGGACTACTTCCCGCACGATCATGCGCGCAGCCGCGCTTACCGCTGGGGTGAAGACGGCCTTGCCGGCTTCGGCGACGACATGCTGAACTGGTGCGTGTCGCTCGCGCTGTGGAACCGGCGCGACCCGATCATCAAGGAACGTCTCTTCGGTCTCACGAACTCGCAAGGCAATCATGGCGAGGACGTGAAGGAACTGTATTTTTACCTCGACGGCACGCCGACGCATTCGTACATGCGCATGCTGTACAAATATCCGCATGCCGCGTATCCGTACGCCGATCTCGTCGAAGAAAACGCGCGCCGCGGCGCCGATATGCCCGAATACGAAGTGCTCGACACGGGCGTGTTCGACAATTCGCGCTACTTCGACATAACGGTCGAGTACGCGAAGCACACGCCCGAAGACATCGTGATGCGCGTGACCGTCGAGAATCGCGCGGACGAAGCCGCGTCGCTCGACGTGCTGCCGCAGATCTGGGCGCGCAATAAGTGGTCGTGGAAAGGGCTCGAAGACAAACCCTCGCTGATGTTCGAAAGAATGCGCGACCGCACGTATCTGTTCGGCCGTCATCCGGGCTACGAGTCGATCGTCGTCGCCGCGTGGCGCAAGGATCTCGAGCGGGAGAATACCGGTTACGGAACCGGCGTCGAATGGCTGTTCTGCGAGAACGAGACGAACCCGCGCCGCCTGTACGGCATGGAAGATGCGATCGGCCCGTTCAAGGACGGCTTCAACGACTACCTCGTGCATGGCGAGCGCGACGCGGTGCGCCGCGATTCCGGTTCGAAGGCGGGCGCGCATGTGCCGCTCGAACTCGAGCCGCACGGCACCGCGGTCGTCTATATGCGCTGGCGCGTCGCGTCGTCGCCCGATGAAGTGCCGCTCGACTGCGAGGCGCTGTTCGCGCGCCGGATCGCCGAAGCGGACGAGTTCTACGGCGTGCTGCAGCGCGAGATCGAAGACCCGGACGAGCGGCTCGTGCAGCGTCAGGCGCTGGCCGGCATGTTGTGGTCGAAGCAGTTCTACCAGTTCGACGTGCAGCGCTGGATGGACGGCGACCCGGCGCAGCCGGAGCCGCCCGCGGGCCGCCGGCGCGGCCGCAATGCGGACTGGCGGCATCTGTGCAACGCGGACATCGTGTCGATGCCGGACAAGTGGGAGTACCCGTGGTACGCGTCATGGGACCTCGCGTTTCATGCGGCGGCCTTCGCGCTGATCGACCCCGCGTTCGCCAAGCGTCAGCTGCTGCTGCTCGTGAAAGACCGCTATCAGCATCCGAACGGCCAGTTGCCCGCCTATGAATGGGCCTTCAGCGATGCGAACCCGCCCGTGCATGCGTGGGCCGCGTGGCGCGTCTACGAGATCGATCGCGCGCTGACCGGCAAGGGCGACCGCGATTTTCTGGAACTCGTGTTTCACAAGCTGCTGCTGAATTTCTCGTGGTGGGTGAACCGCAAGGACGCGGACGGCCGCAATATCTTTCAGGGCGGTTTTCTCGGGCTCGATAACGTCGGCATCTTCGACCGCTCGTCGCCGTTGCCGACGGGCGGCCATATCGATCAGGCGGACGGCACCGCGTGGATGGCCGCTTATGCGCTCGACCTCATGCGCATCGCGCTCGAGCTTGCCTATGAAAACCATGTATTCGTCGATATCGGCGTGAAGTTCTTCGAGCACTTCCTGTATATCGCCGAAGCGGTGAGTTGCGAGGACGGCTGCGAGACGGGTCTGTGGGACAGCCAGGACAGCTTCTTCTACGACAAGCTGCGGCTGCCCGACGGCGGCAACGTGCCGATGCGCGTGCGCTCGATCGTCGGGCTGATTCCGCTGTTCGCGGTGCATGCGCTCGAACACCGGCTGCACGGCACGCTGCCCGGCCTGCACGAACGGTTGATGTGGTTCTTCCGGCATCGGCCCGATCTCGCGCGGCTCGTGTCGCGCTGGAACGAGCCGGGCAAGGGCAATACATTGCTGCTGTCGCTGTTGCGCGGGCATCGCATGAAGGCGTTGTTGCGGCGCGCGCTCGACGAAACCGAGTTTCTATCCGACTACGGCGTGCGTGCGCTGTCGCGCGTGCATTGCGACGACCCGTTCGTGTTCCGGTTCGACGGCAAGGAATTTTGCGTCAAGTATCTGCCCGCGGAATCGGATTCGCGCGTGTTCGGCGGCAACTCGAACTGGCGCGGGCCGATCTGGATGCCGGTCAACTTTCTGCTGATCGAATCGCTGTACGAATTTCATCGCTACTACGGCGACGAGTTCCTCATCGAGTATCCGACCGGGTCCGGTCAGCGGCTCTCGCTGCGCGAGATCGGCGACGAGCTCGCGCGCCGCCTCACGAAGCTGTTTCTGAAAGACGCGAACGGCAATCGGCCGGTGATGGCCGCGTATCCGCAACTGCAGGCCGACCCGCATTCGAAGGATCTCGTGCTGTTTCACGAGTACTTCCATGGCGATACCGGCCGCGGCGTCGGCGCGTCGCATCAGACGGGCTGGAGCGGGCTCGTCGCGCTGCTTTTGCAGCCGCGCGAAGCGGTGCCGTCGGGCCTCGTGCCGGCGGCCAGCGAAACCGAACAGGCTGTGGCGGTCAAATAAGATAAACGCGAATCGCGCGCGAATATGGCAAGCGCAGCCCGGGGCGCACTCGCATCGGCTGCACACGTTGCCGAGCGTCGCGCGTACCGGGCGCAGTTCTTGCCGCGTCGATGCAATGCTTGCGCGGCGGCTTTACAGAAGTCTTGCGAAAGCGTGCCGCCGCGCGATCCGATGGAACTGTAGGGCCGCGCGGCGGGTCATCCGGATAACGCCAGTCATGTGTGGGTCACCATCTGCGAGGGAATGCCATGCCGTCCGATACGAATGCCACCGCCGAACTGAATCCGTCCACGGCAACCTCGGCCGCGGCCGCTGCGAAAGTGCCCGTGGCGCCGCCCGCCGCGCTCGCACGCGGCGACGGTCCTTGCGGACCCGCGGGCGAATGCAAGGCGCCGCCGTGCTCGCTCGTGATCTTCGGCGCGGGCGGCGATCTGACCAAGCGGCTGCTCGTGCCCGCGTTGTACAACCTTGTCGTCGACGGACTGCTCGACGACGGCATGCAGGTGATCGGCGTGAATCGCGGCGAGCGCGGCACCGATCAGTGGCGCGACGATCTGCATGCGTCGCTGCAGCAGTTCGCGGCCGAGCGCTCGAGCGCGGGCAAGGCCGACGAAGCGTCGTGGAACTGGCTCGCGCAGCGGCTGCAGTATATTGCCGGCGACTTCTCGACGCCCGACACGTTCGAGCGCGTGAAGCAGGCGATCGGCAAGAGCGGCTGTAATAACGCGATTTTTTACCTCGCGGTCGGCGAGCACTTCTTCAAACCGGTCGTCGAACAGCTCGGCAAGGCGGGCCTGCTCGACGAAGAGGGCGCGGGCGGCTTCAGGCGCGTCGTGATCGAAAAGCCGTTCGGCAACGATCTGGCGTCGGCGCGCGATCTGAACGAACACATCCTGACCTACGCGAAAGAAGAGCAGATCTACCGGATCGATCACTTCCTCGGCAAGGAAACGGTGCAGAGCATTCTCGCGGTGCGGTTTGCGAATGCGCTGTTCGAGCCGGTATGGCGGCGCGAGTATATCGACAGCGTGCAGATCACCGCGTCCGAAACGCTCGGCGTCGAAGGGCGCGGTGCGTTCTACGAGCATACGGGCGCGTTTCGCGACATGGTGCCCAATCACCTGTTCCAGCTGATGGCGATGGTCGCGATGGAGCCGCCGAATTCGTTCGACGCGGAAACGGTGCGCGACAAGAAAGCCGAGGTGTTCGAAGCGATCCAGCCGTTGCGTGCCGAGGATGTCGTATTCGGGCAGTACGAAGAGGGGCCCGCCGGTGTCGGCTATCGCAAGGAGCCGAACGTCGCGCCCGACAGCACGACCGAAACCTATGCAGCCGCGCGGGTTCATATCGATAACTGGCGCTGGGGCGGTGTGCCGTTCTATTTGCGCACGGGCAAGCGGCTCAACGTGCGCCGCACCGAGATCGCGGTGCAGCTCAAGCGCGTGCCGTTCCTGATGTTCCGCGATACGCCGGTCGATTCGCTGACGCCGAACGTGCTGACGCTGCGCATCGATCCGACGCACGGCACACGCTTCGACTTCAACGTGAAGGTGCCCGGGCCGACGATGAGAATGGGGCATGTGCGCTCGACCTTCGATTACAACGATTTCTTCAAGGAGCAGGCGAACGTCGGCTACGAAACGCTGCTGTACGACTGCATGCTCGGCGACGAGACGCTGTTCCAGCGCGCCGACAGCATTGAAGGAAGCTGGGCGGCGGTGGACGCGGTGCTGCATCCGACCGCCGGCGGTGCGATGCCCGTGCATGGCTATCCGGCGGGCGGCAGCGGGCCGGTTGAGGCCGATGCGCTGCTCGCGCGCGATGGACGCGCGTGGCGGCCGCTCGACGATGAACCGAAGCGACGCTGATGGGTCGCTGATGGGTCGCTGATGGGTCGCTGATGGGGCGAGTAGAGAGAACAACTTCAAAAGGGACGATGACGATGCCAACACGAAAAAAAACCGTGGCAAGCAGGAAGACGAGTGCGAAGAAGGTCGCGACGAAGCGTGCGCCCGGTGGGGCGGTGAAGTCGGCTGCGGCGAAGAAGACCGCGGCGGCCGGGAACCGTGTGGTTGCCGCGAAGAAAGGTGCGGTGAGGACGGTTGCCGTGAAGAAGGTTGCGGCGAAGAAGGTTGCGGCGGCCAGCGGGTCGGATGCCGTCGCGGGTAAGAAGGCTGCCGCGTCGCGCCAGTCTGCCCCAGCGGCACCCCATTCAGCCCGTGGACTTGACTCGCGCGAACGGATTCTCGCGATCGATATCGGCGGCACGGGGTTGAAGGCCGCGGTCATCGACGGCCACGGCAAGATGCTGAGCGAACGCGTTCGGGTCGCCACGCCGCACCCGTGTACGCCCGAGCAGATGGCCGACACGCTTGCGAAGCTCGTCAAGCCGTTGCTCGAGCAACAACGTCCGACGCGAATGTCAATCGGCTTTCCAGGCGTCGTGCGTGAGAACCGCGTGTTGACGGCGCCCAATATCGGCGATGAGGGCTGGCATGGCGTGCCGCTCGCCGAGATGCTCGCGAAGCGCGTCGGCGGCTTGCCGGTGCGAATGATCAACGATGCGGAGATGCAGGGTCTCGCGGCGATCGAGGGGCACGGTCTCGAATTCGTGCTGACGCTCGGCACGGGCGCGGGCACCGCGCTCTTTCGCGACGGCGAACTGATGCCGCATCTCGAACTCGCGCATCATCCCGTCAGCAAGAGTCGCACGTATGACGAGTACATCGGCGGACACGCGCGCGAGTCGGCGGGCGACAAGCGGTGGAACAAGCGCGTCGAGAAGATCATCGGCGTACTCGAGCGGCTCGTGAACTATGACCGGTTGTGGATTGGCGGCGGCAATGCGGTGAACCTCACGTTCGATCTGCCCGCGAACGTGGCGATCGTGTCGAACGCGGCGGGCATCGAAGGCGGGGCGCGGCTGTGGCATCCGCGTTCGGTGCGCGAAACCCGGCAGTTTCCGGACGAGGATTTGCGGAAGTGAAGTTTGGGTAGCGGGGACGCGTTGTTCGATGCGCTAGTCAATGCGCTAACCAATCCCGGTGAGCCAACCAAGCGGTGAGCCACGCCAACCAACAATGCGCTCGCCGATGCCGCTCGAAGCTGAGCAGCAGGTCGCCCGGGCGTTGACAGTGAGTTGACAGCGGGTTGACAGGGGTGGCGGAGGCAAGGATGTCCCCGCCACTTCTCACGCACTGTAAGTTGATACCCACGCCCAGATCGGCTTCCATCCCAAGGTAACGCCGAGCACTGCGACGATTCCCGTGCCTGTCCAGAACAACCGGTGGACGAAGTCCTTCAGCGACGAGAGCTTGTCGTCGGTGGTCTTTACCCGCTCCAGCGCGCTCGTCTCCAGTTTCTCGACGGTCTCCTCAACTTTTTTCGACGCGTCTCGCGAATCGCTCCTCGGATTCGCGGCTGAGTTTCGTCAAACGCTTCTCGGACTCCTCGCTCGATTTGGCCCAGCGCTTCTCAGACTCCTCGTTCCACTTCGCCCAGCGCTTTTCCGCCTCTTCGCCGGCCTTTGTCAAACGCTTCTCGGACTCTTCGCCCAGTTTGGTCAAACGCAACTCGGATTCGCGCGCAAGGTGCGTGAAGCGGGTCTCCGATTCCTTGACATACGCGTCTAACTGGACCTGCGCCGTTGACAAAGCGCCGAGCTCGCGGTGGATTTGTGCGAGCTGCGCGTACACGGCGAAAGTGAAGTCATTTCCGATTTCATTGCCCGCTGTCTGAGCCTGAATGGGCAGGTCGGGCGCGCCGACGACGGCGCTTGGTGTCCAGGAAGTTTGCATCATGTTTTACTCAGCTGCAGCCCTATGAATTCCCAAATCGACTTCGGTGCACGGCCATGAAATGCCGTTACCCGCAATAAAATGCCCATCCCGGTCCGACCTTCGTTAATACCGAGTTTTTCTCCCAATTCGACCGTTGTGCCATTAAAGGACAGAAAGAACTTGTCGCTTGCCACTTCATGAAAATCACGTGCGGAAACGAGCTGTTTTGCTGCGGCTATGACCTTGTCCGGATTGCAGAGCGCTGTGATGAAGTACAGAGCCATGGCTGGGTTCGATCTTTCCTGCTGTGGATGAGCGTCCACCAAATCGTAACCCACCTCGATGTCTGCCTGGTAATTCTTTTTATTTTGATATGCATCGGTGCCTTAAAGGCATTCGATATATTTAAACTTATTCTCGATTAATCGCTGGAGCTAAGACGTGGACAAGGGAATTGGCATATACAAACAAGGAAATTCCGAGCCAGTCCTACAAACAATCGGCTGTTGACCGAGGAGCGACGTGAACGTCTCCCCGGTCTGTCTTTCAGTTGCTGATGAAGTTAAAACTTATCGCGCCGCGTCGCCCCACCGGTACTCGACGGTCGCATCGTCGAGCTGCGCCTTCAATTCCGGGTCGAGCTTCAGATCGATTGCCGCGAGCGTGTCGTCGAGCTGTTCGGGCCGGCTCGCACCGATAATCGCCGACGTCACGACCGGATTCGCGAGCACCCACGCGAGCGACGTCCTGGCCAGCGACACGCCGGTCCTGTCGACGATGCCGCGCAGCTTGTTGATCGTCTGGAACTCGCGCTCGTGCCAGTAACGCTCCTGATACATCGTGCCGGCCTTACCGACCGTTGCCGACGTGAAGCGGCCTTCGGCGGGCTGTGCATCGTGCCGATGCTTGCCGGTCAGAAGGCCGCCCGCGAGCGGGTTATACGGCATCACCGCGAGTTTTTCCTCGGCGGCGAGCGGCAGCAGCTCGCGTTCGATCTGACGGAACAGCAGGTTGTAGCGCGGCTGCACGGACACGAAGCGCACGACGCGCAGCACATCCTGGCGGCCGAGCGCGCGCGCGAGCCGGTATGCGAGGAAGTTCGACACGCCGACATAACGCGCCTTGCCCGAGCGCACGATCGTATCGAGTGCCTCGAGCGTTTCTTCGAGCGGCGTGTCGTGGTCGTCGTTATGCAACTGGTAGAGATCGACGTAGTCGGTGTTCAGGCGTCGCAGCGAATTGTCGATCGCATTGAGCAGGTGCTTGCGCGACGAACCTTGATCCCACTCCGAAGGGCCGACCTTGTTGAACGCCTTGGTCGCGACGATAAAGCGCTCGCGCTTGCCCTTGAGCCACTGCCCGACGATTTCCTCGGTACGGCCGGTCTGCTCGACAGTCGCCCCGAGCGGATAGGCATCGGCCGTGTCGATAAACGTGACGCCCGCATCGGCCGCCTTGTCGAGAATGGCGCGCGATGCGGCTTCGTCGGTCTGAATGCCGAAGGTCATGGTGCCGAGGCACAGACGCGAAACCGTCAGGCCTGTGCCGCCGAATTTGCAATATTGCATGGACGTGTCTCCGCAATGTGGACGTAAGGAAAGAAAGGCGCACGACATCGTGCGAAACGCTTACTGGAAGGGGGGCACAGCGATCACGATGCGAAAACACGAAGCATAGCGGGTATCGCAACTTCGCGTCGGAGGCCGCGCATGCCCTGCGCCGCGCCCGTTGAAAATTTTGCAAAGCTGCCACGGCCAGAGTTCCCACCTTGCAAAAGCCGCATCCACGCGCTGCACAGGCGGCCAATGTGCCGACTTACACCTTGCAACACACTCACGCGACCCGCGGCGGGTCGGGGTTTCGCGCAGCGCGCGCGTCCGCGCGACGCGTGTCGTGGTCGCGCTGCGCATGTCGTGGGCATGAATTTCGCACCTCAGCGAACATTGCGACTGCCTGGTGGAGCGCGGCGTGCCCACGTGAGTGATCGACTCCGCGAATCGTGTGGCCTGTCATCAACGCTCTGCCGGAAGCTATGGACACGACTCGTATTCAAACCACGATTCACAGCGGTGCACACGAAATCTCGGACCACCGCGACGACATCTTCTTTGCCGCCGTGTCGACCACGCGCATGCCGATGGTCGTCACCGATCCGCATCGGACGGACAATCCGATCATCTTCGCGAACCGTGCGTTTCTGCGCATGACCGGCTACGAGCTCGAAGAAGTGCTCGGCCAGAACTGCCGTTTCCTGCAAGGCCCCGAGACCGATCGCGCGGCGCTCGACGAAGTGCGCCGCGCGGTAGCCGAGCGGCGCGAGCTCGCGGTCGAAGTCATGAATTACCGCAAGGACGGCACGACGTTCTGGAACGCGCTGTTTCTCTCGCCGGTGTTCGACGAGTCCGGCAAGCTCGTTTATTTCTTCGGCTCGCAGCTCGACGTGAGCCGCCGGCGCGATGCCGAGGATGCGCTGCATCAGGCGCAGAAAATGGAAGCGCTCGGTCAGTTGACGGGCGGCATCGCGCACGACTTCAACAACCTGCTGCAGGTGATGTCCGGTTACGTCGATATGCTGCAACTCGGCATCGAGCACGATATGGACGGCGAAGGCATGCTGCGCAGTCTCGACAAGATGCGCGGCGCGGTCGCGAAAGCGACGCGGCTGACGCAGCATCTGCTCGCCTTCGCGCGCAAGCAGAAGCTGGTCGGGCGCACGGTGAATCTGAACGCGCTCGCCGGCGGCATGATCGAGCTTGCACGGCGTACGCTCGGCGAGGAAATCTCGCTGGTCACCGAGTTCGAGGAAAACCTCGCGAATTGCCGTGTGGATTCGTCGCAACTCGAAGTCGCGCTGCTCAATGTGCTCATCAATGCGCGCGACGCATTGCATCTGCGCCGCAATGGCGTGGTGACCGTGCGCACCCAGAGCCTCGATCTCGAGCGGCCGCAATTGATCGGCTTCGCGGACTTGCGGCCGGGCAAGTACGTATCGATCTCGATCTCCGATAACGGCAGCGGCATTCCGCCTGAAATTGTCGATCGCGTGATGGATCCGTTCTTCACGACGAAGGAAGAAGGCAAGGGCACGGGGCTCGGGCTTTCGATGGTCTACGGTTTTGCCAAGCAGTCGGGCGGCGCGGTGAATCTGTATTCGGAGGTCGATGTCGGTACGACGCTACGGCTCTATTTCCCCGCCGCGCAGGATGCGAAGCTGGCACGGCCGGTGGCGCCGAAAGCAATCGAACAGGCCGGCGACGAGATGATCCTGATCGTCGACGATCGCGTCGAAGTGGCCGAGGTCGCGCAGGCGATGCTGCAGCAGATCGGCTACCGCACGCGCGTCGTGCTCGATGCGAAGGAAGCGCTTGTCGCGCTGCAGGACGGGGTGGAGGTCGACCTGCTGTTCACCGATCTGATCATGCCCGGCAATATGAACGGCGTGATGCTCGCGCGCGAGGCGCAGCGTTTGCGGCCGAACATCAAGGTGCTGCTGACGACCGGCTATGCGGATGCGTCGATCGAACGCAAGGATTCGGCGGGCTCCGAGTTCGCGATCATCCATAAACCGTATCAGCGCGCGGAGCTCGCGCGCAAGGTGCGCATCGTGCTGAACGGGCCGACCGGCGTATGACGCCGTGGCCGTTCAGGCTCAGCCGCGCCGCTGCTTTTTGTCCGCCTCGCGCGTGCCGCGCGGCGCGCATGTCGAACCACGCACGATCAGCCGCGGCTCCGATGTGACGCAGACACGCGGCGCTTCGCTCGCGCGCTTTCGTGCGCCGCTGCGCGCCTCGTTGCGCACCTCGTTGCGCACGTCACCGTGCCGCTCAACCCGCTCCCGCAGCAGCGATACCGCCAGTTCCGCGGCTTCGACGGTGGGCACCGCGACTGTCGTCAAAGGCGGCCGCGACTGCTGCGCGAGTTGAATATCGGTGATGCCGACCACCGACAAATCCGCCGGCACATCGCGCCCGAGATCGAATGCGGCATTGATCGAACCGAGCGCGGGCAGATCGTTGCTCGCGAAGAGCGCTGTGGCGTGCGGATGCGCCGCGAGCAGATCGCGCGCAGCCGCATAGCCGCCTTCGATCGTATCGGGCGCATGCCGCACGCACGTGCGCGGCAGCTTGACGCCCGCGGCGCGCAACGCATCGACGAAGCCTTCGTAACGCGCCGCATGAATGCCCGCGCGCTTGCTGCCGACAATCGCGACGATATGCCGATGGCCCAATGCGAGCAGATGCTGCGCGGCAAGCTCGCCCGCGCGCCGGAAATCGACGGCCACGCACGGCAGCCCCGGCGGATCGCGCGGCCGTTCCCACATGCACAGCACGACCGGCGTGCCGCGCGCCTCGGTCTTGTGCAGGTCCGCGAAGTCGAGATTCGCGTTCATCACGAGCACGCCTTCGGATAGTGTGCCGGCAATCTGCTCGAGATACTTGCGCCCGACGAGCGGATCCTGGTTCGTATTGCAGACGATCACGAAATGGCCGCTTGCGCGCGCCGCGCGCTCGACCGCGAGGGCGAATTCCGGATAGAACGGATTCGCGATGCTCGACACCATCAGCGCAATGGTCGGTGCGCGGCCTTCGGCGAGCGCGCGCGCGGCCAGATGCGGGCGATAGCCGAGCGTGGCGACCGCTTCGAGCACGCGCTGGCGGGTTGCTTCGCCGACGCGGCCGCGATTGCGCAGCACGTTCGATACGGTCGCCGATGTGACGCCGGCATGGGCCGCGACTTCGCTCAAAGTGGACATGAAGTGGACATGTAAGCTGTGCCGCCAGTATGTGGGATGTTTTCTCGGAATTTGCGTTGCGGCCCGGCGCGCGGCACCATTCCCGCACAAACAGAATGAGATCGGAGACGAAGCTTCACACGAACGGTCGCGCTTGCGATCGTTTTTTGAAGCCCCGCTGATTAAGCGCTTAATCTCCGGCTCCCGCTGATTTAAACATGGAGTGGAGACGAATGGCGAGCATTTCGTTACGCGGCGTACAGAAAGCGTACGGCGATAGCGCGCCGGTGATTCGCAACGTCGATCTGGAGATCGGCGAAAACGAGTTCTGCGTGTTTCTCGGCCCGTCCGGTTGCGGCAAGTCGACGCTGCTGCGCATGATCGCCGGCCTCGAAGACGTCACCGACGGCGACCTGTCGATCGGCGGGCGCGTGGTGAACGCTATTCCGGCGGCCGAGCGCGGCGTCGCGATGGTGTTCCAGAGCTACGCGCTGTTTCCGCATATGAGCGTCTACGAGAATATGGCGTTCGGGCTCAAGCTCGCGAAAGTGCCGAAGAGCGAGGTCGATCGCAAGGTGCGCGAAGCCGCACGCATTCTGCAACTCGAAGCCTTGCTCGAACGGCGGCCGCGCGCATTGTCCGGCGGCCAGCGGCAGCGTGTGGCGATCGGCCGCGCGATCGTGCGCGAGCCCGGCGTGTTTCTGTTCGACGAGCCGCTGTCGAATCTCGATGCGACCTTGCGCGGCCAGACGCGCATCGAAATCGCGAAGCTGCACCGGCAGTTCGCGAAAGCGAGCGTCGTCTACGTCACGCACGATCAGACCGAAGCGATGACGCTGGCCGATCGCATCGTCCTGCTGCATGCAGGCAAAGATACTGAACGCCACGGCAGCATTGCGCAGATCGGCGCGCCGCTCGCGCTCTATCACCGGCCGGCGAGCCGCTTCGTGGCCGGCTTTATCGGCTCGCCGCGCATGAACTTTCTGCCGGCGACGGTTGCCGCCGTCGATGCGCAAGGCGTGACCGTCACGCTCGCGCAGACGGGCGAGCGCATGCGCGTCGAAGCCGAGGGCAGCGGCTTGCAGAATGCGCAACCGGTCACGTTCGGCGTGCGCCCCGAGCATCTCGAACTGATCGCCGCGGGCGCCGATGGTGCGAGCGGCACGAGCGACGCCGACTCGACGCTCACACGCGGCGTCCAGCTGGTCGAGCATCTCGGCGAGCACAGCTATGTGCATCTCGATCAACCCGGCGGCGACACGCTGATCGCGAAAGTCCCGGGCGGCGTGCAGGTTTTGATCGGCGAGCGCGTGACGTTTCGCGCGAATCCGGCTGCCTGCCATCTGTTCACCGAAGACGGCTTTGCCGTGCCCGCACGCGGCGCCGCAGTTGCCCTCAACGCATAAGGAACGAAGCGATGCGCCTCGGAGTGTGCTACTACCCCGAACATTGGCCCGAGTCGATGTGGGAAGACGATGCCCGCCGGATGAAAGCGCTCGGCATCGAGCAGGTGCGGATCGCCGAGTTCGCGTGGAGCCGGATGGAACCGGCGCCCGGCGAATACGACTGGGCATGGCTCGACCGCGCGGTCGATGTGCTCGGCAACGCGGGCCTCAAGGTGGTGATGTGCACGCCGACCGCGACTCCGCCGAAGTGGCTGATCGACCGCCATCCGGATATCCTGCCGGTCGATGCCGACGGACGGCCGCGTGCATTCGGCTCGCGCCGTCACTACGATTTTTCGTCGCCGTCGTTTTTCGAAGCATCACGAACCATTTGCACCGCGGTCGCCGAGCGTTACGGCAAGCATCCGGCGGTCGCATACTGGCAGACCGACAACGAATACGGTTGCCACAATACGGTGGTCAGTTATTCGCCCGCGGCCGTGGCGCGTTTTCGCGAGTGGCTCAAGGCGCGCTACCAGACCGTCGACGCACTGAACCGCGCATGGGGCACGGTGTTCTGGAGCATGGAGTACCGCAGCTTCGACGAAATCGATGCGCCGGTCGGCACCGTCACCGAAGCGCATCCCTCGCATCGGCTCGACTACCGGCGTTTCGCCTCGGACGAAGTCGCGCGCTACAACCGCATGCAGGTCGATATCATCCGTGCGCATTCGCCGGGCCGGCCTGTCGCGCACAACTTCATGCAGCTCTTTACCGAGTTCGATCACTACAAGGTCGCGGCCGATCTCGATGTCGCGACGTGGGACAGCTATCCGCTCGGCGCGCTCGAACAGCAATGGTTCGCGCCGGAACTGAAGGCGAAATGGCTGCGCACGAGCCATCCGGATTTCGCGTCGTTCAATCACGACGTCTATCGCGGCATGTCGAAGCTGCCGTTCTGGGTGATGGAGCAGCAGCCGGGGCCGGTCAACTGGGCGCCGTGGAACCCGGCGCCGCTGCCGGGCATGGTGCGGCTGTGGAGCTGGGAAGCGTTCGCGCACGGCGCGGGCTGCGTGTCGTACTTCAGATGGCGGCAGGCGCCGTTTGCTCAGGAACAGATGCATGCGGGGCTCAACACGCCCGATAACCAGCTCGATATCGGCGGGCACGAAGCGGCACGCGTCGCGCAGGAGATTCGCGCCGTCGCGGCGGCGCATGCCGATGCCGACGCCGCGGTGCGCACGAAGGTCGCGCTCGTCTACGACTACGAAGCGAAGTGGCTGTTCGAGATTCATCCGCAGGGCGCCGACTTCAGCTATCCGCGCTTTGCGTTCGAGTATTACTCGGCGTTGCGCGCGCTCGGTTTCGACGTCGACGTGATTCCGGCGACCGCGCCGCTCGATGGCTATGCGCTGGTCGTGGTGCCGCCGCTGCCCATGGTGCCCGACGACTTCGCCGCGCGCGTCGAAGCGAGCGGCGCGCATGTCGTGTTCGGTCCGCGCAGCGGGTCGAAGACGCGCGACTTGCGGATTCCCGCGCACTTGCCGCCGGGGCCGCTTGCGTCGCTGCTGCCGATGCGCGTGTGGCGCGTCGAATCGTTGCGGCCGAATGCGGGCGAGCGCGTGAGCGTCGACGCGAAAACCGCGGGCGACGCACGCCATTGGCGCGATCTGATCGACACGGGCAACGACACGGCGCTCGAAATTTGCGCGCGCTTTACCGACGGGCATCCTGCTTACGTACGCCGTGGCGCCGCGCATTATTTCGCGAGTATTTTCGACGAGCGGCTCACGGAGCAGCTGTTCGCGCGCATTGCAGGCGAAGCGGGGCTCACGCCGCGTGCTCTCGGAGATAGCTTGCGCATCAGCCGCCGCGGCGCACTGACCTATGTGTTCAACTACGGCGAACGCGCGCACGAGATCGACGACATCGATGCCGCCGACTTCGTGATCGGCGCACGCGAAGTCGAACCGCAAGGCGTGGCGGCATACCGGACACGTTAAAGCGCACTCATCGCGCAGTGGTCACGCGGTAAACGATCAAACAGCAGTGCCACAGAAAGTAAAACCAAGGAGACAGGAATGACCGTAACAGCACTGAAGGCTCGCGGCACGCGCATTGCCGTTGCGCTTGCGCTCGCTGCCGCGGCGACGTCGGGCGTGTTGTCTTTCCCGGCTGCCGCGAATGCCGACACGATGACAATCAATATCGCGTTCAAGGGTGCGAGCCAGCGAGCCGTCTGGCAGCAGATTCTCGACGAGTTCAGGAAGGCGCATCCGAACGTCGACGTGAAGGCGTCGTTTATCGATGAGGAAGCCTACAAGGTGCAACTGCCGGGCTGGCTGACGACGGTCGCACCGGACGTCGTGAACTGGCACAACGGCGAGCGCATGGCGTACTACGCGCGGCGCGGCCTGCTTGAAGACCTGAGCGGCGACTGGAAGAAGAACGGCTGGGACGGCATGTACGCGTCGACGAAGGAAGCGTCGACCGTCGAAGGCAAGCAGTATGCCGCGCCCACCGTCTATTACTCGTGGGGGATGTTCTATCGCAAGGACCTGTTCCAGAAGGCGGGCATTGCGAGCGAGCCGAAAACCTGGGACCAGCTGCTCGATGCGTGCCGCAAGCTGAAGGCGGCGGGCATCACGCCGTTCGCAGTGGGCGGCCGCGATGCATGGACGCTTGCCGGCTGGTTCGATTACCTCGATCTGCGTATCAACGGCAATGCGTTCCATCAGAAGCTGATGGCCGGCGACGTACCGTACACGGACCCGCGCGTGAAGAAGGTCTACACGACGTGGAAGCAACTGCTCGACGACCACGACTTTATCGATAACTCGCTCTCGTACGATCTCGACGCCGCGCAGCCGTTCCTGTTCCAGGGCAAGGCCGCGATGATGCTGATGGGCACGTTTATCACCGGCGGCTTCCCGGCGAACGTGAAGCCGCAGATGGGCTACTTCCAGTTCCCGATTATCGATGCGAATGTGCCGACCGCCGAAGACGGTCCGGTCGAGTCGCTGCATATTCCGTCGCGCGCGAAGAACAAGGCCGATGCGCATACGTTCCTCGCTTTCGTCGAGACGCCGGAGATCGGCGCGCAGCTCGCGCAGGGGCTCGGGTCGCTGTCGGCGAACAGCAAGTCGCCGGAGCCCGAGGATCCGATCTCGAAGATCGGCTTCCAGATTCTCGCGAACACGAAGGGCGGTATCGCGCAGTTCTACGATCGCGATATGACGAAGGAAATGGCCGACGAAGGGATGAAGGGCATGCAGCAGTTCGTTTCCGATCCGACCAGGCTCGACGCGATACTTGCCCAGCTCGAGCAGGCGCGTAAGCGGATCTACAGGAAATGACGCGGTTTTATCGTCGATAGGCTCGCCTCGCGAGCCGTTTTACCGGTTTCTCCACCGCGAAGGTTGCCCGCGCAAGCGGGCTTTTTTTCGCCCGCTTATTGCACCCTTATTCCATCTTTTGCCCGGCAGGCGGCGGCGTCACGTTGTTGTGCCAACCCGCGAGCGGTGCGCCATAGCCGCCCGCTTCCGCGTTGTTCGGCAAGCCGTTGACGAGCTGCGCGCGCGGGTCGGTAGGGTTCAGATCGAGCTCACCGGCCTGGCGGTTGCCGTGCGTCGGATACTCGCTGCCAAGCGGTGCGTTCGGCATCAGCTTCGTGCTGTTTTGCGGCGCATGGACATCGTCGTAGACAGACAAACCTTGCGCGTTCGCGAAGCCGGCAGCGCTGGCGAAAGCAAGCGCGGCGGCAAGATGCAGCGTAGCAGTGAACTTGTGCACGATCAGCTCCTCATCAGATGAAAACCGGTGCGCACGACATCGAATACACGGCGCGCACGTCGTTCTACTATTGGCTATCGCGACAAGGAGTGCAATGCGCGCAACGTAGTTTTGAACTTTGTCGGGCGTTTGCAGGGGCTTTCGCGTTCTGTGGCGCCGCGTTGCCGTGTGTCTTGCCGCGAGCCTTGCCGTGTATTACCGCGCTTCGCCGCTTTTTATTGCAACAGCGGACTTTTTTACCGTGCCTTGCTCGCGGCCGCGATGCCGGTATAGTGCGCAACATCGTCAACCGACCTCTATTTCCATTCGACGGCCGATTCATGAACGCATCGTCAACGACGCCGGACCCGGGCGCCACGCTGCGCGTCTTCGACGCGGTCAAGGCGCTCGCTTTTATCGGTGACCTCAGCATGGGCCAGCCCACCGATCACTCGCTGCGTACCGCGTGGCTCGCCGCGCAATTCGCGCGCGCGGCCGGCGCCGGCGACGCCACGTGCTGCGCGGTCATCGAAGCGTCGCTATTGCGCTGGTCCGGCTGTACCGCGAACGCATCGGGTTTTGCCGACGTGCTCGGCGATGACGTCGGCGGCCGCGTCGCGATGCTCGAAAACCGGCCTGACTGGGCGCAACCGTTTGCCGCACAAGGCGGCGTGAGCGCCGCGCTGACGCCGCTCGCGCAGATTCATTGCGAAGTGTCCGGCGAAGTCGCGCGCATGCTCGGCCTCGCGGACAGCACGCAAGCGGCGTTGCGGCATATCTTCGAAGCGTGGGATGGCGGCGGCCTGCCCGACAAGCTCGCGGGCGACGCGGTGCCGGTTGCCGTGTACCTCATCGCACTGGCCGGCGACCTCGAGGTTTTCGCGCGCGTCTATGGCGTCGAACAGGCGCTGCAACTGATCGCGCAGCGCGCGGACGTACGCTATCCGGCCGCGTTGGCGGCACTGGGCGATGCGCATGGCGCGCAATGGCTCGCCACGCTCGATGCGCTCGCGCCCGCGCAAGTCGACGAGGCGCTCGCGACGCCGCCCATGTCCGGTGCGACGCCCGCCGAGCTGATCGCCGACGTCATCGATCTGAAGCTGCCATGGATGACCGGCTACTCGCGCGCAGTCGCGCAGACGGCGGCGCAATGCTGCGCGCAACTGAGCGCGGATCCGCTGGTTCGGCAGCGCGTCTATCGCGCGGGCCTGTTGCATGGCATCGGCCGCGCGGCGGTGCCGAATGCGCTGTGGGATACGCCGGGGCGGCTGCCGGCGTCCGCGTGGGAGCGCGTGCGTCTCGTGCCGTACTGGACCGCGCGCGCGGGACGGCAGACCGGGACGCTCGCCGACGCGGCCGAGCTCGCGTCATATGCGTACGAGCGCGACGACGGCACCGGTTACTTTCGCGGCGTCGCGCGCGAGGCGCTGCCGCTCGAAGCGCGGGTGCTCGCGGCGTCGGTGGCATGGGTGGCGCTGCGCGCGGCGCGGCCGTGGCGCGCCGCGTTCGGTATCGACGAAGCGGCGACGCTGCTGCGCGAGGACGCGGCGCGCGGGCGCTTCGATCCCGAGGTGGTCGAAACGCTGCTTGCCTGTGTGTGCGGACCGGACGCGCCGCGCGCCGCGGCGGCAAGCGCGGGGCAGCGCCGGCCGGCCTCTTCAGCGGCGCGCCTGTCCGCGCGCGAGACCGATGTGCTGCGTTCGATCAGCCGCGGTGCGAGTAACAAGGAAGTGGCGCGCGAACTCGATCTGAGCCCGAGCACCGTGCGCACGCACGTCGAAAGCGTGTTTCGCAAGCTCGAGTGTTCGACGCGGGCGGCCGCTACGCTGAAGGCGTCGGCGCTGGGGCTGTTGTAGGCTCGTTTGCGGCCGGCTGCGTCCCGCGCGGCTGCGCCGCGATCGTGTCGATCGAATGCCGGACCGCATGAAGAATTTCGTCGGCGAGTTCCGGCCGCGCCTTGATCACCGCGCGCGAAGCGGAAATCGCGCCGATCATGGCGACGGCCATCGTCAGCGCGCGCTCACGCCGTCTCGCGTCGGCGTGCCCTGCGCCGAGCTTGGACGCGAACACGCTGACCATCTGTTCGAAGCCTTCCGCAAAGCGGTCGCTGACCGACGCGTCCTGCCGCCCGATCTCGCTCACCGAGGCGGCCATCGCGCAGCCTTCCGCGACGTCGTCGCGCTTTTCCTCCGACAGATAACCGTCGAGCAGTTCGCCGAGTTCAGGCAGGCGCCCGTCGCGCGGCGCGGTCAGGCGCCGGTGCCCGAGTTCGAGGCTGAAGGCGAGCGCCTCGGCGGCAAGCGCGTCCTTCGACGGGAAATGCGCGTAGAGCGCCCCGTGCGTGAGGCCGGCGGCCTTGCCGATTTCGGCGACGCCGACGCCGTCGATGCCGCGCTCGCGCATCAGACGCGCGGCGGTCTCGATGAGCTTGGCGCGGTTCTGCGCCGCCTGCTCCTTGCTGACTTTCATGGCGAACTCCCAACCTGCCTTGATCCGGCGGCCGCGTTGGCCAGCCCGGTCTCGTGACGACATGCGAATTTATAATTGCATATGCAATTATAAAGCTTATGTTCCCCCACGAAACTCAACAATTCCTTGCTCCGGCGTGGGGTAGCGCAGCGAGGTGATCGTCAATTTACTGTCGATTCTTTCGTCCGGAACGACACCGATGGCGGCCACGTATAACCCGGCGAAGGTAGCCGCATCGTGACCGGTGCTATCGATCCTCGCAGGCGGATCCCGCGCCGCAGCCGTCAGATGTCGCATCCCTTTCACTGACCTTTTGTCTTCGCCAGACGAACACAGTGTTCTGCCCAGGTCGTTTGATCTTAATCATTGCGATCAGTATCATTAATTTATGGTTGCAGTTGCAATGAATAGTTGCCAGGTCAACCGGTTTGGTACAGATAAACGGTTCCCAAGGAGAACATCATGCGTTTCCAGAACAAGACGGCGCTCGTGACGGGCGGCAATAGCGGCATCGGTTTTGCCACGGCGAAGATGCTGGTCGAGCAGGGCGCGCGCGTCGCGATCACCGGCCGCGACCCGAAGAAGCTCGATCAGGCGCTGACCGAACTCGGCCCGAACGCGATCGGCATCGATGCCGACCTGAACGACGCGGACGCGCTCGAGCGTGTCGTCAAGAAGGTGAAGGACGAATTCGGTTCGCTCGATGTGGTGTTCGCGAATGCGGGCGTGGGCGGTGCGACGCCGCTCGGCGCCACGACCGCCGCGGCTTTCGAGGCGATCACGCGCACCAATCTGACCTCGGTGTTTCTGACCGTGCAGGCCGCACTGCCGCTGATGCACGAAGGCGGCGCGATCGTGCTCAACGGCTCGGTGATGCGCAGCGAAGGCATCGCGGGCTCGGCTGCCTACTCGGCGTCGAAGGCGGGTGTGACAGGGATGGCGAAGGTCTTTGCGTCGGAGCTGGCGCCGCGCGGGATTCGCGTGAATACGGTGATTCCGGGGGCGACGCGCACGCCGATCTGGACGCGCGACGCGAATAGCGGCCGGACGCTCGACGATACGGAAAAAGCGATCGCGCCGCGTATTCCGATCGGGCGTCTGGCCGACCCTGAAGAAACGGCGCGCGCGGTGTTGTTTCTCGCGTCCGACGATGCGGTGGGCATTACGGCGACGGAAATCGTCGTCGATGGCGGGCTGACGGGGGCGCCGAGCGGCGCGCCGGCTTTCCGCGCGCCGCACTGAACCGCGCTGGATGGCAATGAGGGCGCTGAGCGGCGCTAAGGCGCGAGCTACGCCAGCCCCACACAGACCGCGGCCACGATCGACCCGATCACCAGCACCGCGCCGACCGTGCGCCGCGTATTCAACTGGGTCCACAGCAGCACGCCCGTCAGCGAAAGCAGGATGATGCTGCCCGCGAGCGTATCGATCAGCAGCACCCAGCCCACGCTCAAACCGACGCCCTTATGCAGGTTCGTCAGCGTCGCGAGGAATGTGTTGTCCGTGCGTTTCACAGTGACGTAGCCGCTGCCGACCCAGTAGTCGGCGGACGTCATCTGCTGCGGCGAGGCGAACGTCAGTTGCCAGTGCTCGGGCTGGATCGCGCTGCGCTCGCCCCACGCGACCGCATGCGCCGGTTCCTTCTGCACGCGGCCGGGCTTGCCGGCGAGCTTCAGTTCGCTTTTGAGCCAGCCGGCCAGTTCACGCGGCGACCCGGGCGCCGGCTGCGGCAGCGGCACTTGCAGTTCGGAGACCTGCGGCGCGCCTGTCGAAATGCGCAGCGGACCCGCACGGTGGTTCAGAAAGAAGCCGGTGGTGCCGAACAGCAGCCCAAGCGCGGCGCCCCACAGGCCGATCCAGCCGTGGATCTTGCGCAGCCAGCGGATGAAGGTGATGCGTCGCGGACGCTTTTGCTGGGCGTAAGCACCCGAAGCGCCGGACGCCGCGGCATCGGCCGCCGAGGCATGCGGTGCGAGCGGCGTGAAATCGGCGGCGCCCGAATCGAGGGTGTCGGTGGTGTTCAAGATGGCTCCGCAAATCGAATGGTGTTTCGTCGTGACGGGTCGTGATGCGCAAGGGCGCGCCGCGGCGGCCGCGGGCGTTTGCCGTCGGCGGGCACGCTCGCTCGCTTGCTGTACGACCTGCAAATGGGTGGGGACGCCGTCGGTACGATGCACGAATCGACGCACAGAGCAACGCACCAAAGCGGTGCGCCGAAGTCGTGGCCGGCAGTCCGGGCTGGCTGGCCGTCTGGCCTACGCGGGCGTACATCGTACGAAAATGGCCGCGAAGCAGGGGGCTGGCTGGCGTTCAAATGAGAACCGCTATCATTTCACGCCAACGGGAATGTCGCAATAATCGCAAGCTAACCGAACCGTTCCGAAATGTTTCTGACGGTTACGGCTGAATGTGGCTATTCGATCTCGTCTATCGAACACCGAGCCGGTAGATGGCGGTGTGCCGATACCGTTCACCAGGCCGCAATACGGTTTGCGCAGCGCAATCGTCCATGTTGATCTGATTCGGATAGCCGCCGGTTTCGAGGCACAGCGCCGCGTGCTTGCGCAGCGCCTCGCCGCCGCGTCCGACGACACCGTCCAGATAATTGCCCGAATAGAACTGCAAGCCGTTCGCGTCGGTTTCGACGGTCAGTTCGTGGCCGCTGGCCGGGTCGTATAGCACCGCCACGCGGCGCACCGCGCCGGGCGCGTTGGACCCATCCGGGGAACCCGGCGTGCCGCGCAGCAGATAGCAATGGTCGAAGCCCCTGCCGCGCACGAGTTGCGCATGCGGCCAGTCGAGGCGCGCCCCGATCGGCGCGCTGGTGCGAAAGTCGAAGGCGTTGCCGGTCACGCTGGCACGCGCAATCGGAATCAGCGTGTCGTCGACTTCCCAGAATTCGTCCGCGTCGATTTCGATCATATGGCCGCGAATATCGGCCGATCCGCCCGACAGATTGAAATACGCGTGATTCGTCAGGTTGACCGGCGTCGGTGCGTCGGTGACGGCGTCGTAGTCGATTGTCAGCGCGCCGCTGTCGTCGAGCGCGTAGCGCACGGTGGCTTCGAGCGTGCCCGGAAAGCCCGCATCGCCCTCCGGCGATTCGTGCGTGAAAACCAGCGTGCCGTCCGCTTCACGCGCATTCCACACCGCGCGATGAAAACCGGTCGCGCCGCCGTGCAGCAGGTTGTCGCCCTGATTGCGATCGAGCTGATATGTGACGCCATCGAGCGCGAAGCGCGCGTGCGCGATGCGGTTCGCCCAACGGCCGATCGTGCCGCCGAAGTACGACGTGCTTGCGAGATATTCGGCCGGCGTATCGTGCCCGAGCACGACATCGGCGATGCGGCCCGCGCGGTCGGCCGCGTGCCACGACACGAGCGTCGCGCCAAGGTCGCTGATCACCACGCGCATGCCATGCGCGTTGCGCAGCGTGAAGAGACGGACCGCATCGCCGCCGGGCAGCGCGCCCCAGCGTTCGACGGTCACGTGCGTGTGAGGAGCGCGATCGGCGCTGCGCGAGTCTGCAAGGTTCATGGATAAAAAAATCGAAGTCCTGAGGTCGGCTGAATGCTCAGCCGGGTTGCGATGCCTGCGTGGACTGCAGACGCTCATGGTACTCGCGCGGGGTACAGCCCAGCTCGCGGCGAAACACGGCGTACATGTACTGCAACGACGTGAAGCCGCAGCGAATCGCGACTTCGGTGCTCGAAATATCCGGTTGCGCGAGCAACCGTTTCGCGACCTCGAGCTTGTGGTTGAGAATTTCCTGATGCACGGTGCAGCCGAGTTCGCGGCGGAAGTGTTCTTCGAGCGACGAACGCGAAACGCCGACATAGTCGGCGACCTGCTCGGTCTTGATGCCCTGGCAGCCGTACTGCCGGATGTAATGGCGTGCGCGCATCACATACGGGCTCGACACCGGTTGATGCCGGGTCGATTCGAGCACGTTGATGCCGACCGGCGGCACGAGAATGCGCCGCCCGGCAAACCGCGCGCCGCCCAGCATCTGATGCAGCAGGTGCGCGGCCGTGCGGCCCATTTCCTCGGTCCCCTGAATGACCGACGACAACGGAATGCGCGTGAGCGAGCGCGTCAAAGGGTCGTTGTCGATACCGATGATCGCGACTTCCTCGGGCACCGCAATGCCGGAGATCAGGCACACCTGCAACAGCTGACGCGCGCGCGCATCGGTCACCGCGATAATGCCGACGGGCTTCGGCAGGCCTTGCAGCCACGCGGCCAGTTGTTCGCTGGCCTGGTTCCATACGGGCGCGCTGGTCGGCAGCCCGCGATGCACGTCGCCGGTGAGGCCGTCGGCCTCGAGCAGCGTATTGAACGCGAGTTCGCGTTCCTGCGCCCAGCGGTTGGTCGGCGCTTCGGGCAGGCTGTATAGCGCGAAGCGCTGCAATCCCGCGCCGATCAGATGCGTGTACGCCAGCGAGACGAGCTTGCGATTGTCGGTGGCGATATACGGCAGATTCTCCGGATACCGCGATGCCTCTTCGTACGATGATCCGACCGCGACCACGGGCAGCGGACAATCGGAAAGCGCTTCGCAAACGGCGGGATCGTCGAAGTCGGCAATGATGCCGTCGCCCTCGAAGTGCTCGATGCCATTCAATCGCGCGCGAAAGTCTTCTTCGAGAAACAGGTCCCATGCGACGCGCGTCGACAGCAGATACTTGCCGATGCCGGTGATGATTTCGCGGTCGTAGACCTTGTTCGCGTTGAAGAGCAACGCGATTCGATGCGTACGTTGAGCGGATTGCTGGCGTGTCATCGTTTCAGTTGAACGGCGCGCGTGCGCGGCCATCGTCTCCGTATGCGGCGAAACCCTGATCGGCAAAACCCTTAAGGGCAAACGTGATTCACCATGTGGGCAAGCGGCTTCGCACGCTGTTGGTATTAAGCATTCTGCTTATTCTAGGCGGTGCGAGTTCGCTGCCGCCATACGATTTTAACGGGCGGCAAGAATCGCTAGTCGCGCTGGCGGATTTCGCAATTGCCGGTTCGAAGCGCAAGCTGGCAGCATGGCGTCACTCATGCAAACGTGCGGTGCGTGTCATGCGCCCTGGTTGCGCAACGCGCACGCACGATATCAATCAAGGAGACGCGCATGTCCTATTTCGAACACCTGCCGGCCGTGCGCTATGAAGGCCCGCAGGCGACCAGTCCGTTTGCGTATCGCTACTACGACCGCGACAAGCTCGTGCTCGGCAAGCGCATGGAAGATCATTTGCGCCTCGCTGTCTGCTACTGGCATACGTTCGGCTGGGCGGGCACCGACATGTTCGGGCCGGGCACCTTCGAGCGTCCGTGGCACGGCGCGGGCGAGCCGATGGAGCGCGCGCGTCTGAAGGCCGATTCCGCATTCGAGCTGTTCTCGAAGCTCAACGCGCCGTTCTACACGTTCCACGATAACGACGTCGCGCCCGAAGGCGACAGCATCCAGCAGTACGTGAGCAACTTCAGGTCGATTGCGGACTACCTTGCGCGCAAGCAGGAAGAAACCGGCGTGAAGCTGCTGTGGGGCACGGCGAACCTGTTCTCGCATCCGCGCTATGCAGCCGGCGCGGCGACCAATCCGAACCCGGACGTGTTCGCCTTTGCCGCGACGCAGGTGTTCGAGGCGCTCGAAGCAACGCAGCGCCTCGGCGGCTCGAACTACGTGCTGTGGGGCGGCCGCGAAGGCTATGAAACGCTGCTCAACACCGACCTCAAGCGCGAGCGCGAGCAGCTTGGCCGCTTTATGAGCATGGTGGTCGAGCACAAGCACAAGAAGGGCTTCAAAGGCACGCTGCTGATCGAACCGAAGCCGCAGGAACCGACCAAGCATCAATACGACTACGACGTCGCGACCGTGCATGGCTTCCTCACGCAATTCGGCTTGCAGGACGAAATTCGCGTGAATATCGAAGCGAACCACGCGACGCTCGCGGGCCATTCGTTCCATCACGAGATTGCCAATGCGTTTGCGCTCGGCGTGTTCGGCAGCATCGATGCGAATCGCGGCGACCCGCAGAACGGCTGGGATACCGACCAGTTCCCGAACAGCGTCGAAGAACTGACGCTCGCGTTGTACGAGATTCTGCGCAACGGCGGCTTCACGACGGGCGGCATGAACTTCGACGCGAAGGTGCGCCGTCAGAGCATCGATCCCGACGATCTGTTTTACGGCCATATCGGCGCGATCGACGCACTCGCGATTGCGCTCGAACGCGCGGCGCGCCTCGTCGAGAACGACCAGCTCGCTGCGTTCAAGGAACAGCGCTACGCGGCCTGGGACAGCGAATTCGGCCGCAAGATCCTGTCGGGCGATTTCACGCTCGAAGCGCTGGCGAAAGACGCGATCGCACGCGGCCTCGCGCCGCGGCATGTGAGCGGCCGCCAGGAGCACCTCGAGAACATCGTGACGCAAGCGCTTTACAGCCCCGCGAAGTAGCACGAGGTGAGCGCCGGGCATCGGTAAAAAACGTCGAGCCGGCCGGGCAATTTCGTCATTGCCCGGCGAGCCCGCACAGCCCACGCTGTCGGGCGGACAAACCCAGTATCAACACAATCGACGACCGCGAACACGAATTCGCGGCGCATCCGTACGATTTCGCCGGCCTCTTCACCTCTCTCGCACGTTCGAAAGCGCCGGTAGCCAACCAGAAAAAAGGAGTGAGACATGAAATCTGCCGTGCGTCGTACCGTCCTGAATGCGCTCGTCTGCGCCGCGATGTTTGCCGGCCTGACATCGATTGCCCCGCTTGCGCATGCAAGCAAGGACAAACCCGAAATCGGCTTCTGTATCGACGATCTGCGCGTCGAGCGCTGGTCGCGCGATCGCGATTATTTCGTTGAGGCCGCAACGAAACTTGGCGCGAAGGTGTCGGTGCAATCGGCCGACGCCAGCGAATCGCGCCAGATTTCGCAGATCGAAAATCTGATCTCGCGCGGCGTCGACGTGATCGTGATCGTACCGTTCAACTCGAAGACGCTCGGCAATGTGATCGCCGAAGCGCACAAGGCCGGCATCAAGGTCGTGTCCTACGACCGCCTGATTCTCGATGCCGACGTCGACGGCTATATCTCGTTCGACAACGAGAAGGTCGGCGAACTGCAGGCGCAAGGCGTGTTCAACGCGCAGCCGAAGGGCAACTACTTCCTGCTCGGCGGCGCGCCGACCGACAACAACGCGAAGATGCTGCGCGAAGGGCAGTTGAAGGTGCTGAAGCCCGCCATCGACCGCGGCGACATCAAGGTGGTCGGCCAGCAGTGGGTGCCCGAATGGAGCGCTGCAACGGCGCTGCGCATCACCGAAGACGCGCTGACCGCGAACAACAACAAGATCGACGCGATCGTCGCCTCGAACGACGGCACCGCGGGCGGCGCGATCCAGGCGCTGGCCGCGCAACATCTCGCGGGCAAGGTGCCAGTGTCGGGCCAGGACGCGGACCTCGCGGCCGTGAAGCGGGTGATTGCCGGCACGCAGACGATGACCGTCTACAAGCCGCTCAAGCTGATCGCAAGCCAGGCGGCGCAGTTGTCGGTCGATCTCGCGAAGGGCAACAAGCCGGCGTTCAATGCGAAGTACGACAACGGCAAGAAGCAGGTCGACACGGTGCTGCTGCAGCCGACGCTGCTCACGAAGAGCAATGCCGACGTCGTGAT
>NZ_BAAILL010000049.1:167676-183009 GCF_054589215.1 Paraburkholderia sp. 2C | reverse complement strand
CAGGCAGGCGCGCGTGCCGGGCATCTGAGGGGCACCACCCGGCACGCGCGCGCCCTTGATCCACCCAGGACGACACGCATGGAACAAGCGCGCATGGCACCAGCGCTTCTCGAACTGCGCGGCATCGCCAAATCGTTTGCCGGCGTACGGGCGCTCGATGGCATCGATCTTTGCGTCGCGCCCGGCGAATGCGTCGGCCTGTGCGGCGAAAACGGCGCGGGCAAATCGACGCTGATGAAGATCGTGTCGGGCGTCTATCCCTACGGCGACTGGTCCGGCGAGATGCTGTGGGAAGGCAAACCGCTGCACGCGCAAAACATTCGCGACACCGAGCGCGCCGGCATCGTCATCATTCATCAGGAACTGATGCTCGTGCCGCAGCTGTCGGTGGCCGAGAACATTTTCCTCGGCAACGAAATCACGCTGCCGGGCGGCCGCATGAACTACGCGGCGATGTATCAGCGCGCCGATGCGCTGTTGCGCGAGCTCAACATCGAAGGCATCAACGTCGCGCAGCCCGTGATGAACTACGGCGGCGGCCACCAGCAGCTGATCGAAATCGCGAAAGCGCTGAACAAGCGCGCGAAGCTGCTGATTCTCGACGAGCCGTCTTCGTCGCTGACCGCGGCCGAAACGCAGATCCTGCTCAATATCGTGCGCGATCTGAAGAAACGCGGCGTCGCATGCGTCTATATCTCGCACAAGCTCGACGAGGTCGAGGCCGTGTGCGACACAATCACCGTGATCCGCGACGGCAAGCATGTTGCGACGCAGCCGATGGCGAAGCTCGACACCGACCGCATCATCGCGATGATGGTCGGGCGCGAGATCACGAATCTGTTTCCGCGCGAGCCGCATGACATCGGCGAGGTGATTTTCGAAGCGCGCAACGTCACGTGTTTCGACGTGACGAATGCGAACCGCAAACGGGTCGACGACGTGTCGTTTGCGTTGCGCAAAGGCGAGATTCTCGGCGTTGCCGGCCTCGTCGGCGCGGGCCGCACCGAGCTGATGCAGGCGATTTTCGGCGCGTACCCGGGCGCGAGCCACGCCGATGTATGGATGAACGGCAAGCGTTTGAAGATCGGCGGCCCGGCCGACGCGATTCGCGCCGGCATCGCGATGGTGCCCGAAGACCGCAAGCGGCACGGCATCGTGCCGCAGCTCGGCGTCGGCCACAACATCACGCTTGCGGTGCTGTCGCGCTTCGCGAAGGGCGGGCGGATCGACAGCGCCTCGGAACTCGACACGATACACACCGAAATGAAACGGCTGTCGGTGCGCGCCGCGTCGCCGATGCTGTCGATCGCGAGTCTGTCGGGTGGCAATCAGCAGAAGGCGGTGTTGACGCGCATGCTGCTCACCGATCCGCAAGTGCTGATTCTCGATGAGCCGACGCGCGGCGTCGACGTCGGCGCGAAATACGAAATCTACAAGCTGATGTTCGCGCTCGCGCGGCGCGGCGTGTCGATCGTCGTCGTGTCGTCGGAACTGCCCGAAGTGCTCGGCGTGAGCGACCGCGTGCTCGTGATCGGCGAAGGGCGCCTGCGCGGCGACTTCGTCAACGACGGCCTCACGCAGGAACACATCCTGACGGCGGCGCTCAGCGCCGAACGGCATGACCCCTCTCACCTTGCGAGCGTTGCATGACACCTGAAATCAGTTCCGTCGAAAACCGCGCGCCCGAGCGCGCCTCGGTCGCTACGGGCCAGCGCGTGAAGCAACTGTTCGCGCGCTACAAGCTGCTCGCGCTGCTGCTGGCTGTCGCGGTGATCTGGACGTTTTTTTCGTTTCTCACCGACGGCGCGTTCGTCACGCCGCGCAATCTGTCGAACCTGCTGCGGCAGATGTCGATTACCGGCATGCTCGCGTGCGGCATGGTGTTCGTCATCATCGCCGGCGAAATCGATCTGTCGGTGGGCTCGCTGCTCGGCCTGCTCGGCGGTCTTGCAGCAATTCTCGACGTCAGGTTCCACTGGCCGCTCGCGGCGACGCTGCCGGTCGTGATGCTGGCGGGCGTCGCGGTCGGTGTCTTCAACGGCTGGTGGTCCACCTATTTGCGCGTGCCGTCGTTTATCGTCGGTCTCGGCGGCATGCTCGCGTATCGCGGCGTGCTGCTAGGCATTACCGGCGGCTCGACCATCGCGCCCGCATCGGATGCGCTCGTGTTCGTCGGGCAAGGGTATCTGCCGCGCGTCGCGGGCAATGTGCTCGCGGTCGTGTTGTTCGCGCTGCTCGCCGTGCTGACCGTGCGGCAGCGCAAGAGCCGTCAGCACTACAACCTGCCCGTCGTGCCGCTCTGGCAGGACGGCGTGAAGATCGTCGCGGCGGGGCTGATCGTGTTCGCGTTCGTCGCGACGCTGAACCGCTACGGGGGCATTCCGGTGCCGGTGCTCGTATTGCTTGCGCTGCTCGGCGTCTTCACCTATGTCGCGACGCAGACCGTGTTCGGCCGCCGTATCTATGCGGTCGGCTCGAATCTCGAAGCGACGCGCCTGTCGGGCGTCAACACGAACCGCGTGAAGCTCGCGATCTTCGCGCTAATGGGGCTCATGTGCGCATTCGGCGGCCTTGTCGAAACCGCGCGGCTCGCGGCGGGTTCGCCGTCGGCGGGCACGACCGGCGAACTCGACGCCATCGCGGCGTGCTTTATCGGCGGCACGTCGATGCGCGGCGGCTCGGGCACAGTGTACGGCGCGCTGATCGGCGCACTCGTGATGGCAAGCCTCGACAACGGCATGTCGATGCTCGACGTCGACTCGTACTGGCAGATGATCGTGAAGGGCGGCATTCTCGTGCTGGCCGTATGGGTCGACGTGATCTCGGGGTCGAACCAGCGATAGTTCGCCGCTAAGCGCACGGCCGTGGTGCGGTGCACCACGGCGCGGCACCGGCCCGCTTCGTCAGCGTGCGTGATGGGGATCGACCGGTGCGGCGAAAGGCGGTTTATAGGCGGCAAACAGGCGGCTGCAGGCAAATTGCCTGCGGCCGCTTTCACTTTTCCAACGCGCGCCGAGTCGCGCGCACAGCCCCTCCAGACAAGCGATTGCCCGCCTCGAGCCGCGTTCGCCCAGGGCATTCGGCCGCCCGCCGCGCGTGGCTTCGATGCCCGATGGCACACCTATTGCGTAAATCGCCGCCGTGGCCAATGGCGGCCACAATGAATGCAGTTCGAGAGCGGTGCGCTCGTTTCGAGCGGACCACCAGGGGCAATGGCGTCCCGAACCACACGTAGCGCGATCGGCGTACCGATTCGCCTCGCTTGCGTGCGGTTCGGGACGCTTTTCTTTTGCGCGTACACAATGTCGTGCGCGCCCTCGCAGAGAGACCCATGAAAAATCTGTTCAGTTCGTTGGCGAGCGGTAACTGGCGCGCGCTGCTCGCGTGCTTCTTCTACTTCGATACCGGTTTCACCGTGTGGGTGATGTTCGGGCCGCTCGCGCCGTTCATTCACAAGGACATCGCGATGTCGCCCGCCGAACTGGGCTTTCTCGTCGCGGTGCCGGTGCTCGGCGCGGCGATCCTGCGCGTCACGCTCGGCAACCTGTACCAGGCGTGCGACGGCCGGCGCATCGCGCTGATGGGCGTGCTGCTCTCCGCGATCCCGTCGATTGTGCTGCTGCTGATGCCGGGCACGCCGTCGTACACGCTGCTGCTCGTGCTCGGCGTGTTCCTGGGCGTCGGCGGAGCGAGCTTCGCGGTCGCGTTGCCGATGGCGGGCAGCAACTATCCGCCGAAAGTGCAGGGGCTTGTGCTCGGTCTCGCCGCAGCCGGCAATATCGGCGCGGTGCTGGACGGCTTCCTGTTCCCCGGCCTTGCAGCGCATTTCGGCTGGGCCACGGCGGCGGGCGCCGCGTTGCCGCTGCTCGCGCTGGCCGCCACCGCGCTCTTTTTCTGGGCGCACGATCTCTCGCCGAAATCGGGCAGCGCGTCGCGCGCGTTCCGCAGCTTCTTCATCACGCTTGCCGGTCTCGTCGCGCTCGTGCTCGTCGTGCATGCGGGCGTGTTCGGGCCCGGCAAGACGGGTGTCCTGCTGCTGCCGGTGCTCGGCGCGCTGCTCGCGATCTTCGTCTTGCCGCGCCATTACCGCAGCGTGCTCGTCGAAGGCGATACGTGGGTCGTGATGCTGGTCTACAGCATCACCTTCGGCGGCTTTGTCGGCATGTCCTCGTATGTCACGACGCTGCTGATCTCGCTCTACCAGATGCCGGCGCTCGAAGCGGGCCTCTTCATGTCGCTGCTCGCGTTTATCGGCGCCCTCGTGCGGCCGATCGGCGGTCTCGTGGCCGATCGCATCTCCGGCGTGCGCGCGCTCGTGATGCTGCTTGCGGCCATCTCGCTGTGCGACTTCGTGTTCGCCGCATGGATGCCGCCGCTCGCCGCGGGCATCGTGCTGCTGATTGCAATGTATCTGTGCTTCGGGCTCGGCAACGGCGCGACGTTCCAGCTCGTGCCGCAACGCTGGAAGGGCAAGACCGGTTTGATGTCGGGCATCGTCGGCGCGGCGGGTGGCATCGGCGGGTTCTATCTGCCGGTCATCATGGGGATTGCCAAGGAAAGCACCGGCAGCTACCAGATGGGGTTCGCGACCTTTGGCGGCCTGTCCGCGCTCGCGTTCGTGCTGGTCGTGCTGCACCGTTCGCGCTGGCTCGAATGGGCGCTGCCGGCCGAGGCGCGCATCGCGGCGGCGGAACCGATCGGCGCGGCGAGCGTACGCGCGGACAGTGGTGTGTAAGACGGTCTGTCCTGCTTAAGGATTCGTGCTGCCCGACAGGTCGTAAGCAGGCGGGGCGGCGCACGATGGAATCGCCGGTGTTTATGCGCCGGCGATTTTTTTCGTCCTTATTTTCAGCTACATGCGTGGCGAACGGCAAATTGAGCCGACTGCGCGCGATCAGGATTGGAAACTATTCGCCGATGTTGGCGGGAATTTTGCTGGGAGTAACAAGGCCTAAAACATACAGCGCAAATGCAACGGGGCACTCATGTCTTTCTTCAAGAGATTGTCCGGTTCGCGCATTGCACCGGCGGTTCGCCTCGAACTGCGGCGCTCGCAGTATCGCGCGTTCCTGCAGCAAGTGCCTTTGCTCTACACGGTCCTGATCGTCAACACGGTGACGGTGGCGATTACGCACTTCGGCGTCGCGCCTCTCTATCTGTCGGTGTATGTGCCGGCGCTGTTGTGCGTCTTGTGCATTGCGCGCGTCGCAGTGTGGCTGCGCTCGCGACGCCACACGTTCTCCGACGACGTGCTCGCGCGGCGTCTGCGCACGATGGTGTGGATGATCGCGGGATTCGGCGCGGCATTCGTCGCGTGGGCACTGGCGCTGTACCCTTACGGCGACGCGTATGCGCGCAGCCATGTCGCGTTCTACATGGCGATGACGGTGATCGGTTGTATCTTTTGCCTGATGCACATGCGCCTTGCCGCGCTGCTGTTGACCACCATCGTGATCGTGCCGTTCGCGCTCTTTTTCGCGTCGACGCACAACCCGGTGCTCGTCGCGATCGCCGTGAACGTGCTGCTCGTCGCCGTCGTCATGGTGTTGATCCTGCTCATCTATTACCGCGATTTCAGGAATCTCGTCGAATCGCAGATCGAGCTGCGCGCGAAACATGCGGAAATGCAGCGTTTGAGCGACGAAAACTTCCGGCTCGCGAATCTCGATGCATTGACGGGCCTGCCGAACCGCCGGCGCTTCTTCGCGGATCTCGACCAGCATCTCGCGCCGCTGCAGGGCCAGGCGCGCGCGCCGGGGAGTCTCGCGATCGGCGTGGTCGATCTCGATGGCTTCAGGCGCATCAACGATCTATACGGGCATGCGTTCGGCGACCGTGTGCTGATCGAAACGGGCCGGCGTTTCGCCGTGCAGGTGACGCCGCAATTGAGCGTGGCGCGCATTGGCGGCGACGAGTTCGGGCTGATCGTGGTCGGCGCGACGGCTTACCGGCAATTGCTCGATCTTGGCGACCGGCTGTGCGGCGAGATCGAGCGCCCCTATGTGTTGCCCGAGGGCGCGGCGCGGCTGTCGACGTCGATCGGATTCGCGAACTTTCCCGAGGCCGGCGAAACGACGGCGCAGCTCGTCGAACGCGCGTACTACGCCTTGCATTTCGCGCAGTCGCACCGGCGCGGCGGCACGGTGATTTTCTCGCCCGAGCACGAAACGCAGATCCGCCACCTGAGCCGGATCGAGGAATGCCTGCGGCGCGCGGACTACGAGCGCGAAATCTCGCTGCATTTCCAGCCGATCTTCGATACGGCGTTGCGCGAGATCATGGCGTTCGAGGCGCTCGCGCGCTGGACGAGCCCGGAACTCGGCGTAATTGCGCCGTCGGTATTCATCCCGGTGGCGGAGCGCTGCGACCTGATTCATGCGCTCACCGAAGTGTTGCTGCGCAAGGCGCTCGATGCCGTGCGCAACTGGCCCGAGGTCGTGCGTATTTCGTTCAACCTGTCGGCGCGCGATCTGACCTCGCCAGGTGCGCTCGACCGCGTGATCCGCACGACACTCGCAAGCGGCGTCGCCCCGCACCGGATCGACTTCGAGATTACCGAAACCGCGTTGATCCAGGATTTCGGCCAGGCGCGCACCGCACTCGACGCACTGAGAAAGCTCGGCGCGCGCATTTCGCTCGACGACTTCGGCACCGGCTTTTCGAGCCTCAATAGCGTGCACCGCCTGCCGATCGACAAGGTGAAAGTGGACGGCAGCTTCGTCGCCGGTATCGATCGCGAGCCGACCGCGCGCGCCATCGTGAAGAGCATCGTCGACCTTTGCCAGAACCTCGGCATGACCTGCGTGATCGAGGGCGTCGAAACGCGGGCGCAGGCCGATGCACTGCGCGAAATGGGCGCGACCGTCATGCAAGGACACCTGTTCGGCAAGCCGGTCGCGGCGAATCAGGTGCTTGACACGTACGTCAAGGAACCGATGCCGCGGCTCTCGCGCACGAGCTCGTCGCGCTGAAACGCTGACATTTGTCGCACGGCTTTATTTCGTCGGTTTTATTTCACCGAGTTCATTTCACCGCAGCGCCGCGGTCTTTCAGCAACTGACGCAGGATGCCGCGATGGCAGCGGTTTTCGTCGTCGCAATAGCAGCCGACCGAAAAATCCGTGGTTTTCGATAGCGCGGCGAGCGTGTCGAGCACTTTCGACGCGTCGCCGCTATTCATCTGCGCGCGAAATTTGCGCGCGAACGCGGACCATTCGCGGTCGGTTTCAGCGGCAAGCGCTTCGCTCACGAGTTCCGGCGTCGGCGACAGGATCGGCAGCCAGACGTCGTAGTAGTTGCGCGTGCCGAACTCGCTTTTCGGCACGCCGCGCGGCGGACGCCGCACTGTGCCGATGCGCAGGCCTTCGCCGGCGGCGCGCGGCGTCCCCAGTTGCACGATGCTCACGCTCATCGGCTGGCTCCTCGATGGCGGCCCCAACCCGCGCGTTGCCCCGGTTGCGGGTGATATCGGCCAATGGTTAAATAACCGGCTTTTTCGCGTAACGGCGGCCGGAAAACGCCTATTACAAATACAAGGCGATTCCGTGTCGTTCACCATTCGGATCGATTATGTCTCAAGCAGACACGCAGTCGCGCACGGCGGTGGGGTCCGCCGATAGCGCAGCAACGGAGGACGTGCCCGCCGGCGCAGGCGCCGGTCACACCGCGTCGGCCGATGGCGCCGTCCACGGCAAGGGCGAGAGCGGACAGCCGGTTCAAAGCCCGCCTGCCGTGCCGACCCAGGAAGGCCCTGCCGGCATCCGCTTCGATTTCAACGATGGCTGCCGCGTCACGCTGCCGCCCGGCGACGCCGAATGGCGCGTGCTGCTGCGCGATACGGCCACGGCGAACCCGCTGTTCGAAACGCAGCTGTCGGCCGGCGTCGTCGCGAGCAGCAAGAAATACTTCGTGCCGTTCGAAATCGAAGTCTGGTCGCAAGGCAAAGAGGTGTTCCGCCATCGGCTCGATCTGACCGGCCGCAGGGTGCTCGTGCACCTGCCGGTCGGCACGCTCGGCGACACGCTCGGCTGGTTTCCGTATGTCGCCAGGTTCGAGGCGCAGCATCGCTGTCATTTGACTTGCGTGATGGCCGAAGCGCTGATTCCGCTTTTCCGCGGCGCGTACCCATCGATCACCTTCGCCGCGCCCGATGCGATCGACCCGAACGAGTTCTACGCGACCTACAACATCGGCCTGTTCTTCACCGACGACGCGAACGTACGCCAGCCGTGCGACTTTCGCCTCGTCGGCCTGCACCGGACGGCTGCCTACATACTCGGCGTCGATCCGCAGGAAGAGCGCCCGCGCCTCGTCCTGCCCGACGACAGCCGGCCGATTCCCGAGCCATACGTGTGCATCGCCGCGCAAAGCACGACGCAATGCAAGTACTGGAACAACCCGGGCGGCTGGCGCGAAATTGTTCAGTTTCTGAAGCAGAACGGTTACCGCGTAATCTGCATCGATCAGAAGGCGACACATGGCAGCGGTGTCGTGTGGAATCACATACCGTACGGGTCCGAGGACTTCACGGGCGACCGGCCGCTCGCCGAGCGCGCGCGCTGGCTCAAGCACGCGGCGTTTTTCGTCGGCTTGAGCAGCGGCTTGTCCTGGCTCGCATGGACGATGCGCACGCCGGTCGTGATGATCAGCGGCTTTACGCATCCGACCAACGAGTTCGATACGCCGTATCGCGTGATCAATTACCACACGTGTAATAGCTGCTGGAACGATGTGCGCGTGCAGTTCGATCACCATGATTTTCTCTGGTGCCCGCGTCATGCGAACACGCCGCGGCAATTCGAATGCACGCGGCTGATTACGGCGGAGCAGGTGATGAATACGATCCGGCGGATTCCGGGGTTCAGCGAGCAGCAGGCGGCGCTGGCGGCGGATTGAAGCAGCAGGAACACAACGCAGCAAAACACATAGAAGCACAAGAAAAGCAGCAAAGAATTCGGGGAAGAAGAAAGAATGAAGCCATTCACCTGGCGCCGCGTGCATGCCGTCCGTGCTTTCGGCCGGCGCTATCGCCGGTGCTCGCGCCTGCTGGGCATGCTGCTCGCGGCGCTGACGGTGCAGCCGTGGTTCGCGCCGGGCGCGTTCGCGCAAACGACGGTCGCCGCCGGCGACGCCGAAACCGGCGCGACGATCGGCGGCACCGAAGACGTGTTCGGCACGACCACCGGCGATAGCGTCATCACGGGCGGCGTGCAGAACGTGCAGTCGGGTGGCGTGGCGAGCAGCACGAGCGTCGGCGTTGGCGGTGAGCAGGTCGTTCTTGCGGGCGGCATGGCGCAAAGCACCAGCGTCGGTCTCGGTGGCTCGCTGATCGTGTCGTCCGGCGGCGCGGCGCGTGGTGCGACGGTCAGCGGTGGCGTGAGCTTCGTATCGGCGGGCGGCACGACGAGCGGCACCACCTTGCTCGGCGGATCATCCGAGCAGGTTCTGTCGGGCGGCGTTGCGACCGGCACGGCGGTGAGCGACGGGTCGACCCAGACGATCTTCGCGGGCGGCATCGCGAACGGCACGACGGTCAGCAGTACCGGCGGGGTGTCCGTATCGTCGGGTGGCGTCGTGAGCGGGGCCACGGTCGGCGGCGGCGGGCGGATCAATCTGTCCGCCGGCGGTAGCGCGACGCGCACGACGGTGCTGTCCGGCGGTGTCGAATCGGTCGCAGGGACGGATATCTCGGCAACGCTGTCGGGCGGCGCGTCGCAGATCGTATCTTCGGGTGGCACGGCGAGCGCGACAACGCTGCTTGGCGGCGCGCAGAGCGTTATCGGCAGCGGCGGATCCGCGGTGGGCGCGAACCTCAACGGCGGCACGTTGACCGTTTCGGCCGGCGGCAGCGCGACGCGCACGACGATCAACGCCGCCGGCGTCGAAAATCTCGCGGGCACCGATACGTCTTCAACCATTGGCGCGGGCGGCACGTTGAATGTGTCGGCGGGCGGCGTTGCCAGTGCGACGACGGTCGGCAACGGCGGACAGGACAACATCAACAGCGGTGGCTCGGCGGTCGGCGCGATCGTCAGCGGCGGCGCATTGACGGTGTCGGCGGGCGGCGCCTCGCTGTCGGCAACGCTCTCGGCAGGCGGCACTGAGAACGTGCAGGGCACGGACACCTCCGCGCACATCGGCAACGGCGGCACGCAGAACGTGCTGAACGGCGGCGCGGCGACGGGTGCGACCGTCAGCAACGGCGGCCGGCAGACGGTGTCGGCGGGCGGTTCGGCGAGCGCCACGACGGTGCTTTCCGGCGGCACGATCACCGTCTCCGCAGGCGCGAGCGCCACAGGGGTGACGCAGTCGAGCGGCGCGGCGCTGATCACCGACACGTCGGCGACGGTGACTGGCACGAATGGGAGCGGTGTGTCGTTTTCCGTTTCGGGCGGCGTCGCGGACAACGTGCTGCTCGAAAACGGCGGCACGCTGACGGTGCTCGCCGGCACGAGCGCCGTCAATACGCAGATCGTCAATCAGGGCTCCGCGGTCATCATGACGGGCGGCTCGGCCAGCACGACGACGGTGGCCAACGGCGGCACGCTCGCGGTATCGGCAGGCGGCACCGCGACCGGCGTGACGCAGCAGGCCGGCGCGGCGCTGATCACCAATACGTCCGCGACCATCAATGGCACGAATACCGCAAACGGCACGACGAATCCGTTCTCGATCTCGAACGGTATCGCACAGGACGTGTATCTCGAAGCCGGTGGCTCGCTCGACGTGCTGAACGGCACGGCCGCGAGCGGCACGCAGCTCGGCACGCGCGGCAGCGCGACCCTCGAAGGCGGCGCGAGCGCGGACAACACGACGGTCAGCAACGGCGGGCAATTGCTCGTGTCGTCGGGCGCCACCGCAACCACCACGACGGTGAACAACGGCGGCCGTCTGATCGTGTCCGGCGGCGGCACCGCGACGGCTGTCACGCAAAACGCCGGGGCGGCGCTGATCACCGATACGTCGGCGACCGTGAGCGGCACGAATGCGAGCAGTTCGTTCAGCATCGCCAATGGCCAGGCGTCGGGCGTCATCGTCGAAAACGGCGGTCAGCTGACGGTGCTCAATGGCGATACGGCCAGCGCGACGACGGCCGGCAGCGGCGGACTCGTCACCGTATCGGCGGGCGGCACGACCATCGTGACATCGGTCTCGAGCGGCGGCCGGCAGGTCGTGCAGACGGGCGGCGATGCGCAGCAGACAACCGTGTCGAGCAGCGGCACGCTCGTCGTATCGTCCGGCGCGACGGCAACCGACGTTATGCAGCTATCGGGCGGCGCGCTGATTACCGATACCGGGGCCACGGTCGACGGCACCAACGCGATCAGCGCGTTTTCCATCTCCGGTGGCGACGCGCAGAACGTGCTGCTTGAGAACGGCGGCCAGCTGACCGTACTCGCCGGCGACACCGCGAACGACACGACGGTCAGGAACGGAGGCACGACGTTTATCTCCGCGGGCGGCACCGCGAACAATACGACCGTCAGTTCGGGCGGCGTGCAAAACGTGCTGTCCGGCGGCGCCGCGAGCGGCTCGATTGTCGATGGCGGCTCCGAAGTCGTGTCGCGCGGCGGCACGGCGGTTGGAACAACGGCCAGCAACGGCGGTTCGCAGACTGTGTTCGGCACCGCGAGCGGCACGATCGCGTCGGCCGGCGGCAGTGTGACGGTCGGCTCGGGAGGCGTGACGAGCGGCACGCTGATCGGCAGTAATGGCGTCGAGACGGTGTCGTCGGGTGGTTCGACGAGCGGCACCGTCGTGACGTCCGGCGGACAGCAGAACGTGGCGGGCGGCACCGCGAGCAACACGCTGGTGAGCAGCGGCGGTCAGCAGAGCGTGTCGTCGGGGGGCATCGCGCGCGGTGCGCAGGTGGACAGCGGCGGCACGCAGGTCGTGTCGTCGGGCGGCACGACGAGCGGCACGCAGCTGAGCGGCGGCACGCAACTCGTATCGTCGGGCGGTGCGGCGAGCAGCACATCGGTCGGCAACGGCGGCTCGAGCGTCGTGATGTCGGGCGGCACGGCAAGCGGCACGGTCGTCACGAGCGGCGGCACATCGATCGTCGCCGGCGGCACGGCGAGCGGCACGGTGGTCAGCAGCGGCGGCAGCGAAGTGGTGTCGTCGGGCGGGAAGACCGTCAATACATCGGTCGGCAGCGGCGCTCAGCAGACCATCGCGAGCGGCGGCACGGCGAGCGGTACGGCGGTCGCATCGGGTGGCTCGCAAACGGTCGGTTCGGGTGGCGCCACGTCCGGGACGATGGTCGCGTCCGGCGGCTCGCAGACGGTCAATTCAGGCGGCATCGCGTCCGGCACGATGGTCTCGTCGGGCGGCACGCAAACCGTCAGTTCCGGCGGCGTCACGTCGGGCACGATGGTGGCTTCCGGCGGCACGCAAACGGTCGGCGCGGGCGCCGTCACATCCGGCACCATGGTTTCATCGGGCGGCACGCAGGATGTGCAGTCGGGCGGCACCGCGAACGGTTCGGTGGTCGCGAGCGGCGGCTTGCAGGTTGTGTCGAGCGGCGCGTCCGTGAGCGGCACGCAGGTGCTCTCCGGGGGCAGTCAAAATCTGTTCGGATCGCTGACGAATCCAGTCGTGTCGTCGGGCGGTATTCTGACGATCGGGCAAGGCACGGCGGCGGGCGATCTCGTCGGCAATACCGTCAACGATGGTCTGCTCGTGTTCAACCGGCCCGATGCGATCACCTACGCGGGCAACGTCACCGGCGCGGGGCGCATCGAGCAGCAAGGCACCGGCTCCGTCGTGCTGAACGGCGATAGCCATCTCTTTTCCGGCGTGACCGAGGTGATGTCGGGTGCGCTCGCGGTCGGCGATATCAACAATGCGGGTGCGCAACTCGGGGGCGATGTCATCGTCGATGCGCCGGGCACGCTGCGCGGTCACGGCTCGATTACCGGCAACGTGACGAATAACGGCGTCGTGATGCCGGGCGGTTCGATCGGCACTTTGACGGTTGGCGGCGACTATACGCAGGCAAGCAACGCGTCGCTGGCAATCGAAGTGAGCCCGACCTCGGGCTCACAACTGCATGTGGGCGGCACGGCCACGCTCAATGGCGGGCTGAAGGTTCTGTACGACCCGGGCACGTATCAGCCCAACCGCTTTGCGATCGTGACAGCGGGCGCAGGCGTGAGCGGGACTTTTTCGAGCGTGTCGAGCACGTTCGCATCGGGCGCGCAACTGGGCACGCTGCAGCAATCGGTGCAATACAGCGCGAACGAAGTCGATCTCGTGCTGACGGGCGACGCGCAGCAGCCGGGCGGCGATGACCCGCCTGCCGATGGCGGCGCGCCCGGCGGCGGCACGACGATCGTCGCGCCGCTCGATACCAGCATCTTCACCGCGCTCGGCACGAACCTCGCGTTGTCGGCGCAGATGGCAAACGCCGCGCTGCTCGAGCGTTTGCCGCTTGCCGGTGTCGCGTCGTCGCGAGCGTCGGTGTGGATCGATGCGACTGGTTCGCAGACGAAGGTGCACGGCACGAGTGGGCAACCCGGCTTCGAGGCGCGCAATTACGGTTTTATCGCCGGCATCGATCATCAGGTCAGCGCGTATACGGTCGGCTTCTCCGGCAGCTACAACCACAGCGATCTCAGCGAGGACAGCACCGGTGACTCCGGTACCACCGATACGTTGCGTGCGGCGTTTTACGGCGGCCGCACCATCGGGCCCGTCGATGTGTCCGGCGTAATCGGCGCGGGCGTCGATTTTCTTTCGCAAAAGCGGCCGTTCGGTCCGATCGGCACTGCCGAAGGCGATCACATCGGGCAGGAGGCGGCGGCCGCTGCTCAGGCGGCGATGCCGCTTGCGATCGGCGGCATGACGGTGACGCCGCGCATCGGCTTGCGCTTTTCGTATCTGCATGCAAACGGCTTTAGCGAGAGCGGCGCGAATGGCCAGGATCTGAACGTCGGCACGGACAACGTGCGCAGTTTGCAGCCCTACGCGCAAATCACTTTTGGCAAGCGTTTTGGTAACCAGTTAAAGCCCGTTAATCTGGAGTTGCGGGTCGGCTATGCGCGCGAAGTGCTCGGCACCGGGCGCGTCGTTACGGTCGGTGCGCAGGACGGCACATTGTTTGCCGCGCCGGGTACGAGCCTGCCGCGCGATCAGTTGACGACAGGCGTGAGCGTCAGCATGCAGCCGCTCAAAGCCCTGACGGTGTCGGTCGGTTACGACGCATTGATTGCTACCAGTCATGCATCGGCGCAGGCCGCGACGCTGAAGCTTGACTACCGGTTCTGATATTTGATCTCGCGCCGCGAGTGCTGAACGCAGGGTCGACAAACTTGTCGAAGATGCGCCCCGCTCAAGGCGCCGCGTGCAGGCTCGATGAAAGTTCGATTGCTGTGGAATAAGGCCTTGGCGACAGACGTTATTGGGGCTCCGGGCGCAGCCCGCGCGCCAGCGGCTCGTTACGTTGTCAGCGCCCGCATCCACATGCATAAGGATCCGACCGATGCTGAAGTTCAGTTTTCATAAATCGCGTTTTCTGGTTACTCCGCTCGCCGCTGTTCTGCTGTTCGCCGCGCCGCCGTCCCAGAGCGCGCCGACGGACAACCAGCCGTTTCTTCCGCTGCTCGACATGACCGTTGCGCGCTTGCATATCGCGCGGCAGGTCGCACTGTCGAAGTGGGACTCACAAAAGCCCGTCGAAGACCTGCCGCGCGAGGCGGACGTGATCAAGGCGGCCGCCGAAGAGGCGCGCACGCTCGGTGTGCCGACACAGCTTGCCACGCATTTCTTCGCTGACCAGATCGAAGCCAATAAACTCGTGCAATACGGGTTACTTGCACAATGGCATCGCGAAGGGCACGCGCCGGACGAAAAGCGTGTGGACCTGAAGAAGGACATTCGTCCGGAACTGGACCGCTTGCAGCAGGGCTTTATCAAGGCGCTCGCCGACACGAAGACATGGCGGGCGCAGCCCGATTGCAGCACGCAACTGGCGCGCGCGACGCAAAGCTATGTTGCGAGTCATGCACTGGATCCGTTGTATGCGGTGGCGATGGATCGGGCGCTTGCGCGCGTGTGCGAGCAGGAGTGAACGTGGTGAGGCAGGGCGGCGTGCGGGTTGGTGCAGTCTGCCTTTAAGCAGTCTTACTGTAAGAGAAGACAAACCCGGCTTCGGCCGGGTTTGTCGTTTTTGCTGCATCAAAAGGCGCGATGCGTGAGCTCCCGTCGCATAGTTCGACATGCAAACGAACTGATCGGATCCATTGAAAAGTTTTGTCAATTTTCGACAAATGGGATGGACGCCGCGCTGTCTGGAGATTAGCTTCTTCGTGCCGATTGATACGGGACGATGTGA
>NZ_BAAILL010000049.1:33024-167511 GCF_054589215.1 Paraburkholderia sp. 2C | reverse complement strand
AAATCGACGTTGAGAGCGATCGACTTCGGATTCTCTGAATAAGCCTGACTCATGACAACCAAGCACACGGCGAAGAAACCATCGCAAGCACCGCAACTCGCAAAACCCGGCCTGAAGCAGTTGCAATTCGCTTTCCCGTTCCTGCGCAAGGGCCAGGGCAAGTCGGACAAGTCATCGCCCTTCACCGACGAGCATGAGCTTCACCGGCTACTGGCCGGGCGCGAGCCATCCGCCGCCGCGGCATGATCCGGCTCACTCATCGAGGCGTATATCAGCGCTTCACAAAGTGGCGAAAACGGAAAGCATCAACGGTAGAAGAAGGAATTTTTCGGAGCTTCATAAATTGAATGGTTTCGCATGAGAAATAATTCGAAAAACCTGGCATTACTGGCTATCACGATCGCCTGTAACGCGGCACCTGCTGAGGCCGCCGACTACCTCGCGCCAGCGAGCCTGTGCCAACGAGGCGAGAAACAATATTTCAGTTGTGAACTACAGGGCTCCAGAAAGATCGCATCGATTTGTGCAGCTAATAACACTTCCCCCGATCACGGCTACGTACAGTATCGATTCGGAACGCAGCGCAAGATTGAATATACTTTCCCTCGCGCACTCACACCTCCACGCGGAAACATTTCCATCGTAGACGTTTCGCGGTTGCCGGACGGGTTGGGCAGTCATTTAAAATTTTCGAACGGACCTTACACGTATATTGTTTCAACTGCCCTTGTTCCCGGAGCAGTATATGTAGTAAAAGACAACACGGTCGTTTTTGACGGAGTCTGCAAAGGTAACGCGTACATACCGTTTAGTAATACGGCGCGGCAGGGCCTCGAGTATGGAATCAGTGATTGAACCGATCAACTGGATGCGCGCGGTAAGTAGGGAAAGGGCCGCGACATGCACTTTGCGAAACGTCGACAATCCAAAAATACTTCAAACACTCAAGAGCAGGTTTCCATACAAAGACGCCCAGTTCATTCACAAAGTACCTGATCGCTTCGGGTGTTGGGCGCCTGAACGTCAATCACGCAACTGAAATCTTCGAAATTCTCGCGTGCGGTCACGCATATTGGCTGCGCTCCATTGAAAAGATTTTTCGACAAATGGGATGGGCGGCGTATTGTCGAGAGATTAGCTTCTTCGTGCTGAATTGATACGGGTCGATGTGACTCACGCCCTTCTGAATATGCTCGGAGAAAAGCAGGGCATTTCTGTCTCGATGCGGGCGCCCTCAGACATGCCCTAAACGAAATCGACGTTGAGAGCGATCGACTTCGGATTCTCCGAATAAGCCTGACTCATGATAACAAAGCACACGCCGAAGAAATCATCGCAAGCACCGCAACTCGCGAAGTCCGGCCTTTTTAGTTGTCAGCTAAAAGATTCCGACAAAATTGCGTTCGTTTGCGTAGTGCATCTATATGCACTGCTGCATTCGGAATGCGTGACGAAAACGGCTTCCGATCCCGCATCGCCTGCCCCACGTGCCCCACACATGGCAGGCGACGCACAGACGCCTTTTCATAGACACCACAACGAAAAAATACTCGTCCTTTATTGCGCCCCTCGTCGAATTTACAAGTGCTTTAGGCGCAATTCGCTATTGTCTTGGCCTCTCCGCTGAAGCGGCTTCGCTTCGGGCGGATCTCTGGAGGCTTTTATGGACGAATTCGAAATCGGCAAAGAATATTCACGCGAATATATTCACACAGTGTGCGGCGGCAGCAAGCAGGCCTTCCTGCCGACCCGACGCGGCAAAGTGGTGGCCGCGTGTCTGCGCATGGATTTAAACCCGCAGGCGCCGGAGGTGGTTCTTTGCAACAGCGGAGCGGCCGCGCGTGCCGCCGGCCGCACCCTCGCCAAGCAGACGAACCCGATTCCGGTGTTTATCCGTGCGGAAACCGACCGGTTCCGCTATGTCGGCCAGTACGCGCCCGACCAGTCGCTGACCGCGCCGCTCGAATGCGCGCCCTATGCGCGCAACAGCAGCTTCACGGTAGGCCAGATTTCTCGGGTCATCAAGTTGAAACGGTGTTAAGAGGCAAGAGGCGCTAGACAGGCAGGCACTAACAGGATGCTTGCGTTGCCGGCAGCCGCAGGGGAACTGTCAGTGTCTGCACTGCATTTTTTCGCGCGGCTGCCGCTTTTTTGCACCGCATTTATACCCGCAGGACTAATCTCGTAACTGTCTTGACCAACCACTGCGGGATTGACCGCTCATCATGGCTCTCTCTCAACCGTCCGAAGTCCCCGATTCCGTACGCTCCCTTTCACGCGCTTCACAGTTTGTCCAACAGCCGGTCCAGCAGTCTACCCAACAGCCTGTCCAGCGCGGCAACAACGTCATTCCCTTTCCGCTGTCGCGCGCGCTTTTGCCCGTTACGCTCATCCGGGAAACCGAAAGCGAAGCGCGCTCGCAACTCAAATCGCTGCTGCACTCGCCGCTCGGCGTTTATGTCGTCAGCACGGAAGTCGTCCGTGACGGCGTACGCGTACTCTTTTCCATCGCACCCGAAGACCTCGATTTCACGATGCACACGCTGATCGCGTCGGTGCCGGAGGCTCTGATCGGTTCGCTCAAGCGTGTCGGCTCCCTGAAAGAGGCGCACTGATGTACTCCGGTATCTGGCTGCCGATCGTCACGCCGTTTCGCAACGGCGAAGTCGATATCGAAGGCTTGCAGCGTCTCGCCGACTACTACCTGCATACCGAGATCAGCGGCTTTGTCGCGCTCGGCACAACAGGCGAGGCGGCGCTTCTGTCCGAAAGCGAACGCGTGACCGTGCTGCAGGCGCTGCTCGACGTGGTCGGCGAGCGTCTGCCGGTGCTGATCGGCGCGGGCGGTTTCGATACGCGCGACGTGGTGCGCGAGATCGGGCGCTACGAGCGCTGGAATTGCGCCGGTTACCTCGTCTCGGCGCCCGCCTACGTGTGCCCCGATCAGACCGGCGTGCAATGGCACTTCGAACAGGTTGCGTGCGCAACCGACCGCCCGATCGTGCTGTACGACGTGCCGCATCGCACGGGTGTCAGGATCGCCACGGAAACGGTTGGCCGGCTGCTCGAGTTCGACAACGTCGTCGCGATCAAGGAATGCGTGAAGGACCAGTTTGCCGCGCTGCGCGGCCTGCCGGTCAACGTGCTGTGCGGCACGGACGACGCGTTTCTCGATTGCCTCGACGCGGGCGGCGCGGGCGGCATCCTCGCGAGCGCACACGTGTGCGCGGACCTGCTCGTCGAAGTCGGCGAACGGCACCGCGACGGTCATGGCGACGATGCGAAACGCCTGTTCGGCCACCTCGTGCCGTTACTGCGCTTGCTCTTCGCGGCTCCCAACCCCGCCGCGATCAAGGCGATGCTCGCCTTCGACCATCCGCTCACGGACGAAACGCGCATGCCGATCACGCGCGCGTCCGCGCAACTGGTCGAGCGGCTCTCGCAGGCCCGCAACGCGCTGCAGGATCTGCGCGCCGAAATGGTGGGCGCGCATTAATGCCGGGATGGGCGCGAGCATGATGCGCGTCGGCCGGCGCGGGCCGCGACACGAGCGGGAATTCAACCAACGTTTCACTGAAGTCAGGACTTCGGGCAACGAGCGAAGTCTGGAGGTATCCATGCAGAAGCAACGCGTAGAGGCTGAAAATCAGACAGAACAAGCTTCCCGCATCGCAACCGTTCAGCGTGGCAGCGGCGCCGGAAGCGTTGTGCTGCGACGCTTCGACCCGTCCCGCGACTCGTACGGGCAACTGACCTCGATGCTGCACCGCGCGTTCGCGCGGCTCGGCATGATGGGGCTGAACTGCCTGTGCGTCGAGCAGACACCCGCGGCGACGAAAAAGCGCGCGCGCGCCGGCGATTGCTTCGTCGCGGTCTGCGGCGGCCAGGTAGTCGGCACGATGACGCTGTATGCGCGCGACCTGGAGTCGACATGCGAACACTACCGTGTCGAGCAAGTCGCAACGCTGCGCCAGTTCGGTGTCGAGCCCGCGTGGCAAAGTCGCGGCATCGGCAAGTCGCTGATCGCGTTTGCCGAACACTGGGCCGCCACCCGCGGCTATGCGCAGCTCGCGCTCGATACGCCGTATCCGGCCGCGCATCTGCTCGAGTTCTATCGCAGCCAGGGCTTTCGCATCATCGACGTAATGCGCTTTGCCGATCGCGACTACGACAGCGCGATTATGAGCAAGCCGCCGGTGGCCGCTCGCACGCTGGCGAACTGGTCGCGCCGCCTCGAACTGCCGTGCCCGACCTTTCCGCGTGCCGCATGAATCGCATGAATCGAACCGATCGCGCCGGCGCGCTGATCGTGTACGCGCGGCCGCTGATGATGCTGCGCGGCATGTGCAAGGTGATTGCGATCGCGTTCGCGGTCAATCAGGTGCTGACAACTGCTTTTACGTACGTCGCGCAGCAGGTCGATAGCGCGCTGCCGCATCAGATGGTGTGGCTGTTCAGCTGCATGACCTGCGGTCTGCTGAGCTTGTGGCTGCAGGCCGATGCGCGCCGCGCATTCGGATTCGCGCGCAAACAGGGCCATGTGAAGATCACCGACACCCTTCACGACGGCAAGGAGCGTGCACTGCAGATCGCCGCCGATTGTCCGAAGCGCTGGCTCGTGATTCTGCATATCGAACTGAATCCCGCTGCGTTCGCCCTGCAGCCCGGCAACCCGCCGCAGCAACGTTGATTGCCGAGGCCGCCCGGCGCCGGCCCCTCACCCGCGCCCGCGGTTTCCGGCGCCGCACTGCGTGCGGTGCTTCCCGCCATTGCCGTACGGCGTGCAAAGCGTCTATAAAGACACTGTGTCGGTTACCGTCGGTGTCGATGTCATGGACGATCATGAGCAGGTCGATGCAAGGCCAGCGCGGCCGGGCGACAGTGTGCAAACCGCGCAGGCTGATGCGGGCCGCGTGCCCGGCGCCGCGACCGCCGTTATTCAGGCGTGGACGCGGCGTCTCTTCTCGCAGCCCTCGCAGGCGCTCGGCGCGTGGTTCGACCGTATCGATCCGGGCACGCATCGCCGCGTAAAGGGGCTGCGCCTCGTCACCGCATACGGGATCGCTGCCGCGCTCGGCGCGTTGCACGACGTCACACGCGATGTGCACCAGAGCGCGGCGCTGTCGACGTTGGCCGCGAGCATCGCGCTCTGGGCAAGCGTGTTCGAGGCGAAGACCACGCGCGCCGAATCGAGCCGCGATCTTGCGCTGCTGTGCATCGCGGCCGGCATCGGTGCGGCCGTCTACGCCGCGCTGTTTCCAGCGTTAGCCGGTGTGGGCCGGGCGGGGCCTGAAATCGTGCTCGTCAGCGGCGCGTTCTGCGTCGGCTATCTGAAGCGCTTCGGCATGCTTGGCGCCGGCATCGGCGCGCAGATCTATATCGGCCAGCTCTATGCATCGGCGATGACGCTCGGGCCGCCCGATGTGCCGGCCATCGCGGTGGCCGTGCTGATCGCGATGCTGGGCTCGATCGTGCCGCGTCTATTGAGCGGGCCCGCCGAACATCCCGCGCTGCTCGCCGCGTTTACGGCAGTGCCGCCCGTGCCGCCCGGCTTTGCGCGGCGCTGGCCACCTGAATTCGTGATGGGCCTGCAGGCGGCCACGGGCGCGTCGATCATCGTCGCGTTGAACCAGATGATCGGCCTCGAGGAATCGGAGTGGGCGATCACGGGCTGCACCTTTGTCGTGGCCGCCTCGGCAACGGCCACCGTGCAACGCACGCGGGCGCGCATCGTCGGTACGATAGTCGGCGTGCCGCTCGGCATCGTGTGTCTGCCGCTGGCCGAACACGCACCGCTCGTAGTCTGGACGTTGGCGGCGCTCGCGATGGTCATCTATGCGATGAGCCTGCCCGAGCGCTACGACGTCGCATGCGCCGCTTTCGCATTCATCCTCATGATCACGCTGGCCGCGGATGGCGTGCACTCGGTGCCCTACCTGTTCGCGCGCTTGTGGGAGACCATCATCGGCGGCGTGATCGGGGTGCTGGCAGCGTTTCTCATTTTTCCGTTACGAGCGAATCGCGCAGAGACAAAGTAGAAAAACGCGAAATTGCAAGCTAAGCGCGATAGGCCGAATGGACGATCGGCCATCGCGACGAAGTGCATTCGTGCGACGCAATAGGATAATCGACGCACCGGGAGCACGCGTCGAGGTCGATGGAAGTGGATCGGTAGAGGCACCGCGTGACGAGACTCGAGCAGCGCGAGCCCAGCCGAACGACACCGCTTGTGCAGCTGCTGGACGGAGAATGGCAGGCGCTATTGGCACAGGCCGACGATATGCGTGCGGATCGATGCTTGCGCGCCATCGCCATCCTCTTGCGACGTGGGGCAGGCTGGCCGCTTCGACGATGCACCGAGCGCTCGCGCCATCCTGCGGCCCATCGCCGTCAACCGCGACTTACCTGAGCGCCGATCGGCCTTTGCGACAAGATGTGTCCGCAACCAAGTGCAAGGCGTCGACGCTATATCCGAGGGTTCGCCATGCGCGTGACATCCGCGGCGAATATCGTCGTCGGATTTTCTGGCGCGCAGGGACGATATAGCGGGTAAGCATGTGATGCATGTCCGGCAACTTTTATCTGGCGGACGCATCATATGGCTCAACCGCGGACCCGACCGCAGAATCAACAGAATCATCCGATTGGACGTGCGCGCGCGGCGTTGCGATAAAGGCTCGCTGAAAGGGGGAACCTGTATCGTCGAGGGCGCCACGTCTGGAGGCCGAATGAAAAGCAAGATCGTCTTCGTTGCTGTCGTGCTTGCGGTTGCCGCCGGGCTGTCGCGCGCATGGGAGCCCGCGATCGATCCAACAGCGCCGCCACCCGCGCATGCGGCGGACGCCGCGCAGATAGCGCGCGGTGCGCGTCTCGCGGCGCTCGGCGACTGCATCGTCTGCCACACGTCCGCGCACGGTAAGCCTTACGCGGGTGGCCGTCCGCTCCTGACGCCATTCGGCACGATCTACGCCACCAACATCACGCCGGACCCGCAAACCGGCATCGGCGACTGGCCGCTCGACGCATTCAGGCGCGCCATGCGCGACGGCGTATCGCGCGACGGGCATCTGCTGTACCCGGCTTTTCCGTATCCGCACTTCACGCATATGACCAATGCGGATATCGCCGACCTCTATGCGTTCATGATGTCGCGCGAGCCCGTGCATGCGACGACGCCGTCGAACCGGCTCACGTTCCCGCTGAATTTCCGGCCGCTGGTCGCAGGTTGGAACATGCTTTATCTGAGGCGCGGGCCCGAGCGCGCGCAAGCGGCGCCGGCTGCGGCGCCGGCTGTTTCGTCCGCGGTAATGTCCGCCGCCGCGTCTGCTGCGATGCCAACTCAAGGGGCAAGCTCAGTGCCGACTTCAGTGACAACCCCGACGCCAGCCTCAGCGGCAACCCCGGCGCCGTCCGCCATATCGGCTACCGCCACCGATGCCGGCGCGGCGGACGCCGCCGATAGCGCATACGCGGTGCAATGGCAGATGGGCCGCTATCTCGTCGACGGCGTCGCGCATTGCGCCGCGTGTCACACGCCGCTCAACAAGCTCGGCGCCGAAAAGCGCAACGCGCCATTTGCGGGCGGCACGCTCGAAGGCTGGGATGCGCCCGCGTTGACGAAGCTCTCGCAAGCGCCGACACCTTGGACGCATGCGCAGCTCGTCGCGTATCTGCGCACCGGCTTTGCGAGCGAGCACGGCGCGGCGGCCGGACCGATGCTGCCTGTCACGCAGTCGCTCGCGAAGGCGCCGCGCGAGGATGCCGAAGCGATCGCGACGTATGTGATGTCGCTGCAAACCCGCACAGGCGCAAATGGTGCGACCACGGCCACGGCCGCGCACAAGCAGCCAGTCGACCTCGAGCAACTCGCGCCGCCGGCGGTACTGGCAAACGGCGCGACGCTTTTCAACGCAGCGTGCGCATCGTGCCACAGCACCGTCGCGCCGATGACGACGCATGGCGAGCGTCCATCGCTCGCGCAGGGGACGGCGGTTAACGCCGACAGCCCGCGCAACGCGGTGCGCATGATTCTCGGCGGCATCGACTGGCACGGCAGCGACGCCGCGCATTTCATGCCGCCGTTCGCGCAGACCTTCACCGACGCGCAGATCGCCGATGTCGCGAATTACACGCGCGCGCGCTTCAGTGCGCACGGGCCGTGGCCGGACCTCGATGCGGCCGCGGTCGCGCGCATCAGAAAGGAGACCGCTGAACCATGATCACGCTGACCGTCAACAACGTGCGCCACGACGTGGACGTCGACCCGTCGACGCCGCTGCTCTACGTGCTGCGCAACCAGTTGCAACTGAACGGCGCGAAGTACGGGTGCGGGCTCGGGCAATGCGGCGCGTGCACGGTCATCGTCGGCGACGAGCCGGTGTTTTCGTGTCTGTTGCCGGTCGCCGCATGCGGCTCCCGCGCCGTGCGAACGATCGAGGGACTTGGCAGCGTCGAGCATCCGGGGCCGCTGCAGCGCGCGTTTATCGACCAGCAGGCCGCGCAATGCGGCTACTGCATCGCGGGCATGATGATGCGCGCGCAGGTGCTGCTCGAACGCACGCGCGCCCCAACCGATGAGCAGATCCGCGAACATATGCAGCCGAATCTGTGCCGCTGCGGCACGCATATGCGGATCGTTGCGGCGATCCGGCAAGCGGCATCGCATAGCGGCGGGCCGCAGCCGGCGGCGGAGAGTCAGTCATGAAAGACGACCGAGTGTGCGGCGTCGATCCGGTACAGGACATTGGGCATGACGGCGCGCCGGAAGCAGAGCAGGAAGCCGCCCGGAAAGCGGCACATCAGCCGGATATCGACACCGGCCGCCGCCGCTTCCTGAGCGCCGGCGCGCTGCTCGTCAGCTTCACGTTGCTGCCGCGGCCGCGCGACGCGCTTGCGCAAAGCACGACAACCGAAGCCGGAACGTTCACCGCGCTCGCACCGAAGCTGCCGGGCAGCCTGAAGACGACACCGGAGCTCGACGCATGGATTCGCATCGACACCGCGGGCACGGTGACCGTATGCACCGGTAAGGCCGAACTCGGCACCGGCATCAGCACCGCGTTTTTGCAGCTCGCGGCCGAGCAGCTCGATATCGAACCGCGGACCATCACGCTGGTGACGGCCGACACCGGCGAAACGCCGAACGAAGGTTACACGGCCGGCAGCCATTCGGTCGCCGATAGCGGCACGGCCATCTTCAACGCGGCGGCGCAGGTGCGCGCCCTGCTGCTGCAAACAGCCGCGGCTCAACTGCATGTCGATGCGTCGACGCTCGCCACGCAAGGCGGCCAGATCGTCGCGGCGGATGGCCGCCGTCTGTCGTACGGCGACGCGGTGCGTGGCACGAATCTGCATCAGAACGCGCAACCCGGCGTGCCGTTAAAGCCGCCCGCGCAGTTCGATGTGGTCGGCCGCACGCTGCGGCGCGTCGACATTCCAGGCAAGGTGACGGGCGGCGAGAGCTATATCCAGGACATGCGTCCGGCCGGCATGGTGCACGCGCGCGTGGTGCGCCCGCCCGCATACGGCGCGACGCTCGCGTCGGTCGACACGGCGCGCATCGAGCGCTTGCCCGGCGTACTCAAGGTGGTGCACGACGGCAACTATCTCGCGGTCGTCGCCGACGACGAATGGCAGGCGATCGTGGCGATGCGCGAGCTGATGGCGGCCGCGCAGTGGCACGCGGGTCCGCCGTTGCCCGATCCGTCGACGATCCACGAAACGCTGATGAAGCTGCCCGCGCGGGAAATCAAGGTCGCGGATCAGACCGGCCATGCGGCGAGCCCCGCGCATACGCTCGATGTGCGCTACAGCAAGCCGTATATGACGCACGGCTCGATCGGCCCGTCCTGTGCGCTCGCGCATTTCGATAACGGCTCGCTGACCGTGTGGTCGCATACGCAAGGCGTTTTTCCGCTGCGCGCGGGGTTGGCGGAAATGCTGTCGCTGCCGTTGGCGCAGGTGCGCTGCATTCACGTGGAAGGCTCGGGTTGCTACGGTCACAACGCCGCGGACGATGTTGCCGCCGATGCCGCGCTGATCGCGCGCGCCATGCCGGGCCGTACGATACGCGTGCAGCTGATGCGCGAGCAGGAGCACACATGGGAGCCGTTCGGCCCGGCGATGACCACGCATGCGAGTGCATCGCTCGACGCGAACGGCACGATTGTCGACTGGCGCTACGAGCTGTGGAGCAACACGCACAACAACCGGATCGACAATGCGGGGCGCCTGCTGCCCGCGCAACTGCTCGCCCGGCCGTTCACGCCGGCGCCGCCGCAGCCGATTCCCATGCCCGAAGGCGGCGGCGATCGCAATAGCATTCCGCTCTATCGCGTGCCGAACCTGCGTGTGCAGAGTCACTTTCTGCCGGACATGCCGATCCGCGTATCGGCGATGCGCTCGCTCGGCGCGCACATGAACATCTTCGCGATCGAGAGCCTGATGGACGAGCTCGCGCTTGTCGCGCAGGCCGATCCGGTCGAATTCCGCTTGAAGCATCTCGACGATCCACGCGCGCGCGATGTGATTCAACTCGCCGCGCAGCGCTTCGGCTGGCAGAAACGTGTGCCGGTTGCGGTGCAATCGCCGCGCGCCGCTGCGGGCGGTGAAAGCCGCGGCGTCGGGTTTGCATTCGCGAAGTACAAGAACCTGATGGCGTATTGCGCGATCGCAATGGAAATCACCGTCGACCGCGATACGGGCCGCGTCGATATCGAACGCGCCGTCGCTGCGATCGACTGCGGGCAGATCGTGAATCCGGACGGCGTACGCAATCAGGTTGAAGGCGGCATTCTGCAGACAGCGAGCTGGACGCTCTACGAAGAGACGCGCTTCGATACGCGCGGCATCACGAGCTACGACTGGAGCACCTATCCGATCATGCGGTTCTCGTCGGTGCCGAGGCGCGTCGACGTGCATCTGATCGACCGGCCCGGGCTGCCGTTTCTCGGCGTCGGCGAGGCGGCGCAGGGGCCGGCGGCGGCCGTGCTGGCCAATGCGATCGCCGATGCGACGGGCGCGCGCATACGCGACTTGCCGCTGGCGGGCGCGCGCCTGAAGGCCGCGTTGGCGTAAGCGCTGCGCGTGCCCCGATCAGACCGGGCGGACGCTCTTCAACGGCCGCGCGGATGCCGGCCGGTTCGCGACAAAGCCCGGTTCGCGCCAGTTCGGCTCGATGCCCATGAACTTGTCGAAGTAGGCGATCGCGAGCGCCGGTTCCTCGACGAGGTTCTCGCGAAACGACTGCCATACCGCCGGCTGCGCGAGTGCATCCGACGGCTCGATCGAGAAGCCGCATTCCTCGCGCAGCGTGCGCTTCAACATGCCGATACAGAAGTACGTGAGGATGTAGCCGGCAGGCCACCAGCGCGCAATATCGTCCGATGACGGCGATGCGTCGGCGCGATTGTCCGCAGCCTGTTCAAGCGCACTTTCCAACGGATCATCGCGCGAGTATTCAAGCGGATCTTCGAGCGACTGCAGCAGCGGATTTTCCACGGCCCGCACGGCCTTTTCGTGCAGCAGATCGCGCAGCAGCACACCGTACGCGAACTGGAAAAAGTCGCGCGGATTGCGTTGACGATAGTCGTCGTTGTGCGCGAGCGCATCGATCCATGCGAAGAATGCCGCGGTGAACTGCCGGCTGTCGATCTCGATGCGGATACCGTGACGCGCGCCATATTCGTCGCAGCACTGCTGCAACAACTGGCGGCATAGCGTTAATTTCTGCACATGCTCCCACGCGCGGGGCGGCTGCACGTGGCTGTTGCGCGGCGCCTGAAACATGCGCGGCTCCTTTGCGGGCAGGCTGGCCCGCGTTCAGCGTTCAGCAATCAGCAATCAGCAATCAGCAATCAGCAATCAGCACAGATGCGACACGATATGCGCGATTTCGTCGGCGAGCGCACCGACACGGTCGCGCTCTTTCAATGCCGCGCGCAGCGCCGTCTCGCGCGCGCCGATCACATCGGCGAAAAAGCGCAGCACCGCATCGGGCTCGGTGACGATGCCGTTCGGGCACGTTTCCCGGCACAGCGACGCCACCGTGAGCATCAGGAATACGTACGCGTTCGGTTCGGTGACGAGCCACCAGGGCGCGCCGACATCGGGCAGCGTATCGAAGCGCGTGCTGCGGATCGGCTGCAGATCGATCAGCGACGCGGCGAGCTGCGCGCAAGGCCGCGCAAGCGCGCCCGGCGCCGCCATGCCGCCCGCAAACGACGACTGGACCGAACGCTCGCGCGAGCTCGCCAGCGCGGCGCGCGCATGATCGAGCGCGTGGCTCACGCGGTGTTCGAAGATCAGCACGTCGGTGGCGCCGCATTGCATGATCATGCGCTTCGCGGCCGCGTAGTACGACATCGAGAATTTGCGCTGCGTCTTCGTGTCGTTGCTCGATGCGCCGAGATAAGTGGTGAGCGATGCCAACGGCACCGGCGACTTCCAGTGGTCCTGCAGCGGCGGCACCGCGTGGCCGGCGAACGATTCGGCACTTTCGAGCAGATCGTCGGCGAGATGCGCGACCGATTCGAGGGACAGCGTGGGGAGCGAGGAGAGCGGCGAGCGGGGCGACCGCTGCGACGTAAGCGGAGGGCGCCGCGGCGCAGTCTGCGCCGTTTGCGTTCCACCCGGGTTTTCGCCGCGCACCGGGCCCGGCACATTGCGGGCCGCGTAGCGCAACTGCCTCGCGCAATCCTTCAGCGCGATACCGAGCTGATTGATGTCTCGCGAAAGTTGCGGCGGCAACAGCGATTTCGTCTCCATGGCTTTCTCGAAGTCAAACTCGTGTAAAACCCTCAACGACTGAGCGGAATGACTGAGCGTCTGCGATGAAACATTTGAAGTTAAGATAGCACAACTGTTCAGTGTCGATGCCGACTTTTTAATGATAGGAGCCGAGCTTGCCGAAGGCGAATATTTCCACGCCGGACGTGGAAAGCGACGAGCAGAATCCAACGCGGCGTTTGCGTTTGCGCGCCGCGTGGATGTACTACGTCGAGGAAATGACGCAGAACGAAATCGCGCAGAAGCTTGGGGTCGGACGCGTGACGGTCGTGCGCCTGCTGGCCGCCGCGCGCGAACGCAACGAGGTGAAGATCACGATCGGCGATCGTCTTGCCGAATGCGTCGACGCCGAGCGTCAACTGGAGGCGCGCTTCAATATCGGCGAGGCGATCGTCGTACCGTTGTCCGCGCGCGGTGCCGATGCCACCGCGCCGATTGCGGCCGCGACGGGCGCGTATGTGTCTTCGCTCGTGCGTGCCGATATGCGCATCGGCGTCGGTTGGGGTCGTACGCTCGTGACGTCGCTCGGGTTTATCGAAGAACGCGCGGTCGATCGGCTTTCGATCGTATCGCTGCTCGGCGGCATCATGAAGGCGCGCAAGTTCAATCCCGCCGAATTCGCGTGGCGGCTCGCGACGCTGTTCCAGGCCGACTGTTACCTGATGACCGCGCCGCTCTTCGTCGATAGCGCGGCGACACGTCAGACGCTGATCGAGCGCTGCGGCCTCGCCGATATTTTCGAGCTCGCGAAATCGCTCGACGCGGTATTGCTCGGCGCGGCCGGCACCGGCGCTGATCAGACTTCGCATCAGTCGAAGTTCATCACGAACGCGGACCGTGCGTCGGTCGTGAAGGCGGGCGCGATCGGCGACGTGCTGTGCAATTTTTTCGACGCGAACGGCAAGCTCGTCGACCATCCGATCAACGAGCGCGTGATGTCGGTGCCGCTCGACATCATCAGGAAAGTGCCGGTGCGCGTACTCGCGGCGGGCGGCACCGGCAAGGTTCACGCGCTTGCCGGCGCGTTGAAGCTGCTCAAGCCGACGGTTCTGATTACTGACGAACACACCGCCCGCGATGTGCTGAAGCTTGCGGGCGGGGCTTAGCGCGCGTCCTTGAGCGCGCGTTTTCCTCTTCGGTCCAGATCCCTTTTTTGCGTTGCACCGTGCATGCGGCGTCACTGCCGCATGCGCTTTCGCACGCGCGTTCACCGCGTATCCAGGGGTTAGTCCCGAGCGTTGACACGCGATTTTCGTGGCGGGCGGCCTTGTCCCTTTCGTGAACATACTGCTAACATAAAATACAAAAGTGCCGAGATTGGCGTGACAGCGAGCGCCGCAGCAAGAGCATTCAGTACCCGATTCCGCAGAGTTCTGGAGACATGTTCATGCACAACATCACGCCGAGCGGCCTTGCCGCCGATCTCGAACAGCGCGCATCCACCGGTCGTCCGATCCGTATCGGGCTGATCGGCAGCGGTGAAATGGGAACGGACATCGTCACGCAGGTGCGGCAGATGCACGGCCTTGCGATTGGCGCGATTGCCGATCTGCGCGTCGATGCCGCCTGTGCGGCGGTACGCGTCGCGAACGGCGCGGATAGCGGTTATCGCGTGGTCGAGACGGCGAGTGCGCTCGCGCAGGCGATCGAAGCGGGCGACATCGCGCTCACGCAGGATGCGCAGCTCGTCTGCACGAGCGGCCTGATCGACGTCGTGATCGACGCGACCGGCAAGCCCGCGGTCGGTGCGCAGATCGGCCTCGCCGCGATGGAGCACGGCAAGCATCTGGTGATGATGAACGTCGAAGCCGACGTGACGATCGGCGCTTATCTGCGGCGCGAAGCGCGGCGGCTCGGCGTTGTCTACTCGCTTGGCGCCGGCGATGAACCGAGCTCGACCATCGAGCTGATCCAGTTCGTCAGCGCGCTCGGCTATCCGGTCGTCGCCGCGGGCAAGGGCAAGAACAACCCGCTCAATATCGATGCGACGCCCGATGCGTATCGCGAAGAAGCGCAGCGCCGCAATATGAATCCGCGCATGCTCGTCGAATTCGTCGACGGCTCGAAGACCGCGGTCGAGATGGCCGCGATCGGCAACGCGACCGGGCTCGTGCCCGACGTGCCCGGTATGCACGGTCCGTGCGCGACGCTCGACGATCTGCATAAGGTGCTGTGTCCGCAGGCGGACGGCGGCATTCTGTCGAAAAAGGGCGTGGTCGATTACACGATCGGCAAGGGCGTGGCACCGGGCGTGTTCGTCGTTGCGGAGCTTGCGCATCCGCGGCTGCGCGAGCGCATGGAAGACCTGAAGCTCGGCAAAGGCCCGTATTACACGTTCTATCGGCCGTATCACCTGACCAGCCTCGAAGTGCCGCTTACCTGCGCGCGCGCGGTGCTGTATGGGCGCGCCGATATGGAGCCGCTGCCGGTGCCTGTCGCCGAAGTGTGCGCGGTCGCGAAGAAGGATTTGCAGCCCGGCGAGCGGCTCGATGCGATCGGTGAATACATGTACCGCGCATGGGCGATGACGGTTGCCGATGCGCGCGCGCAGCGGGCGGTGCCGTGCGGCCTGATCGAGCACGGGTCGGTTACGCAGCCGGTCAGGCGCGGCGAGCTGCTGACGTACCGCAATTGCGCGGTCGACGGCGCGTCGGCGATCGTCGCGTTGCGGCGTCGCCAGGACGAAATGGTGCTCGGCGCCGCCGCGGTGGCGGCTTGACGCGCACGAGGCGCGAAGCAGGAAGCACGACGCTCGCGGTTCGCAGCGCGCGGCACGCGAAGGAGACGCTCATGCAGCAAGTAGCCGAAAACGAAGCGGAAAAACACGCCGGGCGGCCGGCCGAATCATCCGCCGGCTTTCCGCCTTCAGTCCCCGACTGCTATCGCCGCCACGATCCCGCGACGTTGCGCGGCGCGCTGCGCAAGATGATTCTCGTGCGCCGCTTCGAGGAAAGCGCCGAGCAGGCCTATATGCGCGGCCTCATCCACGGCACGATGCATCTGTCGATCGGGCAGGAAGCGAGCGCGATTGCCGCCACGCTGCCGCTCACCGACGCCGACTACATCACATCGACGCATCGCGGCCACGGCCACTGCATCGGCAAGGGCGCGGACCCGAAGCGGATGTTCGCGGAGTTCTTCGGCAAGGAGACCGGCTATTGCCGCGGCCGCGGTGGTTCGATGCATATCGCCGATGTGCAGCGCGGCAATCTTGGCGCGAACGGCATCGTCGGCGGCGGGCTGCCGATTGCCGTCGGCGCGGCGTTGTCGATCCGCAGGCAGCGTCGCAATTCGGTCGTCATGTGCTTCTTCGGCGATGGCGCGAACAATGAAGGCGCCTTTCACGAATCGCTGAATTTTGCGTCGATCTGGAAACTGCCGGTGATCTTCGTCTGCGAGAACAACCGCTACGGCATGTCGATGCCGGTCGAGCGCTCGACGGCGGTGCCGCATATCGCGCAGCGCGCGGCCGCATACGGCATGCCGGGCATCACCGTCGACGGCAATGGGTTCGCCGACGTGCTCGACGCGAGTGAAGCAGCGGTCGCGCGGGCGCGCGGCGGCGCGGGGCCGAGCCTCATCGAATGCGAGACGTACCGGCTGCGCGGCCATTCGAAGAGCGACCGCAACCGCTATCGCACCCGCGACGAAATCGATGCATGGAGTGCGCGCGACCCGGTGACGCGCTTCGAGCAGGAGCTCATGCGCTACGGACTGCTCGATGCGGCGCAAGCCGATGCGATTCGCGCCGACGTCGAAGCGCAGATCGAAGCAGGCCTCGCGTTCGCACAGGCGAGCCCCGCGCCGTCGCGTGCCGAACTCACGCGCTACGTCTACACGTCAACCGAATCCGCGCCGCCGGGCACGGCCGGAGCCCCGCGATGAATGCGACCATGAACGCAAACCCGGATGCGAACCCGGATGCGAACGTGCGCGAGCTGACCTACGCGCAGGCCATTCAGGAAGGCATCGCGATCGCGCTGGCGCGCGACGAGCGCGTGTTCGTGATGGGCGAGGACATCGGCGTGTACGGCGGCGCGTTCCAGGTGACCGGCGACCTCTACCAGCGCTTCGGCGCCGAGCGCGTGATGGACACGCCGATTTCCGAACTCGGCGGCGCCGGGATTGCGGTCGGCGCCGCATTGACGGGCTCGCGGCCGATCTACGAATTCCAGTTCTCCGACTTCGCGACGCTCGCGATGGAGCAGATCGTCAATCAGGCGGCGAAGCTGCGCTTCATGCTCGGCGGCGAGATATCGGTGCCGCTCGTGATGCGCTTCCCGGCCGGCTCCGGCACGGGTGCCGCCGCGCAACACAGCCAGAGCCTCGAAGCGTGGTTCGCGCATGTGCCGGGCCTCAAGGTGATTCAGCCGAGCACGCCGCACGACGCGAAAGGGCTGTTGCTCGCCGCGCTCGACGACCCGGACCCGGTGATGATCTTCGAGCACAAGCTGCTCTACAAAAGCAAAGGACCGGTGCCAGAGGGCTACTACACCGAGCCGATCGGTAAGGCGGCGCTGCGCCGCGCGGGGCGCGACGTGACGATCGTCGCGACGTCGGTCATGGCGATCCGGTCGCTCGAGGCGGCCGGGCGGCTCGAACAGGAGGGCATCGACGCGGAGGTGATCGACTTGCGCAGCGTGCGGCCGATCGATCGCGATGCGGTTATCGACAGCGTGAAGAAGACCTCGCGCCTGATCTGCGTCTACGAGGGTGTGCAGCAGCTCGGCATCGGCGCGGAGATCGCGTCGATCGTTTGCGAAAGCGATGCGTTCGATTATCTCGACGCGCCGGTCATCCGCCTGGGCGGCGCCGATTGTCCGTTGCCGTACAACCCCGAGCTCGAAAAAGCCGCGGTGCCGCAGGTCGACGATATTATCGCGGCCGCGCGCCGCAGTGTCGGCCGGAGACACTGAGATGCCGACCGAAGTGATCCTGCCGCGCGTCGATATGGACATGACCGAAGGCATGATCGCCGCGTGGCACGTGCTCGAAGGCGAAACCGTGCGAGCAGGTACGGTGATCTTCGAGATCGAGACGAGCAAGGCGACGATGGAAGTCGATGCCCCGGCAAGCGGCACGATTCGCCATATCAGCACGGCGGTTGGCGAGACGGTGCCGGTCGGCACGCCGGTCGCGTGGATTTATGCGGACGGCGAGGCGGTGGCGGATCTGGCGGGAGCGCAGGCCCAGGCGATTGCGCTTGCTCGAGGAGCGGATGGTGCGGTGCACGACGAGCATGCATCGAGCGCCGACGTAGCGTTGCCGTCCGCTCCCGCAATGCCTGTCGCGACTGCCATGCAAGCCGCCGGTGGCCGCTTGCGCGCGACGCCGGCCGCACGCCGTCTCGCGCGGGAACGCGGCGTGGATCTGCACGACATCGCGGGCTCGGGGCCGCAAGGCCGCATCGGCGCACGCGATGTGCCACGTAGAGTGATCGACAAGCAGGTCGATAAGCTGATCGATAAGCTTATCGATACGCAGGTCGACAAGACCATTGAACACGAATTTGCCGCACGACTGCGCGCAGGCCGTCCCCTGGCCGCGCCTTTGCATCGCGTCTGGCTGCGCGAGGGCACGGGCGACCCGCTCGTGCTGCTGCATGGTTTTGCCGCCGAGCTCAATAGCTGGCGCCCGTTCTGCCATGCGTTCGATCGTGTCGCCCCGGCGGGGCGCGGCGTGCTCGCGCTCGATCTGCCCGCACACGGCAAGTCGGCCGCGCAGCCTGCCGGTACGCTCGACGAGATCGTCGCCGCGGTCGACGAAACGCTGGCCGCCGAACGCATCACGCATTGCCATCTGGCCGGCCATTCGTTCGGCGGCGCGATATCGCTCGCGACCGCGGCCTATGGCCCGCTCGCGCAGACCAGGATCCGCTCGCTGACGCTGATCGCGCCCGCAGGCCTCGGCCCCGACAGCAACACCGCATTTTTGCGCGGCATTACGCAGGCGTCGCGGCGCGCGAGCTTCGCGGCATGGCTCAAGGAACTGTTCGCGGACCCCTCGCAAATGGACGAGATGTTTGTCGCGACTGCCGAACAACAACTGGGCGAGGCGGACGTCCGCGCGCGCCTTGCCGCGCTTGCCGACACGTTCTTTCCCGACGGTGCGCAAAGCCTCGATCTGCGCAGCGTGCTCGCCGCGCTGACGATACCGGTGCGCGTGATCTGGGGCCTGCAGGATCGCATCCTGCCGGCGCGGCACGCCGACGGTTTGCCGGGCCGCGTTGCAGTGCATCGATTCGCGCGTGTCGGGCATCTGCCGCACCTCGAGGCACGCGAGGACGTTGCCGCGCTCGTGGCGCAGAACATCGCGAGTGCGGGTTGAGCCGCGAGTCGAAAAGCAGCGGATAAAGAAACGCGTGCACTCGATGCGCGATTAGGGTGACAATGCAACCGATCGATAAAAGACCGACGAACTGAACGGAAACAAAAAACGCTCGTCGTAAAGCGGCTGGAAAGACCGACTCGGGATTGACTCGCGTTTTCCCCAATTCTGTTGAGTTTGAACAATTGTATTATTAGGAGAGCATGATGTTCATGCGTCGCGTCTGCGTGCAAGTCGCGCGGCGCGCGATTCATCGCAGCCTTCCGGTCATGGGCCGGTCGCGCGGAACACATGCATGGAGAGCCGGGAGACGACAATGGACTATGTGCGTGGCGCGCTGCTCGCTTTAGCCGTGTTCTGGGCGTTGCAGGTGGTGGCATCGTGGTTTCAGATGCGCCGCTACGGCGACGCATTGCGTCGCACGGCGGGGCGCTGGACCAGCGGCTTTCTCGGCGTCGGCGCCTGCAAGGTCCGGTTCGGGCGTGGCGCGATTGCGATCGTCGTGCTCGACAGCGCGCTTACGGTGCGCGAATTTCTCAGCATGTCCGGTATGACCGTCTTTAGCCGGTTCCGTCAGCACGACGGATTTTCCGGCCTCGCCATCGATGAATTCCGTATGCGGCTCGCGGGCTCGGGTTTGCGCCGCAGTGTCGTGATCGCTGCGTCGGATGCGCTCGAGCGCGCGCAGCGCACCGCATCGCCAGCCTAAGATTTCGCTCGTCCACAGCCGTACCGTCCGGTTCCGTTCGCAGCCAAACACGACGGAGCTTTTCGCGCATCAGCTGGACCCACTGGGAGAGTCGCCGTGATCGTTCTCGACTGGCTTACGCACTTCGCCGAAGCGTTTATCGGCGTGTTCAACGCGGGCGGCAAGGTGTTTATCGGTTTCGTGACCGGCATCCTGCCGACGCTGATCGTGCTGCTGACCGCGGTCTACACGCTGATCGCGCTGATCGGCGAGCATCGCGTGCAGGGCCTCGCGCGCTTCTTCTCGAAGAACGTCATCACGCGCTATACGCTGCTGCCGCTGCTCGCGATGTTCTTTCTGACGAACCCGATGGCCTATACGTTCGGCGTGTTTCTCGAAGAGAAGCACAAGCCGGCGTTCTACGATTCGGCCGTTTCGTTGTGCCATCCGATTACCGGACTCTTTCCGCATTGCAACCCCGGCGAGCTGTTCGTCTGGCTCGGCGTGGCCGCGGGATTGACCAAGCTCGCCGAAACGCATCCGCTGCCGTTTTCGATTCCCAGGCTCGCGCTGTTCTATCTGATCGTGGGCCTCGTCGTGAACCTGTTCAAGGGCATGCTCACCGAGCTGATCACGCGGCTTATCGCGCACCGCGAAAATATCAGGCTGTGATCGCCCACCGATCATCGGGACACGGAAGGGGACAACGCAATGGACACGAGAGCTTATCGGACCGTCAAGGTCGTGCATGGGCCGAACGGCTGGGGCGGCCCGATCTTCATTCAGCCGACGCCGGAGCGCAACAAGATCGTTGCCGTGACGGGCGGCAAGATTCCTGAACTCGCGACGCGTCTTGCCGAACTGACCGGCGCGACGGTCGTCGACGGGTTCCGCAGCCCGCCGCTCGAATCGGAAATGGCCGCGGTGGTGATCGACTGCGGCGGCACCGCGCGCTGCGGCGTCTATCCGCGCAAACGCATTCCGACCATCAATCTGACACCGGTTGGCCAGTCGGGGCCGCTCGCGCAGTTCATCACCGAAGACATCTACGTATCGGGCGTGCTGCCCGAGAACCTGTCGGTCGTCGAAGGCGAAGCAGGCGAACACGAGCCCGCGGGTGAGGCGGGCGGTCCCGCCCGCCCCGGCGACGCGCTCGTGATGCCGGCGGCCGGTGGCGCCGGCGCGGCGGTCGTGCCGATGCCGCGCGCGGGCGGCGCGTCGGGCATGTCCGCTCAACCCGGCGGCGGCCAGGAAAGCCGCGGCATCGTCGGTCTCATCACGTCGATCGGCCGCGTGATGGGCGGTGTCGTCAACGTGCTGTTCAACAGCGGCCGCAAGGCGATCGACACGGTGATCCGCAACGTGCTGCCGTTCATGGCTTTCGTGACGATGCTGATCGGCATCATCAACGCGACCGGCATCGGCAATGGCCTCGCGCATCTGCTCGAGCCGCTCGCGGGCAATATCATCGGCCTCGTCGTGCTGTCGGCGATTTGCGGCTTGCCGTTTCTGTCGCCGGTGCTGGGCCCGGGCGCGGTGATCGCGCAGGTGATCGGCGCAGCGATTATCGGTCCCGCGATCGGCAACGGCACGATTCCGCCGCAAATGGCGCTGCCCGCGCTGTTCGCCTACGACACGCAGGTCGGCTGCGATTTCGTGCCGGTCGGCATGGCGCTCGGCGAAGCGAAGCCGGAGACGATCCGCGTCGGCGTGCCCGCGGTGCTGATCAGCCGGCAGATCATGGGACCGATCTCGGTGCTGATCGCGTGGGCGGCAAGTTTCGCGCTGTGAGCGGCGCAGGATTCGACGCGGGATTCGCGATCGGGCGACGACCTTCTCTGGAACGGCATATGCACTACTACAAAACGGTGATCTCGGAAGTCGGCCCCGAAGTGCCGGCGCTGCTCGAAGGCGGCGTGCTGATTCTGTACGCGGATGGCGCGCCCCCCGAGCTCGCCGAAGTGTCGGTGCTGCATCGGGTCGAAGCGGCGCAGCCGCAGGCCCCGCACGCGGGCTCGACATTGCGCATCGGCGGCATCAGCGCGTTTGTCACGGCGGTCGGTCCGAGCGCATGGAACAAGGTCAGCGAACTCGGTCACGTCGTGATCAATTTCAATGGCGCGAACGAAGCGCAGCGGCCGGGCGAAATCTGCGCGCAGCCGGTCGACGCGGGCGAACTGCTCGCGTGCATGAAGAGCGGCACGGTGATCGAGATCGCGGATCGCTAAACCGTACGCGGGCGTCGCGATTGCGGGCCTCGCGGACGGGCGGCCGGATCACGCGCTGAGCGCGCTTGCGTCAATCGTCCGTGCCGTGAGGTCACGGCATGTCAGACGGGAAGGTGAAGTCGATGCTCGAAACGGCGGTGGTGGTGAAGGTAACCGAAGGGCTGCACGCGCGGCCCGCGACGCAGTTCGCGAAGCTCGCGAAAGAGTTCTCGTGCTCGCTGCAGGTGCTGCACGGCACGACGAGCGCCGATGCGAAGAGCGCGGTGAAGCTGATGCTGCTCGGCATCCGCGAACACGACCAGATCGTGCTGCGCGCGGACGGCGCCGACGAAAGCGATGCGGTCGAGCGGATGGCGCGGTTCCTGTCTTCGCCGGAAGCGGGCGTGCAGCCGGCGAGGGCCGCCCCATCGGGCAATGCCGCAGACGACGCAGCGTGCGGGGACGAGACGGTCGCGCGGGTTGCTTCATTGCGAACGAGCGCGGGAAATAGCAATGACAATGGCAATGGCGCCGACGCGAGCGTTCAACCGGCAACGGCAACGCCCGCGGATGAAACACCGCCGCTTATCGGTATCCCCGCCAGCGAAGGCCTCGCATTCGGCGACGCCTACGTATACCTTCCCGAGCCATTACAAGCCACGCGTCAGTCTATCGAGCCGCACGAGACACAAGCCGAAGCCGCGCGCTTTAACCGCGCGTTCGACGACGCACTGGCCGCGCTCTCCACGCAGTTCGACACGCAGCTCGACACGCTGGGCGATCACGACGGGATTGCCGAAGCGCTGGCGAGCGTCGCGCAAAGCGACGAATTCGCGGGCGAGATCCGCATGCGCATCGCGGCGGGCCGCGACGCGGCGGCAGCGACGCTCGAAGTCGGTGCAACGCTCGCCGCATCGTTCGAGGCGATCGACGACGAGTATCTGCGCAGCCGCGCCGACGATATCCACGGCATTACGCGCCAGCTCGTGCTGCGCCTGACGGGCCGGCAGGACGCGAGCCTCGCCGGGCTGACGAAGCCCTGCGTCGTGCTCGCGTCGGAGCTGACGGCGCCCGATCTTGCACGGGCAAACGTCGCGAACATCGCGGCGCTGGTTTGCACGCGCGGCAGCGCGACGTCGCATCTTGCGATCATCGCGCGTTCGCACGGCATTCCCGCGGTATTCGGCCTGTCCGTTCCCGACGAGCGCCTGCGCGGCGTCGAGCACATCGCCGTCGACGGCACGCTCGGTCATGTCTGGTTCGAGCCGCCACGCGCCTTGCAGGACCAGATTGCGGCGCGCCTCGGCGAAGCGCACGCGTACCGCGCCGCGCTCGACGTCTTTCGCGATGTCGAACCGCTTACGCGCGCGGGCCGGCCGGTTCGCATTGCGGCGAACCTCGGTTCGGCCGACGAGATCGATGCGGCCAAAGCGGTCGGCGCGATGGGGGTGGGCCTCTTTCGCACCGAGCTGCTGTTCATGAACCGCCGCGCGCTGCCCGGCGAGCACGAGCAATACGCCGTGTACCGGCGCGTTGCGGAGGCGTTCGCGCCGCATCCGGTCGTGATCCGCACGCTCGATATCGGCGGCGACAAACCGGTGCCCGGCATCGCGTTTCCGCCCGAGGACAACCCGTTTCTCGGCTGGCGCGGCGTGCGCATGTGCCTCGACCGTCCCGACGTGTTCAAGCCGCAGTTGCGCGCGCTGCTGCGCGCCGCGAGCGCCGGCAATGTGCAGGCGATGCTGCCGATGATCGCCGACATCGACGAGATCCGCCGCGTCAAGGCGCTGATGGCCGAATGCGCAGGCGAACTTGCCAGCGAAGGCGTTCCGTTCGGCGAACCGAAGCTCGGCATCATGATCGAAACGCCGGCGGCCGCATTGACCGCCGATATGCTTGCGCCGGAAGTCGACTTCTTTTCGATCGGCACCAACGACCTCACGCAGTATGTGATGGCCGCGGACCGCGCGAATCCGCATCTCGCGTCGCTCTACCGATGCGATCACCCGGCTGTGCTGCGCGCGATCGCGATGGTCTGCGACGCGGCGCAACGGGCCGGCATCGAGGTCGCGGTGTGCGGCGAGGCGGCCGCGCAGCCGCCGATGATTCCGGTGCTGGTCGGTCTCGGCGTTGCCGAACTGAGCATGAGCCCGGCCTGTGTGCTGCGTGCGAAGAAAATTGTCAGCGAATTGTGAGGCCGCGCGAAAGCGAACCCGCGCTAAACCCGTGGCGACGTTCTCATCGTCACAAACGAAGGCGCGCCGAGCGCCGCCTTCACCCCGAGCGCTTCCGCTTTCAGCACGAAATCGGCGAGCGAGCGCGCTTCCATCTTCTTCATGGCCTGACTGCGGTAGATCTTCACCGTGATTTCGCTCAACTTCATCTCGGCCGCGATCTGCTTGTTCAGGAGACCGCTCGCGACGAGCGCCATCACCTCGCGCTCGCGCTGCGTGAGCGACTCGTAGCAGCGCCGCAGGCCCGCAAACGAACGGTCCGCCTGGCGCCGCTCCTGATCGGCGGCGAGCGCCTCGGAGACGGCGTCGAGCATGTCCTGATCGCGAAACGGCTTCGCGAGAAAATCGTGGGCGCCGGCTTTCATCGCTTTCACCGACATCGCGATGTCGCCGTGCGCGGTCATGAATACGATCGGCATGCGGATCTGGTGCGCGGCGATCTGTTCCTGGACCGCGAGTCCGCTTTGGCCCTTGAGTCGCACATCGAGAATGAGGCACGCGGGCACATCCGGCCGCTCGGCGGCGAGGAAATCCTGCGCGCACGAGAATGTCTTCACCTTGAGGCCAATCGAGCGCAGTAACGTGCTCACGGCATCGCGCATCGATTCGTCATCGTCGACGACGTAGACGATCGCGTTGTCCGCGACGTTGACGGTTTCGTTGGCGCTTTCACTGCTCATTGCTGTCTCCCATCGTATACGGGCAAGGTAAATTGCAGCACGGCGCCGCCTTCGGGCGGCGACTCAGCCCAGATGCGGCCGCCGTGCGCTTCGACGATAGAACGGCAGATCGACAGTCCGATGCCCAGGCCCTCGGACTTGGTCGTGAAAAATGCTTCGAAGAGCTGCTCGGCGTGTTCGGCGCTGATGCCGGTGCCGGAGTCCTTGACGATCACGTGCGCATGTTGCGAATCGGCCATGCGCGTGGTGACCCACATCCGTTTTGCGCGGCCGGTGACCGATGCCATCGCCTGCGCGCCGTTCATGATGAGGTTGATCAATACTTGTTGCAACTGTATCCGGTCGCCGTTGATCTGCGGCGAGGGCGTGACGGTCTCGATTTCGAGCTCGACGCGATGACCGTGCAACTCGTGCAGCACGAGCTCAATTGACTCGTCGACGAGTGCATTGAGGTCAAGCACGGCATGCGTGGGACCGCGCTTTTGCGCCATCGAGCGGATCCGCCAGACGATGTCGCTCGCGCGCTTTGCGCTGCGAATCGCCTTGTCGATCGCCTCGCGCGCTTCGGCCAGATCGGGCTCGGGCCGGTCGAGCCAACGCAGCGCCGCATGCCCGCAGGTGACGATCGCCGCGATCGGCTGGCTGACCTCGTGCGCGATCGACGCCGTCAGCTCGCCGAGCATCGTGACGCGCGTCACGTGCGCGAGCTCGGTCATCGAGCGCGTGAGCGCCGCTTCGGTCTGTTTGGCTTCGGTCACATCCATCAAGGCTCCGACATACTCGAAACGCCCCGACTGGCGGGCGCTCAAGTGAGCGACAAAATGCACGTGTTTGACGGACCTGTCCGGCATGACGAGCCGGTGCTCGATATCGATGAACGGTGCTTCGGCGAGCACCTGCCGGTAGCTCTGGCGCACGAGCGCGACGTCTTCGGGATGCGTGCGCGCGAGGATCAGATCCATGCCTGGAACGACGTTCGCAGCATAGCCGAAAATGCGATATGCCTCTTGCGACCAGAGCATTTCACCATCCGGAAGTTTCATGGCGATGCTGCCCGTATGCGAAAGGCGCTGGCCTTCGGCGAGAAAGGCTTCGCTGCGCTCGAGGGCTTCTTCCGCGCATTTGCGTTCCTCGATATCGGTATTAATGCCATACCAGCGCACGATTTGGCCGGCCGTATCGAGGAGCGGTTCTGCGCAGATGTGCATCCATCGATAAAGCCCGTCCTTGCGGCGCAGCCGTGCGGTGCCTTCGAACGGCGAGCCGGTCGCGACGGCGGTGCGCCAGTCATTTTCGAGTCCCGGCAAGTCATTCGGATGAACGAGCCGGCGCCACAGGCTCTGGCCGTTTTGTGTTGTATTGGTGCGCACGATGTCGAATGCATCCCAGCGCCGATTGACGGGTTCGATCTCGCCGTCGTGCGTCGATGCCCAGATCATCCCCGGAATCGCTTCGAGCATTGCGCTCATTTCGTCCTGTTTACGCTGCAGTTCCGCCTGGAGATGTTTGCGGCACGTGATGTCGTTGTCGGTGGCGAGCACGGCGCGCGGTTTGCCGCGTTCGTCGCGCAGCAGCGCGAGCCGGCTCGCGATGATCACGACGCGGCCGTCGTTGCGCGTGCGTTCGAGTTCGCCGTCCCAGCGGCCTTCGCGCAGCAACGTGGCGTGCACCTCGCCCGCATCGGGAAAGCGCGTTTGCGTGAGTTCGTGAATCGGCTGTGACAGCGCGCGATGCGCGGGCCATCCGTATAGTTTCTCCGCGCCCTGATTCCAGAACGCAATGCGGTCTTGCATGTCGTAGACGACGATCGCATCGTGCGTGAGGTTCAGCAGGTGAATCTGCTCGATCAGACGCGCGGTGCTGGTCTGATGACGCACGGCGACGAGCGACGTGACCGCGATCGCAATCAGGCTCATCGCGCCGCGGCCGCCGGCATCGCCCGCGATGCAGTCCGTATGCGAGATCGCGAGCGCGATCAGCGTCAGCGCGGAACAGCTCCATGCGGCGACGATGGTGGCGCGCCGCGAGCCGCTCATGGCGACGAGCAGGACCACGACGACATAGAGAACGGCAACCGCGATATGAAGCGGCGTCAGCGTGTCGGCGAAAAATACAGCGGACGCAAGCGCCGCGGCGAGTATCCGGAGCGCGCGAGCGTCGGGGCGGCGCACCTGTTCAAATGTGCGTCTGTGGAATTTCACGGCAACTGGGAGAGCGCGTCGCGACAGTGCGGGAAGCACAGCCGCGGTGAGACAGGGGATCAATCTGTTCGGAGCGGACACGCCGCCGCAAAGATCGGCATCGCTTTCCGCCAAAAGCGCGATATATAGCATGGCCGCGAACCTGCCGAGAAGCAGGGCAGCACCCGGTGTATCGCGGCGGCGTGGACCAGGCCGGCAGTCGCCGGTCCGTCGCACCAGCCGGCATGGCGCGCTCGCATGCCGCATGGCCGTGTAAGCACATCGCGATCGAAACGGACGCGCGCGTGCCGCGCGGCCGCCGATGAGCGCCGGCATCGGCCGCCACTCAGCCGATGCGCGACGCAAGCCGCGGCATGAAGCGAACCGATAGCGGTACGATCGCCCGCGCCCGATGCGGCAAGCGGCGATGCCATTCGCCGCGCATCGCGCGATGCGAGCGGTGGCGATCCGATGCGCAACCCGATGGACTTGTTTCCAGTTGCGGTTCCCTCTTTACGCTGAAGAGCGGGATTCAGCGATGCGTGTTTTTTTGTTCACCGCAGTGCCGGCCGCAGTGCCGACGATTCACTGCACTGCCGACGCGCATTCTGGCGATGCCTTGCTTGCGGGTCACGCGTACCTGGCACTGCGATTCCGAACGACACGCGTTGCATGCCGATCGGATACCCATCGGCATCGAGTGTAGTCATTGGGTATGCGCCGTCTTTTAGCGGTGTTCACAATTTGTCGAAATCGCACGATCCGAGCACACAACATGCCCGTTCGCACGAGATAACCGCACCCAACCGCTGGTGCGAACGACCGTTCGGGCGATGCGCCGGCCGCGTATGCGAAGCGGCTTCGCGCGTGCGCCGCGCATGCGCAGTCACCACATCGGGTTCGGGCGGACGTGCATATTTGAATCGGCACGTGCTGTTCGGCAAAGGTGGGGCACGCGCGCGCCGGTACTCTCGCCGCAATGACCACGCATCGAACGTATTTGGGGTTGAACCTTTCCGAAATGGTCCTGAACTGTTCCCGAACCGATCACTGAGGAGCTTGCATGACCCGCGCAGTATCACAATCTCTCGAAGGCGAAGCGCGCGAACGCCTGGTTCGCTGGATCCGCCGCCGCATGAAGGAATGCGGTATCAGCTTCGACGCGCTCGAGCAGGCGCTCGTCGACGAAGTGCGCGAGCGCGATGCGATCCGCTATCGCGATGCGTATGGCAATACATGGACGGGAGCGGGCGATATGCCTTCCTGGCTCCGACGCGCGGTGGCTGCCGGACAAAGCATCGAGCATTTCCAGACGCACGGTCTGTAGTGTCTTGATGTGCGGTCACAAACGGAAAACGGGCCGGCGACGCGGACACGGAACCATCAGAATCCCGTACATTGATTGCCGGGATCGACGAGTGCGCGTACGCACAGTACACAAATCGGATTAGACGATTAAACCTGCAGATGAGTTGAGCAAACCAACAGTGGCTCGTGTCAATCCTTTGTAGGGCTAGTTGGACCGGGTCTGTTCGGATACCTTTGAGTGAGCGCGGGAAGCTGCTGTTTCCGCATCGCATGACACTCACTTCGTGCAGGCCGCTCATGATTGCCTTGTCGACCCATTCAACTGAGATTGCCACGGACGCCGTGCGCAGAAAAAACGGCAACCCGATCCATTCCGAGCATCACTGGCGCTACCCCGTTGTCGACGAAGCGCGCGATTCGCTTCCGTATGGGGAAATGATGGTGGCGCGCTGGACGCGCAACGACGCCGGTTCCTTTGAAGCGTCGCATCAAGGGCACGCCGGTTATCACTGCATCGGCCTGAACCTCAAGTGCACGACGCTCAATTTCGAGCATGCGGGGCGCGCGATCGTGTCGGGCCGCGTGACGGCGGGTGCCGTGCAGGTGACCGCGCCGGCCGTGCCGGTCAGCGTGCGCTTCGAGTCGCCCGGCGACGTGCTGCATCTGTTCGTCTCGCAGCAGGCGCTTGCCGAATGCTTCGAAGACCTGTTCGGTCATGCGCACGCCGGAGACATCGTGCTCGCCGATCCGCGCATTCTGCGCGACCCGACGCTCGAGCGGCTCGCGCAGGCGCTGGCCGTTTCGCATTCGACCGACGCCGCCTCGGGCAAGCTGTTTACCGACAGCGTGTGCCTCGCGATCGTGTCGCGGCTCGTGTCGCGGTACTTCACCGCGGCTGCGCGACAAACGCGCGAAGCGGCGGCGCTGCCGCAGTGGCGGATGCGCCGCACGATCGAATTTATCGAGGCGCATTTGTCTGACTCGATCGGCCTGGCCGAAATGGCGCAAAGCGCGGGGCTTACGCGCATGCATTTCGCCGCGCAATTCCGCCGCGCGACCGGCTTGCGCCCGCACGAATATCTGCTGCGCCGCCGGATCGAGCACGCACAACAATTGTTGACGCGCTCGAAGCACAGCATGCTGGATGTTGCATTGAGCTGCGGGTTTCGCTCGCAGTCGCATTTCACCGCGGTATTCAAACGGTTCGTCGGCGATACGCCGTATTGCTGGAAGGTGAAGACGAACGTCAATCAGTGAATCAGTGACTGGGCGGCCTCGACCCGCCGCGAAAAGAATCACGGAGATCAGAACAATGAGCAAACCTGTACCCGCGCGCGGCGCCGAGGCGCTACTCGCCGCGGCGCCGCGGATGGCGGCCCCGTTGATTGTCTACAGCAAGCCGGTTGCGCCCGAGCTTCCGCAGCCGTACACCTTGCCGCCGGGCGTGGCGGCGCGCCGGCACGCGCGGATTCTGAACTGCTGCATTGTCAACGGACGGCGCAAACCTGAATGAGCGGATCAGACGAAAGGACCGGAACAAGCGGAACAAGCGGAACAAGCGGAACAAGCGGACTGAGCGGCACTTCCTTGACGACGAGGTGATTCATGCTGGCCAAGATGATGAATGTGTGCGACCCGTGGCGGCAGACCATTGGTTTGCTCTCTTTAATGTCGGGACGCACGGATCCCGCGGTGACAAGGCTCGCGGCGCTGCATGTGCAGTTCGAACGCAGGAACTGCCCGCTGCCGATCGCGGGCGAGCGCTTCGACGCACAGGTGGCGCTGATCGAGCGGCCGACGTCGGCGACCGCGACGATCGCGTGGCGCGATGCGACGCACTGCTCGTATGGCGATCAGTTGTGGCATGCGGCGCGTGCACGTGTGAACGGCGTATGCGCGATGAGCGGGCGCGCGATCCATGTCGGCGACGCCGTGTTCAAGCCGCGCCGCGGCCGGCCCGCGCCGCTCAACGCGAGCGCGATGATTCTCGCCGCGGTGCTCAACGAAGTGGCCAACGTCGGCGTAGGGACGCGCTTTCCGGTTACACCGGCGGCGGCATGAGCGCGCAACGTGAGTGTGCAACATGAGTGTGGAACATGAGTGTGGAACATGAGTGTGGAACATGGGCTCGGACATGGGCTCGGACATGGGCGCGGGGCATCCGCGAGGAGCGCCGCGGCGTGAGTCTCTAATGAACCGCGGATACCGGTCTCTTCAGCGCCCGGCAGATCTGCTCGACATGGCGGTCATCGGTGCCGCGACAGTCGCCGGCCACGGTCATCCGCTGCAGGAAGCGCCGTAGCGCAGCGTATTGCGCGCCGAGTTCGCGCCGGGTCGCCGTCATCGAGTTCGGTGGCGGGGTCGAGTTCCGCGTGGCTGCGCCGCGAGGCATTCGCCGCACGCTTTCGCAGCGAGCGCGATGCCGAGCGCTTCGTCGATATCGTTCATCGTGAACGCGCCGGCCATGTCCGCCTCGCTGGCCGCGAAGGCTTCGAGTTGGTGAGGCGCAAATATTTCAAAATCCTTTCTTTCTTTTTCTGTTTCATTTATATAGCGTGGAGCCTTCAGATTCATAACGAGGCGCGACGGGCGCCTCGCGGGTAACGCTCGCGTGCGAAAAAATAAACGGTAATAAAAAAAACTGTATGACCTCGGAACGCGAAGAATCGCTTCGCACGCATGGCACGCAAAGCGTCTGAAAGCGCCTGTTTACCGGCAATAAGCGCCGCTGCGGCTTCCTTCAGGGCAGATCGTTCACACGCGCAATATCGTTGCAGTAGCATCTGTCGCAGGGACGACCGATGCGTCCTGGCCTGCAAATTCTTCAGCGTTTGTGTAAATTCGCGCTTGTTCGGTCGATGTGCGGCGCGTGCGAACCGCGCTTCGGCACGACGCGTCTCCATGTAATGTTCCGTATAGATAGTGGAAAGGAGATGGAAAGGATTTGTCGCCGGTCTTTTGATCTGTAGCGAGACTGCGATCGGACCGCACTCGCGGTCCCTTCGAAGAAGTGAAGCGCATCACCCCGCGCCTCCACCAGGCGGTCATTGCCGTACGCGGTGACTGCGATGCCGACATCGATCTCCATGCGCGCCGCAGCGGCTAACGTGCGGCGCGGTTGCATCTTTTGCGGCGTCGGACCAGACGAGGCGTGGACGAGACGCGAATGCGGCGAGGTCACCGCGGGCCCGCAAGGCCCTGCAGTGATGCGCCGCGGTGGCGGCAATCAAGCGCTTTTCCCTGTAACCGTTCTATCCAGGAATACTCATGCTCGGCCTGGTACGTATTGCCCTTCAACGGCCATACACCTTCGTCGTGCTGGCGATCGTCATCTTCATCATCGGGCCGCTGTCCGCGCTGAAGACGCCAACCGACATCTTCCCCGACATCCGCATTCCGGTGATCAGTATCGTGTGGCAGTACACGGGCCTGCCGCCGGACCAGATGGCCGGCCGCATCACGTCGACGTTCGAACGCACGATTACGACGACCGTGAACGACGTCGAGCACATCGAGGCGGAATCGATCAACGGCTTCGCGGTGATCAAGGTGTTCTTCCAGCCGGGCGTGAACATCGCGACCGCGAACGCGCAGGTCACGGCCGTCGCGCAGACGCAGTTAAAGCAGTTGCCGCCCGCGACCACGCCGCCGCTGATCCTGAACTACAACGCGTCGACGGTGCCGATCATCCAGCTCGCGCTATCGGGCAAGGGGCTCTCGGAACAGAACCTCGGCGACCTCGGCTTGAACCAGCTGCGTCCGCAACTCGTGACGGTGGCCGGGGCATCGGTTCCGTATCCGTTCGGCGGCAAGACGCGCCAGGTGCAGATCGACGTCGATCCGGCGAAGCTGCAGGCGCGCGGACTGTCCGCGCAGGATGTCGCGAACGCGCTCGCCACGCAGAACCTGACCACGCCGGTCGGCACCGCGAAGATGGGCGACCACGAATACGTGCTGCAGCTGAACAACGCGCCGTCGCTGATCCGCGATCTCGCCGACTTGCCGGTCAAGGCGGTGAACGGCACGACCGTCTATATTCGCGACGTCGCGAACGTGCGCGACGGCGCGCCGCCGCAAACCAATATCGTGCACGTCAACGGCCACCGCTCGGTGCTGATGTCGGTATTGAAGAACGGCTCGGTCTCGACGCTCGCGATCATTGCGGGCATCAAGCAGCACGTCGACGACGCGCGCGCGGCGCTGCCCGACAATTTGCAGATCGATCCGATCGGCGACCAGTCGCTGTTCGTGCGCGCGGCAGTGAGCGGCGTCGCGCGCGAAGCGGTGATCGCCGCGGTGCTGACGAGCCTGATGATTCTGCTGTTCCTCGGCAGCTGGCGCTCCACGGTCATCATCGCGACGTCCATTCCGCTGGCGATTCTCGGTTCGATCATCGCGCTGTCGGCGCTCGGCGAGACGCTCAACATCATGACGCTCGGCGGTCTCGCGCTCGCGGTCGGTATCCTGGTGGACGACGCGACGGTGACCATCGAAAACATCAACTGGCACCTCGAGCACGGCAAGCCCGTCGAAGATGCGATTCTCGACGGCGCGGCGCAGATCGTGACGCCGGCGTTCGTCTCGCTGCTGTGTATCTGTATCGTGTTCGTGCCGATGTTCTTCCTGAACGGCGTCGCGCGCTTCCTGTTCGTGCCGATGGCCGAGGCCGTGATCTTCGCGATGGTGTCGTCGTTCATCCTGTCGCGCACGCTGGTGCCGACCATGGCGAACTTCCTGCTGAAGCCGCACAATCCCGGGCACGAAGGGGAGGAGCACAAGAAGCCGTCGCGCAACCCGCTCGTGCGCTTCCAGAGAGGCTTCGAAGCGCGTTTCGAGCGGATTCGGGTGGTCTACCGTGGTCTGCTCACGCTCGCGCTCGATCATCGCAAGCCGTTCCTGATCGGCTTTCTCGGTTTTGTGCTGTTGTCGTTTGCGCTCGTGCCGTTTCTCGGCCGCAACTTCTTTCCGGACGTCGATGCCGGGCAGATCCTGATGCACGTGCGCGCGCCGGTCGGCACACGCGTCGAGCGGACCTCGGAAATCTTCGCGAATATCGAAGACACCGTGCGCACGATCATTCCGCCGAACGAGCTCGGCACCGTCGTCGACAACATCGGGCAGCCGGTCAGCGGTATCAACACGGCCTATAACAACACGGGCACGATCGGCTCGCAGGACGGCGATATCCAGATCGAACTGAAGGAAGGCCACGGTCCGACCGCCGAATACGTGCGCCGGATGCGCGAAGAATTGCCGCGCCGCTATCCGGGCGAGACGTTCTCGTTCCCACCGGCGGACATCATCAGTCAGATCCTGAACTTCGGCTCGCCGGCGCCGATCGATCTGCAGGTGCGCGGCAACAACCTCAACGGCAACTTCGCGTACGTGAATGCGGTGCTGCGTGAGATCCGCGAGGTACCGGGCGTCGTCGATGCGCGCATCCAGCAGTCGCAGCAGATTCCGAGCTTCAACGTGAACGTGGACCGCACACGCGCGCAGTTGCTCAATATCACCGAGCGCGATGTGACGAACAGCCTGGTCGTGAACCTCGCCGGTTCGAGCCAGGTCGCGCCGACGTACTGGCTCAACAACGCGAACGGCGTGTCGTACCCGATCGTGATGCAGACGCCGCAGTACACGCTCGATTCGCTGTCCGCGCTGCGCAATATTCCGATCACGGCCGGTACGCCGCTCAACGCGCAGGTGCTGGGCGGTCTTGCGTCGTTCGATCGCACGGCGACCAGCTCGGTCGTCAGCCAGTACAACATCGTGCCGATGGTCGAGATTTTTGCGGCGACCCAGGACCGCGATCTCGGCGCGGTCGCCTCCGACATCCAGAAGATCGTCGCGCGACACGCGAAGGAACTGCCGAAGGGGTCGAACGTCGCGCTGCTCGGCCAGGTGCAGACGATGAACGCCGCGTTCGGCGGCATGCTGTTCGGCCTGCTCGGCGCGGTCGTGCTGATCTATCTGCTGATCGTCGTGAACTTCCAGTCGTGGTCCGACCCGTTCGTGATCGTGTCCGCGCTGCCGGCCGCATTGGCCGGCATCATCTGGATGCTGTTCGCGACGCACACCACGCTGTCGGTGCCGGCGCTGACCGGCGCGATCATGTGCATGGGTGTCGCGACCGCGAACTCCATTCTGGTGGTGAGCTTCTGCCGCGAACGGCTCGCCGAGCACGGCGATCCGGTCAAGGCCGCGATCGAAGCCGGCTTCACGCGTTTCCGCCCGGTGCTGATGACCGCACTCGCGATGATCATCGGCATGCTGCCGATGGCGCTCGCGCTCGGCGAAGGCGGCGAGCAGAATGCGCCGCTCGGCCGCGCGGTGATCGGCGGCCTGCTGTTCGCGACTACCGCATCGCTTTTCTTTGTCCCTATCATGTTTAGCATTATTCACGCGCGCGACAAACGCGCGGCAAGCCCGGCATCCGCCTCGGGAGGTCCTGCTCATGTCGTCTGAATCCGTTGAACCCGGTTTTGAATCCAAATATGCGGGTGCGCCGCCGCGCCGCCGGATCGTCACGGCCGGCATCGTCGGCGTCGTGCTGGTCGTCGTCGTGGTCGCGACGGGCCTCGCGGTTCGCGCCTCGGACTCGCGCAAGCTGAAGAACTGGACCGACGCGCAGGCGGTGCAAACCGTCAGCATCGTCGCGCCGGTCAAGGACGCGCATGGCCCGACGCTCACGCTGCCGTCGCAATTGCAGGCTTACTCGCGCGCGCCGATCTTCGCGCGCGTGAGCGGCTACCTGAAGTCGTGGAATGTCGATATCGGCGGTCACGTGAAAGCAGGGCAACTGCTCGCCGTGATCGAAACGCCGGAAATCGATCAGCAGCTGATCCAGGCGAAAGCGGACCTGCAAACGGCGAAGGCGAATGCCGACCTCGCCGAGATCACCGCGAAGCGCTGGCGCGCGATGCTCGGCACCGACGCGGTCGCGCAGCAGGACGTCGATACGCGCAACGGCGACTTCGCGGCAAAGAAGGCGCTCGTCGATGCCGCGCAGGCGAATCTCGACCGGCTCGTCGCAACCAAGTCGTTCGCGCGCATCGTCGCGCCGTTCGACGGCGTCGTGACCGCGCGCGATACCGATATCGGCGCGCTGATCAACGCGGGCAGCGGCGGGGTCGGTCAGGAGTTGTTCCAGGTGTCCGACGTCAGGCAGTTGCGCGTGTACGTGCAGGTGCCGCAGAACTACGCGCCGATCGTGCATGAAGGCACGATCGCGATGCTGACGGTGCCCGCGTATCCGAACGAGCAGTTCTCGGCGCGGGTCGTCGCATCGGCCGATTCGGTCAATGCGACGTCGGGCTCGACGCTCGTGCAACTGCTGGTCGACAACAGCGAAGGCAAGCTGTTGCCGGGCGGCTTCGCGAGCGTGCAGTTCAAGCTGCCGGTCGCGCCGAACGCATTGCGCGTGCCGGCGAGCGCGCTGCTGTTCGACAGCCATGGTTTGCGTATCGCGACAGTCGGCGAGGGCGATCATGTCGTCTACAAGCGCGTGACGATTTCGCGCGACCTCGGCGATTCGGTCGAGATCGGTGCCGGCCTGCTGCCGACCGATCGCGTGATCGATGCGCCGCCCGACGGTCTGGCCGAGGGCGACAAGGTAGCGGTTGCGGCCGGCGGCAAGAAGGCGGCTCATGGCTAACCGGGTCAAGGCCGTTATGCGCACCGCGCCGCTTGCAGCCGCCACCGCCGCCGCCGCGCTGCTCGTTGCCGGCTGCTCGCTCGCGCCCGACTATAAGGTGCCGCCGTCGCCGGTCGCCGCGCAATACCGCACCATCGGGCCGTGGGTCAGCGCGAAGCCCGGCGACCAGCTCAGTCGCGACGGCTGGTGGAACATGTACGACGATGCGCGGCTCGGCGAGCTCGAGAAGCGGCTGGTCGAGAACAACACCGATCTCGAAGCGGCGTACGCACACTATCAGCAAGCCCAGGCATTTGTGACACAGGTCAGCGCGGATCTGTATCCGAGCGTGACGCTGAATCCGTCGTTGTTCCGCGAGCGGCAGTCGGCCACGCGGCCGCTGCGCTCGGGCGGTCCCGACTACTACAATGCGATCACGCTTGGCGGCGCGGTCAACTATGACGTCGATCTGTGGGGCAGCGTGCGCGATTCGGTGCAAGCCGGCAAGGACGAAGCGCTGGCGACGCAGGCCGATCTCGCTTCGGTGCAGCTGAGCTTGCAGGTGCAGCTTGCCGATAGCTATGTGCAGTTGCGGGGGCTCGATCAGCAGACCGCGTTGCTGCGTCAGACGGTGGTTGCGTTTACGAAGGCGCTGCAGTTGACCGAAGCGCTGCATGGCGGCGGTATCGTCGCGGGGCTCGACGTCGAACGCGCGAAAACGCAGCTGTCGTCCGCGCAGTCGCAACTGTCGCAGACACTCGCGCAGCGCGCGCTGCTCGAGCATGCGATTGCGGTGCTGGTCGGCGCGTCGGCCTCCGAGTTCACGTTGCCCGAATCGACGGCGAATCTGCCGCTGCCGGCCATTCCGGTGGGCGTGCCGTCGGTGTTGCTGCAGCGGCGCCCCGATATTGCGGCAGCCGAGCGGCGCGTGGCGGAGGCGAACGCGAAGATCGGCGTCGCGCGCGCCGCATATTTCCCGTCGCTCACGTTGACCGCGCAGGGCGGCCTGCAGAGTTCCGCGTACGCGAACTTCTTCAGTGCGCCGAACTTCTTCTGGGCGGTCGGTCCACAGCTCGCGCAGTACATTTTCGACGGCGGTTTCCGGCGCGGCCAGCTCGAGGCGGCGAAGGCGGCCACGAGCGAAGCGGGCGCGCGCTATCGCGGCGTCGTGCTGACGGCGTTCCAGCAGGTCGAAGACAATCTGTCGCTGCTGTCGGATCTCGGCACGGCGTTGCAGCAGCAGAAGGATGCGGCCGCCGCGGCCGAACGCGCGCTTTCGCTGGCGTTGACGCAATACAAGCAGGGCGCGGTGGGTTATCTCGACGTGGTCACCGCGCAGACGGCCGCGCTCGACGCCGAAGTGTCCGCGATCCAGATTCAGACGCGGCAACTGAGCGCGAACGTGCAGCTGATTCGCGCGGTCGGCGGCGGCTGGTCGACCGATCAGCTCGAACGGGCGGCGATGGCGCCCGCGCTCGTCGCGGAAGCGGACGAGAAGGCGCCGCAGAGCGCCGGCAAATAGCGCAAAGCAATCAAGGCGCGCACGGCGCTAGCGACGAAAAAGGCCCGCATGCGCGGGCCTTTTTACGTGTGCGGCACGATGCGCCGGCTGGTGGCGGTTCACTCGGTACGGGTTGCCTCGAACAGGAACCACGCGCGGCGTTCCGCTTCGTCGATCCAGTTTTCCAGTTCGCTCGCGCTCGCGACATCGCCGGCGTCGTCGCACACCTCATGCGCTTCGCGCATGTGCGCGGCCAGCGCGAGATTGTCGTCGCGCAGTTCGGCGAGCATGTCTTGCGGCGGCACGTAGGTTTGGTCGTTGTCGCGCACGCGCTGCAGTTTCGCGATATGGCCAATCGAGCGCAGGGTCGTGCCGCCGATCTTGCGCACGCGCTCGGCGATATCGTCGGTCATCGCGAAGATCTGTTCACCCTGTTCGTCGAGCAGCAGGTGATAGTCGCGGAAATGCGGGCCGGACATGTGCCAATGGAAATTCTTCGTCTTCAGATAGAGCGCGAACGTGTCGGCGAGCAGCGGATTGAGTGCGCCGGACACATTGGCAACGGCTTCCTGCGAGAGGCCCGACGGCGTATGCAGCGGGGCTTTGACCTGTTTGCTTTCGGTGCTGTGAGGCATGGCGTTGTTCCTCGATGGAGTGTCGGTTCGAACCAGGTTGCGCGGCCGCGCTTTCAGAGTACGGCAGCGGGCACGGCAGCGCGACTGTCGAGCATCGCGCGACGCGCACAACCGCGTATTGCCGGACGAACGGCGTTTTGCCGATTCGCACGAATTTGCGCGGCGCGCACGGACGGCAGCAGGTGTGCCCGCTCTTGCCGGTATGACGCTTTCGTGCGCGCTTTCGTGCGCACAACACGCAACCGATGCAGATTGTGTGCCATTGCAATTCGTCGGCGCCGGGCGTCACGCATCTTTGGGTATAGCGGTTGCTCAGCGATCGGACAAGCCCGTGCCGCGCGAACGCACCGTTGCGCTCGCGTCGACGGTACGGTCAGTGAAGCCAGTGAAGACCCATCGGAGGGCGGCAGCCATGGCGAACGAGCACAGCGAAGAGCGTATCCGCGAACGCGCATATCACTTGTGGGAGCAGGACGGTGCGCCCGAGGGCCGGGCCGACGAATACTGGGAGAAGGCGCGCAGGCAGATCGACGCCGAAGGCGGCGACGAGCCGGCGCCCGTTTCCGCTGACCAATCGAAAAAACGCACGCTCGAAGACGCCGTGCCGCAGGAGGACCCGAGCGAGACGGCGGGCCAGATGGCGACGCCGCGTGCGAAGCGGGCGCGATAGTCCCCGCTTGCGAAGCGCAAGCTGACCCCTTCACGCAGCGCGCGTAAGCCTTACAAACAAGCCTCACAAACAGGCCTTACCAACGCCGTACGTTGTTTGGGGCATGCGGGCGCCTTACCGGGGGAGCGCATGATGACGACGCCGATCAACGCGTTCCATAACGCGTTCCATAACGCGTTCCGTAACGCGCTGCGCAACGATGCGCTGCGCTTTGTCACGCTGCATCCGACGCGTTTCGTGTGGATCGCGATGAAAGCGTTCCGTGCGAATCAGGGCTTGCTGCTGGCCGGCGCGGTCGCGTATTACGCGCTGCTGTCGATCGTGCCGCTGCTGATTCTCGTCGCGATCGCGTTCTCGCATTTCGTCGGCGAAGCGCGGCTGCTCGATACGCTCGCGCGTCTGCTCGAGTGGCTGATACCGGGGCAGTCGCGCGCACTCGTGAGCGAGCTTGCGAATTTTCTCGCGCATCGCAATGTGGTCGGCTGGCTGCTGCTCGTCACGATGATCTTTTTCAGTTCGCTCGCGTTCACGGTGCTCGAAAATGCGCTGTCGATCATCTTCGTGCATCGCGTGGCGATCCGGCGGCGGCATTTTCTCGTGTCGGCAATCGTCCCTTACTGTTTCAGTCTGTCGCTCGGCATCGGCGTGCTGATCGTTACGCTCGTCACGAGCAGTCTGCAGGTGGTCGCGGCCGACGGTGTGGTGCTGTTCGGCCACGCGATTTCGCTGACCGGCGCGGTGCGGGCGGTGCTGTACCTGCTGGGCGTCGCGGGCGAGGTGTTTGTGCTGACCGCGATCTATCTGGTGATTCCGGTCGGGCGGCCGACGCTGCGTCACGCGTTGACGGGGGCGATGACGGCCGCGCTGCTGTGGGAGATTACGCGGCGCGTGCTCGTCTGGTACTTCGCGACGCTGTCGCAGGTCAATGTGGTCTACGGGTCGCTTGCGACGGCGATCGTCGTGCTGTTCAGCCTCGAAGCGCTCGCGACATTGCTGCTGTTCGGCGCGCAGCTGATTGCCGAGTATGAGCGGCTTTGTGCGCCTGCGCGCGTCGCTGCACCCCGGCCGCCCGAGCCACCCGCACCGCTGCATACGAGCTAGCGCGTTGCGCGCGATGCCGGGCTGACGCGCCGGTTTCGATGTCCTTTATGCTACCGTTGCCGCTTCGCCGCGGGCGAGGCACCGGCCTGGGCGCGCGAGTGCACAGTCGCCGCGGATTCCATATGCATCGGGGAGGAGACCGGAATGAAAGTCGCCGTGATGGGCGCGGGCGCCGTCGGCTGTTATTACGGCGGCATGCTTGCGCGCGCGGGCCATGAAGTCGTGCTGATCGGCCGCGCGCAGCATGTCGATGCCATGCGCGCGCAGGGATTGCGCCTGGAAGCACAAAGCTTCGACGAATACGTGCGCGTCGAGGCCAGCACCGAAGCGGGCGCGGCAAAAGGCGCGCAACTCGTGCTGTTTTGCGTGAAATCGACCGATACGGAACATGCCGCGCGGCAGTTGCAGCCGCATCTCGCCGCCGACGCGCTGATTCTGTCGCTGCAAAACGGCGTCGACAATGCCGAGCGTGTGCGCGAGCAGGTCACGCAGGACGTGGCGGCTGCTGTCGTCTATGTGGCGGCGGGGATGGCGGGGCCCGGACATGTGAAGCACAACGGCCGCGGCGAGCTCGTGATCGAGCCGTCGCATACGAGCGATGCGGTTGCGCGCGCGCTGATCGAGGCCGGCGTGCCGACCGAGATTTCCGGTAACGTGCGCGGCGCGCTATGGGCGAAGCTGATCCTCAATTGCGCGTATAACGCGCTATCGGCGCTTGCGCAGTTGCCGTACGGTCAACTCGTGCAGCGCGAGGGGGTGACCGATGTGATGCGCGAGGTCGTCGATGAATGCGTTGCGGTGGCGCGGGCCGATCGCGTCTCGATTCCCGGCGACGTCGACGCCGCGGTGCGGCGTATCGCGGAGACGATGGCCGGCCAGTATTCGTCGACCGCGCAGGATCTCGCGCGCGGCCGGCGCAGCGAGATCGATCATCTGAACGGATATGTCGTGCGGCGCGGGGCGGCGCTCGGGGTCGCGACGCCGGCCAATCGCGTGCTGCATACGCTCGTGAAGCTCGTTGAAAGCAGGGAGGGTGGCGCGGCTGCGTGATTCGATGTAATGCGCGAATGCAATGTGCGAATGCAATATGTCCCTGCAATGCGCAGCGCGGTGCCGCGAGGCTTCGTGCTAGCATCATCGCCCGCATCGCTTTTCCTGAACGGGACTGCGGCACCGGTGTCGCGGTCCCCGTGCCAACGAGGTCCCCGATGACTGATTCCACCACGCAATCCGCTGCTCGTTCTGCTGCTTCTTCCGCCGCTTCTTCCACCACTCATCCCGCTCTCAAACCGGGCGCTGTCGCCGTCATTACCGGCGGCGCGGCCGGCATCGGCCTTGCGGCCGCGAAGCGTTTCGCGCAACTCGGGCTGCGCGTATGCATCGCCGATCTCGGCGCCGAGCGTCTCGCGCACGCGGTCGATCAGATTGCCGCTGTCGCCGCGAACGGCAAGGAAGACGTGTTCGCGCAGCAGACCGACGTCAGCCGCATCGACGACGTGCAGCGCCTGCAGACGGCCGTGCGCGAGCGTTTCGGCGGCACCGACGTGCTGATGAACAACGCCGGCATCCAGATCGGCAGCACGATGTTCGGCCCCGGCGACCACTGGCAGCGCATTCTCGGCGTCAATCTGTGGGGTGTGATTCACGGCACGCAGACGTTCGTGCCCGGGATGATCGAAAGAGGCCGCCCTGGCCTCGTGATCAACACCGGCTCGAAGCAGGGCATCACGACGCCGCCGGGCGACCCCGCCTACAACGTCGCAAAGGCCGGCCTGAAGGCTTTCACCGAAGCGCTGCAGCATGAGTTGCGCAACACGGCGAACGGCAAGATCAGCGCGCATCTGCTGATTCCCGGCTTCGTGTTTACCGATCTCACGCGGCGCGACCGCACCGAAAAGCCGGCCGGCGCATGGACGCCCGAAGAAACGGTGGACTTCATGATGGAGCGTCTCGTGGCCGGCGACTTCTATATTCTGTGCCCCGACAACGACGTGCCGCGCTCGCTCGACGAACGGCGCATTCTGTGGGCAGCCGGCGATATCGTCGAAAACCGTCCGCCGCTGTCGCGCTGGCATCCCGATTACGCCGCGGCTTTCGAAGCGTTTATCAAGCAGCGCTGAGCGGCTGGCGGCCGAGCTCGACCCGCGCAGCCTGCTTGCCTTTCATGCGGGCGGTTTGCAATGGCCGCCGCCCGCGTCTGCTTTTTGCACGGCGCATCAACCGCGCACTGGCGCAATCCACCGACTTCAGGCTATCGTTCGCCTCAGCGTCCGGGCCGGCAGCGCCGTCGCCCCGCCGTCGCCCCGCTGTCACCTCGTTGTCACCTTATTCATACCCACTGCAGACATGATTGCCGACTTCGTCTGGCGGCTGATGGCCGCGTTCGCGTGCGGTGTCGCAATCGGCCTCGAACGGCAGATGCGCCAGCGCACCGCGGGGCTGCGCACGATCACGCTCGTGGCGAGCGGCGCGTGCCTGTTCGTCACGCTCGGCGTGCTGACGGGCAACGGCACCGCGGGCGTCACGCAGATCGCCGCGTATGTGGTGTCCGGCGTCGGCTTTCTCGGCGGCGGCGTGATCATGCGCGACAAAGGCTCGATCCAGGGCATCAATACCGCGGCGACGCTCTGGTGCGCGGCCGCGGTTGGCGTGCTGTGCGGCAGCGGTCACTATGGCCCGGCGCTCGCGGGCACGATCGCCGTGCTCGCGGCCAATACGGTGCTGCGCGAAGCGAGCCGCATGATCAACGCGACGCCGGTATCGAGCGCGGACCTGATTCGCCAGTATGTGATCACCGTCGTATGCCGCGAGGACGACGAAATCCATATCCGCACGCTGTTGTCCAATTCGATGTACTCGCAACCTTTGTCGTTTCAGAGCCTGACGAGCCGCGACGTCGAGGGCGACCCGCCGCGCATCGAAGTGACCGCGACCGTGCGCATGCATCCGAAGGATCAGGCGAAGCTCGAACTGATGGCGAGCCGAATCAGCATGGAAAAGGGTGTGTCGAGCATCAGCTGGAGCGGTACGGAAGTCGAGCCTACGCCGGAATAATGGCTTTGGCGGGCACCTGCGCGCACAAACATCCACAGTGATATCGAAGGAGGACCGTCTTTTGCCGACCATCAATCCCGAGCGCCTGCTGGGCGACCTGCGTACGTTACGCAGCTTCGGTGCGACCGGACCCGGTGTCGTGCGGCTTGCGCTGTCGCCTGTCGACATCGAGGCGCGCCGCTGGCTCGCCGGCCGCATGAGCGACGCCGGGCTCGATGCGCAGATCGACGGCGTCGGCAATGTGTTCGGCCGCTCGCGCCATGCGGGGCCCGCGTTGCTGATCGGTTCGCATACCGATACGCAGCCGACCGGCGGCTGGCTCGATGGCGCGCTCGGTGTGATCTACGGTCTGGAAATCGCGCGGGCGCTTGCCGAAAGCGACGACACGCGGCATCTCGCGCTCGACGTTGCATCGTGGATCGACGAAGAGGGCACGTTTTCAGGGTTTCTCGGCAGCCGCAGCTTCGTGGGCGGCGAGCACGAAGCATCGGTTGACGAAGCAATCCGTTGCGCGCGCAACCGTGACGGGCAGTGGCTGCACGACGCGCTGCAGGCTGCCGGGCTTGCCGGCCGCCCGCGCTCGCGTCTCGAGCGCGGGCGTCACGTTGCTTATTTCGAGCCGCATATCGAGCAGGGCGGACGGCTCGAAGCAAGCGGTCACGCGATCGGTGTCGTCACGACGATTGTCGGCATGCGCGAGCTGCGCGTGCGCTTTGCCGGCCAGCGCAATCATGCGGGCACGACGCCGATGTCGATCCGCCGCGACGCGGGCGCGGCGCTCGTCGCGTTTATCGCGCGCATGGACGATGCGTTTCGTGCGCTCGCCGATGCCGATACCGTGTGGACCGTCGGCCGTATCGATCTCGAGCCCGGGTCGTTGAGCGTCGTGCCGGGCCAGGCGGACCTCTATCTGCAGTTCCGCGACGGCAACGCCGACCGGCTCCTTGCGATGGAAGCGGCGCTCGCGGCACTCGTGCGCGAGTTCGACGCGCGCGGAAGTGTCGGCGTCGCGCTTGCTGCGCTCGACGAAGCCGTCGAGCCTGTCACGATGGACGCGGTTTTACAGGAACACGTCGCACGCGCCGCTCAGGCGGTGGCGCCGGGCCGATGGGTGCCCATGCCGAGCGGCGCCTCGCACGATGCGCAGATACTCGCCGCGCATCTGCCAGCCTGCATGATGTTCGTGCCGAGCATCGGCGGCATCAGTCACGATTTCACCGAGAACACCGCCGACGAGCATATCGTGCTCGGCTGCGAGGTCGCGGCCGCAGCGGCGGCGTCGATCTTGCGGGCGGTGGCGACCGGGCGCGAGACGGGCTAGACCAGGTCAATGCACTGACCGGCTGGCGGTAAAGGCAGAATTTTTCGGACCGCGTGTCGATTTCCTCCGGTTTCGTTCGTCGTTCAGTCGAAAGGCCCTGAACAACGCACGTTCCCCGGAGGTGACGCCCGATGACACTCAAGCTCTACGCCCACCCTTTCTCTTCGTACTGCCAGAAGGTCCTGATTGCGCTGTATGAGAACGGCACGCCGTTCGAATGGCGCGCGCTGTCGCCCGACCATCAGCAAATCGCCGGCGAATTCGCGGCGCTGTGGCCCATCAAACGCTTTCCCCTGCTGGTCGATGAAGGCCGCACGGTGATCGAGTCGACCATCATCATCGAATATCTGGGCCTGCACTATCCGGGCCCGGTGCCGCTCGTGCCCGACGATCGCCGTGCCGCGATCGAAGTGCGGACCATGGACCGTTTCTTCGACAACTACGTTTCGACGCCGCAGCAGAAAATTGTCTTCGACGCCCTGCGGCCCGAAGCGGAGCGCGACGCGCGCGGCGTCGCCGATGCGCGCGCGATGCTCGACACGGCCTACGCATGGCTCGACCGCACGATGGCGAATCGCACGTGGGCGGCGGGCGAGCACTTCAGCCTTGCCGATTGCGCGGCGGCGCCTTCACTGTTTTATGCGGACTGGACGCATCGGATCGGCACCGCCTTTCCGAATGTGATCGCGTACCGGCAGCGGCTGCTTGCGCGGCCTTCGTTCGCGCGTGCGGTCGACGAGGCGCGGCCGTACCGGCCGTTTTTTCCGCTGGGCGCGCCGGACCGCGATTGAATCGTTTAGCTATGCAACGAGTTCCGCATGGAACTTCTTCCTCAGGAGATTGATATGGCGAACACGCCCACCCTCGTTCCCGCCGTCGAACTCGCACAACGCAACACGATGACGTTCCCCAATGAAAGCGCCGAATACCGGCGTGCCCGCAACGCGTTGCTTGCCGAAGAAATCGAGCTGCGCCGGCATATCGAGCGTGTCGCCGCATTGCGTCGCGCCCTGCCGCCGGGCGGCACGGTCACCGCCGACTATCGCTTCGAAGGCGAGCGGGGCCCGGTCGATTTCGCGGGGCTTTTCGGCGACAGGCAGACACTGGTTGTTTATAGCTATATGTTCGGCCCGCAGCGCGAGCGTCCGTGCCCGATGTGCACGTCGTTGTTAAGCGCCTGGGAAGGCGAAGCGGCCGACCTGCAGCAGCGTGTCGCACTGGCCGTCGTCGCACGGGCGCCGCTTCAGAAAGTACTCGCGTTTACGAAGGCGCGCGGCTGGCGCGACCTGCCGTTGTACTCGGACCTGAACGGCAACTTCAGCCGCGACCATTACGCGATTTCGGAAGAAGGCGGCGATGAACCCGCCATCAATGTGTTTACACGCCGCGACGGCACGATCCGCCATTTCTGGGGCAGCGAGATGGGCTTCTCGACCGCGGACCCCGGCCAGGACCCGCGCGGCGCGCCCGATCCGATGCCGCTTTGGACCATCCTCGACCTGACGCCCGAAGGACGCGGCACCGACTGGTATCCGAAGCTCGAATACCGCTGATCCTTAGGCCGGATCGCGCCGCTTCTGCTTCACGCCGCCTGCTTCGTGGCGTCAGCCGTCAGACCGTCTGCGCATAACGCGGCCGCAGCGCAAGCGCGCGGCCCGCCGCGGCTGGCAACGTATCGGTTGCGACGAGCACCGGCGTGTCGGTATGACGCAGCAGCTCCTTATACAGGTTCTCGCGGAAGAAGCTCAGGAACGACTTCCGCCGGTTACCGACGACAAGCAGATCCGCGCCGATCTCGCGCGCGTGGTCGGCAATCGCGCGGCCGATCGTGCTGCCGCACATCGGCAGCACGATCGAGCGCGCATCGCCGGCACAGCCGGACTGACGGATCGCCTCGAGGCAGCGCGCTTCGACTGCATGCCCGTACGCATCCATTGCCGCGAACGTCGCGCTGAAATCGCAGGTCTCGGCGCCCACATACGGCGGCACCGGATCGACGACATGGAGGGCGGTGACGCGCGCGCCGATTTCGTGCGCGAGCCGGAGCGCTGCTTCCAGCGTGATCGAATCGGGACGGGTGCCGATTGCAACCAGAATGTGCTTGTCCATTTGGGGCCTCGCTTGCGTGTCCTACCGCGTGATCGTGTTGATACCCGCAGGCTTGCATGACGAGTTGCCTGAAGCCATGACCTGCATGATCGGCGCGGCGAATTAGCGAAGAATGAGAGGCACCCGCTTGCGTTGCATCGCGGCGGCCATGCGCGATGCAACGCAACAATTGAGTTTCGCGAGCCAGACATTAAGCTGTCGCCGCCCGCGCATTCTGTGCGCGAGCGAACGTATGGCGTTGCATTCGGCGAAATTAGGGCCACGCGTATTGCATACCGCGAAAACAGCTTGTCGGAAGTGTTTTATTTGCGTTTAGCCCGGTGGCGGTCATTGTTTCCTGGCCTAAAAACGAATTCAGCAAATCATTCATGCGCCAATGTGCGGGTTTGCCGGTGCAAGCCGCCTCATATCCGCTGATGAATCGGGCATGCTTTTCAGTGGCCTGTTCATTCATGAAACGCTTTTCAAAACCCGTTGTGCGCGCAAGCAACCTCCAGTATGTGCGGGGTTTCCCTTGCGGAAATCCTCGTACAGACAGGCACGCTGCGCGGCCGGCCCTTGCACTGTGTGTGCCAGCGTACTTTCACCGATGAAACGTTTCTTCGGCGTGCTGAGAATGCACGTCGATGGTTTGCAACGTTTCCCCTGCCAGCAAAAGGTCGGCGTCGCTCTGGCACAGACCTCGCTTAAGGCGAGCCCGCGCTAACCCGAGGTCTCGCGTTCAGGAGACACCTGGCAGCGCTGCACATAAACGCCGCACGCGAGACCAGGAATTCCCCGATGTTTTTCAATTGTGCCAAACATGGCACGGGGACTTCCTTTGTCTGGAGCGCGGCTCCGACAAGCGAGGAACCATGAAAAACAGACGCTCTAGCCGGCGCATGAGTGCCGCAGTCAAGGCGACTGCCTTGCTGCTGGCGCTGCTCGCGCGCGACTACTGCGCCGCGCAGCCCAGTGCCGCAGCGGATTCACCGGGGAATGTCGCAGAAGGCCAGATCATGACCGATCGCGACCAGATTCGCAGACAGGTATTCGAACTGGCGGGCGGCGGCTCGCCGCAGGTCGCGCTGGAACAGGCGCGCACGCGTCCCGATGCGTTTTCGCAGAAGGACCTCTTGCAGATCGAATCGCTTGTCGTGGTGACCGAAGTGCATTGGGGGCGGCAGCAGGCCATCGCAAGCGACGACCCCGACCGGCTTTCTCAAACGAAGTCCGCCCTGGCGCATATCGACGACATGCTCACGCGCATTCCCGATGGGGACGAATACGTGGAGGTTCGCCGCGCGGTGCTGGCCGAACGGGTTGGCGCATTGCAGGGCGTTGGCCGCATGAAGGAGGCCACCGCGCTCTACGAACAGCTGTCGATCTCGAAAGAGCCGCTGCCCGCGCGCACCTATGCGGCAGCCGGCGACGCCTACACGTATCTCGACAAGCCGCGGCTCGCGGCGCCCGCTTATGAACGCGCGCTGCAAACGCCGGTCGACCCGCTCACGCCGTCGGTCGAACCGCACGTGTTGAAGCGCATCGACGTGCAGGAAGGGCTGTTCTTCGCGTACCTCGATTCGGGCCGGTACGGCAACGCGCAGCAACTGCTGAAGCAGATTTCCGCGAGCACGCCGATTCGCGCCGATCTTTCCGAACACCCGGAAGACGTCAACGAAGACTATGGCCGCGTGAAAAAGCTGCAGGCGCAGTACCTGTTGTATACGGACCGCACGCGTGAAGGCGTCGAGGCGCTCGACGCGCTGCGGCACGAGGCGCCGTTCGATCCCGCGCTGATCAGCGCGCGCTCCGATGCGTCGCTCGTACAGCAGCGGCCGCACGAAGCCGAACGGATCTACGCGGGCACGCTCGTCGATCACCCCGGCGATATCGAGACGCTCGCCGGTCTCGGCGAGACCGCGCTGCAACTGAACCAGTACGACCGCGCGGCCGAGGTCAATGCGACGTTCGCCGATCAGTTCCCCGACAACAACACGGTCAAGAAATTTCAGCGCGACTACGAGGCCTACAAGAGTCCGCAACTGATCGTGGCCGCCAACGGGCAGAAGGGCAACTCGGTCATTGCCGACAACGACTGGGGCGTCGACACGCAACTGTATTCGCAGCCGATCGCGCAGTACTGGCGCGTGTTCGCGCATCAGTTCAGCGGACGTGCGGATACCGGCGACGGCGATAGCGTGAGCCGCGTGCGTAACGGTATCGGCGCCGACTTCCGTCTGAACGGCATCGATGCGGCAGCCGAGGTCGATCACTCGACCGGCGGCAACTCGTACACGGGCGCCGCGGGCACCTTGGGCTACGCGCCCGACGACCACTGGAATTTCCAGGCGGGCTTCGACACGAACAGCAACGGCTTGCCGTGGAAGGCATACCAGGCCGGCATCACGGGTCGCACGCTCGGCGCGAGCGCGCGCTATTCGGTGGACGATCGCCGCTACTTCGATCTGTCGTACGGCGTCGGCCGCTACAGCGACACCAACCTGAACCAGCAGTGGGCGGCGATCTGGTACGAGCGGTTCCTCAATACGCCGAATCATCAGATCTCGACGTGGGTCGAGTTCAACACGAGCAGCAACACGGTGACCAACACCGTCTATTTCAGTCCGCCGCGCGATTACACCGCTCAGGTCACCGCGATGTACCAGTGGACGCCGTGGCGCAACGCCGACAAGTCGTTTGCGCAACGTGTGTACGCCACATTCGGCGGATACCGGCAGAGCAACGTCGGCGACAGCGGGTTGTGGGAAGTGCGTCTCGAGCAGGCATGGCAGCTCGGCACGCGGGCCTCGCTCGCTTACGGGATCGGGGTGGCAAGCCAGCGGATGGACCGTACCCGCGAGACCAGCAAGCTCATTTACCTGAACCTCAACATTCCCTTGTGAGCCATCATGGACAAGCTCAATCGCAGACGTTTTCTCGCTTTCGCCGCCGCGTTGTCGGCCGTGCCCGCCGCGCAGGCCGCGCAGTCGCGCTTCAACCTCGACCTGATGCCGCAGCCCGATGCCGACGACGGTCTGACCTTCCGCGTGCTCGCGATTCACGACATACGCGACAACCTGCACGCGGACATCGGCTCGGTGGCCGATACCTGCGCGATCAGCACGGCCACGCTGAACATGCTGTTCGCGTGGCTCAAGGGCAATAACTTCCAGCCGGTGAGCGTCGACCAGATTCTGGCGTCGCGCAACGGCGGCCCGCGTCTGCCGCCGCGCGCCGTGCTGCTGACCTTCGACGACGCGTACAAGAGCCAGTACACGCGCGCCTTCCCGCTGCTCAAGCAATACAAGTATCCGGCGCTGATCGGCGTCGTGACGCGCTGGACCGATACGCCGGCGGGCGACCCGGTGCGCATCAGTCATAAGTCCGTGATGGAGCCCGGCTACTTCATGAGCTGGGACAACCTGCGCGAGATGGCCGACTCGGGCCTCGTGGAAGTCGCGTCGCACACGCACGACATGCATCACGGGGCGCTCGCGAACCCGCAAGGCAACGAGCTGCCGGCGGCAAGCGCGCACCTGTACTACCCCGAACTGCAGCGCTACGAAACCGACGAGGAGTATCGCGCGCGGATTCACGGCGACCTCGAGCGCAGCGTCGGGCTGATCCAGGCCAAGACCGGCGTCAAGGTGCGCTCCGCGGTGTGGCCGTACGGGATGTACAACCAGACGCTGATCGAAGCGTCGCAGGCGCTCGGCATGGGCGTGCACTTCACGCTCGACGACGGCCCCAATACGCCGGACGTGCCGCTCACGAAAGTGCGCCGCCTGCTGGTGTCGTACGACTGGGACGTCGGCACGCTGATCGGCCAGATGCGCGTGGCGCGCGCCTATCGCGGCGAAAAAAATCCGGTGGAGCGGGTGGTCAACGTGTCGCTCGACGAGCTGTACGACCCGGACCCGGCGAAGAGCGAGGACAAGCTCGGCAGGCTGCTCGACCGCATCAAGGACCTCGAGCCGAAATCGGTCTACCTGAAGGCGTATTCGGACCCGGACGGCACGGGCGCGGCGCGCGCCGTGTATTTCCCGAGCCGGCATATGCCGATGCGCGCGGATCTGTTCAACCGCGTCGCGTGGCAACTGATCACGCGCGCTGGCGTGCAGGTCTATGCGCGCATGCCGCTGCTGGCGTTCCAGTTGCCGGCGGGCCACCCGGCCGCCGGACGCGTCGTCGAAAACGCGATGGGCAATGCGCGCGTCGCGCGCCTGAGCCCGTTCGACGAAACCGCCCGCGCGACGATCCGCGACATCTACGACGACCTCACGCGTTATGCGAGCTTCAACGGCATCGTGTTCGGCGAGGACGCGACGCTCAACGAATACGAAGACGTGAGCCTCGCCGCGACCGACACGTATGCCACGTGGGGCCTGCCGCGCGATATCGCACGCATTCATGCGTCGGACAGCCTCATGCGCCACTGGGCGAGCGCCAAGACGATGTATCTGACCGCGTTCACGCAGGAGCTTGCGCAGCACGTGCGTGCGTATCAGGGCGGCGGCAACGTGCTGACCGTGCGCGCGCTGTCCGCCGAAGCCGTGTTCGATGCGGATGCCGAGCGCCATTTCGCGCAGAACCTCGACGTGTTCGTCACGAACTACGACTTCGTCGCGCTGGCCGCGTTTCCGGACCAGGCTGCCAACCGGGCAGCGGGCCGCGAAGAGCGCGCGACGAACAGCTGGCTCGACTCGCTCACGAAGACCGTGCTCGCGCATCCGAACGCGGCGACGAGGACCGTGTTCGAGCTGCCGGCCGTCGATCCGGCGACGCAGCGGCCGATTGCGTCGAATCTGCTGCGCGCACAAATGAAGCGGCTCAATGCGGCAGGCGTCGTGCATCTCGGTTATGGGCCCGACGACTTTATCGCGAACCAGCCGGACACGGCGATGCTGCGCGACGTGATGTCGGTGCAAAGCACATTGCGCTCGAACCAGGGGATGCTCGGCTGACCATACGCGCCCGCTGGTCCGGTCCTCGCGACCGGCCCGGCGGGCCAGCCCGGCAAAAAGGGGAAAACAATGAAAAACGCGATGGACCTGATCTCGAACTTCGTCTTCTACTATCCGCTGCTGATGGCGTACCTGTGGATGGTGGGCGGCCTGTTGCACTACCTGCTCGTCGAACGCAAGGACGGCGGCAAGCTCGCCGTGCCGACGCTCACGAGCTATCCGAAGGTGTCGGTGGTGGTGCCTTGCTATAACGAGGCCGACAACGTGCGCGAGGTGATTGCGAGCCTCGACAAGCTCAACTATCCGAACTACGACATTATCGCGATCAACGACGGCAGCCGCGACGCGACCGGCGCGATTCTGAACGAGCTGGTGAATGTGTATCCGAAGCTCGTCGTCGTGCATCAGCATCAGAACGAAGGCAAGGCGATCGGCCTCACCACGGCCGCGATGCTCAGCGATGCAGAGTATCTGATGTGTATCGACGGCGACTCGCTGCTCGACGAGGAAGCGATCGGCTGGATGCTGCGCCATTTCCTCGACAACGCGTCGGTGGGCGCGGTGACCGGCAATCCGCGCATCCGCACGCGTTCGTCGCTGCTCGGCCGCATGCAGGTCGGCGAATTCTCGTCGATCGTCGGGCTGATCAAGCGCACGCAGCATATGTACGGCCGCCTGCTGACGGTGTCCGGCGTGGTCTCGATGTTCCGCAAGCGCGCGCTGCAGGAAGTCGGCTACTGGAGCTCGGACATGCTGACCGAGGACATCGATATCAGCTGGAAGCTGCAGGTGAGCGGCTGGCTCATCCATTTCGAGTCGCGCGCGTTGAGCTGGATCCTGATGCCCGAGACGTTCCGCGGGCTGTACCGGCAGCGGCTGCGCTGGGCGAAGGGCGGCATTCAGGTGCTATTCAAGTATGCGGGCGAAGTGCTCTCGCGCCGCAACCTGATGATGTGGCCGATTTTCGCCGAGTACGCGGTCAGCATCGTCTGGGCGTACTGCATGGTGTTCACGCTCGCGATCATGGCTTGCAACGCGTTGCTGCCGATGCCCGAGGCGTGGCGCTTCGGCTTCGTGCCGCGCGGCACCGGCATTCTGCTGTTCCTCACCTGCTGTCTGCAGATTCTGATCGGATGCCTGATCGATCGCCGCTACGACAGCAACCTCATGCGCTATTTCGCGGACACCGTCTGGTATCCGGCCGCGTTCTGGGCGATCAGCATGATCGCGTCGGTGATCGCGTTGCCGAGCGTCATGATGAAGCGGCGCAAGCGCGCACGCTGGATCAGCCCCGACCGGGGAATCCGTGCGGGTACTGCGCTCGCCGCCGGCAGCGCCGCGCCGGAACTCGCGGCACAAACGTCGTATCGCAACGCGCTCGAAGTCGATCAAAGCAGCTAACCCCCTACGGAGGCCACTCATGACTTTCCCGATTATCGACGTATCGAAGCAGTCCGTCGCCGAGTTCGAAACGCAGTGCACGCGCAGCCGGGCATGGCAGTTCGTCGCGTGGTATCGCGTGGTTCGTCCGCTGCTCGTGTTCGGCATCTGGTTTCTCGCGGTCCGCTATATCCGCTGGTGCCTCGAGCACGCCACGCCCGAGGAAGTGTCGCTCGAGGCGTTCGTGCCGATCATCATCGGCGTGGCGGCGGTCAGCGCGACGCTGATCGTGTGGACCATCGCGCGCCAGATCGACCTCTTTCATTCGGGGCGTCTGCGCCGCATGCATGACGGCGCGCGCGCAGCGGACGAAGCCTCGGTGCCGCTGCAACCGGAGTTGCCGGTCACGGTCGCGGCGGGGCGCTGCCTCGTCGCTTTTCACGACGACGACGGAATGATTTCGCACGTCGTCTCGATGCCGGAATATGCGCGGCAAACCGCGTGACTATAAGAGGGAGAAAACACTATGTGCGGGATAGTGGGAGCAGTGGCGAGGCGTGATGTCGTGCCGGTGCTTACCGAAGGGCTGCGGCGCCTCGAATACCGGGGCTACGACTCGTGCGGCGTCGCAGTGTTGCAGCATGGCGTGCCGCGCCGCGTGCGCAGTGTCGAGCGCGTCGCGGATCTTTCGGAGCAGGTCGACTTTGCGGGGCTGTCGGGCACGATCGGCGTGGCGCATACGCGCTGGGCCACCCATGGTGCGCCGGTCACCGACAATGCACATCCGATCTTTTCGTGCGGCGAAGTCGTGCTCGTGCACAACGGCATCATCGAAAATCACGAGGCGCTGCGCAAGGAACTGAAGACGCTCGGCTATGCGTTCGACTCGGAGACCGATACCGAGGTGATCGCGCATCTGATTCATCACACGCGCAAGCAGGACCCGACGCGCGATCTGCTGGTTGCCGTGCGGCGCTCGCTGCGCCGGCTGCGCGGTGCGTATGCGATCGCGGTGTTCGCGAAGAGCGATCCGGGTCTCGTGATCGGTGCGCGCGCGGGCTCGCCGCTCGTCGTCGGATTGACCGATCGCGGCAATTATCTTGCGTCGGATCCGATGGCGCTCGCGGGCACTGCGGACCGCTTCGTCTATCTCGAGGAAGGCGATGTCGCGGTGCTCACGTGCGAAGCGGTGAAGATCGTCGATTGCGGCGGCGAGGTGGTGCGCCGCGAAGTGCAGACGCAACGCGCGAGCCACTTCACGACCGAACTCGGGCCGTACCGGCATTACATGCAAAAGGAGATTTTCGAGCAGCCGTCGGTGCTTGCCGATGCCACCGAGCGTGTCAATGCGTTGACGCCGGCGCTGTTTGGCGTTAACGCTCCACGTGTGTTCGAACAGGTCGATTCGCTGTTGATTCTCGCGTGCGGGACGAGCTACTACTCGGCGCTGACGGCGAAGTACTGGTTCGAGTCGTTGGCGGGCCTGCCGACGCAAGTGGAAGTGGCAAGCGAGTACCGCTATCGCGATAGCGTGGTGAATCCGCGCGCGCTCGTGGTCGTGGTATCGCAATCGGGCGAGACCGCCGATACGCTCGCTGCGCTCAGGCACGCGCAGCAGCTCGGCCACAAGCATTCGCTGGCGATCTGCAACGTCGCGCATAGCTCGATGATGCGCTTGACCGATCTGCAATATCTGACCGGCGCCGGGCCGGAGATCGGCGTGGCATCGACCAAGGCATTTACGACGCAGCTTGTTGCGCTGTTCATGCTGGCCGCGACGTTTTCGAAGCAGCGCGGCATCGCCGATGCCGAGCACGAGGCGCGCTGGCTCGATCAGTTGCATCGTTTGCCGGCCGCGGTCAATGGCGTGCTCGCGCTCGAGCCGCAGATCGTGCACTGGGCCGAGGACTTCGCACGCCGCGAGCATGCGCTGTTCCTCGGGCGCGGGTTGCATTACCCGATCGCGCTCGAAGGCGCGCTCAAGCTGAAGGAAATCTCGTACGTGCACGCGGAGGCTTATCCGGCAGGCGAACTGAAGCACGGCCCGCTTGCAATCGTGACGAACGAGATGCCGATCGTGACGATCGTGCCGAACGACGCGCTGGTCGAGAAGCTCAAGTCGAATATTCAGGAGGTGCGGGCGCGCGGTGGACTGGTCTATGCGTTCGCCGACGAAGATGCGCCGATCGACCGCGAGGAAGGCGTCAACGTGATCCGGCTGCCCGCGCACTATGGGCCGCTGTCGCCTATATTGCATGTCGTGCCGTTGCAACTGCTTGCGTATCATACGGCGTGTGTGCGGGGCACCGACGTCGACAAGCCTCGCAATCTCGCGAAGTCCGTCACGGTGGAATGAGTGATCCTGAACATGCGAAACGTGCTGGTGGCTGCGGCGATGCTCGGCGTCTGTCTGAGTTCTCCTGTATCGATAGCAGCCACCAAAGGCGCAAGCCGGGCGCGGGCGGTGGCCGTCGATCCGCGTTCGTATATGCACGGCATCGGTGCGGCGAGCGACGGCCACGGCAACATGTGGGTATTTTTCAGCAGCTCGGGCTTGCCGCCGCGCGGACCGGGGCGCGACCGCAACTGGACGCACGATGTGTACGTCGCGCGCTGGTCGCCGCTGCAGCGCAATCTGGAGACTCCACGCATTTTCATCAGTCGTCCTGAAGCGCAGGAGCCGGTGTCGATTGCGCAGAACGACACCGGCCGCATACTGGTCAGTTTCGAAGACGGCTGGAACACGCCGAATGAAGTGAACCAGCGATATGGCGTCTATACCTCCGAACTCCAGGACGTGAAGCCGTATCCGGTCGATGTGAAATCGGGCGGCCATTCGGGTCATGCGGCGGCGGTCGGCTCGCGCTTCGTGGTGTTTTATTCCGACGATTGGATCGACGGCGGCGGTGTCGATAATCTCGGCACCGGCAATGGCGTTTATCTGAAAACTTATGACGCGGACGGCACATTGCTGAAGTCCGTCGACGTCGCGCCGCGCGTGCGCGAATGGTGGCCGATGATTGCCGGCTCGCCTACGCATGCGTTGCTGGTCTGGCAGCAGTTCGTGCCGGGTGCGACCTATGCGCGGCTGAAGTCGGCGGTGTTCAATGCGGAAGATGGATCGCTGACCGAAGCGCGCGTGCTGGCGCCGAGCTTGCGCTATTACACCTATGCGGCCGGGTACGTGCCGGCGCTCGATCGCTTTCTCGTGGTGGCCACGGGATTCGACGGCAAAGGCTTCGCGCAACTGATCGACGAAACGGGCGAGACGACCGCGACGCTCGCGTGCATGCCGGCGTCGGTGCGCGAGTCGAGCATCGCGGTGGTGGGGGATCACGCATTTGTGCCGAGCCAGGATGGGCGTCTGCTCGATCTGAAGCTTGGGCCCGCGTCGGTCGAACTGGCGGGCTCGCAGCGCTCGCCGGTCAAATGGGGCGAGACGGGCAGCCTCGGACTGCTCCGTTCGCCGACTGCGCTGCATTGGGTCACGCTCACGCAGCAGGGGCCGAAAGAAGCGGAGTTCGATCTGAAGGCGATGCGGCCCGCGACGGCGGCGGACCGCTGCGGGCGTTAGGGGTTCGACATCGCCTTAGCCCTGGCGTTGCGCGGTGCGCGTGGCGATCGGCACCGGACGTCCCGTTTCATTGTCGAGCCGCCGGAACACCAGTGCCGACACCAGTGTGATCGCGCCGACGCAGGCGAAGCTGAGCCTGAAGCCGAGCGCGGCCGAGCCCCATTGACCGGTAAACAGATTGACGAGGCCGCCGCCGATCGACACGCCAAGGCCGATCGCGAGCATCTGCACCATTGAAAAGAGGCTGTTGCCGCTGCCCGCGTCGGCGATCGTCAGGCCTTTCAGTGTGACGCTGTTCATCGCGGCGAACTGCATCGAGTTTGCCGCGCCGAAGATCGCGAGCACGGCGATCTCGATGGCAATCGGCGTGCCGCGCGAAAAGAGTGCGAACGCAACGATCGAGCTGCCGACAATCAGCGTGTTCACCAGCAGGAATGCTTCGTAGCCGTAGCGGCGGATCAGCGGCGCGATCCAGCGTTTCGCGATCGTGCCCGCGAGCGCGGACGGCAGCATCATGAGCCCGGAATGCAGCGGCGTATAGCCGAGCTGCAGTTGCAGCAGCAAGGGGACGAGAAACGGCACGGCGCTCGAACCGATCCGGCACACGAGATTGCCGATCAGCCCGACGCTAAAGTTCGGTTCGCGAAAGAGCCCGAGACGGAACAGCGGATTCTTCGCGCGCCGCGCATACGGGATATACACGAGCGCCGCCGCGAGGCCCACCACGAAAAGGCCCGCCGACCATTCGGCGCGATGCGTCTCCATCGGCACATCGATCGCAAGCGAACACGCGACCATGCATAGCGACAGCAGCGCGCAGCCGATCATATCGAACGGCGGGGCGTCGCGCGATACGCCGTCGGGCAGATAGCGATTGACCGCGATCACGCCGACCGCGCCGATCGGTACGTTGATCAGAAAGATCCAGTGCCACGAGAATGCTTCGACGAACCAGCCGCCGAGCGTCGGGCCGAGAATCGGACCTACCTGGCCCGCCACCGAGATCAGCGCGAGCGCCGATACGTATTGTTCGCCGGTGATGGTGCGCAGCACCGCGAGGCGCCCGATCGGCAGCAGCATCGAGCCGCCGATGCCTTGCAGCACGCGCGCGAGGATCAGTTGACCGAGCGTGTGCGCACTCGAGCAGCACAACGAACCGATCACGAACAGCAGGATCGCGACGAAATAGACGCGCCGGGTACCGAAGCGATCGGCGAGCCAGCCCGATGCCGGGGTCAGCAGCGCCATCGTAAGTGTGTACGCGACGACGATCGGCTGCAGCGCGAGTGCGGGGACGCCCAGGCTGCGGGCAATGGAGGGTAGAGCGGTGTTGACGATCGTCGTGTCCAGCGCTTGCATGAAGAAGCCGGTGGCGACGATCCATAGCAACGCGGTGTGCTTGGAATCTTTGGTCATTGAAAACGATTGGGCGAGCGTGCGTCGCGCCGTAGGCTAGCCGAAAGATGCGTTGCTCGAGACCCGCGGGGAGGGGGCGGGTGGCGACGCGACTTCGGCAGAAGTGTCGACATTTTAGCGGTAAACGCGCTTATGGAAAACCCGCTTAACACATTTGAAAAGGTAAGAAATATCTCTCACCGACTGTTGAATCGTCTCATTGAGAACTGTTCTCATCTGTGGCACAGTCATCTTTCGATTAACTGACGATGAGGTTTCAGATGCTCAAGACGATGGCGGTAATGGTGGCGGTCGGTTTTTCGGGTGCGGCGTTCGCGAAGGCGGATTGCACCGCGCATCCGAAAGACGAATGGATGAAAGAATCCGACGCGCGCGCGCAACTCCAAGGGCAGGGCTACAAGATCAAAAAGTTCAAGGTCGATGGCCACTGCTACGAGATCTACGGCACGAACAAGGAGGGCAAGAAGGTCGAAATTTACTTCGATACGAAAACGCTCGATGTCGTGAAGTCGGAAATCGACTGAGCCCGTCGCCTGTTGCCGCCACTCGCGGCTGAGCGCGCGATCACTTTTCCTCATTGCCCGCGATGTCAGACACCGATCGAATCCGCATCTGGGACGGGTGGGTGCGACTCACGCACTGGGTCGTCGCGGGCATCGTGATCTGGAATCTGTTCGGCCCGACCGATCCGCTGCATCGCAAGCTCGGCTATGCGGCGGCTGCATTGGTCGGTGTGCGTATCGTATGGGGCGTGGTCGGCGCACGCTATGCGCGCTTCTCCGCGTGGTGGCCGACGCGTTCGCATCTGCTTGCATATCTGCGCTCGCTTGCGTCAGGCAAGCCGTCGCATTATCTGTCGCACAACCCGCTTGGCGCATTGATGGCGCTGACGCTTTGGGCACTGGTGATCGCACTTGCGTTGACGGGCTGGCTGATGCGCCTCGATGCGTTCTGGGGTGAAGACTGGCCCCAGGAAATTCACACGCTGCTCGCGGTCGCACTCGAAGTCTGCGTGTGTATTCATATTGCCGCGGCGATCGTCATGAGCGTCTGGACACGCGAGAATCTGATTGCAGCGATGTTGACCGGTTACAAGCACAAGCGCCGCCAGGCGCGACCAGACGAAAGGCGGCGAGGTTAGCGAAGGCAGCATGGCGCGCGTGGCGTTTGCTGCCTTTTTTATGTGTTACTGGCTCGAACTACCCGGTGCGACGCCGCCATAACCGCCCGCGGCATTGTTCATTTGCGCGGCGCTCGTCGCTTCGATGCGGCGTTGAGTGGCTTGCAGACGATCTGGATAGGTCGTCTTTTCGCCCATGTAACCGGCGGCTTCCAGTTGCGCGAGTTCGGCATTGACCTGGGCACGCGTCACTCTCGACGACTGCGCCTGCGCGCCGAACGAAACGAATACGAGCGCCGATGCGCAGACAGCAGCGAGACGGATGTTCTTCATCATGTTCTCCTTTTCCTCAAAGCAGTTGCAGATACAACGATTACGAGGGGCCGGCCTTCGCGATCGCCAATGTCCTCGGTGGACATCGCGTCGACGATAGCGTGGCCTCTTTCACAACACTTCAAGGAACGAATGCTTCCCGTCGAATCGCACTCGCTTCGCTGGCTGCATCATGCGGCGGCATTGCGCGAAACCACGTTGACCGAAGCGAAAGCCATCACACACGCAGGTCCGCATCCGTGCGTGCAAATTTGATCTGACGCAAAGAAGTGACGATTCAGTAACGATTGGACTTCACACCGTCCTACACATCGCGGAGGGGCTGCCGTAAACCGAAGAGAACGGATTCTTTCCGTGGCGCGCGACCTTTCGCCGCGCTTTCTTTTCCTGAGGTTTTTTCATGTTCAGAAATATCACGATCCGTACCCGTCTCGCCCTTGCGATGGGATTTCTCGGCGTGCTGATGGCAGTCGGCGCAGTACTCGGCGTGGTCGGCATCGCAATGAGCAACAACGATCAGAAAGAGCTCTATACGGATCAGCTTGCTTCGGCGAGTGCACTGGGCAAGTACGATTTTTACGTTGCGCGCGGACGTCTCGTGCTCGATCGCATCGCTGCGCAACCCGATAGCCCCGACGTCGCGAATCTGCGGCAGCGCGCTCAAGAGCAGTTCGATGTCGCCGACAAGGCATGGCAGACCTATCGCGCGCTGCCCGCCGGCGCCGATGAGGCGCGCCTCAGCGATGAAGTCGAAGCGAAGCGCGCCGCGGCGATGTCGGGTCCGGTTGCGCAGGTGTATGCGGCGATCGATCGGCACGATACGGCCGCGCTGAGCGAACTGATCGCGCACAAGATGACCACGCCGTTCAACGAGGTGACCGACCGCACCGCGCAACTCGAGGCGATGCAGGCCGATCAGGCGCGTGCGCTCTATGAGACGGCGCAAAAGCGTTTCGACGCGATTCTGGCGATCGCGGCCGCGGGTCTCGCGGTGGGTCTCGCGATGGCGGCGTTTGCGTGGTACACGCTGCAGAAGTCGATCACGGGGCCGCTCGGCGATGCGTTGCTTCACTTCCGGCAGATCGCCGATGGCGACTTGAGCCATCGCATCGACGTGCGGTCGCGCGACGAAATGGGCCGCCTGATGGAAGGGCTGCAGTCGATGCAAACGCGGCTGACCGGGACGATCGCCGCGGTGCGCGATAGCGCGCAGTCGATCGCGACGGCAACCAAGCAGATTTCGGCCGGCAATATCGATCTGTCACAACGGACCGAGGAGCAGGCCGCGTCGCTTGGCGAAACGGCGTCCAGCATGACCGAACTTACGTCGACCGTGCGTCAGAACACCGAAAACGCGCGCCAGGCGACGAACCTCGCGCGCGAGGCGACGAGCGTCGCGCAGACCGGCAGCGACGTGATTTCGCAGGTCGTGTCGACGATGGGCGAGATCAACGGCAGCTCGCGGCAGATTGCCGACATCATCGGCGTGATCGAAGGTATCGCGTTCCAGACGAATATTCTCGCGCTGAACGCGGCCGTCGAAGCAGCGCGCGCGGGCGAGGAAGGGCGCGGCTTCGCGGTCGTGGCGGGCGAGGTGCGCACGCTCGCTCAGCGCAGCGGGGCGGCGGCGAAAGAGATCAAGGCGTTGATCGATAAATCCGTGGAGCGCGTCAGTAACGGCACCGAACTGGTCGGCCGCGCGGGCCGGACGATGGAGGAGATCAACGAGGCGGTGCGGCGCGTGAGCGAGATTACCGTCGAGATTTCCGCGGCATCGGAAGAGCAGAGCGATGGGATCGAGCAGGTCACGCAGGCCGTGACGCAAATGGATTCGGTCACGCAGCAGAATGCGGCGCTCGTCGAACAGGCTGCCGCCGCCGCGGCATCGTTGCGCGAACAGGCGGAGCGGATGAACGGCGTGGTCAGTGTGTTCAGGACCGGGGCGCAGGCGTTTTAACGTAAAGGGCCGCTGCCTGGCTGGAACTACCCAGGCAGCGGCCCTTTGTATCAGCTTTGTTGAGAGACCGGCGCGGACCCGGCCGCGCCGGTTCAGCTTACCGGTCCGCCTCGGCGCTCATCGCGCGCTCGCCGATCGATTCGTGGACGCTCTCGAGGTAACGCTGCGCATCGAGTGCGGCCATGCAGCCGGTGCCCGCGCTCGTGATGGCCTGGCGGTACACATGGTCCTGCACGTCGCCGGCGGCGAACACGCCCGGCACGCTCGTCGCCGTTGCGTTGCCTTGCAGCCCGCACTTCGTGATGATGTAGCCGTTCTTCATCTCGAGCTGCCCTTCGAAGATGTCGGTGTTCGGCTTGTGGCCGATCGCCACGAAGAGGCCCTGCAGGTCGATGTCGGTCGTCTCGCCCGTTTGCATGTGCTTGATGCGAACGCCGTTGACGCCGCCGTCGTTGCCCTTCACTTCGTCGAGCACGTGGTTCCATTTGATCTCGACAACCCCTTCCTTCTCCTTTTCGAGCAGGCGGTCGATCAGGATCGGCTCGGCGCGGAACTTGTCGCGGCGGTGAATCACGGTGACCTTGTTCGCGATGCCGGCGAGGTACAGCGCTTCTTCGACCGCCGTGTTGCCGCCGCCGATCACGGCCACGTGCTGCTGCTTGTAGAAAAACCCGTCGCAGGTCGCGCATGCGGACACGCCGCGACCCATGAACAGCTCTTCGGACGGCAGACCCAGGTACTGCGCCGATGCGCCCGTCGCGATGATCAGCGCATCGCACGTGTACTCGCCCGAATCGCCGATCAGACGGATCGGTTTTTCATTGAGCTTCGCGGTATGGATATGGTCGAAGATGATCTCGGTGTTGAAGCGCTCCGCGTGTTCGAGGAAGCGCTGCATCAGCTCCGGACCTTGCACGCCGTGCGGATCGGCCGGCCAGTTTTCGACGTCGGTCGTGGTCATGAGCTGCCCGCCCTGCGCGAGACCCGTGACGAGCACCGGCGACAGATTGGCCCGCGCCGCATAGACCGCCGCCGTGTAGCCGGCCGGGCCGGAACCGAGAATCAGGACCTTTGCGTGTTTTGTCGTGGATGCTGGCATGATCGAAATCCGTAAAAAGCGTTCGGCCCGCGGGTGCAGGGCCCATATAACCACTGTCGCGCAGTAGATAGGAACCAAACCGGCATTATAAAGGTCGCCAGGTTTGCCCGCCTCATCGCGCTTTGCAATCGGATCGATAGGGACGGCGCGCGGCGAATGCGCTGTTTTGTGTGTCCATGCGATGCGAATCGGTGCGAAGCGCGCAAAAACAGCACAAAGCGGGTACAAGGTGTTGTCCGTTACCGTCACTTACAGCCTTGCGCTCGGCAGTGCGTTTACAATAGCCCTCGATCAACGACCGGCGGTCCGGGCGGCGCCGGAGCGCGGCCTGAAAGGACTCGTGCGGGGACTCAACGAGAGACCTGATTAGAGGCCTCGACGCGAGGACTCGATGCGCGAGGCCTGAGCGCGACGCGCGAGGCTTGAGCGCGGCACGCCGGCACCGGTCGCACACGCTAAGGATCAATGGCAAAAGCTACCTATTCCGCGAACGCGCAGGCATTGCCTCACCGGATGTCGCGCCTCTTCACCGAAATCCGCTGGATTCTGCAGGTCGCGCTCGGCGTCTTCCTGCTGATGGCTCTCGTCAGCTACAGCCGGCACGATCCGAGCTGGACGCATGCGGCGCAGGTCGATCGCATCGCGAACTGGGCCGGCCGCGTCGGCGCCTGGACTTCCGACATCCTGCTGCTGCTGTTCGGCCTGTCCGCCTACTGGTGGGTCGTGCTGCTCGCACGACGCATCTCGGCGAACTATCGCCGCATCACCCGCAACGAACCGGTCGACGAAGACGCGCCGCGCGACCACACGTGGCTCGCCGAAGCGGGCGCATTCGTGCTCGTGCTGCTGGCGTGCGACGGCATCGAAGCATTGCGCATGTGGTCGCTGAAGGTGCAACTGCCGCGCGCGCCGGGCGGCGTGGTCGGCGAGGCGGTGGCGCGCGCGGTGTCGCACGCGCTCGGCTTCACGGGCGGCACGCTCGCGCTGCTGCTCGTGCTTGCGATCGGCTTGTCGCTGTACTTCCGTTTCTCGTGGCTTTCGGCGGCCGAGCGCGTCGGCGAATCGATCATTTCGGCGGTCACGCTCGCGAAGCTGCGCCGCGAAGCCGTGCGCGACCGCAAGGCCGGCGAAGCGGCGGCGGTGAAGCGCGAGGGCAAGGTCGAGCAGGGCCGCGTGAAGATCGAGGAGCACGAGCCGGTCACGATCGTGCCGCCGGTCGTCACGCCCGAGAAGTCCGTGCGTGTCGAAAAGGAACGGCAGGTACCGCTTTTCACCGATCTGCCCGGCGATTCGACGCTGCCGCCGATCGCGCTGCTCGACCCGGCGCCCGTCTCGCAGGAAACCATTTCGGCCGACACGCTCGAGTTCACGTCGCGCCTGATCGAAAAGAAGCTCAAGGATTTCGGCGTCGACGTGAGCGTGGTCGCCGCGTATCCGGGGCCGGTCGTCACGCGCTACGAAATCGAGCCCGCCACAGGCGTGAAGGGCAGCCAGATCGTCAATCTCGCGAAGGACCTCGCGCGTTCGCTGTCGCTCGTGTCGATTCGTGTCGTCGAGACGATTCCGGGCAAGAACTTCATGGCGCTCGAGTTGCCGAACCAGCGCCGGCAAACGGTGCGTCTATCCGAAATTCTCGGCTCGGCGGTTTATGCGGACGCGGCCTCGCCGCTCACGATGGGCCTCGGCAAGGATATCGGCGGCAATTCGGTTTGCGCCGATCTCGCGAAGATGCCGCACCTGCTGGTGGCCGGCACGACCGGTTCGGGCAAGTCGGTCGGCATCAACGCGATGATTCTTTCGCTGCTGTACAAGGCGAGCGCCGAGCAGGTCCGCATGATCCTGATCGACCCGAAGATGCTCGAAATGAGCGTCTACGAGGGCATTCCGCATCTGCTGTGTCCGGTCGTCACCGATATGCGGCAGGCGGGGCATGCGCTGAACTGGACCGTTGCCGAGATGGAGCGCCGCTACAAGCTCATGAGCAAGCTCGGCGTGCGCAACCTCGCGGGCTACAACAACAAGATCGACGAAGCGACGAAGCGCGAGGAAAAGATTCCGAACCCGTTCAGCCTGACGCCCGACGATCCGGAGCCGTTGGCGCGGTTGCCGAATATCGTCGTCGTGATCGACGAACTCGCCGACCTGATGATGGTGGTCGGCAAGAAGGTCGAAGAGCTGATCGCGCGGATCGCGCAGAAGGCGCGGGCGGCCGGCATTCACCTGATTCTCGCGACGCAGCGTCCGTCGGTCGACGTGATCACGGGCCTGATCAAGGCCAATGTGCCGACGCGGATGGCGTTCCAGGTGTCGTCGAAAATCGACTCGCGCACGATTCTCGACCAGCAGGGCGCCGAATCGCTGCTCGGCATGGGCGACATGCTTTATCTGCCGCCGGGCTCCGGTTTGCCGATTCGCGTGCACGGCGCGTTCGTATCCGACGACGAAGTGCACCGCGTCGTCGACAAGCTCAAGGAACAGGGCGAGCCGAACTATATCGAGGGCATTCTCGAAGGCGGTGTATCGGGCGAAGGCGATGAAGGCTCGGTCGACGGCGCGGCCGGCGGCGCGGGCGGTGGCGAAGCCGACCCGCTTTACGACCAGGCGGTGGAAATCGTCATCAAGAACCGCCGCGCGTCCATCTCGCTCGTGCAGCGGCATCTGCGGATCGGCTATAACCGTGCGGCGCGGCTGCTCGAGCAGATGGAGCAGTCGGGGCTCGTGTCGGCAATGTCGTCGAACGGCAACCGCGAAATTCTTGTACCGGCGCGCGAGGCCGAATGATCGGCGCCTGAGCGGCGCGCGCGCTTATGGGTCGCGCAGGTCGCTCAGGGGGCGCTCAGGGGCCGTTCAGGTCGCTATCGTCGCTTATTATCGGCGAACGGCCAGCGGCCGCGCCGTCGTGTGACGGCCCTCGTCAGCGGCGTTTCGAGCCGCGCTTCCTGTCTTATCCACGGAGAGAAATCGATGCAGCATTACGTCGGCGGGCTTGACGCCCGCTTCGGTGATTCCCGCGTTCGCGGCGGCTTCGCGCACGCGCTTGCGCGCCGCGCCGGCCGTGTCATGGCGTGCGCGGCCGCTTGCGCGACGCTCTTTGTCGCGTCGCAAGCATTGGCAAGCGGCACCGACCAGTTGAAGCAGTTTGTCTCCCAGGTTCATTCGGCCCGCGGCGACTTCGTGCAGACCGAAATCCATGTGCCGGGCAATGCGAAAGGCGCAAGCGGCACGCTGTCGACGCAAGGCATGAAGGGCAACACCGTATCGAGCGGCACGTTCTCGTTCGCGCGGCCCGGCAAGTTCATCTGGCAGTACCAGAAGCCGTATGAACAGCTGCTGCAGGCCGATGGGGACAAGCTCTACGTGTACGACAAGGATTTGAACCAGGTCACCGTACGTACGCTCGGCGGCGCGCTGGGCGCGAGTCCGGCGGCGATTCTCTTCGGCAGCAACGATCTCGAGCAGAACTTCACGTTGAAGGATGCTGGGGTGAAAGCGGGTATCGACTGGCTCGAACTGGTGCCAAAATCGAAAGACACGCAGTTTCAGCGCATCGGCATCGGCTTTCGCGACGGCAACCTCGAAGCGATGGAACTGCACGACGTGTTCGGAAATGTGACGCTGCTGAAGTTTTCGAATATTCAGAAGAATCCATCGCTGCCGGCCGATGCGTTCAAGTTCACGGTGCCGAAGGGGGCGGACGTGATCAACGGCTAGGCTTGTCGGCTGCGGCGATCGGATTCATCCCACCACTTCGCATGGGTGAAGCTTGATGACCAAGTCGTCCTTTGTTGCCCCGGAGTTGTCGTCCGAACGCCCGCAGCCGCTATCGGGCAACGTTATGCCCCGCTGCGGCGGCATCACCACGATGATGCGTTTGCCCAACGCGGGCTCTCCGGAAGGGCTCGACGCGTGTTTCGTCGGCGTGCCGTTCGACCTCGGTACGTCGAACCGTACCGGCGCGCGCTTCGGGCCGCGCCAGATCCGCAGCGAATCGGTGCTGCTGCGGCCATACAACATGGCCACGCGCGCCGCGCCGTTCGATTCGCTGCGAGTCGCCGACCTTGGCGACGTCGCGATCAACCCGTATAACCTGCACGATTCGATCGCGCGCATCGAAACCGCGTACGACGAGATCGTCGCGCACGGCGCCAGGCCGATCACGCTCGGCGGCGACCATACGATCGCGCTGCCGATCCTGCGCGCGATGCATCGACAGCACGGCAAGGTCGCGCTGATTCACATCGACGCACACGCAGACGTCAACGACACCATGATGGGCGAGAAGATCGCGCACGGCACGCCGTTCAGGCGCGCGGTCGAAGAGGGGCTGCTCGACTGCGAGCGGGTCGTGCAGATCGGCTTGCGCGGCACCGGCTACGCGGCCGAAGACTTCGACTGGTGCCGCGACCAGGGTTTCGAAGTCGTGCAGGCGGAAGCCTGCTGGAACCACTCGCTCGCGCCGCTAATGGCGCGCGTGCGTGAACGGATCGGCGACGCGCCTGTGTACATTACCTTCGATATCGACGGGATCGACCCGGCCTTCGCGCCCGGCACCGGCACGCCGGAAATCGCCGGCCTTACCGTGCCTCAGGCGCTCGAGATCATTCGCGGCGCGCATGGGCTCAATGTGATCGGCGCGGATCTCGTCGAAGTCGCGCCGCCGTACGATCCGTTCGGCACGACCGCGTTGCTCGGGGCGAACCTCGCATTCGAACTCTTGTGCGTGCTGCCGGGTGTGGAATATCGGGCGGCGCGAGCGCGTTGAGAGGCGGCGGAAAACTTGCATATCGTGCAAGTTAACGCCGAGAAAAAATCGGCTGAATTGCTTGAACTGTCTTGATTTGCAATGTCGAGAAATAATCATATATTTCGCGCCACGCTGCAATTGCCGAATAATCGTAAAGTGGTCGGAATGACCTGTAAAAGAAACAGGGAACGACCCGATCGGTCATCACCGCAAGCGGTGATCCTTTCACGCATAATCTGATTCGACAAAAATATAAAAAACTAAAAGTATTAGAAAGTTATTCAGCCCTTCACGCCAGCCGCTGGGGCAATTAAACATATCAATAACGAACACCTGAGCAGGCGGGTCCTTAAAAAACCCCTTGACGATGGGCGCGCTTGCGAGCGCGCTTTTCGCATGCCTATTTGCGCCTGTTCTTCGCCGCGGGTATTCAACGGATGAAAGAACCGAGCCTTTCCGATCGTCAGCATTACCATCAGCTCGATGCGCTACGCGGCGTCGCTGCGCTGTCGGTGGTGGTGAGTCATTTCGCCCTGGTAGGCCCGCTTGAATGGGCTTCCCAGTCGCCTTTCCGCGTCAACTCGCTAGGGCATCAGGCAGTTATTCTCTTTTTTATCCTGAGCGGTTTCGTTTTGACATTGCAACTGCGCTCGAGCCGCGGTATTTCATATAAAGATTTCCTGGTCAAACGGATTTGCCGGATTTATTTGCCGTATCTGGTGGTGCTGGTCGTGACTTTTTCGATCGTGAATGCGATCGATGTGAAGCCAATCAAATGGCTTGGCGGTTGGGGCAATGAGGTATGGAGCGGGCCATTTACCGGGACAGAGATCGCGGACCATCTGCTCTTTATCGGGAAATACCGGGCAGGCCAGATGATTCCTGTTATCTGGACGCTCATATATGAACTCCGGATTTCGGTTGTCATGCCGCTCGTCGTCGCATGGGTCGCGCGCGTATCGGCGCGTACTTCAATTACCGTCGCGCTGTGCGTTTCGGTCGTGTCGTTCGCGCTTATCCTGCTCGAAGGCGATGATCCGCAGGGCGCGAATTTCGGCGGCGACTGGCCGATGACGCTGCACTACGTCGGCATGTTCGTGGTCGGCGCGGTGCTTGCCGTGCATCGCGCGGCGTGGCGCCAGTGGCTGATGAAAAAAGGCCGCCTGCGTCCGGTGCTGGTCGTCTCGCTGCTGCTGTATTTCCTGTCGCGCGGAGCGCTGTCGATGAAGCTGGGGGCGGCCGGTCAGTTTCTGTACGACTGGCTCGTTACCGCGGGCTCTGCTGGATTGATCTGCACATCGCTCGTCTCGGCGCGCTTTGCCTCGATACTCGAGGCGCGGCCGTTCGCGTTTCTCGGCCAGATCTCGTACAGCCTGTATCTCACCCATACGATCGTGCTGCTGACGGTGATTCATCTGATGCCGTCTGCCAGCACCATGTGGCGCTCGATTATCACGGCAGCCGTGCTCGAGATTCCGGTCGCGACCGCCATGTATCTGCTGATTGAGCGCCGCACGATCATGCTCGGCCAGTTCCTGGCCGCGCGCAGAAGCGCAGGTGCCGCGAGCGCCAATCAAACGTATTGACGGGGCCGCCGAGGGGGCCCGCCGAGGGGGCCCGCCGAGGGGGCCCGCCGAGGGAAGGGGGCCCGCCCGCTACGCGAATGCCTGCCGCCGCGTAGAAACGAACGCGAGATAGCACAACGCGCCGATCGCAAGCGCAGGCAGCGTCGCGCCCAGATCCGGCAACCACTGGTTGATCGCCTGGTAGGCGGCAATGCCGATCGCCCACGCGATAAACGCGCTCACGTGCCAGCCCGCGGAGTAGCCGTAGCGGCCCTGCGCATCGGCGAGCGCGGCGGCATCGACGCGGCGCTTGCGCACGATGAAGTGATCGACGAGCACGACGCCGAAGAGCGGCGCGAACACCGAGCCGATCAGCAGCAGAAAATTCTGGTACTTCGCCATCGGCACGGCGAGCGCGATCAGTGTGCACAGCGCGCCGAATGCCGCCGACAGCCAGGGCACGCTCGAGCGCGCCCAGAACGTGCCGGTCGACACGGCCGCCGAGTGAATATCGGCAAACGCGTTATCGATTTCGTCGATGAGCACGAGCAGCAGCGCGAGACCGCCGCCCGCCTGCGCGAGCGCGGTCGTGAGCAGCGCGTCGCCGCCGCCCGCCGCGAGTCCGTAGACGGCACCCAGCGCATAGAACCAGATGTTCGCGATGCCGTAGCCGAAGAGCGTGCCGCGGAATGTCTCGCCGGCGCGCCGGCCGAAACGCGTGTAGTCGGCGATCAGCGGCAGCCACGATAGCGGCATCGCGACGACCAGGTCGAGCGCGACGCCCGCGGGCATTTCACCGGTGCCTGGGCGATGCAGCAGTGCGCCGATATCGTGTTTGGCGAGCACCGCCCATGTCAGCCACCCGGCGCCCGCGAGCAGCAGCCAGATGCCCCATGTGCGCAGAAAGCGCCGCACGAACGATAACGGGCCGCTGATCGCGAGCAGCGTCGCCAGCACGCCAAAGATGACGGTCCACACGAGCGGCATCGACAGGCCGAACGCTTGCTTCGCGAGCGCGTCGGCGGAGTCGCGCATCACGATCACCTCGAACGATCCCCAACCGACCAGCTGGATCGCGTTCAGCACGGCCGGTACCGACGCGCCGCGCACGCCGAGCGTCGGCCGCAGCGACGACATCGCCGCGAGTCCCGTGTCGGTGCCGATGACGCCCGCGAGCGCGAGCAGCACGACGCCGATCGCCGTACCGATCGCGATGACCGCTAGCGCATGCGGCAGCGAAAGGCCGGGCACCAGCAGCGCACCGGCCTGCGCGACGAGCAGGCCGATGCCGAGTGAGAACCACAGCGCGAACGCGTCGCCGGTGCGGAATGCGCGGCGCGCCTCCGGCACGGGTGAAAGCGGGGCGTAGGCGGAGCCGGTGTCGCCGGCGAGCGGGTCTTGGGCCATTGAATGTCGATCCTCCTGTCTTCGTTTGTATAAGTTCGGCCGGCGGCACGGCACGCACTGCAAAACGTTGCGCCCTTGCCATGCCGCGGCGGCTGTCATAATGCATGACCCTGTCGGCGCAAACCGGCGTGCGGCACGCTTGTGTTGCGGCCCCACACGCCAGTTTGCGCCGAAAAAGCCGAGATTATCCCAAACATCATGTTCGAAGAAACCCGTGCCAACGTTCCGCTCGCCGAGCGACTGCGGCCTCGCACCATCGATGAAGTGATCGGCCAGAAGCATCTGCTGGGGCCGAACAAGCCGCTGCGCGTCGCGTTCGAGTCGGGCGAAGCGCATTCGATGATTCTCTGGGGGCCGCCCGGCGTCGGCAAGACGACGCTCGCGCGCCTCATGGCCGACGCGTTTCACGCGGAGTTCATCGCGCTGTCCGCGGTGCTGTCGGGCGTCAAGGATATTCGCGAGGCCGTCGAGATCGCGCAGGTGCACCGCGCGCATGGGCGGCAGACGCTCGTGTTCGTCGATGAAGTGCACCGCTTCAACAAGAGCCAGCAGGATGCGTTCTTGCCGCACGTCGAATCGGGCCTGTTCGTGTTCGTCGGCGCGACGACCGAGAATCCCTCGTTCGAGGTGAACAGCGCCTTGCTGTCGCGTGCCGCGGTGTATGTGTTGAAGAGCCTCGATGCCGACGAATTGCGCGAGCTGCTCGATCGCGCCCGGCAGGAGCTGGGCGGCCTCACCTTCACGGATGAAGCGCGCGATGCGTTGATCGGCTCCGCGGATGGCGACGGGCGCAAGCTGCTGAACAACCTCGAGATCGTCGCGCGGGCGGCGGCGCAGCAGAAGACCACGGACATCGACGGCGCGCTGCTCGGCAGCGCGCTTGCAGAGAACTTGCGCCGCTTCGACAAGGGCGGCGATGCGTTCTACGACCAGATCAGCGCGCTCCACAAATCGGTGCGCGGCAGCAATCCCGATGGCGCGCTTTACTGGTTCTGCCGGATGCTCGACGGCGGTGCCGACCCGCGCTATCTTGCGCGCCGTATCGTGCGGATGGCGTGGGAAGACATCGGTCTTGCCGATCCGCGCGCGGGGCGCATCGCGCTCGACGCCGCCGAAACCTACGAGCGCCTCGGCACACCGGAAGGCGAGCTCGCGCTCGCGCAGGCGATCATCTATATGGCGGTCGCGCCGAAGTCGAATGCGGGCTATATGGCGTACAACGAGGCGCGCGCATTCGTCGGCAAGGACCAGTCGCGTGCGGTGCCGGTGCACCTGCGCAATGCGCCGACGAAGCTGATGAAAGAGCTCGGCTACGGTCACGAATACCGCTACGCGCACGATGAGCCGGATGCGTACGCGGCCGGCGAGACGTACCTGCCCGATGGCATGCGCGAGCCGCACTGGTATCGGCCGACACCGCGCGGTCTGGAAGGCAGGATTGGCGAGAAGCTGACCCGGCTCGCGGAACTCGACGAGGCGTGGCGTAGCGAGCACAAGCCGAAAAAGAGTTGAGCGCGGCCCGAGCGGCCGGTGGTGCTCGCAGCCACCGGCCGCGCACCGGTGTGTACGGCCGGTGCGCTAGAATCGCAGCTTCACACAACGAATTTCCCCCTCGTCATGCTCGACATCCAGTTGCTGCGCAAAGATCTCGACGGCGTTGCGAAACGTCTCGCCGACCGCGGCTATACCCTCGACGTCGCAGCGTTCTCCGCGCTCGAAGCGGAACGCCGTGCCATCCAGACCCGTACCGAAGAATTGCAGGCGCGCCGCAACAGTCTGTCCAAACAGATCGGCGCAATGAAAGGGCGCGGCGAGGACACATCAGCCGTGATGGCCGAAGTGGGCGGGCTAGGTGACGAGATGAAGGCGTCCGCCGCGCAGCTCGATGTGATCCAGACGCGCTTGTCGGATCTGCTGCTCGGCGTGCCGAACCTGCCGCACCAAAGTGTGCCGGCCGGCAACGACGAAACCGGCAATGTCGAGGTGCGCCGCTGGGGCACGCCGCGCCAGTTTGATTTCGAGGTCAAGGATCATGTCGATGTGGGCACGCCGCTCGGCCTCGATTTCGAAACCGGTGCGAAGCTTGCGGGAGCACGCTTCACGATGCTGCGCGGCCCGATGGCGCGACTGCATCGGGCGCTCGCGCAGTTCATGATCGACACGCACACGCAGCAGCACGGGTACACGGAAATCTACACGCCTTACATCGTGAATCCGGAAATCCTGTACGGCACGGGCCAGCTGCCGAAGTTCGCAGACGATATGTTCCGCGTCGAAAAGGGCGGCGGCGAAAGCACGGTCACGCAGTATCTGATTTCGACGTCGGAGATTTCGCTGACCAACACGGTGCGCGAAAGCATCGTCGACGCGAACGCGCTGCCGATCAAGCTGACCGCTCATTCGCCTTGCTTCCGCTCGGAGGCGGGCACGTATGGTCGCGATACGCGCGGGATGATTCGCCAGCATCAGTTCGACAAGGTCGAGATGGTGCAGATCGTCGCGCCGGAGATGTCGTATGACGCGCTCGAGCAGATGGTGGGGCATGCCGAAACGATTCTGCAGAAGCTCGAACTGCCGTATCGCGTGATTACGCTGTGCACTGGCGATATGGGCTTCTCGGCGGCGAAGACGTACGACCTCGAAGTGTGGCTGCCTGCACAGAATACTTATCGCGAGATTTCGAGCTGCTCGAATACCGAGGCATTCCAGGCGCGCCGGATGCAGGCGCGCTTCCGCAACGCGCAGGGCAAGCCCGAACTCGTGCACACGCTGAATGGTTCGGGCCTCGCGGTTGGCCGCACGCTTGTCGCGGTGCTGGAAAATTTCCAGAACGCCGATGGTTCGGTGACGGTGCCGGCTGCGTTGCAACCGTATCTCGGTGGGGTGGAGCGGTTGGAGGCGCCTGCTGCGGCAGGCTAAGGCAGTTCTACTGGCTTGGCATCGCGCTTATGCAGGCGATGAAAAAGGTCTTGGAAACCGCATTCAACTGTTCTATAATCTTCGCTTCGCCAAGCAGCGACCCGCTTGGTGAGGCGTCCCAGTTGCTCTCAGGTATTGGCTTGAAGCACTGCAAAGGCCGCTTCTAGCTTCCATAGAATCCAAGGAAAGGTGGCAGAGAGGTCGAATGCGCCGGACTCGAAATCCGGTGTACGGTTATACCGTACCGTGGGTTCGAATCCCACCCTTTCCGCCAGGTATCAAGGCAAAGCCCGTAAGTCACCCACTTACGGGCTTTTGCTTTTCCGGCACTTCATTTGGCCCATCGTCTGCATCGATTCAACACAATTCGACCACTCGTCCACGCGTGGGGTTGTTGAAGAAGCGGCGTCTCTCCGCCAGATAAGGCGCCGCAATCGGATACGCCGACCCCGTCCCATGCTCGTGATGCGCCCACACGATGCTCGCGAGGATATCGACAAACTGCAGTGACAGGCTGTCCTTGCTTTCCCACGTCGCCCCCTTCGGGGGACTTCCTCCAGGGCGTTGTTTGCAGCACCGTGTCGCTAACCGACGCGAGTTCCGTTGCGAGGTAGTCGTGCAGGCCATTCCTGTATTCAGCCTTCATCGACCGTGCGTCTGGAATAAAGCTGACTGACTCATAGTCGCACATCAGGTCGAGAACGTATGTCGGGATGCTTTCTACGTACATCGCACAGTGCCAATGCAAAACGTTCACGCTCGCCACTGGAAGGCGCGATGGACTTCAACTCGTTTTTCGCCGCACGACCGCGCTTCTTGTATAGGCCACGAACCACCCGATTGAGTACAAGCTCCTGGCCGGCCGGAATGACGACGGCAGCGAGTGTGAAGCATTGGCTCGAGCCGCCGTGGAGATACGGTTTATTCAGCTTCCAGCCACAACCGTGAGCGTACCTGTTCTGTACGTCAGGTCCGGGTATCGCACTATCCGATAGCCTCCCCACTCGGGGAGGCTATTTTTTATTGCGAGTCCTATGAAGCAATCTATTGATTAGATTTGCTTAGATATTTCTTAGGCTGCGTTTGAAAATTCCGAACACCCAAGCATCCGCTAAACGCAGTCACGCAACTGCTGCTTCGACTTAAAGCGCTCACCTGCCCCGAGGGTAATTTTCTTCAATACACGCCCATCGCCTCCCTATAACCTCTCGCCGGTGTCCTGATCGGACACACACCAAGACCGCCAAAGAGGCAACAACAGTCTTCACCGGCAGCCTGATGGTCCGGGCAGTGAGGCAACACGAGCTGTTCGAGGTCCCGGTCCCTTGCCTAGACGTTTGCCGGTGCAGGACCCAAATAAGGGAAGCTCAGCATGAGTCAACAGGAATTTCGGTCAAGTCAGCATGCTATTGACGGACGGCGCTATCTGATTCCCGAATCAGAATATGGATACGACCATCCTGAGGTGATCTTCTGGACCCGGCATTTTGTGAGCGAGGCCGACAAACGCAACGTTTTCGCGAACATCAAGGCCGCGTTGACCGATCGGCGGTCGCAAGGCACCGCGCAAACGCTGGCCACCGCCTGGTACGATTTCACACGCTATGTGCCAACCTTTCTTACGCGCGCCGTTGCCCAAAGCGGCGACCCGGAGCGTCAGCATCATCTGATTCAGATTGCGTATGACGAACTCGGCGGCCGCAACAAGGAGTTCATTCATTCGCGACTGTTCCTGAAGGCAGTCGATGCGATCGGCGTGAAGGTCGAGGCCAGCGAGTCAGGCGCATCGATCCGCGACGTCATTCAGGTACTCGACGCGACGCTCGCGCACACCGATAGCGAAGCCGGCATTATCGGCTTGCTGCTGAGCTTCGAAATCATCGCGGAAGAGAATATCGAAACGCTATTCGATGGCCTGTGCTACAGCGAAGATTGCAACGAAGCGCTGTCCGGGTCGGCCTTCTTCAGAGTTCATCGCGCGGACGAAACCGAGCATATCCGGCATTCGGTGGCCAATTTCCTGCGCTTCTGCAATACGCAGGCAGAGCGCGAAGCGTTCAGGCAATCGTTCGACCAGGGCATCGACTACTGGCGTCGATTCTGGGATCAATGCGCGCGCCTGATTCATCTCGAGTCGAATATCCGTACGTGCATGTGACGTATCCGTCCATCGATTGATAAAGAACAACACAAAAGGGCACGTGCATGAAAACAGTCGTATTCATAGAAACGAACTTCAGCGGTCTCGATGCGATTGCCTGGTGCAAACAGCGCGGCTATCGGTCCGTGCTGGTGACCGACAATTTCGAGCGCTTCCGGAAGTGGTTTCCAGCGTCATCGCTCGCGAGGCTCGATCTCGTCGACAAGGTGATCCATGTATCGAACTCGAACGATCTCGAACTGGTGTCGAAAGCGCTCAGAGACGAACTCGATCCGATCGACGCGTTGCTGACTTTCGCCGAAATCCGCACACATATCGCGGCGCGGCTGTGTCGCGAATTTGGCTTGCGAGGTGCGAATCCCGATGCAATCGAACTTGCGCAGGATAAATACCGTTTCCGTCGAACGCTGCTCGCGAAAGGGGCAGACAGCGTCCGATGCAGAAAGATCGATAGCATCGAATTGCTGCCCGCGTTGCTGGCCGAGCCGCAGGGCGCGCCCGATTTCCCCTGCTTCGTGAAACCGGTGCAGGGTCATTCGAGCATCGGCGCGATGGTCTGCCGGGACCAATCGGAGATCGGCGCAGTGCTACAGTCGTTGCGGCAAGTCAACGAAGACTGGATCTCGCCGGCGTTCGTCGTCGAAGACTATCTGGAAGGCGAACTCGTCAGCGCCGAAATCCTGACTACAGGCGCGGGGCAGCATCAGATCGTCGGTATTGCGGATCGTGACGTCATGAACGGCGCCGTTGAAATCGGCGCATCGTTTCCGCTTGTCGATGCTCACCGCGAAGCGGTCGAGCGGAAGGCTTGCGCGGCCCTCGATGCGATTGGTTACGACTTCGGCGCGAGCCACGTCGAAATGATCGTCACGCGCGACGGACCGCACCTGGTCGAAGTCAACACGCGCGTCGGCGGCAGCGGCCACTCGGTGATGCTGGATCTCGCGACGTCGCGCTCGATCGTTGGCGACTGCATCGAACTGTGCCTCGGCACGCTCGACATTGCTTCGAGTTCCCGGGCAGGCGTCGAAGCCGGCGACCGAACGGACGACGAAGCGGACACACGTCTCCCCATCGCACGGGAGTCGCAGCAACGCCTATATCAGGCGCGCCGCGGAGCCGCATGGAAGTGTTTCGTCAGCACGACGCGCGGCAAGGTCATCGCCATGCCGTCGATCGATACGATCCGGTCGCAACCCGGCGTATATGAAGTCTGGCTGCATCGCGAAGCCGGCGACACCGTGGTTGACGCGAACTCGAACTTCAGCTGGATTGCGCAGGTGATGTGCACGGGGCGCGACCAGCACGAAGCCAAGCTGAACGCCGCGCGAGCCGTCGATTTCATCGCGGCCCAAACAACGATCGCGTCGATCGGCTAGAGGCGGATGAGATGCTCAAGCTCGATCGCGCCAGAGTCAACCTGTTGCTCGGCACCGCGGCGTTCACCGTGTCATCGGCGGGGTCGGTGCTGCTGCATATCGTACTGGCTGTTTCCATCTATGCGAAGACCGGCTCGGGCCTGATGACGTCGGTCTTCATTTCGCTGCAGTGGCTGCCCGCGATGCTCGTGGTGCTTGTTCGCAGCGACTGGAGTGACGGCGTCGATCCGCGCGTGCGCTGGTTCCGCCTCGAACTGCTCTCAGCGGCGCTGACCGTCCCCATCGCATGGATTCCCGATTCGGCCGGTTACTGGCCGATCATCGCGATTCTGCTCGTGCGCGGACTCGTGGACCAGGTGAACCGCATCAACAAGACAGTCGCGGCGCGCGCGCTGTTTCCGCGGGCCAAAGCGACTCACTACGCGTCGTTTCTGCAGTCGGGCTATCACTGTGGAATCGGCTTTGCCGCCGTCGCCGGCGTGGTCGTCGCCGACCGGCTCGACGTTCGCGCCGTGGCGCTACTCGATGCGCTGACGTTCGTTGCCGCAGCCGCGCTCGTTCGGTTCACGCGCTGCATCGAGGCGCGCGCGGAAGCGGTCCGCACCTCGCGCCAATCGCTCATGGCGCGCCTTGCCGAATACCGCGAGGTGCTTGCCGCCGACCGGCGCCTTCTCGTCTGCGCGCTGTTGCCGCCGCTGACCGCCACCTTCTTCCAGGGCACCTACAGCGTGTTGCAGCCGATCTTTCCGGTGCAGCGCTTCGGCCTCGGTCCGGCCGCGGTGTCGATGGCCTATGTGCTCGCAAGCGTGGGCATTGTCGTGGGCTCGGCGAGTTTCTCGTTCTTCTGCAGAAAAACGCGGCTGTTCGAGCAGCCGTTCGTGAAAGTGCGCCGACTGGCTGTCGCTTTGTCCGCGATCGCCGCGCTGTTCTACGTCGCCACAGCCAGCGGCATGAGCCCCGCCACGAGTGGCGCGCTCTTTCTCGCGATGGTGGTCGTGTTCGAGTTCCTGTGGATGATGGGTTACAGCGGCATGGTCGCGCTTGCGCCGAGTGGACGCCTTGGCTCGGTATTCGGCATCTCGTTCGCGCTCGGCTGTCTTCTTGCGAGCCTGCAGGCAGCGCTGGTCGGCGCACTGATCGATCGCTTCGACGGCCGCTTTGTCGAACTGGTCAGCCTGTTAATGCTGCTTTACATGACAGCCGTCATTTTTATCGTGTCGAGCGACCGGCAAACGGCGCGCGCCGTCTGAGCGGACCCCTGCAATCTACGGAGAGTTGAATATGAGCAATTGGATTCACCGTCAGCTATGCGAATTGACGGAGTCAAATCTTGACTTGCTGCTGGACTTCAGAATTCCGGGAATCATCGTCGAGAATTTCGTGCGGCCCGAAATCTGCACGCGGGTCGCGGCGCGCCTGCGCGAGCTGGAATTCGGCGACTACGCGCATCTGCACGATATCCCCGTGCATCACGTCGGCGTATGCCATAACCAGTGGGCGAACGACGACAAGTCGGTGTATTTCCGCAGAACGCAGGACGCGCAAGCGGCGATCGCACGCGTGTACGACGGCCTCGGCATCGACCCGGTGCGCATGGTTGCCGACGCGATCGCGTCGCGCGCGAACCGGCGAGTCGATGTGTTCGATGAGCCGGGCTTCGGCAAGTATTTCGCCGGCGCGTTCCGGCGCTTTCGCGGTCACGGACGCCTGCATGTCGATCATGCGCCGAGTCATATCCGCCAGCCGTGGGCCGTGACGCAGATCCAGCGGCAACTGACCTGGAACATCTATTACTGCATGCAAGGCCGTGGCGGCGAGCTCGTGATTCACGACACGATTCACACACCGCACAACGAGCGGCTGAAAGTGCCAGGCGAATACTACTTCCCGTATGAGGTACTCGAGCGCGACGACCGCTTGCGCATCATGCCGGCAGTCGGCGACCTGATCATTTTCAATACGCAGAACTTCCACGAAATTTTCGGCACGCCCGACGGAGAGCGTATTTCGCAGACGTCGTTTATCGGGCTCAGGCAGGATGGCAGCCTGGGGCTGTGGTCATGACGGCATCCGCAGCCATCCGTGTCTGCGGCCTCGCGCGCCGCGTCGTGCGTTCCTGTTGTCTGCTTGTCGCGGCATGCGGCTGCGGCGCCGCGTCTGCTACGCCGGCCGATACGCTCGTCTACTGCTCGGAGGGCAGCCCCGAATCGTTGAATCCGCAACTGATGCTGTCGGGAACGGCGCGTAACGCAACCGCCACGACGATCTACGATCGGCTCGTCGACTTCCGGCCCGGGACGACGGAAATCGTGCCCGCACTGGCCGAAAGCTGGTCGATCTCGGCTGACCAGAAAACGTATCTGTTCCGCTTGCGGCGTGGCGTGAAGTTTCACCAAACAGCGTTTTTCACGCCAACACGCGATTTCAACGCCGACGACGTGCTGTTCTCGTTGAACCGGCAATGGAAGTCAGATCATCCGTATCACCGGATGGGCGGCGGCAACTATCAGTACTTTCAGGGCATGGGTATGGACAAGCTGATCGTGTCCGCCGAACGCGTCGATGCGTACACAGTGCGCATCACGCTGTCGCGGCCCGACGCGCCATTCCTTGCCGACCTCGCGATGCCGTTCATGTCGATCCTGTCGGCCGAATACGGCGCGAAGCTGATCGGGCAAGGGCGCCCCGAAGACATCGATACCGAGCCCATCGGCACCGGCCCATACGCATTTCGCAGCTACGTGAAAGACAGCATGATCCGCTACGACGCGAATCCGCGGTACTGGCGCGGCGCACCCGGCATCGCGCATCTGGTGTTCGTGATCACGCCCAACGCGAGCGTACGCGTGCAGAAAGTGCGGCGCGGCGAATGTCAGATTGCGGTGTCACCGCCGCCTGCGGCGCTGCCCGCCATCCGCCAGGACAACCGCCTCGTCCTGCAAGCGCAGGCGGGCCTCAACATCGGCTACCTCGCGATGAACACCGAAAAGCCGCCGTTCAACAATGTGCTCGTACGCCGCGCGGTCGCGCACGCCTTGAACCGTCAGGCCTATATCGACGCAGTGTTTCTGGGTAACGCGAAACCGGCCATCAACCCGTATCCGCCGACGCTCTGGTCGTACACGGACCGGGTGCGCACCTATCCATACGACCCGGCGAAGGCGCGCGCGCTGCTCGCCGAAGCGGGCTACAGCCGCGGTTTCAGCGCGACGTTGTGGACCTTGCCCGTCAGCCGTCCGTACAACCCGAACGGCCGCACGATGGGCGAGATGATGCAGGCGGACCTCGCGCGCGTCGGCATCAAGGTCGAACTGATCACCTTCGACTGGCCGACTTACCTGAACAAGGTCAAACGGGGCGAGCACGACATGGCGCAACTCGGCTGGTCCGGCGACAACGGCGACCCCGACAACTTTCTCTACACGCTTTTCAGTTGCGACGCGGTGACGCGCGGTTCGAACAACGCGCGCTATTGCAGGGCTGATTTCAACCGGCTGATCACGGACGCGCGCGCCACCTCCGACGTCACGGTGCGCGGCAATCTCTACGCGCGCGCGCTCGCGATGCTGGCCGACGACGAACCGGTCGTACCGCTCGCTCACGCGACGGTGTTCCGGCTGATGAGCACCAAGGTCGCGGGCTATGTGATGAATCCGTTCGATATCGATTACTTCGCCGACCTGACGCTGAAGGACTTCTGAACCAACTGACGGAGAAAACCGAATGACCCTCTTCATCGCCATGTGCGTATTTTCGCTGACGATGTCGATTTCGCCCGGGCCGGTGAACATGGTGATCGTTTCGTCGGGCGCCAATCACGGCTTCAGGCGCACGATACCGTTCGTCTCCGGCGCGACGATCGGCTTTACGCTGCTGCTCGTCGTTGTCGGCTTCTGGCTCATGCGGTTGATCGGCGCGTATCCGGTCTTTCTGATGTACCTCGAGCTCGTCGGCGCGGCGTTTATCGTGTACGTCGGGTACAAGATCGCGTCGGCGTCGCCCGAAATCAGCGTCGCACAGCAACGCATGCCGACCTTCATCGAAGGCTTTCTGCTGCAATGGCTGAACCCGAAGGCATGGATCGCCTGCGCATCGGGCGCCGCACTGTTCTCGAGTACGCATGCCACGCTGGTCGCGTTTATCGGCGTGTACTTCCTGATCTGCTATCTGTCGCTTGCCGCATGGGCGGTATTGGGCGATCGCGTCGCGGTGTTGCTGCGTAGCCGGTTGCGCATTCGCATTTTCAACCTGACGATGGGGGGCATGCTGATCGCAACGGCGGGCTATCTGATGTACGCCCAGGTCGCGCATCAGCCGGCGTGAACCGAAGCCGCGCCCGGCATGTCATGTGCGCCGGCGGTACTGCCCCGGCGTCGCCGCCATGAATTGGCGGAACACGCGCTGTAAATGCGCCTGATCGGAGAATCCCGCTTCGATTGCGACTTCGGCGATCGTGCGCCCGCGCCGCAGTTGCGTGCGGCAGTAGTCGACGCGGAGGTTGATCAGATACATGTGCGGCGTCATCCCATAACAGCGTTTGAACGCGCGAATCAGATACGATGCGGACAGTTCCGCGGCCGCGCAGATCTCGTCGAGCTTCAACGCGCGCGTGCAGTTTTCGCGAATGTATTCGGCCGCGCGCGCCAGTTTATAGTTGTGCTCGCAACTGAGTTCGGGCGCCGGGTTCAGCCTGCGTGGCAGTTCGGTGAAAAAGGTCTGCAATGCGCATTGCTTGCGTAGCGGGTCGACTTTCTCCGTCGTGAGCAACGCATGAAGCTGGTTGAGTCCGCGATACAGTTCGCCACAGAGCGTCAACGCGGTCGAGAACATACGGAAATCGGCTGAACTGCTGAGACCGGCTTCGTGCTGCAGTTCGGCGAGCCACGGTACGTCCACATAGAGCATCCGGTAAGACCACGCCTCGCGTCCCAGCGGATTGCACGCATGCACGTCGCCGGGATTGATCACGACCACGCTGCCCACGCCGATTGGTTCGCGCAGACGTTCGTTGATATAGGTACACGCCCCATGCGTGACTACCCCGATCGAAAATGTCTCGTGCGTATGTTTCGCATAACAGACATGACTGCCGTCATGCACGGCGCGAGCCTCGATAAACGGGAACGCGTCGTCGCGCCAGAAGCGCGGCACCATCGCATCGTGCAATGTTGAAGTGTCGACATTCTCTTTCATACGATGCCATCAATCCCGCTGGGTCCGGTGACCGCATAGCGGTCGGGTACGTATTCTGCTTCTCGCGGTCGCATAATGGGTGAATCTCGTTATGCCGTCTATGGTCGAATCGGGCATAAGATACACATCGACGACTTTCTTCCGATATTTAGATTTATATCAACCAACCGGTCAGTCTGTTCCGGCAACCACAGGCAAACCGCAGGCACCCCCACAGACACCCTCAGGCAATTCAATCAGACATTCCCATGGCAACCCGCGACAGGAAACCCGCACTAGTCGTCGCCGGCGACACACATCAGGTGCCGTCAGACCCGCCTTCGTCGGATGACAGAACATACAAGGCGCTGGTCGAAGGGAACGACCATTGTGCGCTTGCGATCCTCGATCGCAACGGCGTCGTGATAGGCTGGAACGTCGCGGCCGAGCGGATGACTGGCCATGCGCGCGCCGACATGGCGGGGCGTCATCTGTCGTACCTGTACGAAGGCGCCGCGGCCGATGGCGGCCTTTCGGCGGACGCGCTTGCGCAGCGCGATCTGCAGGGTGCGGCCTATCAGGGGCGTGTCGAGGGCGAGCGCCGCTTGCGGCGCAACGACGGGGCGCTGCTTCATGCCGGTGTGTCGATCAGTTCGGTGTTGGGCGAAGCGGGCGCGCTGGCCGGCTTCAACTGTCTGCTCATCGCGCGCCCCGACGAAGCCCCGGCGGACGCGCAACTGATCGACGCGAGCACCGAGCGTTTCGCACAGATTGTCCAGGACATCCAGGATTACGCGATCTTCATGCTCGATCGCGGCGGGCATGTAATGAGCTGGAATGCCGGCGCGCAGCATATCAAGGGTTACCGGCCCGATGAAATCATCGGCCGGCACTTTTCGACGTTCTACTCGGTGGAAGACAAGGCATCGGGCAAGCCGGAGCGCGAGCTCGTGCTGGTCGAGCAGTACGGCCGCATCGAAGACGAAGGCTGGCGCATCCGCAAGGACGGCACGAAGTTCTGGGCCAATGTCGTGATCACCGCGCTGCGCGGCGCGGACGGGCGCCTGCGCGGTTTCGCGAAGGTTACGCGCGATCTGACCGCGCGGCGCGCCGAGGAAGAAAAGCTGCGCCAGAGCGAAGAGCGCTTCCGTCTGATGGTCGAGTCGGTCAAGGATTATGCGATCTTCATGCTCGACTCGGACGGCAACGTCGCGACGTGGAACGCGGGCGCGATGCAGATCAAGGGTTATCAGCGCGACGAGATCCTGGGCCGGCCGATCTCGGTGTTTTACAGCGCCGACGATAACGCCGCACTGAAGCCGCAGCGCGAACTCGAGATCGCGGCCAAATTCGGCCGCATCGAAGACGAAGGCTGGCGCGTGCGCAAGGACGGCTCGATGTTCTGGGCCAATGTCGTGATTACGGCGATACGCGACAGCACGGGGCGGCTGCTCGGCTTCGCGAAGGTCACGCGCGACATGAGCGAACGCAAGCGCCTCGAGGAACTCGAGGTGTCGAGCCGCCGTATGAGCGAATTTCTCGCCACGCTCGCGCACGAGCTGCGCAATCCGCTCGCGCCGGTGCGCAACGCGGTGAGTGCGATGCAGCTCGCGCCGAATACCGATCCGCTGCTGCGCCAATGCCGCGACGTGATAGACCGGCAGATCGGTCATCTGACACGCCTCGTCGACGACCTGCTCGACATCGGGCGCATCACGACCGGCAAGATCGAACTGCGCATGGCGGCTGTCGAGATGCAGGAGGTCGTCGCGCGTAGTGTCGAAGCCGCGCGGCCGTTTACCGACGGACGCGGGCAAACCATCAAGGTGGTGATGCCGGCCACGCCGCTCGTGCTGCGCGGCGATCTGACACGGCTCGTGCAGGTGTTGCAGAACCTGTTGAACAATGCATCGAAGTTTTCGCCGAACGGTACGCAAATTTCCATTCACGTCGGAACCGAGCGCCGCGCGGTTGTCGTGCGCGTAAAGGACTATGGGCGCGGCATACCCGAGAATGCGCTCAATTCGATCTTCGATCTGTTCATGCAGGAGGGCCACGCGCAGAACCCGACCGACACCGGTCTCGGCATCGGTCTTACGCTGTGCCGGTCGCTCGTCGAACTGCATGGCGGGGCGATTCAGGCCGCCAGCGGCGGGCGTGGACAAGGCAGCACGTTCACCGTGCGGCTGCCGCTTGCGGCCGGCTTCGGGCAGGCCCATGACGACGTGGCGCCGCCGGTCGGGGCGGGCGTGGACCGCACGGCGCTGCGCGTACTCGTCGTCGACGACAACCGCGACTCCGCGGACAGTCTTGCCGTGCTGCTCGAGATGAAAGGACACGAGGCGCGCGTCGCGTACGACGGCGAAAGCGCGCTCGCCGCCGCCAAGGTCTACCTGCCGCAACTCGTGCTGACCGATCTCGCGATGCCGAACGTCGACGGTTTCGGTCTGCTGCGCGAGTTGCGCTCGAACCCGATGCTGTCGTTGACACGTATTGTCGCAATGTCCGGCTTTGGCCAGTCGAGCGACCGCGAGCAATCGCTTGCGGCAGGCTTCGATGCGCATCTCGTGAAACCGCTCGAAATGTCCGTGCTTGATGAATTGCTCGAGAGCGTATCGCGTCCTTCATCCAATCGTTGATCGGACATATTCGATGCAGAATTAAGAATCCTTCGTTAAATAGCAAGGCTATTTAAGAATAAATGCGATTCGGCGCGGTGCATGATCGGTGGAGCGGCGTGTTAATTCGGGAAACTATGTAATCGTCAGGCATTAAGACTAAGAATCGCTTTACTATCGCTTGGTTTATGCCTAGCATTAAGTTGCAATTTTTCCCTGAACAATTCGAATAGCGAAGTAAATGCCTACGCTGCCGCCTGTGCGGCTGTGCACATTCTCGCGATTGCGCCGCACCATGCGCACATCGGTCGAAATTCCTCAGTTCCCGGTTAAGCGCAATCAGAATAAGTGTTGAAGTTGTCAATGTTTCAAAAGATCGACGCATCGAGCGGTTGTTGGCAACAACTGCATTGCTCCGAGTTCCGGCCGTCCTCATGCGTCCGCTGTCATGCATCATCAGGCAGGCAAATCAGGTTGTCTTGTGCGAGCGTCGACGAGGTACGTAAGCCATGAACATCGCCATCTTTGCCGTCGCGAATGCGGTCTCGCGCCTCAACCGTTTTCTGGGCCTGCTGCTGTCCTCGACCCGGGTTCAACCGTTGTACCCGTCGGCTCCCGCGCGCATCGGCGCCCCGTTCGAGGGCGCCGCATCGTTCATTCAACTGTCATCGATCACGGGGCTGGAGCGGGAACCGCGCGCGGGAGCCGGCAGTGGCGCACCGCGCGTCATGCAACGGACCCGGCGATTCGCGAAGGCGTGGCGCGCGATCTTCCAACGCGATTCGGGAAGCGTTGCGCCCGATATGTCCGATGCCTTTGCCGCCCTCGAACACGCGCCGGTCGCGGCGATCGTCGTCGACGGCGAGGGCAGGATCATGCGTGCAAACATGCAGGCCGAGCGGCTCTTCCAGTACCGGCGTAGCGATCTTGCCGGCCTCGCGGCGGAGTTGCTCGTTCCACATCTGCTCAATACCGGGCACGAGCGGACCGACTCCCCCCGTGCGGCGGTGCAACCGCGCACGCAGCCGCGGATGCAACCATCTACACAGCCGTCTATGCAACCGGCCGCGCACACACGCGACATGCGCGCGAAACGCCGTGACGGCAGTGAATTTCCGGTGGAAGTCGCGTCAAGCGCGCTGCGTTACGGCGGCCATGTCGCCATGCTTGCGTTCGTCACCGACCGCACCGAGCGTTACGAACTCAGGCACGATCGCCAGGAACTCGCGCATCTGACGCGCGTGTCGACACTCGGCGAACTGGCCGGGTCGCTCGCGCACGAACTGAATCAGCCGTTGACGGCAATCCTCAGCAACGTGCAGGCGGCGCAACGTTTTATCGATCTCGATCCGCCCGAGCTTGGCGAAGTGCGCGAGATCCTGAAGGACATCGTCGACGACAGTTGCCGCGCAAGCGAAGTGATTCGCCGCATCCGCGCGTTCGTGAAGAAAGACGAACTGCAACTCGTGCGGCTTGATCCCGGCGATGTGTTGCGCGAAGTCGCGCAGCTCGTGCATAGCGACGCGATCGTGCGCGGGGTGCATCTGTCGGTCGATATCGACGACGACCTGCCGCCCGTGCGCGGCGACAAGATCCAGCTGCAGCAGGTCGTGCTGAACCTGATGGTCAACGCGTTCGACGCGATGCGCGGTTGCGATGCGCTTGAACGTACCGTCAGCGCATTCGCGGGGCTCGATCGCGACGGCAATGTGCGCATCGCGATTCGCGACCGCGGAGAAGGGATCGCCGCCGATCGGCTCGAGCGTATCTTCAAACCGTTCGTCACATCGAAACCTCAGGGACTCGGGCTCGGTCTGTCGATCAGCCGCTCGATCGTCGACATGCACCGCGGCCGGCTATGGGCCGAAAACAATACGGACAAAGGCATGACGTTCTACGTCGCGCTGCCGCCGTGGAGTAGGCCGGACACGGGACGACAATCATGATATTCAACGAGTGCAACGGGATCGGCGCGCGCGGTGCGACAGTCTATGTCGTCGACGACGAAGCGAGTGTGCGCCGCGCGCTGACGCGGCTGATCCACTCGGCCGGTTATCGCGTCGATGCTTATGGATCGGCTCGTGAGTTTCTCGGGCAGGTGCTGGCGTGTGCGTGTGACGCGCGCTGCCAGGCCGACGAGGTTCCGTGCTGTGTCGTGCTCGACGTGCAGATGCCCGATCTGAGTGGACTCGAATTGCAGCGCGAGCTGCCCGCATCGCTGCCGACTGTCTTCCTCACGGGGCACGGCGATATCGCGATGACGGTCGGCGCGCTCAAGGCCGGCGCCGCCGATTTTCTGACGAAGCCCGTGCGCGACGTCGAACTGCTGCGCGCGATCGACGAGGCGCTGATCCGTTCCGCCGACGCATTGCGAAGCCTGCGCGAGTGGCGGGAATTGAAGAGCCGCGTCGAACGCCTGACGCCTCGCGAGCGCGAAGTGATGGAGCTCGTCGTCTTGGGGCGCCTCAACAAGCAGGTGGCCTGCGAACTGGGTACGGTCGAGAAGACGGTCAAGGCGCATCGCGCGCGCGTGATGCAGAAGATGGAAGTCAATTCGCTCGCGGAGCTTGTGCGCGTGGCCGACAAGGTCGCCCGCGCCGGCGCGACGTTCAATCTGTCTTCGCACGACTGAACGCCCGCCTCACTACCAGACCGTTCCACGCCCGGCGCCGTACGGGACCAAGGTCCAATATCGCTTGCGCACGCCGTCTCATAGTCTATTGCAGGGAACGCATTTGCAGACGTCGCATCCGCGTTGCCGGTCACCGGACTATTCAAAATGGGCGCTGCCAAACCATTCGTTGTGGTGGTTGACGACGATGCATCGGTGGGCCGGGCGATCAAACGATTGTTGCGCTCTGTCGGGATTGTGGCCGACACGTTTGCGAGCGGCGATGAATTTCTGGACACGTTGTCGTCCATGCCCTCGTATCGTCCCGATTGCGTGATTCTCGATGTGCAGATGCCCGGTTCGAACGGACTCGAGGTCCAGCGGCGGCTGGCCGGTCATGCTGTGCCCGTCATTTTCATCACCGCGCACGACGACGCCGGCGTGCGCGACGAGGCGCTTGCCGCGGGCGCCGTCGCCTATCTGCGCAAGCCGTTCAACGACGCACTTTTTATTCGCACCGTCTGCTCGGCGCTCGATATCGAAGTGCCGCGCTGACGCGTCGCGCGCCCCGCGTGCCCAATCGCACAAGCCGCACAAGCCGCACAAGCCGCACAAGCTATTGGACCAAGGTCCAATTGTCTTCGAAGAGGCTGACTTCCAATATTCACAGCATCGGAACTTGCCGCCTTCGGGAGGGCAAGCGTCAAGGTGTGCCCGCGCGCCGCGCATGGACGGTGAAGCGCAGCGGCGCCGCGGACAGGTAATCGATTGAGGATTAGCAGACATGAAACCCGCAATGCGGATCTCGCCTTTGTCAGCTGCCTCCGTACTCGCAGTTGTCGCGATCGCGGTGGCGCTGCCGGCAACGGCGCAGCAGCCAATCATCTATCCCGCGAAGGGGCAAAGCGCGCAGAAGCAGGCAAGCGACATGGGACAGTGCCAGGCATGGGCTAAACAGAATACCGGTGTCGACCCGGCGGCAATCGCGCAACACGCGGCCAATCAGCCGCCGCCGCAGCAGCCGACCGGTGGGCGCGTGCGCGGCGCGGCAGGCGGTGCCGCCGTGGGCGCGGCGGTCGGCGCGATTGCAGGCGACGCGGGCAAGGGCGCCGCGATCGGCGCGGCGGGCGGCGCGGTCGGCGGCGGCATACGCCAGCGTCATCAGGCGCAGTCGCAGCAGCAACAGCAGCAGGCGACGCAACAGCAGGCATCGCAGGCACTCGCCACTTACAACCGGGCGTTGTCGGCATGCATGTCCGGGCGGGGCTACACCATCCAATAAGCAGTCCGCGTGTCAATCGATGAGCGTGGCGATCAGACGGAGCAAACGTAATGAATCGATCGTTTGAGCGCGATGTGCCGGTGCCGCCCGCTGTGTTGAGCGGCCGGCGCGCATGCTGGTGGTTATCGTTTGCGGCGGCTGTGTTGCTGCTGGGCGGCTGCAAGAAGGCGCCACCCGAGGCACAACGGCCGCCCGTTGACGTAACGATTGTCACGGTCGAGCAGAAGGCGACGCCCGTCGATTTCGAGTTCACCGCGCAGACGGAGAGCTCTCGCGAAGTGGAGATCCGCGCGCGCGTCGAAGGCTTCCTCGACAAGCGCATGTACACGGAGGGCTCGCTCGTGAAGGCGGGCCAGACGATGTTCATCATGGATCGCAAACCGTTCGAAGCCGCGTTGCAGACCGCCAAAGGCGAGCTCGCGCAGCAGCAGGCGCGGCTCACGGTCACGAAGGCGAACCTCGCGCGCGTCGTGCCGCTGGCCGCGCAAAACGCATTGAGCAAGAAAGACCTCGACGACGCGATCGGCAACGAGAAGGAAGCGGAAGCCGCGGTGATTGCCGCGAAGGGGCAGGTGCAGACCGCCGAGCTGAACCTTAGCTACACGATCATCAAGTCGCCGCTGCTCGGTCTGTCGAGCTATGCGCGCCAGCAGGAAGGCAGCTATGTGACGCCGACCCAGGGCGGCTTGCTGACTTACGTTTATCAGCTCGATCCAATGTGGGTGAACTTCAGCATCTCGGAAAACGAGCTGCTGCGCTACCGCCAGCAGATCGAAAAGGGACAGTTGCGCTTCCCGCCGGAAAACAAGTTCGACGTGACCGTGGTCCAGGCCGACGGCTCGGTCTACCCGGAGCGAGGCCGTATCGATTTCACGAATCCGGCGTTCAGCGCGGAGACCGGCACTTTCCTCGTGCGCGCGGTGTTTGCGAATCCGAAGGGGGTGCTGCGTCCGGGGCAGTTCGTGCGCGCGCTCGTGTCGGGCGCGGTGCGGCCGAACGCGATTCTCGTGCCGCAGCGGGCGGTGCTGCAGGGCTCGAAGAGCCACTTTTTGTGGGTGCTCGATAACGAATCGAAGCCGCATCAGCGCGTCGTCGAGGTCGGCGACTGGCATGGCGACGACTGGTTTATCACCGACGGCCTGCGCAACGGCGAGCGCGTTATCGTCGACGGCGCGATTCGCGTGACGCCGGACTCGACGATCAAGGTCACCGGCATCGCGCCGCCGAGCAATCTCCCCGCGCCGGCCACGCCGGCAGGTGGCAACGCAGGCAAGCCGGCCTCCGGCCCGCCCGCCGCCGCTACGCCTGCGTCGGCGGCACCGGCGGCGTCGGGGGCGGGAGAAAGCTGATGAACATCTCCCACTTCTGCATCGACCGGCCGATCTTCGCGTCGGTCATTTCCATCATCATTACGCTCGGCGGCGCGCTCACGATGCTCTCGCTACCGATCGCGCAGTACCCCGACATCACGCCGCCGCAAATCACCGTGACCGCGACCTATCCGGGCGCGAGCGCGGACGTGGTGGCGAACAACGTTGCCGCCCCGATCGAACAGCAGGTCAACGGCGCGGACAACATGATCTACATGAGTTCGTCGAGTTCGTCGACGGGCAACCTGACGATCAACTGCTACTTCCAGATCGGTACGAACCCCGAGCTCGCACAGGTTGACGTGCAGAACCGCGTGAACCTCGCGCTGCCGCAATTGCCCGAGTCGGTGCAGGCGCAGGGCGTGTCGGTTCAGAAGAAATCGCAGGCGTTCATGATGGTGATCGCCATCTATTCGCCAACCGAAAGTTACGATTCGACCTACATCGCGAACTACGCGAACATTTACGTGCTCGACGCGTTAAAACGCATTCCGGGCGCGAACCAGTCGAGCATCTTCGGCACGCCCGATTACGCGATGCGGATCTGGCTGAGGCCGGACCGCATGGCGCAACTGGGCATCACCGCGGCCGATGTGCAGCAAGCCGTGGCGAACCAGAACCAGCAATTCGCGGTCGGCCGCCTCGGCCAGTCGCCGACGGGCAACGCAGTCGAGCAGTCGTTCGCCGTCACGACCACCGGGCGGCTCACCGAGCCGTCGGAGTTCGAGAACATCATCATCCGCGCGCAAAGCGGCGGCGCCGCGATCGTGCGGCTGAAGGACATCGGCCGCGCGGAACTCGGACAGAAGGATTATTCGATCCGCAGCAGGTTTCAGGGCAAGCCTGCCACCGTGATTGCGGTCTACCAGCAGCCGGGTGCGAATGCGCTCGACGTATCGAACGCGGTGCGCAAGACGCTCGCGGAGATGAAGAAGTCGTTCCCCGAGGGGATCGACTACAAGATCGCGATGGACACGACCGAGTTCACGCGCGCGTCGATCACGGACGTCGTGCATACGTTCTTCGAAGCGGTGGTGCTGGTCGTGATCGTCGTGTTCGTGTTCCTGCAGAGCCTGCGCGCGACGCTGATTCCGGTGCTTGCGGTGCCGGTATCGATCGTCGGCACGTTCATGGGCATGGCCGCGCTCGGTTTCTCGATCAATATGCTGACGCTGTTCGGCATGGTGCTCGCAATCGGTATCGTGGTCGACGATGCGATCGTCGTGATCGAAAACGTCGAGCGCAATATGACCGTGCTCAAGCTCGACCCGAAGACCGCTGCCAAGCATGCGATGGACGAAGTGGCGGGGCCGGTGGTCGCGATCGTGCTCGTGCTGTGCGCGGTGTTCGTGCCGGTGGCGTTTATCGGCGGCATTACCGGCCAGATGTACAAGCAGTTCGCGATTACGATCGCCATTTCCGTGGTGATCTCCGGCGTCGTGGCGCTGACGCTGTCGCCGGCGCTCGCGGCGTTGCTGCTCAAGCCGGGCCACGGCGAAAAGCGCGGCTTCTTCCGCTGGTTCGACCGCCAGTTCGCGCGGATGACGGCCGGCTACACGCGCGCCGTGCGGCTGATGATCAAGCGCTTTGCGGTCGGTTTGCTGATTTTCGCCGGCATGATCGTGCTTGCCGTCTGGATGATGCGCACGATACCAGGCGCGTTTCTGCCTCCCGAAGACCAGGGCTATCTGCTTGGCGCGGTGATCATGCCCGACGCGGCGAGCCTCGACCGCACCGGGCTCGTGTCCGACGATGTGACCGAATACTTCATGAAGGAGCCGGCGGTCGACAGCGTGACCACCGTCGACGGCTACAGTCTGCTCGATAGCCAGAACAAGAACAACGCGTCCACCTTCTTTATCGGCTTCAAGTCGTTCGACGAGCGCTATTCGTCGGCGAACATCCGCACGCAGAATGCGCGGGCAGTGCTGGTCAACGCGTACAAGGCGCTGTCGCAGGTGAAGCAGGGCATCATCGTGCCGCTCAATCCGCCTGCGATTCCGGGCCTCGGCACGACCGGCGGCACCGAAGTGTGGATTCAGAGCAAGGGCGACGCGACGGTCGCGCAGTATGCGGCGGTGGTCGCGGAGTTTGTCGAGAAGGCGAAGAAGCGCCCTGAGCTGTCGGGCGTCACATCGACCTTCAACGCGTCATCGCAGCAATTGCTGGTCAACGTCGACCGCGACAAGGCCACGACGCTCGGTGTGCCGGTCGAAGCCGTGTATAGCGCGATGCAGACGATGTTCGGCTCGCTCTATGTCTCGCAGTTCAATCGCAACAGCCGGCTGTGGCAGGTGATCCTGCAGGCCGAGCCGCAGTATCGCCTGAAGCCGGAGGACCTGACCCAGGTGTTCGTGCGCGGCAAGTCCGGCGATATGGTGCCGCTGAAGTCCGTCGTGACGTACAAGTACGTGACCGGGCCGGACCTCGTCACGCGCTTTAATAACTATCCGGCCGTCAAGATCACGACCAATGCGGCGCCGGGCTACAGCTCGGGACAGGTCATTCAGACGCTCGAGGAAATCGGCGCGCAGATGCCGCAAGATTATTCGCTCGCGTGGAGCGGCGAGGCGTACGAAGCGAAGCAGGCGGGCGGCACGTCGGGACTCGTGTTCGTATTCGGCCTCGTGATGGTGTTCCTGATTCTCGCCGCGCAGTACGAGAAGTGGAATTTGCCGTTCGGCGTGCTGATGGCGGTGCCGTTCGCGATCTTCGGCGCGCTGCTTGCGATCCTGCTGCGCGGGCTGAACAACGACGTGTACTTCCAGATCGGCCTGACGATGCTCGTTGCGCTGGCGGCGAAGAACGCGATTCTGATCTTCGAGTTCGCCGTGTTGAACCGGCAGTCCGGCAAGTCGGTGTTCGATGCGACGATGCTCGCGGCCGAAGAGCGTTTGCGCCCGATCGTGATGACCTCGCTCGCGTTCATTCTCGGCTGCGTGCCGCTCGCGATCGCGACCGGCGCATCGGCGAACAGCCGGCATTCGATCGGCACCGGCGTGATCGGCGGGATGCTCGGCGCGACGGCGATCGCGGTGTTCTTTATCCCGATGTTCTTCTATGTGCTGGAGACGCTGTCCGACAAGCGCAAAGGGAAGAAGGCGGGTTCGGCAGGCGACGTGCCGCCGTCCACGCCGGCCTCGGGGTCGGGACCGGGGCCGGCGCCGGGGCCGCATCAGGGGCCGCATCAGGGACCGACGCCGGGCTCGGGCGGCCCGCATGTGACGCCGTCCGCACGTCGCGAGGATGAATGACATGCGACACCCGCTACGCTCACTCGCCGCGGCATCGGTGCTCGCGTTCATTCTGTCGGGGTGTCTGCTCGGACCGAACTATCAGCGTCCGGCGGTCGACACACCGGCGACTTTCCGCTTCCAGGAGAACGAAGCCGAAGATCTCGCGAACACCGAATGGTGGAAGCAGTTCAACGATCCGGTGCTCGACGAACTGATCGCCACGGCGCTGGCCGACAACAAGGATGTGAAGGTGGCCGCCGCGCGCGTGGACCAGTTCCTCGGCCAGTTCTGGAGCACGCGCTCGGCGCTGTTCCCGCAAGTCGGCGCGGGCTTCAGTGCGGGGCGCCAGCGCATTACGCAGTCCGGGCCGACCTCCATCTTTTCGAACAGCGGATCGATCTTCAACGACTTCGAGGCGCAGCTCAACGCGTCATGGGAAATCGATCTGTTCGGGCGCAACCGGCGCCTCACCGAATCGGCGCGTGCCAGCCTGCTGTCGACCGAGGAAGGGCGGCGCGCGACGATCCTGGTGCTGGTGTCGTCGGTCGCCTCGTCGTATATCGCGCTCCTGAGTCTCGACCGGCAGCTTGAAATCGCGAAGGCGACCACGCAAAGCCGCGCCGAATCGGTACACGTGTTCGAGCTGCGCTTCCAGGGCGGCGAGGTGTCGCAGATGGAACTCGCGCAGAGCCAGTCCGAATACGAAGCGTCGGCCGCGGTGATTCCGCAGCTCGAAGCGTCGATTGCGCAACAGGAGGACGCGTTGTCGGTGCTGCTCGGCCACAATCCGGGGCCGATTATCCGCGGCCGGGTTCTCAACGCGCTTGGCACGCCGGCGATCCCGGCCGGCCTGCCGTCCGACCTGCTGCAGCGCCGCCCGGATCTGCGCCAGGCCGAGCAGGATCTGATCGCCGCGAACGCCTTGATCGGTGCCGCGCGCGCGCTGTACTTCCCGCAGATTTCGCTGACGGGCCTGCTGGGTACCCAGAGCAGCCAGATCTCGAACCTGTTCACCGGGCCGTCGAAGGTATGGTCGTTTGCCGGCGCGGTCACGCAGCCGATCTTCACCGGCGGCAATATCACGGGCCAGGTGAAGCAGGCCGAGGCACAGCAGCAACAGGCGCTATACACGTATCAGAAGGCGATCCAGACCGCGTTCCAGGAAGTGGACGACGCGCTGATCTCTTCACAGAAGCTGCGCGAGCAGTACGTCACGCAAGGGCGTCAGGTCGACGCGCTGCGCACGTACTCGCACATGGCGCGCCTGCGATACGAGGGCGGCTACACGAGCTATATCGAAGTGCTCGATGCCGAGCGCAGTCTTTTCAATGCGGAACTGAGCCGCACGCAGACGCAGCAGGCCGTGCTGACGTCATATGTGTCGCTGTACAAGGCAATGGGCGGCGGCTGGGTCATCGATGCGGAAAACATGACGACGCAACAGTCGTCGCGCACCAACGCGCAGCCCGCGCCCGGCGGCACACCAGGAGAGGACGTCAAATGAACTCCGCACACGGCGCGTACGACGCCAATGCGGCCGGAGACGATGGTTCCGGCGGCGTGGGCAGCACGGCCAGCGTGATCGCATGTCCCGAGTGCGATCTGCTGCAGCACGAACAGCCGTTGCCGCTCGATGGCGTGCTGCGCTGTTGCCGCTGCCGGGCAACACTCTACCGGCGCCAGGCGGACAGCCTCGACCGCTCGCTTGCGTACGCACTGGCGGCGCTTGCGCTGTTCGTGCTCGCCAATGCATTTCCGATCGTCGGGCTGTCCGTCAATGGCGATCTCGTCGAGACCACGCTGTTCGGCTCGGTTCGCGTGCTGTATCGCGACGGAATGTGGCCGCTTGCCGCGCTGATCTTCTTCACGGCGCTGCTGATGCCGATGCTGCAGGCAGCGGGCATCGTTTGGCTGCTGTTGCCGTTGCGGCTCGGACGCCGGCCGTATCGCGCCGATCTCGTGTTCCGGTTGCTGCATATCGCGCAATCGTGGGGAATGACCGAGGTGCTGATTCTCGGCTTGCTCGTTTCGCTCGTGAAGCTCGCGCATATCGCGAGCGTCGTTCCCGATACGGCGTTGTGGTCGTTCGGCGCGCTGATGCTGCTGCTCGCCGCGGCGGCCGCCGCGTTCGATCCGCGCGATCTGTGGGCGCGGCTCGAAGGGCCGCCCGATGTCGCCGTGCAGGGCGGGCCTGCGGCTGCGGACGCGGGTGCGTCTGCGCCGGCCGCGTCTCCGGCCGCGCATGCGTCCAGTGCGTCGTCGTTTCCGGCGCGCACCGCCGCCGGTTGCCTGCGCTGCGTGTGCCACGACTGCGGGTTGCTGTCCGCGCCGCTCCCGGCGACGCTTGCCGGCGCCCATCGGCACGACCTGCGCTGCACGCGCTGCGGCAGCCCGCTGCATCTGCGCAAGCCGAACAGCCTCGCGCGCACGTGGGCGTTTCTGCTTGCCGCGCTCGTGCTGTATCTGCCGGCGAACCTGCTGCCCGTCATGCACACCAGCTCACTGTTCGGCGCGCAGAAGGACACGATCATGAGCGGCGTCGTCTATCTGTGGACGTCCGGTTCGTGGCCGCTCGCGGTGCTCGTGTTTATCGCGAGCATCGCGGTGCCGATGCTGAAAATTCTCGCGATCGGTTTTCTTGCCGTGTCGGCGAACCTGCGCTCGCGCTGGCAGCCGGTGCAACGCGCGCGAATCTACCGGATCGTCGAACTGGTCGGCCGCTGGTCGATGCTCGACATCTACGTGATTGCGATCCTCACCGCACTCGTGCAGTTCAACGCGCTCGCGACGGTCACCGCGGGCCCCGCGGCGATTGCGTTCGGCGCGGTCGTCGTACTGACAATGTTCGCCGCGATGTCATTCGACCCGCGGCTCACCTGGGATACAAGGCAAACCACACATGGCTCGTCCTCCTGATTTTCCGCCGCCAGGGCTGCCCGACGCGGTCCCCGTGACGCGTTCGCGCTGGCGCGTCCAGTGGATCTGGATCGTGCCCGTGGTCGCGGTGCTGATCGGCGTCTGGCTTGCCGCGCAGGCGATTCTGCAGCAGGGCCCGACCATCACCATCACCTTCAAGACTGGCGACGGCCTCGAGGCCGGCAAGACGAAGATCAAGTTCAAGGATGTCGACATCGGCGTCGTGAAGAGCGTCGCGCTGTCGAAGGACTATTCGCGCGTGATCGCAACGGCCGAACTTTCGCGCGACGCAACCAAGATGCTGGTCGACGATACGCGCTTCTGGGTGGTGCGCCCGCGGGTGTCGGGCGGCACGGTGTCCGGTATCAGCACGCTGCTTTCCGGCGCGTTTATCGGCACGGACATCGGCACTTCGAAGCGCGACCGGCGCGACTACGTCGGTCTCGAGACGCCGCCCGTCATCGCGAGCGACGTGCCGGGCCGCGAATACGTGCTGAAGAGCGACGACCTGGGCTCGATCGCGACCGGCACGCCGATCTTTTTCCGCCGCCTGCAGGTCGGGCAGGTCACGTCGTATGAGCTGGATCCGAACGGCAAGGGCATCACGATGCGTGTGTTCATCAACGCGCCGTACGACAAATTCGTCGTGATGGACACGCGTTTCTGGCATGCGAGCGGCGTGGATGTCTCGCTGAACACCGAGGGCGTGAAGGTCAATACGCAGTCGCTCGTGTCGATTCTGGTCGGCGGCCTTGCGTTCCAGACACCGCCTGAGGTACGTGACGATGAGCCGCAGGCGCCCGCGAAGACGACCTTCGAGCTCTTCGGCGACCGCGCCGAAGCGATGAAGAAGCACGATCGGATCGTCGAGACCTACGCGTTCAATTTCAAGGAATCGGTGCGCGGGCTGGTGGTCGGCGCGCCGGTCGAGTTCCGCGGCATTCCGATCGGCGAGGTGGCGGCGATCAATACGCGCTTCGACCCGGTCACGAAGCAGTTCAGCATTCCGGTGACCGTGAGGCTCTATCCGGAGCGCTTCACGTCGCGTCTCCAGGACGAGCCGCGGGGCGGCAGGCTGTCGCGCTCGCCGCGTGAGATGGCCGATTTCCTCGTATCGCGCGGCATGCGCGGCCAACTGAAGACGGGCAGCCTGATCACCGGCCAGCTATATGTCGCGCTCGATTTCTTCCCGAACGCGCCGAAGGCGCAAGTGGACTGGGAGCGCACCCCGCCCGAGCTGCCCACCGTATCGAGCGGGTTGCAGTCGCTGCAGGAGTCGGTCACCGACCTGATCGCGCGCATGAACAAGATCCCGTTCGAGGCGATCGGCAAGAATGCCCAGCAGACGCTTGCGCGTGCCGATACGCTGTTGCAGAACTTCGATACCCAGCTGGTGCCGCAGGCGCGCGACACGCTGACGGCGGCGCGCACGACGCTCGACTCGGCCAATAACGCGCTGCAGCCCGATTCGGCGCTGCAGCAGGACACGGCCGATGCGATTCGCGAGCTGTCGCGCACCGCGTCGTCGCTGCGCACGCTCGCGGAGTATCTCGAACGTCATCCGGAGGCGTTGATCCGGGGTAAATCGGAGGACAAAAAGTGATGCGTTCGATGCACATGCGTAGTGATGCCGGAGCGACGGCGCGCACTCGTGCGGCGCAGCTGTTGCTGGCGGCGTGTGCCGTGCCTGTAGTGCTCTGCGCGTTCGCCGGCTGCAAATCGCCGAATTCTTCTTTCTATACGCTGAGTCGCGATGCCTCGCTTCAGTCGACCGGCGCGCCCATGCGGGCCGCAGTCGTGGTCGGTCCGGTGACGGTGCCGGAACTCGTGGACCGGCCGCAGCTCGTCACGCGCGTGTCCGACAACGAAGTCGCGCTCAACGAATTCGCGCGCTGGGGCGAGCCGCTGAAAAGCGGCATCGCACGCACGATCGCGGCCGACCTCGAACAGTTGCTCGGCAGCGCGGAGGTCTCGGTGGCCGGGCAGGCGGCGCTCGTGCGCGACGCTTCGCGGGTGCGCGTCGACATCGTGCGCTTCGATTCGGTGCCCGGCGACGCGGTGACGGTCGACGCGCAATGGGTCGTGCGCGTGCCGGGCAAGCCGCTGCCCATCTCAGGCCGGACCGTTGCGCGCGAGCCCGTGCCGACGGCCAGCAACGACGCGCTCGTCGCCGCGCATAGCCGCGCGCTCGCGACGGTCAGCCGCGACATCGCGGCGGCGATTCGAAGCGCGTCGCCGTCCTGACGCGCGGCGCGCGGCAGGCGCCTTGCTGCGCCTGTCGTTCGTCCCTCCGCGCCTCGCCATCGTTTTCAAGCGGTGCTCAAGCAGTTTCGAGGCGGTCCTGGAGCGGTCCCACACGCGCGGTTCAAAGCAGTGCTTAAAGCGCGGTTTCTAAAGCGCAGTTTTTAAAGCGCGGTCCTTAAAGCGCGGTCCCCATGAAAAGCGTGATTTTCCATATCGTCGTGTTCCTCGGGGCGGCGCTCGTCGTCGTGCCGCTGTCGATCCGGCTTGGCTTCGGCTCGGTGCTCGGCTATCTGGTCGCCGGAGTGATGATCGGGCCGTCCGTCATGAAGCTCGTGACCGACGTCGACGCGATCCTGCATTTCTCGGAACTGGGCATCGTGCTGATGATGTTCGTGATCGGCCTCGAGATGAATGTCGGCCGGCTCTGGGCCTTGCGCCGCACGATCTTCGGCTATGGCGGCGTGCAGATGGCGCTGTGCGCGGGACTGCTGACCGCGATTTTTCTCCTGTTCGGCTCGCGCTGGCAGATTGCCTTGACGGCCGGTCTCGCGCTTGCGCTATCGTCGACGGCAATGGCCCTGTCCGAGCTCGAGCAGCGCGGGCAGATGGGTACGCCCACCGGCGAGGCCGCATTCGGCATCCTGCTGTTTCAGGATCTCGCGGCGATCCCGCTCGTCGCGCTGATGCCGCTTCTGAGTCCGATCGATATGGGCGGCAGCGTGGCGGAGAACTGGATCGCGGTCGGCAAGGCGCTCGCGATGCTTGCCGCGGTGGTGCTGGTGGGCCGCATCGCGCTGCGTCGCGGTTTGCGCATCGTGTCGCGCACCGGCGCGCCGGAAATTTTCACCGCGTTTGCGCTGCTATGGGTGATCGGTGTCGCGCTGCTGTTCCGCGGCGTGCATCTGTCGACGTCGCTCGGCGCATTTCTTGCCGGCGTGCTGCTCGCCGACTCCGGCTATCAGCAGCAGGTCGAGCGCGATATCGCGCCGTTCAAGGGTTTGCTGCTCGGGCTTTTCTTTATCGCAATCGGGATGTCGATCGACTTCGACGTGCTGGTGCGCTATCCGCGGCGCGTGCTGGTCGTCGTCGCGGCGGTGGTCGGCATCAAGGCGGCGGCGCTCTGGCTGCTTGCGCCGCGCTTTAACGTGCCCCGCGGACAGCGCGCGTACTTCGCCATGCTGCTTTCGCAAGGCGGCGAGTTCGCGTTTGTCGTGATGTCGTCGGCGCTGGCCGTGCGCGTCGTCGAGCCGCGCGCATCGGCGATCGTGACGCTCGCGGTCGTGATCTCGATGATCACGACGCCGCTGCTGTTGCTGCCGTTGCGGCGGCTGATGGCGGCGGCAGGCGATGGCGTCAACGCTGACGTCAGCCCCGCCGTGAACGCCGCCGCGGGCCCCGCTGCGGATCCTGCGGCAAGCCCTGCGGCAAGTCCTGCGGCAAGTCCTGCGGCAAGTCCTGCTGCAAGTCCTGCGGCAAGCCCTGATGCGAGCCCTGATGCGAGCCCTGATGCGAGCCCTGATGCGAGCCCTGATGCGAGCCCCAAAGCGGCGATGCACGCGCCGCCGACAGCGCCCGCAGCCGACCGAAAAGTGCGCGAATCCGCGCCGGGAACGGGACCTGCATCGACCGCCGACAGCCCCAACGAGCCCGGCTGAAAAAATGCGTCGTCAGGAGACTCGGTACAATGACTGGTCGATAACCGGGTGACGCGCCACGCGACGCGTGCCGCACACCGCACCGTTTTTGCGCAATGGCCATTACCTACAAGACTCCTGATGACATCGCCAGGCTGCGTATCGCCGGCCGGCTGGCCGCCGACGTGCTCGTGATGATCGGTGAACACGTGAAGCCCGGCGTGTCGACCGACGAGCTCGATACGTTGTGCCGCGAATTCATCGTCAACACGCAGCAGGCGATTGCCGCCAACATCGGCTACATGGGTTTTCCGAAAACCATTTGCACGTCGGTCAACTCGGTCGTCTGCCATGGCATTCCGAACCGCAATGAGGTTCTCAAGGACGGCGACATCATCAATATCGACGTCGCCGTGATCAAGGACGGCTACTTCGGCGATACGAGCCGCATGTACACGGTCGGCGAGCCGAGCCGCGTCGCGCAGCAGCTGATCGACACCACGTATGAGGCGATGCTCGCGGGCATTCGTCAGGTGAAGCCCGGTGCGACGCTCGGCGATGTCGGCAGCGCCATCCAGAAGGTCGCGCAACGCGACGGTTTTTCGATCGTGCGCGACTACTGCGGACACGGCATCGGCAAGGTCTATCACGAAGACCCGCAGGTGCTCCATTACGGCCAGCCGGGGCAAGGGCTGCGCCTGAAGCCCGGCATGGTGTTTACCATCGAGCCGATGGTCAATGCGGGCCGTGCCAGCACCGTCGTGATGCGCGACGGCTGGACCGTGGTGACCAAGGACCGATCGTTGTCCGCGCAATGGGAGCATATGATCTCGGTCACCGACGACGGCTTCGAGCTGCTGACGCCGTGGCCCGATGGCACCGGCCGCTACGAGTCGCCGTGAGCGCGGTGTGCCGCCGATGTCTCAAATAAGGATTTGACTCGCCCGGCCGTTCGGTTAGGCTATACCGCTAGCGGAAAGGGTCAGGTCGAAGCCGGGGCAACGCTTCGTGCCGGTTTGTATGTGCAAATGCGGCAGGGTTTGGGTTTTATACTGCTTCGAGGCTGCGTTTTCTTCGCACCTCGATTGAGGCCGGGGTTCAGGCGTGTCACGCCCGGTTTTACGCTTTCAGATCCGGGGTCTACCTCTCCAATGAGTCCGTCACTCACCGTTGCGCGCATTACTGCCGATCAGGGCGATGTCTTTCGCGAGCTCCGTACCGCATCGTTACGGGAGGCGCCCTACGCATTCGGCGACACGCTGGAGGAAGCATTGTCCGCGGATGCCGCCACGTTCGACGCGAAGGCCGCGCTCAATGCGGCCTCCGTCACGTCCACGACTTTCATTCTTTACACGGAAGGCCATCCGGCCGGCGTGATCGATGCGTGTTTCGACGACACGCCCGCGCGCCGCGCATTCGTGAGCGAACTGTGGGTCGCGCCGGCGGTGCGCCATCTGCGCGGCGGCGAACTGCTCGTCAATACCGCCAGCGAGTGGCTCGCGCGTGGCGGCGCGACCGAAGTGTATGCCTGGATCGCCGACAGCAATCGCAATGCGATGCGCTTCTACGAGCGCCTCGGCTTCGGTCCCACCGGCGACCATCGGCCGACCGCGCGCGCGCGGGACCAGTGGGAATCGCAACTGGTGCGCCATGTGACGCCTGTGCCGGTGCCGCCGGCGGGGTGAGCGGGGCGTCGCGGCGCGAGGCGCTGTACGGGTTTTTGCGTTACTTGCCGCGCGCTTCGTGCATTCGTCTTATCCGTTGCGTGTTCGCTCATGCGCGCCGTCACGGCGATTGCGGTGATCGCGCCGGCCACGCCAATCGTGCACGTCCGCACGTTTTAGCCGTGTTGCTGCGTCCGTTTCGCCATCGGTCGACGAAAGTTCGGGCGAAAAAGTTCGACGCGCGCCAGGACCCCTGTAAAATACGCAAAATTTTTTGCCGAACGCTATGTCGCCCAGGAAATCGCCTTTTTTCGAATTGCGCAGCGGTGCGGTGGACACGCTTCTGTTCGTGGTCAAAACCACCGACCTCGGCGAAATGCGCGCCGAACTCACGCGCCGCTTCGAGGCGACCCCCGAATTTTTCGCCAATGACGTCGTCGCGATCGACGTGCGCCGCCTCGCCGAAAGCGAGCGTGTGCCGCTCGCCGAGATCGCCGCGCTGCTCGACAGCGTGCGCATGCGCCCGGTCGGCGTGGTCGCCGATGCGGCGCAGCACGCGTGGGTGAGCGAGGCCAATCTGCCGCTGCTCGAAGCACGCGATCGCCGGCCGAATGCAAAGACGGCCGCGGGCGAAGAGGAAGCGCAGGCGGCCGATCCAGCGCTTGAGCCGGCCTCCGCGCCGGGGGAGGCTGCCGATCCAGCCGCCGCATCGGAAAGCCGGTCTGCGGCCTCGGAGGGAGGCCCTGCGGCTCTCGCGTCCGCGAGCCAGCCTGCCGAACCGGTGCTGACCGGCGCGTCGGGAGCGTCGTCGCAAACCATGGTCGTCGATAAACCGCTGCGCTCGGGGCAGCGGATCTATGCGAAGGGCGACCTCGTCGTGCTCGGTCTCGTGAGCCACGGCGCGGAAATCATCGCGGAAGGCAACATTCATATCTATGCACCGCTGCGCGGCCGCGCGCTCGCCGGCGTGCACGGCAATCACGATGCGCGCATTTTCTGCACCTGTCTCGAACCGGAGCTGATTTCGATCGCGGGCATTTACCGGACGACCGAAAACCCGCTGCCCGCCGACGTGCAGGGCAAGGCGGTGCAGATCTGGCTCGACGACGAAAAGCTGATGATCGAACCGCTGCGGCTCACCTAGTGCGCCGCGGTGTGCTGCATGCATGCACCGCATGCGCAACCGGATGCCGGATTTATCAATTCACAAAATCGACGGATACAAGGTAAAGGCCAATGGCAAAAATCATTGTGGTGACTTCGGGCAAGGGTGGCGTAGGCAAGACGACCACGAGCGCGAGCTTCTCGTCGGGCCTCGCGTTGCGCGGCCACAAGACCGCCGTGATCGACTTCGACGTCGGCCTGCGCAACCTCGACCTCATCATGGGCTGCGAGCGCCGCGTCGTGTACGACCTGATCAACGTGATCCAGGGCGAAGCGAACCTGAACCAGGCGCTGATCAAGGACAAAAAGCTCGAGAACCTGTACATCCTGCCGGCCTCGCAGACGCGCGACAAAGACGCGCTGACCATGGAAGGCGTGGAAAAGGTGATCAACGACCTGATCGCGATGGACTTCGAGTACATCGTCTGCGACTCGCCGGCCGGCATCGAATCGGGCGCGCTGCTCGCGATGCACTTCGCCGACGAAGCGCTGATCGTGACGAACCCCGAAGTGTCGTCGGTGCGCGACTCGGACCGCATTCTCGGCATTCTGTCATCGAAAACCAAACGTGCGATCGAAGGCAAGGAGCCGATCAAGGAGCATCTGCTGATCACGCGCTACAACCCGAAACGCGTCAGCGAAGGCGAGATGCTGTCGCTGTCGGATATTCAGGAAATTCTGCGCATCGATCTGATCGGCGTGATTCCGGAGTCCGAGGCGGTGCTGCACGCGTCGAACCAGGGTTTGCCGGCGGTGCACCTCGACGGCACGGACGTCGCTGAATCGTACAAGGACGTCGTTTCGCGCTTCCTTGGCGAACAGAAGTCGCTGCGCTTTACCGATTACCAGAAGCCAGGCCTGCTGCAGCGCCTCTTCGGCACCAAGTAAGGGAGGCGCACGTATGTCGATTCTTTCGTTTTTGCTGGGCGAGAAGAAGAAATCCGCGTCGGTAGCGAAGGAACGCCTGCAGCTGATCATTGCGCACGAACGTGCCGGCGGCCATGCCCCCGCCGATTATCTGCCGGCGTTGCAACGCGAACTCGTTGCTGTGATTTCGAAGTACGTCAAAATCTCCGACGACGATATCCGCGTCAATCTCGAACGTCACGACGACCTCGAAGTGCTCGAGGTCAAGATCGAGATTCCGCAGGCTTGATGCGTCTGCCTCGTTTGTCCCGCTTGCGGCGTGAGCACGCCGCAAGCATTGCTGTTGCCTGCGCGTTGCCGGCCGTTCGTATGCGCCGGCGGCCGAAATAATCGGTTGCATTTCGGGCCACGCGGTAACACGCCCGTTGTCAGCGTTCCTGTCACCTCGCGCATTGAAGCGATAACGCCGCGATTCGGCGCTTATCGAAAGAGGTGAAAAAAGTGAAGACGTCTTATCGATTGCTTATCCAGTTGGCGCTTGCCGCGGCGGGCGCGTCGGCTGCCGTCCTCGTATTGCCGTCGGCCGCGTCCGCGGCCGTCGTCGTGGTCACGCCGAACGCGCCGCCGCCCGTGCGCTACGAGCCGGTACCGCCGCCGCGTGCAGGCTATGTCTGGGATCACGGGCACTGGCGCTGGGCTCGCGGCCGTTACGTGTGGGTGCCTGGACACTGGCAGGTCGCGCGAGTCGGTTATCGCTGGATTCCCGGGCATTGGGTGGCGCGCGGTCCAAACTGGCAATGGGTGCCCGGGCACTGGGCGTAACGAGCGCAAGGCGGGGCACGCGGCGCGGGCTTGCCGTGCCCTCGCACTCACGGTCGCCGTTCAGCGCCGCGGCGTATCCGCGTCCTCGTCTTCGGGCGGAGCGGTCCGGGCATCGCCGTTGGCGTCGTCACGCGCATCCGTCGTCGCATCGTCGTGCGCTGACGCTTCGTCAGCGTTCGTGTTCGAAGCGTCAGCGTTCGGGTTCGAAGGCGCCGCGTGCGCGAGCGGCTCCGGCACATCGTGTGCGGCCGCGGCAGTCGCAGACCCGGCCCCAGCCGTGGCGGGCGGCGCCGGCGGCGCCATATAGCGCCGCGCGAGCGTCTCATAGAGCGGCGGCGTGAAGAAAGCCGAGACGCGGCTCGAGACCAGCGCGGTTGCCATCAGCGAGATCACGAGCGCATGCCCGTTGATCATTTCGACGACGATCACGAACGACGTGATCGGCGATTGCGTGACGGCGGCCATATAGCCGACCATCGCAAGCGCGATCAGCATCTGCAGCTGCATGCCGTTGAACACCATATGCAGCACGTTGCCGAAGCCCGCGCCGATCGACAGCGACGGCGCGAAGATACCGCCCGGAATGCCGGGCAGGTACGAGCCGATCATCGACACCATCTTCAGCAGCGGATAGAACATCGACAATTGCTCGCGGCCGTCGAGCAGGCCGCGCGCTTCCGCGTAGCCGCTGCCGAACGTCGTGCCGCCGGAAATCAGGCCCACCACGGCGATTACGAGTCCGCATAGCGCCGCGAAGACCACCGGACGCTCGGCATTGAGCTTGACGAGCGGCGCAGGCAGCCAGCGCGACGTATTGAGCAGCAGCCAGCCGAAGATACCGCCCGCAATACCGGTTACCACCGCGGTGAGCAGCACCGCTAGCGCGAGCGCATTGGGAAAATGTGCGCCGACATTGATCGTGCCGAAGTACGTGTAGTTGCCGTTGAGCCCGAGCGCGATCACGCCGGCGATGATGATGGCGGTAATCAGCACGCCGCTCGCGCGTGCTTCGAAGCTGCGCGTGAGCTCCTCGATGGCGAACACGATGCCGGCGAGCGGCGTGTTGAACGCGGCGGACAGGCCCGCAGCGGCGCCCGCGAGCACGAGCTGGCGTTCGATCATCGCGGTCGAACGCGGGTATAAGCGGCGCAGGTTGAACATCAGCGCGGCGCCGACCTGCACGGTCGGGCCCTCGCGGCCGATCGTGAAGCCGCCGAGAATGCCGAGGAACGACACGAGCACCTTGCCGAACAGGATGCGCAGCGTGAGAAGCCGCGCGCCCGTCTCGGCAGGCCGCGTATGCAGCGTGGCGATCACTTGCGGGATGCCGCTGCCCTCGGCACCGCGAAAGAAGCGTCGCGTGAGCCACGCGGCGGCCGCGGCGATGGCGGGTGTGATGAAAAGCGGCAGCCACGGGCGTTCGTGCTGCTGCTCGAGAAATGTGTTGTAGCCCCAGTCGATCAGCCGTGCGTAGTAGACAGCGGCGAGGCCGACGGCGATGGCGCCGAGCCAGAAGATGCCGTACTGGCGCCAGAGCCGTTTCGTATGCCGGACGATGTTCGACGACAGTGGGATGGGTGTCCTCAGCATGGCGTAGGCGAATATGCGCAAGCAACGCGGGCGGTGGCGAAGCGTGAATTATAGCGGCGCACGATGCGCGGCGTATTGTTGAAAGCCCGCTGAAATAAGCTGGCCCCTGGATCTGGCCCATACATGTGCGTTGCATCGATGCGTGCATGGCGTGCTGTTTCGCCGGCCGCTTATCCGTGCGCGGCGGCCGCGCACGCCCGGGTTAAAATCCTGCATCTGGCCGCGAGCTTGATCGGGCAAGCGTTCCGCGCCAACACGCTCGCGACCGGAAGGGCGACGCGCATCGCATACGCATTCGAGGGCCGGCTACCATGGGCCCGGCATCGCCGCGAGAAACAGGGTTATCAATGAAGCGAATTCTGGTCGTCAAGGTCACGTCACTGGGCGACGTCATTCAGGCACAGGCGGTCGTGGCCGACCTCAAGCGCGCGTTTCCGGGCGTGGCGGTCGACTGGGCCTGCGACGACGCGCACGCGGAAGTCGCGTGCTGGAACCAGAGCGTCGACCGCGTGTTGTGCGCGCCGCTGCGCCGCTTCAAGAAGGCGCGCCGCTGGGCCGACTTCAAGGCGATTGCCGCATCGATTGCCGAATTGCGCGCGTATCGCTATGACGTGGTGGTCGATATTCACGGCGTCTACAAGAGCGCGATCATCGCGTTTCTCACGCGCTCGAAGGTGCGCTTCGGCTATCACGCGACGAATCTCGGCGAGCAGGGCGCCGCGTTCGCCTACACGCGCCGCTTCGCGCCGCGCCACGATGCCAATGCATGGCAAGGCATGCGCGATACCGTCGCCGATGCGCTCGGTTATCGCGCAGACGGCCCGGCGGTCTATAACCTGCGTATTCCGCCTGCCGCGCAGCCCGTCGTCGATGCGGGAGGCAAGCCGCTCGCGGTGCTGTTCCACGCAACCTCCAAAGACGACAAGAAATGGCCGATTGCGTCGTGGGTCGCGGTGGCGGCCGATCTCGTGCGGCGCGGCTTTTGTGTCGTGTTGCCGTGGGGTTCGGAAGGCGAGCGCAAGGAAGCCGGGCAGATCGTCGCAGCGGTGCCGCAGGCGCAGGTGCTGCCGCAACTGAGCGTAACCGGTATTGCGCAACTGGTCGATGCATCGGCGTTCGTTATCGGTGTCGATACGGGCTTCGTGCATCTCGCGCATGCGCTCGGCAAGCGCACGGTGATGATCTTTATCGCCACGTCGCCTACGCACTTCGGCAATGAAGCGCCGTATCGCTCGACATCGATCGGCGATGGCCATTCGGTGCCGCCCGTCGAACGCGCGATCGCGGCGATCGACTATGTGCACAGCAACCCGCCCGCGGATGGCGAGCCGCGCAACCCGCCGGCGCGCCCCATCGCCGCATCCTGAACTTCTCCCGCTTTCGCAAACCGCGCACGCCCGAAAAGCGCTCGCTGGACAAGTGCTGGCCGAAAAAGAAAAAGAGGCGTAGCGCGCAGTCGCCCGATTCGATGGGCGGCTGAATCGCTACGCCTCGAGAACGCTCGCGCTGCTCACGCGGGCGGAGAGGAAACACTGCAATGAACAAACAATCAGGCACTGCACTGATAGAGACTGTGCCGCGTGCGCGGAGTTCCATCGGACTTGAACACGAAACGGCAGGCGCCTCGGCGCGCGATGGATACGTCAAACTCGGCGCCGAACTCGATTACACGCTTGTTAAAACTGTCGCTTTTGATTGAGCCGGAAGCGGCGCTTCGGCAAGGTCGCGAGCGTCATCGTTTGCTCGCGCGGCGCGCCTGTGCTTCAACGGCGAGCTTCGGTGCCCATCTTTACCGCAAGGCGCACTGCGCGCGGCATCGTCCGTGTAACAGATACTCCAAGGCTGCTTACAAATTGCAACGGTCCCCGTTCTGACGTTCGTGTTCAATCGGAAGCATTCGGGATGCACTCGAATAACGACACTGACTCGATGGGAGAACGCTGTGAAACGTGAAGTGAAGCGCTTGATTGCGACGTTGATTACAGGGGCGTTGCTGGCCACCGCATTGGGAGGGTGTGTCGTGGTGCCGTACGACGGCGGCGGATATCACCACCACGGTTACTACTACTAGTGGTGCCGCGCATCGCGTGGCCGGCGTGACGATCGACAGGGAGGCGCGTCGTGCCGGCCGCTGACGCGATGACGGGTCCCGGGCGCAGACGGCGCGCCCGGGTTTTTTCTTCGATTTACATCAGTCGCGCATCGCGCGTCTCACGCATGCAGACGACGCCGAACAGGCTGACGAGCGCGGCCACCGACACATAGCCGCCCACCCACGAGAGACCGCCATGCGCGGCAAGCAGCTGCGCGATATACGGCGCGACCGACGCACCGAGTATCCCGCCGAGGTTGTATGACACACCTGCGCCGGTATAGCGCACGTTGGTGGGAAAGAGCTCGGGCAGCAGCGCGCCCATCGGCGCGAACGTGACGCCCATCAGGAACAGCTCGATGATGAGGAACAGCTGCACGAGCGGCGTCGAGCCGCTGCCGAGCAGCGGTTCCATCGTGAAACCCGATGCGACCGCGACGAGAATGCCGACGATCAGCACGGGCTTGCGGCCGAAGCGATCGCTTGCCCAGGCGGACAGCGGCGTCGCGAGCGCCATGAACACCACCGCGACGCACAGCATGCCGAGAAAGCCCTGACGCGTGAAGTGCAGCGCGGACACGCCGTACGACAGCGAGAACACGCTCGAGATATAGAACAGCGTGTAGCAGACGACCATTGCGAGCGAGCCGAGCAGCGTCGGCCACCCGTAGCGCGAGATGAGCGTCGCGATCGGCACGCGCACGCGCTCCTGGCGCTCGATGGCCGCGCGAAACGCCGGCGTTTCCGCGATCTTCAGCCGGACATAGAGGCCGAGCACGACGAGCACGGCGCTGACGATAAACGGCACGCGCCAGCCCCAGCTGCGAAACTGTTCGTCGGAGAGCGTGAGCGCGAGGCCGAAGAACAGCCCGTTGGAGGCGAGGAAGCCGACCGACGGTCCCAGTTGCGGGAACATGCCGAACCAGCCGCGCTTGCCGGCCGGCGCGTTTTCCGTGGCAAGCAGCGCCGCGCCGCCCCATTCGCCGCCGAGACCGATGCCCTGGCCGAAGCGCAGCACGCACAGCAGGATCGGCGCGAGACTGCCGATTGCATCGTAGCCGGGCACGAAGCCGATCAGCGTGGTCGACAGACCCATGACGAGCAGCGATGCGACGAGCGTCGACTTGCGGCCGATGCGGTCGCCGAAGTGACCGAACAGGAACGAGCCGATCGGCCGCGCGACAAACGCGATGCCGAACGTGACGAAGGCGGACAGCGCCTGCGCCGTTGCCGATCCATGTGGGAAAAACACCGGTCCGATCACGAGTGCCGCGGCGGTCGCGTACACATAGAAATCATAGAACTCGATTGCGGTGCCGATGAAGCTCGCAAAGATGATGCGCGCCGTGCCTTGTTGCTGCCCGAGGTTCGGGCCTGCGCTTGAAAGCGGCGGTGAGGACATGCGTAAAACTCCGTATCGATGGTGCGACCGCGTGCAGGCGTGTTCGACGTATGGATCGCACGATACGCGCGCTGCCGGCCGTAGTGTCGGCGCACCGTTGTTGGATGGGATACCGGGGTGAGGCAGCTTGCGACTTCTGGCGTGCAACAGGCGGGCGCTATTCCTGCGCGGCATACCTGTCGGGCTACTCCTCGTTGCGGCAGCGTGCCAGACGATGCAAGGCGGGCGGGCGAACGCGCGGATAACGCGGCACGCGGCGACCAGGCTGTTCGGCGCGGGCGGATGGCGGCGCGGCGAAAGCGGTGCCGGAAGTCTCCGGCGGGGAGTGGTCGAATTATATCGACAGCAAGGCACGGCGACATTAAAGAGCGGTTTTCGTTTGGCTTTCCTCCGTTTGCCGCCTGCTTGTCTGTTGTTTATGCGTCGTAGTTTCTTCGTGTGGGCTTCGTTTGCCCTGCCTTTGCTGCGTCAATCGAGGGTTTGCGCTTGCGGCGCGGCAAAGGTGCGTAACTGGAATTTGCCGTTATCGTTGAAGAGCCAGTCTTCGAATAATTCGAGGTGGCCGGCGCGGTCGAGCAGTTTTGCGGGCGGTTGCGGCAGGGGGGCGGCGCGGCGCAGCGTCGCGAGCGCGGTGCTTTCCGCTTCGTCGTCGCCGTTCGTGCGATACACGGACGACGCGACGATCTGCCCGCGGCTGTCGACCACAAAAGTCACGACGACGAGCGAGCGCAGCATCGCCTGCGGCGTGCCTTGCAGCACGTATGACGGATTGCGCTCCATGATGCGTCTTGCGACGGCGCTGCGATATTGGTCGAGCGTCGCGCTGTTGATTGCCGCGAGCGGTACCGTCGCGACCGGCCGTTCCGGAGGTGTGAACGTACACGCGTAGGCGATAAGCGAAATCAGCAGCAATGCAGTGGTGCGTGCGGCCGGAAGGGCACGCGCAACGGAAGAGCCGTTGCCGGCAAGGATTGCTCGGAGGTGACGGTTGCGATCGGGCATCTTCGATCTCTGCTGCGGCGGGGCGCCGCTAACAGCGATCGTAGTGCAGGCGCACCGCGATTCAATAGATGTTCGTACGGATGCGAGGGGCAACGAACGATCGCCTCGTGGTGTGCCCGGAGGTGTGTCCGGAGGTGTGTCCGGAGGTGTGTCCGGAGGTGTGTCCGGACTACGCGTGGCGTGCGGCTATTGCGTGGCGACGCACACTAGTGCCGGCCGCCACCGCCACCGCCTCCGCCGTGCCAGCCGCTGCCGCCACCGCCGCCATGCCAGCCGCCTCCGCCACCGTTCCAGCCGGCGCCATGCCAGCCGCCGCCATGCCAGCCGCCGCCATGTCCGTGCCAGTATCCGCCGTGGTGGTAGTAGCCGTGTCCGTAGTAGCAACAGCCGCCGCCCCAGAAGCCGATGCTGACGCTTCCGAACGCCGGATAGGGATACGGGTAGGCGTAGGGGTAATAGCCCGGGCCGTATGCATAGGGATACGCGTAAGGGTAGGCATAGGCGTAACCCGGGTCGTACGCGTCGTAGGGGCCGTACGGATAGCCGTAGTAATAGCCGGGGGCGGCGACGCAGCCTGTCAGGATGACAGCCGCCGCTGCGGCAATGAGAGCAGTTTTGAGCATTGCAGCCTCCTTCCTTCGGATGGGGAAAGGCGATGCAAGGAAGGGATCTCTCAATTGTATCGGCGCTTTACCGATGGTGCTGCGGGGCGCCCAGCACCGTTTGCGTATGCTCGCCCAGCGCCGCGACCTTCAGTGCCGGTTCGCCCGGTTCGTGCACGAAGCGGATCGGCGTATTCAGATGACAATGCCCGTCGGCATCGGTCAGTAGCATGCCGCGTGCTTGGACGTGAGGGTGCTGCGTCGCCTTCGCGTAGTTGAGTACCGGCATGATGGGTTTGCCGAGCGCGGCGAGCGCATTGGCGAGCCGGCTCGTGTCGGTATTGAGTTGACGCTATGTGATGCTGTGCGCGTCCTCGATGAGCGCGACCGAGTCCGGAATTAATTCTGCATTCCCAATGACCGGATTGCCGGCTCGTAGATGAGCGACTGGTCTATCTCCTTCATTGTGCCTCGTACCGGTCATGAAGGTCTCATGTTATATCTGGTTGTATATAACGAGGATCGAATTGTTCGTGTAGGTTTATCGTATTCGTTGAACAATTGGGGGGCTAGGACGAAGGGCGCGGAAATGAAAAACGGGCCGTCCGGATGGAAAGGCCCGTTTCGCTGGTATGACTGGCGGAGGGCGTGGGATTCGAACCCACGAAGGCCGTAAAGCCTTGCCGGTTTTCAAGACCGGTGCATTCAACCGCTCTGCCAGCCCTCCGAGCCCGAAATTGTAACCTGAAACGGCGGCCCCGCCTCAGAACGTCACTCGCTTATTGCGATTCTTTAAGAAACAACGCTTGCAAATCATTCAGAAAGGCCTGACCGAGCGGCGTCGGCGCGATCTTTTCATAGTCGCGCGTGATCAGTTTGCGTCGTTCCGCTTCCTGCAGCGCCGGTTCGATCGAAGTCATCGGCAAGCCCGTGCGCTCGATAAAGCGATGCACCGGAAAGCCTTCGACTAGCCGCAGCGCGTTGAGCATGAACTCGAACGGCAAGTCGCGCGGGCCGACCTCGTGTTCTTCCTGTACCGCATGGCCGGCTTTCGCCTCGTCGATAAACGTCGACGGATGCTTGTAGCGCATCTGCCGCAGGATCCGGTTCGGGAACGACAGCTTCGTATGCGCGCCCGCGCCGATGCCGAGATAGTCGCCAAAGCGCCAGTAGTTCAGATTGTGCTTGCTCTGCCGGTGCGGCTTCGCATACGCGGACACCTCGTAGCGTTCGTAGCCCGCGGCGGCCGTACGCTCGTGAATCCAGTCCTGCATGTCGGCCGACGCGTCGTCGTCCGGCAGCGGCGGCGGAAACTTCGCGAACAGCGTGTTCGGTTCGAGCGTCAGGTGATACAGCGACAGATGCGGCGGCGCATACGACAGTGCCGTTTCGACATCGGCCCGGCATTCGGTGAGCGTTTGCTGCGGCAGCGCGAACATCAGATCGAGATTGAAATTGTCGAACGTGTGCGCGGCGACGTCGACCGCATGACGCGCTTGCGCCGCATCGTGAATCCGGCCGAGCGCCTTCAGATGCGTTTCATTGAAACTCTGGATGCCTACGGACAACCGGTTCACGCCGCTCGCGCGAAACTGCGCGAACTTTGCCGTTTCGAATGTGCCGGGATTCGCTTCGAGTGTGATCTCGGCATCGGCGTCGAGCGGCAGCAGCGCGCGCACGTCCGACAGCAACCGGTCGAGTCCCGGCGCCGACAGCAGGCTCGGTGTGCCGCCGCCGATAAACACCGTATGCACCTGGCGGCCCCAGACGAGCGGGAGCGCGTGTTCGAGGTCGGCGCGCAGCGCATCGAGATAATCGTTTTCCGGAAAGCGCTCGCCTTTCCATTCGTGCGAATTGAAGTCGCAGTACGGGCACTTGCGCACGCACCACGGAAAGTGCACGTAAAGCGCAAGCGGTGGCAGCGACGTCAGGCGAATGCCGCCCGGCGCGCTGAATGCCTGGATCACGCGGCCGCCGGTCGATGCCGCACTGGCGCTCACGCGTCCTCCTCGAGCCGCGCCAGCAACTGCTGCAACGCAATCGCGCGATGGCTCGTCGCGTTTTTCACCGACGGCTCGAGTTCGGCGGCCGTCGCGTTCAGCGCCGGAATGAAGAAGTGCGGATCGTAGCCAAAGCCGTGCGCGCCGCGCGGCGCGTCGATGATCTCTCCGTGCCAGCGGCCTTCGGCAATCAGCGGCTCGGGGTCGTCGGCGGCGCGCACGAGCACCAGCACGCAGAAGTAATACGCGCGGCGGTCCGTCACGTTGGCGAGTTGCGCCACGAGGCGCGCATTGTTTGCCGCGTCGCTTTTCTCGCCGCCGGCGAGCTGCGCATAGCGCGCCGAATAGACACCGGGTGCGCCGCGCAACGCGCGCACGCACAGGCCGGAATCGTCGGCGAGCGCCGCCAGGCCGGTCAGCTTCGCCGCATGGCGCGCCTTGGCAAGCGCGTTTTCGACGAACGTCGGATGCGGTTCCTCCGCTTCAGGCACATTGAGCGTGCCTTGCGCGATCAGTTCGATACCGGCCGCATCGAGCAGCGCCGCGAATTCGCGCAGCTTGCCCGCGTTGTTCGATGCAAGCACCGCTTTGCCGGGCGACGGCTTCACCGCTGCGCCGCCATCGGCGTTCCGACGATCATTCACCGGCAATCTCCAGGGCTTCCTTCTGCTTCGCGATCAGCGTTTCGATACCGCTTTGCGCGAGATCGAGCAGTGCGTTCATTTCGTCGCGCGAAAACGGTTCGCCTTCCGCCGTGCCCTGGATCTCGACGAAGCCGCCGTCGCCCGTCATCACGACATTCATGTCCGTATCGCACTGCGAGTCTTCGTCGTAGTCGAGATCGAGCACCGGCAGGCCGTCGAAGACGCCGACCGAAATCGCCGCGACGTAGTCGGTAATCGGCGACTGCTCGATGCGGCCCGTCGCGAGCAGCTTCGCCACCGCGTCGTGCGCCGCGACGAACGCGCCCGTGATGCTCGCGGTGCGCGTGCCGCCGTCCGCCTGGATCACGTCGCAGTCGATATGCAGCGTGCGCGGGCCGAGCCGCTCGAGGTCGAACACGGAGCGCAGCGCGCGGCCGATCAGGCGCTGGATTTCCTGCGTGCGGCCCGTCTGCTTGCCACGCGCCGCTTCGCGGTCGCTGCGCGTATGCGTCGCGCGAGGCAGCATGCCGTATTCCGCAGTCAGCCAGCCCTGGCCGCGATCGCGCAGAAACGCCGGCACCTGCTCGGCGATGCTGGCGGTGCAGATCACCTTCGTGTCGCCGAATTCGATCAGGACGGAGCCTTCGGCATGCTTCGTGTAGTGGCGCGTGATGCGCACCTTGCGCAGCTCATCGGCGCGGCGGCCGCTCGGGCGGGTCGTGGTGTCGTTCATCGTGGTCGTCGTCGGGAAGGGGTGGGAGGGATCGGCACGCTCGGGCGGCTTCGGGAAAAGAGGGCGCCCGGCAAACTCCGATTCTAGCGCCGATCGCCCGACTGGCCGCTCAGGCGCGTCCAGCGGGCTCTTTCGCCAAAAATGGGATAATGCGCGTTCCCCGCCCCGCGTCTCGTACACGCCGGGCGACCCGCATCCCGGGCGGTGCGCATGGCCGCACGCCCCCTTCGCGAGACGAACGATGATCTACAGCATGACTGGCTATGCGAGCGCCACGCGCGAACTCGCCGCGATTACCGGCAATGGCGGCGTCAGCGTGTCCGTCGAGTTGCGCACGGTGAACTCGCGCTTCCTCGATCTGAACTTCCGGATGCCCGAAGACGTGCGTGTCTGCGAGCCGACGCTGCGCGAAATGCTGATGACGAAGCTCTCGCGCGGCAAGGTCGATATTCGCGTCAATCTGCAGCGCAGCGAGGCGACCGCCAACGCGGGCGCGCTCAATCGCGATGCGCTCGACCAGCTGGCCGGACTGGAACGCGCGGTGCTCGACGCCTTTCCGCAAGCCGGGCGCCTGCGCACCGGCGAAATTCTGCGCTGGCCCGGGGTGCTCGCCGAAAGCGGCGTATCGCCCGATGTGCTGCGCGACGCGGTGCTCGGATGCGGCAAACAGGCGATTGCCGAGCTGATCGACGTGCGTGCGCGCGAAGGCGCGCAGCTTGCGACGATGCTGCTCGCGAACGTTACCGAAATGGAGTCGATCGTGGCGAAAATCACGCCACTCGTGCCGGAACTGATTGCGAAGCATCAGCAGAAAATCGTCGAGCGTCTGCAGGAAGCGCTGGGCATCGCCGCGCCCGATACGGCGGCGACCATCGTCTCGCGCGAGGAAATCGCCGAGCGGATTCGCCAGGAAGTGACGATGTACGGCATTCGCATCGATATCGCCGAAGAGCTGTCGCGCCTCACCGCGCATCTGAACGAAACGCGGCACGTCATCCAGAAGGGCGGCAAGGTCGGCAAGCGCCTCGACTTCATGATGCAGGAGCTGAACCGCGAAGCGAATACGCTCGGTTCGAAGGCCGCGGCGAAGGAACTCGCCGACTCGTCGATGACGTTGAAGCTGCTGATCGAGCAGATGCGCGAGCAGGTGCAGAATCTGGAGTAAGCAGACGGTTTCGCACCGATCGGCGAGCACATCAAAAAAGCGGGTTAATAAGCGAAGTGGGTTAAACGCAGGAGCTACGGGTATGACCGACCACACACGTGAAAGCAGCGCGCCGCGCAGTCCCTATGCGCGCGCTTATCCGGGCAACCTGTTCATGGTTGTCGCACCGTCCGGCGCGGGCAAGTCGACGCTCGTCAATGCGCTGCTCGCGCGCGACCCGGCGATCCGTCTGTCGATTTCGTACACGACGCGCGCGCCGCGTCCGAAAGAGCAGGACGGCGAGCACTATCACTTCACAAGCGTCGAAGACTTTCTCGCGCGCCATGCGGCGGGCGAGTTTCTCGAAAGCGCCGAAGTGCACGGCAACTATTACGCGACCTCGCGGCTCTGGATCGAAGAGCAGATGACGATCGGCCACGACGTGCTGCTTGAAATCGACTGGCAAGGCGCGCAGCAGGTGAAGCGTCAGTTTCACAACGCCGTTGAGATTTTCATTCTGCCGCCGTCGCTCGAGGCGCTCGAAGATCGCCTCAAGAAGCGCGGCCAGGACGAGCCGAACGTCATCACGCGGCGGCTGCTCGCGGCGGGCGGCGAGATGGCGCATGCGGCCGAAGCGGAATATGTCGTGATCAACGAGAATTTCGATCGCGCGCTGGCCGATCTGCAATGCCTCGTGGCCGCGACGCGGCTGCGATTCGCATCGCAGTACGCGCGGCATACGAACCTCTTCGTGCAACTCGGCATCCACCTGCCGCATGCGGGCTGACCGGACGTTGGTTCGAACACATAAGGTAGAATAAGCAACAACCAGAGAAGGAATTTTCAACATGGCCCGCATTACCGTCGAAGACTGTCTGAAACAGATCCCGAATCGTTTCGAGCTGGCGCTTGCCGCAACCTACCGCGCGCGTCAGCTCGCACAAGGCCACACGCCGAAGATCGAAAGCCGCGACAAGCCCACCGTCGTCGCGTTGCGCGAAATCGCGGCCGGCCAGGTCGGCGTCGAAATGCTGAAGAAGGTGCCGGTTTAAACAGGCGCCTTCATTCATCGTCGAACGTCATGTAACTTGAACCCACGCGTGCGGATTGGCGGGTTGCTCGTTTCGCTCGGCGTCAATTAACCCGGTCAGGAGGCGGACATGAGCTCGAACCCCTCGTCCTCCATGTCGGACGTCGCATCCCACGCGGATGACGGACACGATGCCGAAGCGCCTTCGTCCGCACGCAAGTACATCGATGCGGTCCTCGAACAATCGTTTCGCCATCTGTTCGGGCCGACCGCCACGCCGGAGCAGCCGCGCCGGCACGACGTCGTCTCGATCGCCAAGCTGACCGCCGCGCTTTCGGCTTATCTGTCGCCGGAAGACATCAAGGCGGTCAAGGCGGCGTTTCACTTCAGCGACGAAGCCCACCTCGGGCAATACCGTCAAAGCGGCGAACCCTACATCACGCATCCGGTTGCGGTCGCGGAAATCTGCGCCGGCTGGAAGCTCGACGCGCAGTCGATCATGGCTGCGCTCCTGCACGACGTGATGGAAGACCAGGGCGTGACCAAGGCCGAACTCGCCGAACGCTTCGGCGCGAAGGTCGCGGAACTCGTCGACGGGTTGTCGAAGCTGGACAAGATGGAGTTTCGCAATCGCGAGGAAGCGCAGGCGGAGAACTTCCGCAAGATGCTGCTCGCGATGGCGCGCGATGTGCGCGTGATTCTCGTCAAGCTCGCGGACCGGCTGCACAACATGCGCACGCTCGGCGCCGTGCCGCCGGAAAAGCGTCGGCGCGTGGCACGCGAAACGCTCGATATCTACGCGCCGATCGCGCATCGGCTCGGCTTGAACAATACGTATCGCGAGTTGCAGGACCTGAGCTTCGCGAATTTCAACCCGCATCGGTACGCGACGCTCGAGAAAGCCGTGAAGGCGGCGCGCGGCAACCGGCGCGAAGTGGTCGGCAAGATTCTCGAATCGGTGCAGCGCGCGCTCTGCGATGCGAAGCTCGATGCGGAAGTGACGGGTCGCGAGAAAACCATCTTCAGCATCTACAAGAAGATGCGCGACAAGCAGCTGTCGTTCTCGCAGGTGCTCGATGTGTACGGTTTTCGTGTCGTCGTCGAAAATCCGCTCGAGTGCTATACGTGCATCGGCGCGCTGCATGCGCTCTATAAGCCGGTGCCGGGAAAGTTCAAGGACTACATCGCGATTCCGAAGGTCAACGGCTATCAGTCGCTGCATACCACGCTGGTCGGACCGTTCGGCGCGCCGATCGAATTCCAGGTGCGCACGCGCAAGATGCATGAGATCGCCGAGGCGGGCGTCGCTGCGCACTGGTTGTACAAGAACGGCGGCGCCGACCTCAACGATGTGCAGAAGCGCGCGCATCAGTGGTTGAAGTCGCTGCTCGACATTCAGAGCGAAGTCGGCGATTCGAGCGAATTCCTCGAGCACGTGAAGATCGATCTGTTCCCGGATGCGGTCTATGTGTTCACGCCGAAGTCGAAGATCATGGCGCTGCCGCGCGGCGCGACCGCGCTCGACTTCGCGTATTCGATTCACAGCGATCTCGGCAATCAATGCGTCGCGGTGAAGATCAACAATGAACTGCTGCCGCTGCGCACGGAGCTGAAGAGCGGCGACATCGTCGAGGTGATTACCGCACCGTATTCGAAGCCGAACCCCGCGTGGCTCGGTTTCGTGCGTACCGGCAAGGCGCGCACCGCGATTCGCCACTATCTGAAGACGATGCGTCTGAACGAGTCCGTGCAGCTGGGCGAGCGGCTCGTCGATCAGTCGTTGAAGGGCTATGGGCTGTCGCTTGCCGATGTCACGCCCGAGGCGTGGGAAAAGCTCGTGCAGTGGACCGGCAACAAGAACCGTCAGGAAATCTTCGCCGATATCGGCTTGGGCCGGCGCGTCGCCGCCGTCATGGCCAAGCGCATCGAAGTGCTGATGAGCGGCCACGACGGCGACGAAGACGGTCATCATTCGCGCGGCGAGCATGGCGCGACGTCGAACGCGCCGCCCGTCGTCATTACGGGTACCGAAGGGATGTCGGTGCAGCTCTCCGCGTGCTGCCGGCCGATTCCCGGCGACAACATCATGGGCTATATCGGCATCGGCCTCGGTATGGCGATTCACACCACCGACTGCCGCGTCGCCCAGCGCATCCACCGGCGCGATCCGGGCCGCTGGATCGACGTCGCGTGGGCGCCGCAGCCGGGGCGCCTGTTCGACGTCGCGGTCAAGGTGCTCGTGAAGAACACCAAGGGTGTGTTTGCGCGCGTCGCCGCGGATATCACGTCGGCTGACGCCAATATCGTCCATATCGCGATGGATGAAGATCAGTCGCAGGAATCGACGGTGCTGCGCTTCGTCATTCAGGTCAGCGACCGCGTCCACCTCGCGAATGTGATGCGGCGCGTGCGGACCAACCCCGATGTCATGCGCATCGCGCGCGAACGGCCGAGCGAAGACGGCGGCCATCATCGTCACGATGGCGGTATGCGGATCGATCGCGAGCGCGCCGATTATTGAGCCCTTCGGGCGCGCACCTTGCTGCATTTCGGTGAGGCATGCGTGTGTTATCGGGAGCGAATCCAATGAAGGTAGCGGACCTGACCGGCCTGGCGCTCGACTACTGGGTGGCGCGCAGTCTGCATGACTTTGTGCGCGAAATTCACTTCACCGACAGCGGCCGCACCGTGTCGATTCGCGGCAATGATCGCGGGCGGCCGTGGGACGGCCGCTTCACGCCATCGACGTCATGGGATGCCGCTTCGGTTGTGCTTGAGCGCGTACGGCGGATCGACGTGCGCGAGCGCCTGCGCAACGGCGCCGTGCATTGTGTGGCGGAATTCGATGCAGAGCGCGACGACGCGGGCGGCCGCAACAGCGAGCGCGCCACTGAAGGGCGCGGCGAGTCATTGCGCATTGCGTTGCTAAGGGCGTTTGTGGCGAGCCGCTTCGGCGTCACCGTCGACGACGTGCTGAGGCAGTCGCAAGCGCTGTTTGGCGCGCGAGCGGAGCCGGTCGGCGAGCAGACGGCGATGAACGTCGTGGAAGATCCGCCGGTGCCTGATGGACGGATCGGCGATATCAAGTCGGTCCCGCGCATGTGACGGAACAGGATGGCCTGAAACAAAAAGGGCCTTCCGTACGGAAGGCCCTTTGAAGATGGCGCGGCTGGCAGGATTCGAACCCACGACCCCTTGGTTCGTAGCCAAGTACTCTATCCAACTGAGCTACAGCCGCACGCAAGACGGTACTGCTTACCTTGTTGAGACCAGCATATCGACCGGGTAGGTGATGCCGCCGGATTAAATGAAAGGGCCTTCCCGGAGGAAGGCCCTCGAATAAGTGGCGCGGCTGGCAGGATTCGAACCCACGACCCCTTGGTTCGTAGCCAAGTACTCTATCCAACTGAGCTACAGCCGCACGCAGAAACGGGATTATAGCAAAGCTGGCAGAAAAGGGAAGCAGCAATGGCGATCTGTCCCGCCGCGGCGATCGTGTAGGCTTGATATCGGGGCATCCGGACGGCGTTTGCGCGTTAACGGTTAATGGTTGGGCTGTATGGTTTCGGCTGTATGGACCAGTATTGGCAGATCATCATGAACAAGGCTTTTGTTAAAGAATCGAGCGACGACAGCGACGACGATCTCGACGTCGCTCAACCGGACGTTCCCGCGGGAGCGAAAAACTACATCACGCCGGCAGGCCATCGCCGGCTGCGTACGGAACTGCTGCACCTGATCGATGAAGAGCGTCCCGAAGTCGTGAAGCTCGTATCGTGGGCGGCGTCGAATGGCGACCGCTCGGAAAACGGCGACTATATCTACGGCAAGCGTCGCTTAAGGGAAATCGACCGGCGCATCCGCTTTCTGACCAAACGCCTCGACCTGGCGGAAGTGGTCAATAGCAGCAGGCAGGAGAACACCGATCAGGTGTTCTTTGGCGCGACCGTCGAATATGCGACCGGCGACGGCGAAGCGCATACCGTGAAAATCGTCGGTATCGACGAGGTCGATCTGGACCACGGGCATGTCAGCTGGATTTCGCCGATTGCTCGCGCGCTACTGAAGGCGAAAATCGGCGATCAGGTCACGTTGCATACGCCTGCCGGCCCGGAGCCGATCGATGTGCTCGACGTGCAGTATCCGTCTGCGGAGGAAGAGGCCGCGTAATAGCGGGGCTTTGCCCGGAGGCAAACTCGGGGCAAATTCGGGGCAAACAACGCGCAACAATGGGAGCGGCAACAAAAAAAAGGCGCCGCAAGCGGCGCCTTCAATACTGCGGATACTGCTTTATTCTTGAACGCTTGTCTTAGAAGCGGTGACGGATACCGCCGGTCACAGCAACCTGGTTGTTCGTCGAGGAAGCCGCGCCGATACCGTTGATGACCGGGTGAACGATCGCGTTGTCGTTCGTGGTCACGTATTCAGCCTGCAGGTACACGTCCGTACGCTTCGACAGCGCGTAGTCCGTTTGCAGGTTGACCTGGTTGAAGTGCGGGTTCGTCGCCGCGAGGCTCGCCTTCGTGTACGTGTACGAACCGGCGATGCTCAGAGCCGGCGTCAGAGCGTAACGCGCGTTCGCTTCGAAGTTCTGGAAGTGAGCGCTGTTCGGAGCGCCGAGCGACGGCTGGCCACCGGCACCCGAACCGAAGCCGGCCAGATCTTGCAGGTTGGTTTGCGTGTACACGAGGCCGAACGTTGCCGGTCCGAGCGTGTAGTTTCCACCGGCGCCCCACGTTTGCTGGCGCGAAGCGAAGAACGTGTTGTCGCCCGCGATTGCACCGCTCGCGTTGGTCGTCGCGGTGTTGATCGCGCCAGCGTTGTTGTTGACCTGCAAGTAGCCCGCGCCGACGTTGAAGCCAGCGAAGCTGTACGATGCACCCGCGCTGTACACGCGGTTGTTCGCGAAGCCGTCAGCCTGGTTCGAGAAGCCGTACAACGCGCCGAACTTGAAGCCCGCGTAGTTCACGCTCGTGTACTTCACCGAGTTGTTCACGCGGAACGAGTTGTTCAGGTTGTCGTTGTCGAACGGGTGGGCGAACTGCGTACCGCCGTACTGCGTACCCGTCAGAGCCAGCGGGGCGACGAAGTCGACCATGCTGTCATATTGACGGCCAAGGGTGACGGCGCCGAACTGGTCGCTCGCGAGACCGACGAACGCTTGACGGCCGAACAGACGGCTATTTTGCTTGAGCGTGCCGTCGTTGATGCCGAAGCCGTTTTCCAACGTGAAGATGGCCTTCAGACCGCCACCGAGATCTTCAGCACCGCGCAGGCCCCAACGGCTGCCGTTGATCGAGCCCGACGTTTCCTGAACGTTGCTCGCACCGTGCTGGCTATTGGTATAGGTGATGCCGGCGTCGATCAAGCCGTACAACGTAACGCTGCTCTGCGCGTGAGCCGCAGTAGCAAACACGCCCGACAGGGCGGCGACCATGAGTGTCTTTTTCATCTTTGTAACTCCGAGAACAGGATGGGTTTTGGAAACCCAGGCTTTTGAGAAAACCCTTCACGCGAGGCGCTGCGAGAGGCGGAGTTCGCGCAAAAACGCGCTGACCAGGGCGCGTTCGTTTTCCGGTAGGCAAAGTGTAGAGATGCTGATCGCCGCGTGACCGTTCCAGTTTCTGCAATAATGTATTACGAGATGGGAAATGATCGATTGGGGGCTGTGCAGCCTTACTGGCAAAGGGCTTACACGCATTCGGGATGACCCTGGGGCGTGTGTCGGCGACGTTGCGTTGTTTAATTGCGACGTCAAATGATGCAGAAAAACAACAAAAATTTCCGCAAACATCTGATTATTGCCGAACTCGAAATGATTGTTTGTGGACCGCGCGGCTGATCCTGATTAAGGAGGGCGCTATACTGAATTTTCTGCTTTCAGAAGCAGACTTTTTCGTTGACGAAAAAGATCTCCAAACTTTGTCAGCGCGACTTTACCGTCGCGCCTTTTTTTGCCCACTCCATCCCTTCGGGCATCTAATCATTTCGCTACGCACGCCTCGTAACCGTGGCCGCTGCCCATTCCGGTCCGGGCGTGACGCTCCAATCTTCCATCACGTAATGTCGCGCGTCCATCGGGGAAGACAGCAGGTTCTGCCAGTGATCGCCGTGCCAGACGGGATCGAACGGCAGGGCGGCGGGCGCCGCCGTCAGCAGGCTTTGAGCCTTGAATTTTTCGGATTGGTCGGTGAGCGGCGCGGCGAAACAGGCCGTGATGCGGCGGATAAAAGAAAGCAACATGGCAACCTCCCTCAATCTACTGCTGTGAACCATCATGTAATGCGGTTCGAGGCCGAACAACCCGTAAAAACACTTACGAAAACTCACGTTTTGTTACATGTCGGCATAATTTTCTTGCCCCGCGCTGATAGCGGTAAAAACGCCGTTATCACTTATTCTTCTATTTAAAAGAAATTCACGCGTGCGGCGCGCATTTGTCGCACGATAATCGGACACAGGTAAACCACTGCTTGACGATTCACTGCATTAGCACGTATAAATGCCGAGCCGATATCGAATCGGTGAATTGAACTGTCGTCTCAAAACAAATTCGAGGAAATGGATATGGAAACCGGTGTCGTCAAATGGTTCAACGATGCTAAGGGCTTTGGTTTTATCACTTCTGATGCGGGTGGCGACGATCTCTTCGCTCACTTCTCCGAAATCCGCGCGGAGGGGTTCAAGTCGCTGAAAGAGAACCAGCGTGTCTCTTTCGACGTCAAGACCGGCCCGAAGGGCAAGCAGGCTGCGAACATCCAGCCGCTGTAACGGTATCGTAGAGTCTCGACGCCTGACGCAAGCCCTCGCATTGGCGAGGGCTTTTGTTTGTGTGGCCAGAAACGATTATCCGTCGATATTCAATTTGAACGCATCTGATGGATTGCCCCAATTCTCCGACGATTATCGGATTTATCTCAAAAGAATAAATCGATGATTCAGACGCGCTGCGCATAAACGATTTGAATCAATCCGCATGAAATCGGATGCCGCGCCGCAGGGCTGCGGGGGGTGAAACTTTCGGGCAGGCCGCACGCGTGATAGTGCATACTTGGGCGGACCCGTTGCATCTCATCGCACCTTAAACCTGTTCCTATTCATGTCTGAAGCGTTCCTCGCGGCGCCGGCGCCGGCCGCGCTCGATGTGCCGATCGCGTTTGTCGATCTCGAAACAACCGGCGGCTCGACCGGTGTGCATCGGATTACCGAAGTCGGCGTCGTCGAAATCGGCCCGCATGGCCCTTCGCGCTGGAGCACGCTGGTCGACCCGCAGCAGCCGATTCCGCCTTTTATCCAGCAGCTGACCGGCATCACCGACGCGATGGTGCGCGGCGCGCCGACCTTCGAGGCGATCGCGCCCGAACTTTTTGCGCGGCTCGACGGCAAGCTGTTCGTCGCGCACAACGCCAGCTTCGATCGTGGTTTCCTGCGCAGCGAATTCGCTCGCGTCGGGCTCGCGTTCAATCCTGATGTGCTGTGCACGGTACGCCTGTCGCGCGCGCTGTTCCCGGCCGAGAAGCGACATGGGCTCGACGCGCTCGTCGAGCGGCATGCGCTCGTGCCGTCGGACAGGCACCGTGCGCTGGCCGACGCGGATTTGCTCTGGCAGTTCTGGCAACGCCTGCACGCGCTCGTGCCGCTTGACGCCCTGCGTGCGCAGATCGACCGCACGATGCGGCGCTACCGGCTCGTCGGCGATCTCACCGAAGATTCGCTCGATGCGGCGCCGGCAGGCTGCGGCATCTATATGTTTTACGGCGAAAACGATGTCCCGCTCTTCGTGGGGCGCAGCGTGCGGGTCCGTCAGCGGATTCGCGCGCATCTGACCGGCGAACGGCGCTCGTCGAAGGACATGCGGCTCGCGCAGCTGGTGCGGCGCGTCGACTGGCGCGCCACGGGCGGCGAACTGGGCGCGCTACTCGCCGAAGCGCAATCGATCGCCGCGCTGCGCCCGAGTCACAACCGGCTGCCGCGCACGTCGAGGAGCGATCCGAGCGACGCGCCATGGCCGTTCGACGGCGCGATTGTCTTCGAAGAGCGCGGGTTGAGCGGCAAACACGCCGCAGAAGGGCCGCCCGCGTTTCATGTGGTGGACCGCTGGTGCTATCTGGGACATGCGCTGTCGGCATCGGATGCCCACGCGCTGCTTGCCGGGGAGACGCCGCGCCGGTTCGAACTGTCGACGTATCGGATCCTGCAGACTCATCTGGAGCGCGGTCTGCGTGTAATGCCGGTCAAGTTCTCGCCGTCACCGCAGGTGTCGCGCTCGCCGGAGCCGGCCCAGCCGCCCGATCTGTCCGGGCGGTCCACGGAGCCGCTGACGAGCGAGCCCACGTCCGCTGCCGCGAACGCAGACTAGCCCGTCGCACCTACCCCGCCCGACTCGCAGACATGCCCAAGCGCCCGGTTGAGCGCTTCCGTTTGCGCCGCGTCATAACGCGTGAGCGATTTCCAGTTGGCGACGCCCTGCGCAACCCGCGTCGGGCAATCGGGCGTCGCGCGAAGCGCCTGCACACGAGCGAGTGCGGCGATCATCGACTGTGTGAGGCGGTCCAGTTGGGGCCGCGTGCGCGTCGCCAGATCGGGCGCCGGTCCTTCGGGCGGCCGCAGTTTGCGCCACTGCTCGAACAGTGCGTTCTGGATGTCCTTGCTCGCGTCGATCTGATCCTGGAAGAATTCGCGGGCGAATTCGGCGTCGACGCCCGCCGTCTGCGCGCGCTTCGAGACATCGGCGAGCAGTGCGGCTTCGCGGCGTTCGTCGGTGATCGGGCGGTGGTTGAGCCACTTCCAGTGCGCGACGGGTTCGGCCAGCGCGAGCCGCTGCGAGACGAGTGAAATCAGATTCGTAAGCGAAGTGTCGTCGGAATCGGCGCGGGCCGCAGCAGGCGCGAGCGCCAAAGCGAATCCGACCGCGAGCGCGCCCAGTATGCGGAGCGTGCCGGCAGCTCCGGGCGCAGCGATGCGCCACGCGGTCGCTCGCCGACGTCCACGTGCGAAAAATCGAGCGATATCGAAGGCGTGCAGCCTCACCCGCGAGCGCTTCAGCGCGGCATCACCGGTTGCGATGTCCCCGTTCGTCGTTACTTCGGTTCGCACGACTTGCGTTGTTCGTCGAAAAACGCCCGCACGTGCTCCGGCAATTCTGCCCCGAGAAACTCGACGCCCGCAGGTTCCGGATCCGGACTCAATACCTTGTCGGGGGTCGGAATCTTCGGCGGTTTCGTGTCCATGAACTCTCTCCTTTACGAATCGATTATCTGCCTCAGTCCCCGTTTGCCACCAGTGCGGTCGACCAGAAAACCAGCGTTTCGGCACATTGCTGTTGCTTTATCGGCACACTGGTTCCGCCGTTGAAGATGCGTGAATAGAATTTATCGATTGTCCTTAATACTTCCTCGGGACCACTTCGAGACCACTTCAGGTCCAGTTCAACTTCAGATCCACTTCGGGTCCACTTCAAACACTCGCTGCTCGCGCCCTTGCTATACTGCGCGCTCACTTTTGCCGGGTAGCGATGAAACGTTCGACACACTGGATCGGCCTCGTGTGGTTGGCGGTGGTACTCAACGTACTGTCGCCGGTCATCGGCTATGCGCGTGTCGCCGGCGCGCGCGGTCCGATCCCGGTCGAACTCTGTCACGCAGCCGGCGCGCAGCATGCCGTCATCGGCATCGGCGCTGACAACGACGACCTGTCGAAGACACGTCCCGTCGTTGCGCACTGCGTGTACTGCCCTGGCTTCGCCGCGAACTTCGCTCTCGGTGCAAGCCTTCCCGCCATTTCCGGTTCGGTGCGCACATTCGTACCCGTGCGAACGTTCGAACCGCCAACCGTACTGGTGCGCCGCAGCGTTCGCGCCGCCCAGCCTCGCGCCCCACCTGAAGAGCTGATCTGAAGCAGTCAATCGCTTGCCGGCTTGCAGCGCACCGTCTCCTATCACCATAACGGCGGATTCGGACAGTTCGTTGACGGCCGCACAGACGCGGGGACTCGTCGGCATGAGGGCCGCGTTCGACACGCACCCGCCGGGTTCGTCGCGACTGAAAACGCGCTGCAGCCGCACCGCACCTTCCGATACGTAAACGCTTCACCGGCGACAGCCATTCCGTCCTTCTGACGCGCGACTTCAGCGTGCCGCAAAGCGCGCGACGTCGTCCGCGCGAACGGCGTGCTGCTATCGAATCTGCCCGATTCGAGCGACGTGTATCCGCCGCGCCGGCGCAAGGTCATGCCGTTTATACCGGTCACGCGAGATCGAGCGGCAGCAATTACACGATCGTGCGGACTGCGTTCGCGCCGCCGATCCATGGAGAACTCAAATGGACGTTTTGAACAAAACATTCGCGACGCTCGCCGTGTGCTTGATGCTCTGCGCGCCGGCATTCGCGGAGGCGCATACGCCGGCGAGCGCCGCCGCCGCCGACGACGACGGCGCGCAGATGATGATGCATATGGATATGTCAGGCGGCGGCCCGACGGCGCCCAGCGCGCCGGGGACCAAGGCCGCGAAGACGCCGCTTGCCACCGGCGCCGCGTTCGACGCGAGGCACCGGCTGTGGGTCGCGTGGGTGGAAGGGGAACATGTGGTCGTCGCACACACCGACGATCGTGGTCGTACGCTGTCTGCGCCGGTGATCGTCAATGCGATGCCGGAACCGGTCTATACGAGCGCCGAGAATCGCCCGAAGATCGCGACGAGCCCCGACGCGCGCACCGTCTACGTGACATGGTCGATGCCGCTCGATCAGCCGTACACGGGCATGGTCCGCTTCTCGCGCTCGACCGATGGCGGCGCGACATGGACCGTGCCCGTCACCGTGCATCGCGACCGCCAGGCGATCACGCATCGTTTCGATTCGCTGATCGTCGACAGGCAGGGGCGCGTCTTCGTCGCGTGGATCGACCGGCGCGACAAGGCGGCGGCGAAGCGCGACGGCAAGCCGTATGACGGCCTCGCTATTTACTACGCGGTGTCGCGCGACGGCGGCGAGTCGTTCGCGCCGGAGCGCAAGATCGCCGACCACACGTGCGAGTGCTGCAAGATCGCGCTTGCGCTCGACAACCAAGGCCGCGTGCAGGCGATGTGGCGCGACGTGTTCCCCGGCCAGATTCGCGATCACGCGCTCGCCGTATTGCCTGTGGACGCCGACCAACCGGTCGCGCCTGTGCGCGCGACGTTTTCGAACTGGCATGTCGAAGCGTGCCCCGAGCATGGCCCGGCGCTCGCGATTGCGCGCGACGGCGTGCGTCATATGGCGTGGTTCAGCGTCGTCGACGGACGGGCCGATGTCTACTATTCGCGGCTCTCGGCCGACGGCAAGCCGCTCGGCACACCGTGGGCGTTCGGCGGGGCGGGCAAGGACGAACAGGCATCGCACGCGGCGCTGCTCGAAAACGGCGGCACGCTGTGGCTCGCATGGAAAGACTTCAACGGCGACACGATGCGCATTCAGGTACGCCGCTCCGATGACGAAGGCCAGCACTGGAGCGCGCCGCGCACGCTCGCGCAAACGGCGGGCGGCAGCGACAACCCGCAACTGCTCGAAGACGCGGGGCGCGTCTATCTGTCGTGGCGCACGCAGAGCGACGGCTACATGCTGATGCCTGCAGACGGGGAAAGTAAATGAAACGGTTGATCGTGTTGATGGCGGCGCTGCTGTTTTTCGCGCTTGGCGTTCCGCCGGCGCGCGCGGCAGCAGTGGAGCTGCAACCGCTCGTGGCGGCCGATGTTGCCCGCGTGCTTGCCGCTGAAACGGGCAAGGCGCAAATCGTCGAGATCTGGTCGCTCGATTGCAGCTATTGCCGCGAGAACGTTGCGCGGATTGCGCAATGGCAGCAGAAGCATCGTGACGTGCGTGTGACGATGATCGCGATGGATTCGCTCGATGACAATGCCGCGGCGCTCGCGCAAGCACTGGCAACGATGCAGCTGCCGCCGCAGGTCGCGCAATACGCGAATGCGGAAGCGATACCGGAGAAGTTGCGCCGTGCCCTCGATCCGGACTGGCGCGGTGAATTGCCGCGCACGGTGCTGATCGACGCGCGCGGTACGCGGCAATCGCATAGCGGATTGCTGGCGCCTCGGGTGCTGGATCAGTGGCGCGGGCAGTAGCACGTTCGGAAAGCAAAAAGCCCGGCCAAATGACCGGGCTCTATGCTTGAACCATGCTAATTCTTGTTGGTGCCGGAAAGAGGAATCGAACCCCCGACCTTCGCATTACGAATGCGCTGCTCTACCGTCTGAGCTATTCCGGCATCAGGAGAACCGCGATTATAGGGACTTCTTTATCGGCTTGGCAAGCCCCGCACTTATTTTTTTCTTTCCAGATGGTAACGGGTCACGCGGTCGACTTCGTTCTTCGAGCCGAGGAACACCGCGACGCGTTCATGCAGATGCTTCGGCGTGATGTCGAGAATACGTTGCTCGCCATTCGTCGCCGCGCCACCGGCCTGCTCGACGATAAACGACATCGGATTCGCCTCGTACATGAGTCGCAGCTTGCCTGGCCGATCGGGCGTACGTTTGTCAGCCGGATACATGAAGATGCCGCCGCGGCTCAGAATGCGATGCACGTCCGCCACCATCGACGCGATCCAGCGCATATTGAAGTCCGCCTGGCGCGGGCCGTCCTTGCCGGCGTTCAATTCGTCGACATACTGCTGCACCGGCTCATGCCAGTGGCGCGCGTTCGACGCGTTGATTGCATATTCGCGTGTGTCGACCGGAATGCGCATATCGCTTTGCGTGAGTACCCACGAGCCCAGTTCGCGATCGAGCGTAAAGCAGTTCACGCCGTTGCCGGTGGTCAGCACGAGCACCGTTTGCGGGCCGTACACGGCATAGCCGGCCGCGACCTGCTGCGTGCCCGGCTGCAGGAAGGACTTTTCGGTGGGCTGCTGGCCGTCGGGACAGCGCAGCACCGAGAAGATCGTGCCGATCGACACGTTGACGTCGATATTCGACGAGCCGTCGAGCGGATCGAACACGAGCAGATATTCGCCGCGCGGGTAGTTGGCCGGAATGGGGAAAAACTGCTCCATTTCCTCGGAGGCCATACCGGCGAGATTGCCGCCCCATTCGTTTGCTTCGAGCAGAATTTCGTTCGACAGGATGTCGAGCTTTTTCTGCACTTCGCCTTGCACGTTTTCGCTGCCGGCGGTGCCGAGCGCATCGCCGAGCGCGCCTTTGCTGACGTGATAGCTGATCGCCTTGCACGCGCGTGCAACGACTTCGATCAATAGACGCAGATCCGCGGGCAGGTTGTTGTATTCGCGTTGCTGCTCGATCAGGTACTTCGTGAGAGTGGTGCGACGTGGCAGTGACATTGCAGTGCTCCGGGGAGGCTCAGGAATGCATCGATTTTACCCGCTCGCCTGCCGGATTCCGCATAAAGAAAATGTGAAAGCCGTGGCGCTGCAGTGGGAAATGAGAGGGCAATGCGGTTGCAAGCGCGGTTGCAAGCGCGCTTGCAGGCGCGGTGACAAGCGCGGTGACATGGTCAGTTGTGCAGTCAGGCCTTACGGGAAGCCGCGCCAGTGCCGACGCGCCGGGATGCGCTCGCCGCAAGCGCGGCGGCGCGCGCGTTGGCGGCCTGCGTTTTCGGCGGCTTCGGGCGCTCGCGCGGCGGCAGCGGCTCGACTTCGCGCTCGATCTGCGCGCCGGACTCCGCCGTGGTGACGCGCAGATCGTACGCGATCTGCAGGTTCATCCAGAAGAGCGCGCTGGTGCCGAAATAGCGCGCAAGACGCAAGGCCGTTTCCGGCGATACCGCGCGCTTGCCGCGCACGACATCGTTGATGCGCGGTGCCGGTACACGCAGCGCAAGGGCGAGCGCGTTGACCGACATGCCGCGCGGATCGAGAAACTCCGCGCGCAGGACTTCGCCAGGATGGACCGCGGTGATCCGCTCGCCGGTCGCGATATCCGAGAAGTCCATGCTTGCGAGTTCGGAACGTTTGATGACCATACAGGCCTCCCTTTGAATCACTGGTAGTTGACGATTTCGACGTTTAGCGCTTCGCCTCCGGAGAAGTAAAAGCAGATGCGCCATTGCCCGTTGATGCGGATGCTCCACTGGCCGCTGCGTTCGCCCTGCAACGCTTCGAGCCGATTGCCGGGCGGCACGAGCAGGTCGGAGGGCGAGGTTGCCGCGTCGAGCATTTGCAGTTTGCGATACGCGACTGACTGAATGTGAACAGACAGCGTGCGGGCAAAGCCGCCCGAAAAAACGAGCGCGGTTGCCTTGTCGCCAAAACTTGAAATCATAGGTAGGGTATAACGCACGGCGTTAAATGTAAAGTGTTGTCCGAGTGCGTTTACTTTGAAGGGTGCGCGCGAGTCTGAACAGTCGTCCGAATGGCCAGCGAATGGCCAGCGAATGATCAATGAATGATCAATGAATGACCAACGATCGGGCGGCGCAAACAAAAAAGCCGGCAACGTGTGTGCCGGCTTCGTACTACAGAAGATGCGCTGACTCTGTCAGCCGAGCGCTTTCTCGACGATCTCGCGTACGTCGCGCGACTTCACCTGCGCAGCGACCTTTTCGAGCGCGCCGCGCATCTGCTCGCGCAACGCGGGCGTGAAGCGGCGCCATAACTCGAGCGTGCGAGCAAGTCGCGCGGCGACTTGCGGATTGAGCGCATCGAGCGCAATCACCTGCTCGGCCCAGAACGCGTAGCCGGAGCCGTCTTCCGCATGGAACTGCGCGGGGTTCGCGCCGCAGAAACTGAAGATCAGCGAGCGCGCACGATTCGGGTTCTTCAGGTTGAACGCGGGATGCGTCATGAGCCGGCGCACGATATCGATGACCGGCCGCTGCGGCGTGCCGCGCTGCGTCGCCTGCAAGGCGAACCACTTGTCGATGACGAGCGGCTCCTTTTCGAAGCGTCGATAGAAATCGTCGAGCGCATGCTGCGCCTCGCCATTGCCGGAACCCGACGCGGCCGCGGTCAACAGCGCGGACAGTGCGGCGGCGCGATCGGTCATGTTGTTTGCCGACGCATACTGCGCGGACGCAAGCCGCACCGCATCGCCCGGATCGTCGAGTTCGGCGAGATACGCAAGCGCGAGATTCTTCAGGCCGCGGTGGCCCGAGTCTTCAGGCGTGGCCTGATAGGCGCCCGCCGTCTGATGCCGTTCGTAGATGGCGAGCCAGTCGCGCTTGAGCGCGTTCGCGAGGCGCTGGCGCACGAACTGGCGCGCGCGGTGCACGGCAGCCGGGTTCGACTCGCCCATCTGTTCGGCGAGGTAAGCCTCGGACGGCAACATCAGCGCGAGCTCGCGGAACGCCGGCGACAGCGTTTCGTCGTTCAGCACGCGCGCGAATGCACTGACGACCGCATCGTCGAACTGCAGCGGCGTGCCGTTTGCCGCGTGGTCGGCGAGCGTCAGCAGTTCGCGCGTGGCGAGACGCTGACCGGCTTCCCAGCGGTTGAACGGATCGCTGTCGTGCGCAAGCAGGAACGCGAGTTCGTCGCCGCTGTAGTCGTATTCGACGATGACCGGCGCCGAGAAATTGCGCAGCAGCGACGGCAGCGGTTTTTCGGCAACGTCGACGAACGTGAAGGTCTGCTCGCTTCCGGTGAATTCGAGCACGCGCGTGGTTCCGGCAACCGCCTGCGCTTCGCCTTCGAGACGCAGCGGCAGATCCTTGCCGTCCGCGCCGATCAGCCCGATTGCGAACGGAATCAGCAGCGGACCCTTCTGCGTTTCGTGTGCGGCCTGCGAACTCTCGCCGTAACCTTGCCTGAGCGTCACGCGGTAGCGGCGTTGCGCGGCATCGTAGGTGGTGGAGACCGACACGCGCGGCGTGCCGGCCTGACTGTACCAGCGCTCGAATTGCGCGAGGTCGCGGCCGTTCGCATCGGCCATCGCCATGCGGAAATCGTCGCAGGTGACCGCCTGTCCATCGTGCCGCTTGAAGTACAGGTCCATGCCGCGCCGGAAGCCGTCGCGGCCGAACAGCGTCTGATACATCCGCACGACTTCCGAGCCTTTCTCATAGACGGTCATCGTGTAGAAATTGTTGATCTCGACGTAGCTCTCGGGCCGCACCGGGTGTGCCATCGGGCCCGCGTCTTCGGCGAACTGCATCTGCCGCAGCACGCGCACGTCCTCGATGCGTTTCGTCGCGCGCGCGGCTTCGTCGCCGCCGTTCCGGCCGTTTTGCTGGTGCGCGCCGGCCGCCATATCGGCCGAGAATTCCTGATCGCGAAAGACGGTCAACCCTTCTTTCAGGCTTAGCTGGAACCAGTCGCGGCAAGTCACGCGGTTGCCGGTCCAGTTGTGGAAATACTCATGTCCAACCACCGCTTCGATATTCGCGAAGTCGGTATCGGTCGCGGTTTCCGGGTTCGCGAGCACGTACTTCGTGTTGAAGATGTTGAGGCCTTTGTTTTCCATCGCGCCCATGTTGAAGTCGCTGACCGCGACGATCATGAAGCGGTCGAGATCGAGTTCGAGGCCGAAGCGCCGTTCGTCCCAGCGAATCGAATGGATCAGCGAATCCATCGCGTGCCGCGTCTTGTCGAGATCGTGCGGTTCGACCCAGACCTGCAGCAGTTTTTCCTTGCCGGAACCGGTCGTGACGCGCTCCTCGAGCGCGACGAGCTTGCCGGCGACGAGCGCGAACAGATAGCTCGGTTTCCTGAACGGATCTTCCCAGCGCGCGAAGTGGCGGCCGTCCGGCAGATCGCCCTGTTCGAGCAGGTTGCCGTTCGACAGCAGCACCGGGTACGCGTCCTTGTCCGCACGCAGCGTGACCGTGTAGGTGGCCATCACATCGGGACGGTCGAGAAACCATGTGATGCGGCGAAAGCCTTCCGCCTCGCACTGCGTGAAGAAGTTGCCGCTCGATACATAGAGTCCGGAGAGCGTCGTGTTTTCCGCCGGATTGCAGGTGCCGGCGAGCGTCAGTTCGAACGCGTCGGGCACATTCTCGACGGTCAGGCCATGCTCGTGCACGCGCACCGCGCCATACGGCTTGCCGTCGATGGCGGCGCTCACGAATTCGAGCTGTTCGCCCATCAGTTCGAGGTGCGTGGCCTGCGCGGCGTCGGGATTGCGGCGCACCCGCATCGTGTTTCTGATGCTCGTGCGTTCGGGCGCGAGATCGAACTCGAGCGCGACGGTGTCGATGAGAAAGGCAGGCGCCGTGTAATCGGCGCGGCGGATGACGGAAGGCGTAGCGGTATCGGCCATGATCGGTAGAAAATAAGAGTCTCGAAGCCGGTTTGCGCGTTTGCGCGAACCGGGCTGGTCGGATCATTTTAAAAGCAAAGTAAAACGCTGGACACAGCGAGCGCGCCCGCCGTCCGGCGCGGGCCTGCCGACCGGTTCCGGGCTGGTTCTGTCAGGCCTTGCGCCTCGCTGGTGCCCGGTTCGCGCACGGCTTGTGTCAGATGGTCGGCACCGCACGAACAGGCGACTCGCGAGGCTGGCGACGCTCGAACTTTTCGCGCGATGGCAGGGTCAGCGTATTATCAGGGCCGCCTGCGCGGCGTGCGCGGCGGGCAACGACAGCGAAAGAAAGGAAATACGATGAAGCTCGATCGAAGAACCCATCCCTGGGTACGCCACGCCGGGCTGATCTTCGCCGCCATGGCGATGCTGCTGGCAGGCTGCACGTCCTACGTGACGACGCAGGTCACCGCGTTCTCGAACTGGGACGGCGGCAGCGACGCGACGCGCACCTACGCATTCCAGCGCACCACTTCGCAAGCGAACAGCCTCGAAGACTCGACGTACGAACAGGTGGTCGCGAACGAACTGGCGACACATGCGTTCACGCAGGTCGATCAGGACAGGGCGCATTATCTCGTTGCCATCGCGTACGGAACGCGCTCGGATATGGCGGTGTCTTCGTCGCCGGCTTATTACTACGACCCGTGGCCGGGTCCGTACTACTGGGGCCGGCCGTACGGTTGGGGCGGTGGGCCATGGGGTCCGTGGGGGCCATGGGGACCTTATGGCGGCGGTTATGTGACGCAGAGCTATCCGGTGTTTACGCACACGCTCGGCATTCGTATCACCGATCGCACGAGCGGCAAGGAAGTCTATAACGTGACCGCGCGCAGTTCCGGCGACGAAGCGTCGCTCGTCTACGCGATGCCGTATCTGGCGCGCAGTGCGATGGCCGATTTCCCGCTCGGCAACGGCGTGGTGCGCACGGTGAAGCTGCCGGTCGATGGGCAAGGCGGCGCGCCGAACGAA
>NZ_BAAILL010000049.1:0-32871 GCF_054589215.1 Paraburkholderia sp. 2C | reverse complement strand
CTGCGAAAGCGGGTGCTTTCGCAGCAAGGACTACCCCAGCAACGGCGCTCCAGCATCGGCGGCCCCAGCAAGGGCCGCCCCGGTCAAATCCCCACGCCGCACAGAGCAAGCGCGCCAAGCACGACGAACATCACTGCGGCAATACCGTGCACGACTTTCGTCGGCAGCCTGTGCGCGAAGCGGTCGCCCAGCAGGATTGCCGGCACATTCGCGATCATCATCCCAAGCGTGGTGCCCGCGACGACGCCGAAAAAATCATGAAAGCGCGCAGCGAGCGCCACGGTGGCGAGCTGCGTCTTGTCGCCCATCTCCGCCAGAAAAAACGTGACGACCGTCGCACCGAATACGCCTAAATGCGTGCGGTTCGTTTTCGCTTCCTCTTCATCGAGCTTGTCCGGCACGAGAATCCATAGGCCCATGCCGATAAACGATGCGGCAAGCGCCCAGCGCATGACAGTCGGCGTGACGAGCGAGCCTAGCCACGCGCCGAGCGCGCCTGCGCCCGCGTGATTGATCAGCGTAGCGGCGAGCACGCCGAGAATGATCGGTACCGGCTTGCGATAGCGGGCTGCGAGAACAAGCGAGAGAAGTTGTGTCTTGTCGCCGATTTCGGCGAGCGCGACCGCGCCGGTCGAGATGAGAAAAGCCTGATTCACGTTTTATTGATTTCCCCGGGCCGGATGTGAGCGAGCGACGACCCATGTCGCGCCGGGCCCTGTCGCGGCGCGCTATGGATCATCGGTCTCGCCAGGCCAAAGGCTGCGTCTGCCATGGCCGCACAGGCCAAGTTTGTTGACAGACGCCCCCGCGAGCGATGTGCGGTGCGCGCTTTCCTGAAACTGAAAGCCAGGCGCATGACATCGAGCGGGGCGGCTACTCCCCAATGAGCGAAGAATTATAGCACGCGTCCTTGCGTGTTCGGCGCGCTTTGTCGTTACTTGTCTCGCCGTCAGGCCTCATTCAGCTATTTCATTGCGAGACGCGCGCACTCGACGCGTCTTCCGTTTCAGTCAGGCATGTCGGAATCCTGAATGCGTCGATTCGCGCGATTTCGATGCGTATTGAATGTCTACGCCGATCTCACAATGAGCCGGACGCATCTGGCATACCGAAAAAACCGCCGCGAGGACAAGCACGGCGGGTTTTGCGCGTCGCGTGTGCATGCGCGATGTGTTGACGCACAAGTGATACGCGACATTTTTGGATAAATCCGGCAGGCAGCCGGCGGGCCCGGTGCTTACGCTGCGATTTTCGCTTTCCGCGTCGCGTGCTCGCGCGGCGTATCGCGACGATGCACGCGTTGCCCCGCCGCATAGGTTTCGTACACCGCGCGGTCGTCGCCGAGCAGCGCGAACGCGAACAGCAGTTCTTCGAGCGTGTTGCTGCGCGACGTGCGGCGCGCGAGCAGCGGCGTCGCCTGCGGATCGAGCACGACGAAGTCGGCCTCGGTACACGGCTTCAGTGTGCCGACCTGGCCGGCGAGATCGAGCGCCTGTGCGGCGCCCGCGGTCGCGAGCCAGAACATGCGCGTGGCGCTCAGGTAGTAGCCCGAAAGGGCGGCGACCTTATGCGCTTCGTTCATCGTTTGCAGCATCGAGAACGAGGTGCCGCCACCGACGTCGGTCGCCAGCGTCAGCGGCATGGCGGTTGCATCGGCTTTCGCAAAGTCGAACAGGCCGCTGCCGAGGAACAGGTTCGAGGTCGGACAGTGCGCCGCAATCGCGCCCGTTTCGGCCATCCGTTTGCGGTCCGTATCGTCGAGATGGATGCAATGGCCATACACGGCGCGGCGGCGCAGGAGCCCATAGTGGTCGTAGACGTCGAGATAGCTGCGATGGCCCGGAAACAGCTCGGCGACCCATTTCACTTCGTCGGCGTTTTCCGCGACGTGGCTTTGAATAAACACGTCCGGATACCGGCGTGCGAGCTCGCCGCAGGCGCGCATCTGCTCGTCGGTCGATGTCGGTGCGAAACGCGGCGTGAGCGCGTACATCTGACGGCCCTTGTTATGCCAGCGGCCGATCAATTCCGCGCTGTCGTCGTAGCCCGATTGCGCCGTGTCGCGCAGGAACTCGGGGCAGTGGCGGTCCATCAGCACCTTGCCGGCGGCCATCCGCAGGTTGCGCGCATGGCTTTCCTCGAAGAGCGCATCGGCCGAATCCTTGTGCACCGTGCAGTAGACGAGCGCGGTCGTCGTGCCGCACGCGAGCAGTTCGTCGACGAAAAAGCGTGCGGTGTCGCGCGCAATCGCCGGGTCTGCGAAGCCGCGCTCGGTCGGAAACGTATAGGTTTCGAGCCACGGCAGCAGACCCGGCGCCGGCGACGCGATCATGTCGGTCTGGGGAAAGTGAATGTGCGTATCGATAAAGCCCGGCACGATCAGCTTGTCGCGCATCTCGTGCACGGGCGTACCGGGCGCGAGTTGCGACGCCGTGGACGCATAGGCGCCTGCCGCGACCACCTCGCCGTCTTCGACGATCAGCAGGCCGTCTTCGTCGAAGACCGCCGCGTTGGACGATTGCGCCGGATCGCCGTTGAACGTCAGCAGTTGTGCGCGAAAAGCCGATTGAGTCATGACAGGACGTGTCTCCGTAATGGTGGAATATAGGAATGGTTGTGATACGGTGTGCGGATTCGCTGCGCGTGTCTATTGCGCGGGCGCTGCGTGCCAGTGCGCATCGAGTTGCGCGATCAATGCGTCGCGCTCGCGCGGCGTAATGAACGAAGCGTCGAAGCCGTTGCGGATGATCGTGTAGATCTCGTCGTCGGTAAGCTTGAGCGCCTCGATCGTCGCGCGGTAGTTCTCGTTCACATAGCCGCCGAAGTAAGCGGGGTCGTCGGAATTCACGGTAACCGCGACGCCGCGATCGAGCAGATCCTTGAGCGTGTGCTTCGTCATATCGTCGAACACGCAGAGCTTGATGTTCGATAGCGGACACACCGTCAGCGCGACGCGCGCATCGGCGAGGCGCGTGACGAGCGCCGGATCTTCGATGGAGCGCACGCCGTGATCGACACGATCGACATTCAGCAGATCGAGCGCTTCATAGATATACGACGGCGGTCCTTCTTCGCCCGCATGTGCGACGAGCTTGAGCCCTTTGGCGCGCGCCTTCGCAAACACGCGCTCGAACTTCGACGGCGGATGGCCGCGCTCCGACGAGTCGAGACCGACCCCGATCAGCCGATGCGCGTACTGATCGAACAGCGGCAGTGCGGCGTCGAATGTGGCGAGCGCGTCGTCTTCGGACAGATGGCGCAGGAAGCACAGAATCAGCTTGCTCGACATGCCGCGGCGTTCGGCTTGCGCGAGCGCGCGTTCGATGCCGGCCACGACGGTCGCGATCGGCACGCCGCGCTCGGTATGCGTCTGCGGGTCGAAGAAAATCTCCGCGTGCACGACATGATCGGCGAGCGCGCGCTCCACGTAGGCCATCGTCATGTCGTAGAAGTCTTCCTCCTTGAGTAGCACGCTTGCACCGGCGTAGTAGATGTCGAGGAACGACTGCAGATCGGTGAACGCATACGCGGCGCGCAGCGCGTCGATCGATTCGTAGGCGAGCTTCACGCCGTTGCGTTGCGCCAGCCGGAAAATCAGTTCAGGCTCGAGCGACCCTTCGATATGAATATGCAATTCGGCTTTCGGTGCGCGCGCAACCTTTTCGGCGAGCGCGGTGCGTGGCGGTGTGGTTGTCGTCATCGTGCGTCCCTTCGTGGGTTTCTGGTTGATCTGAATCCGGTCAGACAGTGTGCGTCGACGCGGCGTGCGCGTTCGCTTCCACCGCGCGCAGCACCTGCGCCGCAGCCGAGATCGCAATGATTTCGGGCGATTTGTCCTCGATGCCTTCCACGCCGAGCGGGCACTGCATGCGTGCGATGCGCGCCGGATCGAGTCCGCGCGCGGCAAGCCGGTGCTCGAACTGCTTGCGCTTCGTATGCGAACCGATCATGCCGAAGAACGCGAAGTCGCCGCGCCGCAAGATGCGCTCGGCGAGCGCGAGGTCGCGCTGATGGTCGTGCGTCATCACGATGAAGTAGGTGTTCGGCGCGGCATGGTCGACCGCTTCGTCGGGCGCATCGTTCGCGTCGATCGTCACGTTGTCGGCCTGCAGTGTGTCGGGCGGCGGGAACTGCGCGTCGCGTTCGTCGACCCAGCGCACGTGGCACGGCAGCGTACCGAGCACGCGCGCGAGCGCGGCGCCGACGTGACCCGCGCCGAACAGCACGACGGCGAAGTCGCGCGGTGCGATAGTTTCAGTCAGCAACGCGCCGCTGTCGTCGAAACCCGCGCCGTCCCATAGCAGGCAGTCGGCGCTTTCGACGCCGGGTTCCGGGTCCGACAGCATGACCGCGTCGGGCGCGGGGCCGAACGATACGCTGCGCACTGTCGACTGGCCAGCCGCGACGCGCTTCGCGAGCGACGTCACCCAGCCGAGATCGCCGACGTCGAGCCGCTCGAACGCGAGCACGACCGCGCCGCCGCAACATTGCCCAAGGCTCGGGCCGAGCGCGAAGCGTTCGAGCCGGCGCAGGGTCGGCGCACGCATGCCGTCGCGCAGCACCTGGCGCGCGGTCTCGATCGCCTTCCATTCGAGATGGCCGCCGCCGATCGTATGTCTTGCCGCTTCGCGCGTGACGATCATCTTCGTGCCGGCTTCGCGCGGCGCCGAGCCTTCGGCGCGCGCGACCGTGACGAGCACGACGGCGTCGCCATGCGCGAGCAGGTGTTGCAGGTCGGTCAGCCACGCATGCATTGCGCTCTTCTCCGTGCGGGACCGCGGCGCATGGGGCCGCGGCGGGTTGATCGGGTCAAGCGGCGCGCCGCGCCTTCGTCGCGCACGGCGCGTGATCGTTTATGTGCTGCCGCGATTCGTATTGCGATGCGCATTGCAATACGAATCGCCGTTTTCAAGCCGTTTTCAAGCCGTCTTCAAGCCGTTTTCGCCATGCAACGGCTCGGCTACGCCGCGCTGTCCGCCTTGCTTTTTGTGGTTGCGGCCGTCGCTGCCGACGCCGTGGACGCCGTGGACGATTTCGCAACGGGCTCGCCGTTTGGACTTCGGCTCGACAGGATCGTTGCGTCCGCATTCAATGCGTCGAGCGCATCGAGGATGGCTTCGGGCGTGGCGGGCGCGCGCAGCGGCGGCGCACGGCGCAGGTTCTGCATCTTGCCGGACGCCTCGTGGTGTTCGTCGCCGGACGCCGCGGCAATCGCATCGCGAATCGCAAGCAGCACCGAAAACGCCAGCAGCAGCGGCGGCTCGCCGACCGCCTTCGAGCGAAACACGGTCGGCTCCGCATTGTCGTTGCGATAGAGGCGCACGTTGAACGCCGCGGGCGTATCGCTGACGGCCGGAATCTTGTATGTCGACGGCGCATGCGTCATCAGGCGTCCGTCGCGATTCCACCAGAGTTCCTCGGTGGTGAGCCAGCCCATGCCCTGAATAAAGCCGCCCTCGATCTGGCCGATGTCGATCGCCGGATTGATCGAGCGGCCCGCGTCATGCAACAGGTCCGCGCGCAGCAGCTTCCATTCGCCGGTCAGCGTATCGATCACCACCTCCGATACCGCCGCGCCGTAGGCGAAGTAGTAGAACGGATGGCCGGTCAGCGTCTTCGCGTCCCAGTGCACCTTCGGCGTCGCGTAGAAGCCGTCGGACCACAGTTGCACGCGCGCGAGGTACGCCGCGTTGACGAGTTGCGCGAACGGCATCGAGGCGCCGTTCGCATGCACATCGCCGCGCGCGAACGTCACGTCCCGCGCGTCGCCGCCGAGCAGTTTCGCCGCTACTGCGGCAAGCCGCTCGCGGATCTGGCGCGCCGCGTCTTCGGCGGCCTTGCCGTTGAGGTCGCTGCCGGTCGAGGCGGCCGTCGCCGACGTATTCGCGACCTTCGACGTGTCGGTCGCGCTCACGCGCACCTGCGATAGCGGCAGGCCGAACTCGTTGGCCACCACCTGCGCGACCTTCGTGTTGAGTCCCTGGCCCATTTCGGTGCCGCCATGATTGACGAGCACGGAGCCGTCCTTATAGACGTGCACGAGCGCGCCGGCCTGATTGAGGAATGGCACGTTGAACGAAATACCGAACTTGACCGGCGTCAGCGCGATGCCGCGTTTGAGCACCGGGCTTTGCGCATTGAACTCGACGAGCGCCGCGCGCCGCGCGCGATAGTCGCTCGATGCGACAAGTTCGTCGACGAGCGGCTCGACGATATTGTCTGCGACGCGCTGCCCGTACGGCGTGATATCGCGCTCGCCGATGCCGTAGAAATTCGCGCGGCGCACGTCGAGCGGATCGCGCCCGAGTTCATACGCGATATCGTCGAGCAGCACTTCCATCACGAGCGCGCCTTGCGGGCCGCCGAAGCCGCGAAACGCGGTGTTCGACTGCGTGTTGGTCTTGCATGCCATCGCGACGATTTCGACGTCGGAGAGGTAGTACGCGTTATCGAAGTGGCACAACGCCCGCGTCGCAACCGCGCCCGACAGATCCGCCGAAAAGCCCGCGCGCAGCGCGATATCGACGCGCGCGCCGACGATACGTCCGTGATCGTCGAAGCCGGCTTCGTATTCGTAGACCGCGTCGTGGCGCTTGCCGGTGATCATGAAGTCGTCGTCGCGATCGGCGCGCAGCTTGATCGGGCGACGCAGCGTGTGGGCGGCGAGCGCGGCGATGCACGCGAAAATCGCCGATTGCGATTCCTTGCCGCCGAAGCCGCCGCCCATGCGCCGGCATTCGCAGACCACGCTATGCGCGGGCCAGTCGAGCATATGCGCGACGACCAGCTGCATTTCGGTCGGATGCTGCGTCGAGCTATAGACGAGCATGCCGTCCCTCTCTTTCGGCAGCGCGTAGGCGATCTGTCCTTCGAGATAGAACTGTTCCTGGCCGCCGACTTCGAAGGTGCCCGCGAGCCGGTGCGGCGCGGCCGCGATTTTTTCGGCCGGCGCGCCGCGTTTCAGATGCAGCGGCGGCAGCACGAACTGCTTTTTCGCTTTCGCTTCGGCGGCCGTCAGGATCGCTTCGAGCGGTTCGTAGCGCACGACGTCGTCGCTCTTCGCCAGCGCGGCCGCGCGGCGCGCGAGGTCGTGGCTCGTCGCGATCACGACGAAGATCGGCTGACCGAGGTACAGCACTTCGCCGTCGGCAAGGATCGGATCGTCGTGGACGACGGGGCCGCAGTTGTTTTCGCCGGGAATGTCGTCCGCGGTGAGCACGGCGATGACGCCGGGTGCGTTTTTCACCGCATCGAGATCGAGCGACACGATGCGCGCGTGCGCGTGGCGCGACAGGCCGAGCGCCGCGTGCAGGGTGCCGTGCAGTTCGGGGATGTCGTCGGTGTAAGTCGCTTCGCCGCTTACATGCAACGCGGCCGATTCATGAGGCAGCGGCACGCCGATCGCGGTCTCGATCTCGGGCGTGTTGAGTGCGCGCGTGGCCTGGTCCATTACGGAGCCTCCTTCGTCGTCGCTTTCGCATCCGTCTGCGCGCCGTATGCGAAAGCGCTGACGTCGACGAGCGGCAGCGGCGCGTCGTCGCGCGTTTCCAGATGGAAGCGCCACAACGAATTGCGCGCGACCTTGAGCCGGTAGCCGCTCGAGGCGCGCATGTCGGTGAGCGGCTGATAGTCGGCGGTAAGCGCCTCCATGGCGCGGCGCGCCGTTGCCTCGTCCCACGCGGCGCCGGTCAGCGCGGCTTCGGCGTGCCGCGCGCGCTGCGGCGTCGCAGCCATGCCGCCGAACGCGATGCGTGCCTGCGCGATCACGCCGTCTGCGATGTGCAGCGCGAATGCGCCGCAGACAGCCGAGATATCCTGGTCGTAGCGCTTCGACACCTTGTAGGTGCGAAAGCGAAGATTCGTCGCGGGGCGCGGCACGCGGATCGCCGCGACGAATTCGCCCGCTTCGAGCGCGGTTTTCTGGTAACCGGTATAAAACGCGTCGAGCGGCAGCGTCCGGATGGTCGACTCGCGCCGCAGCACGACCTGCGCATCGAGCGCGAGCAGCGCGGGCATCGAATCGCCGATCGGCGAACCGTTCGCGACATTGCCGCCGAGCGTGCCCGCATTGCGGATCGGCAGCGACGCAAAGCGCGTCCACAGGTCCGCGAGTTCTGGATAATCGGCGGCGAGTGCCGCGTAGGCCGCTTCGAGCGACGCGGCCGAGCCGATCGTCAGTGTTTGCGCGTCGCGGTCGATCGTTTTCAGTTCGGCGACGTTGCCGATAAAGAGCAGATCGCCCAGGTCGCGAAACTGCTTGGTGACCCATAAGCCGACGTCGGTGCTGCCGGCGACGATGCGCGCGTGCGGATGCCGCGCGCGCAGTTCGGCGAAGGCGTCGACGGTGAGCGGCGCGTAATACGCCGGCGTGCCGAAGTCGGCGCCGCGTGCGTCGGGGCCCATGTACTCGAACGTTTCGTTGCGTCTGAGCGATTCGAGCGTGCGCGTCAGTGCGGTGCGGTCGAGCGCGACGCGCGGATAGTCGAACATCTTTTGCGTTGCTTCGACGATCGGACGGTAACCGGTGCACCGGCACAGGTTGCCCGAGAGGGCGGCGATGATCTCGTCGCGCGTCGGCAAGCCGGCATCGGCCGGCTGGTTTTCGTAGAGCGCCCACATCGACATCACAAAGCCCGGCGTGCAGAACCCGCATTGCGAGCCGTGGCAGTCGAGCATGGCTTGCTGGACCGGGTGCAGCGCGCCGTCGGCGGCGCGCAGGTCTTCGACGGTGAATAGCGCGCGGCCGTCGAGCGTCGGCAGAAACTGGATGCACGCGTTGACGGCCTTCAGCTCGAGCGCGCCCTGCGCGCCGAGTTCGCCGATCACCACCGTGCACGCGCCGCAGTCGCCTTCGGCGCAGCCTTCTTTCGTGCCGGTGCAGCGTAGATCCTCGCGCAGATGCTGAAGCACCGTGCGTGTCGCGGGCACGTCGCGCACCTCGTGCACGGCGCCCTGGCGGTAGAAGCGGATGGTGTGCTTTGTCATGGCGGATCGGAAAGACATTGCGGACCGGGCGCGCGTTACGCAGGGGCCCGCATTGGCCGGGCTCGCGCACGTAGATCGCCATCCTTGTAGGGAAGATAGCACCACCTTGTCTCGAAAATATTCCTCGACGGTGATGAAGGCTATTTACGTGCGGCCATGCGCGCCCGGTGAAGGTTCCCCGCAGGCGTTCCCGGGTTGCAGCGAAAAACGCGGAAAGCCGCGCCGTGCAAGGCTGTGCGGCCAGTATGCGAGCGCCCGGCCGGGCCCGGCGCAGGATATGCGCATGGCCAGGTGTTTACGCGAACAGGGATGTGCTTTCGTGTCCTGGAAAGGCGGGCGGCTACCCGGGGCAGGGCGCGCTGCCGGCCGCATGCCCAGTTCGACATGAAAGATGGCGCCCGCGGCATATGCGATGCGGCACGCAGTGGCACCAATCGACGATCGGCGCGCGTCAACCGCGGGCGGGCAGCCGGCGCGCGGCGGCCGCGGCGTTCAACGGGCGCGCCGGTGGCGCCACAGGCTGATGGCCAGCGCGAGGAACGCCAGCACGAAGCCGATCAGCGACCAGCCGGGCAGCGAAATGCCGAAGATCGGCGGATACGGCGTTTCGCATAGCCCCGCGACCTTGAACACGGACGGCAGCCAGTGCGCGGGCGGCAAGCCGTCGACGATCGGCTGCAATGCGTCGAACCCGCAGCTGAAGTTCGGATGCGCCTGGATATAGACGTGCCGCGCGGCCGTCACGACGCCGCCGGCCGCGGACAGCAGCGCGAGCACTTCGAGCAGGCGCACGCCGCGCCAGCCGCGCAGGCGCGCGCCGAGGAACGCAAAAATCGCGATCAGCAGGTAGAAGTAGCGCTGCATGATGCACAGCGGGCATGGGTCCTGGTGCTCGACGAACTGCAGATACAGTGCGCCGCCCACCAGCGCGACACAGATGAGGGCAAGCAGGACCAACAGGTTGCGCTCGCGGCGCAGCAGGGCATTGTCGTTGTACATGGGTCGGTGGCGTTGCGTGGATCCCGGTCTGGAACCTGATGTGCAACCGGGACAGGTGCCGCGATTCTAGCGCGAACCCCGTGACGCGCGCCGACGCGGAGGCCGGCCGACGCGGGGGCCGGCCATCCGGGGGCGGACACGGGGCAGGTCCGTTTGGCGAACCCGCTTCGCGAGGTGGGGCGCCGCGCCGGCCCCTCGTCAACGGATGGTGTTCAGCACCGCCTCGACGCCACGTCCCAGTGCGAGCAGTGCATCGTCGGCGTGCGGCGCGCCGGCGAGCATCAGCCCGACCGGCGCCGAGCCGCGCGGATGGCACGGCAGCGACAGCGCGCAGGTGTCGAGGAAGTTGAACGCGCTCGGGTTGCGCAGAATGCGGCCGTTGATGCGGAAGAACGTTTCGTCGTCGCGCATCGCGTCGGCGACGCGCGGCGGCACCATCGGCGTGGTCGGCGCGACCAGCGCGTCGAAGCGCTGCCACAGCGGCCGCGCCTCGGCGATCATCGCAGCCCGTTCGGAGAGCAGATCGAGGTAATCGACGGCGCTCGCGGGCTCGCCTTTCATGATCCGGAACAGCACGCGCGGGTCGTATTCGTCGCGATGCCGATCGAGTAGCGGCCGGTGCCATGCAAAGGCTTCGATCGACGAAAAGCCGATCCGGTTGATCTCGGGCAGGCGGTCGAGCGCCGCGAAGCGCACGTCCGAGACGATCGCGCCGGCCGCTTCGAGATGTTTGAGCGCGGTGTCGATTGCTGCTGCGACTTCGGCGTCGAGACCTTCGTTGACATAGTTCGTCAGCACGCCGAGCCGCACGCCCTCGAGCGGCCGCGCGGCCGGAACCACCGGCTCGAGCCCCGCGAGCATGCGGTCGACGAGCGCGCAGCAGGCGACCGTCACGCCGATCGGGCCGAACGAATCGAGCGTCGTGGAGAGCGGCACGCCGCCTTCGCGCGGAATGCGCGCGGCGGTCGGCTTGAAGCCGGTCAGCCCGCAGAACGACGCCGGCACGCGGATCGAGCCGCCGGTGTCGGTGCCGAGCGCGACGGCCGCCATCCCGTCCGCCACCGACGCCGCCGCGCCCGACGACGAGCCGCCCGACACGCGTTCGTCGCCCTTCACGTCGCGCCGGTACGGCGACAGCGGATTGCCGAAGTGCGGATTCAGGCCGACCGCGGAAAACGCGAACTCGCTCATATTCGTGCGGCCGACCAGCACCGCGCCCGCACGCTTGAGACGCGCGACGCTGACCGCGTCCGCGCGCGCAGGCGGCGCATCGGCGAGCACACGCGAACCGGCGCGAGTGGGCTGGCCTTCGATGTCGAACAGGTCCTTGATCGACACCGGGATGCCCGCGAGTGGCGACAGCACGGTGCCGGCCGCGCGCAGCTGGTCGTGCGCATCGGCGGCGGCGCGCGCCCCCGCGGCGTCGACATCGACGAAGACGGTCGCGCCCTGGCCCGCCGGGTCGGCGATGCGTTCGAGCGCGGTTTCGATCAGCGCGCGGCTCGTCGTGCGGCCGGCGGCGAGATCGGCGGCGAGTTGGGCGAGCGGCGGGAAGGGCGTGAATTCGGTGGTCATGGCGGGTAGGGCGGATGAAGAATCGCGATGGAGGTTCTGAACGGCCTCTATTGTGACCTGTCCATTAATACGCCCGCAGCGAAGACGCCCCGTAGTGTCGATCGACGATCACGCGCGGCTCACAATTTGTGCGATACCATCGCAACTCAAGTTTACCTTCTGTAAGGATCGCGGCTATGCATCACGGTATCGGCTTCATTCAGGATCTGGCGGTCGTGATGGCGTTGGCCGGCGTCGTCACCGTACTGTTCCATCGCCTGAAGCAGCCGGTGGTGCTCGGCTATATCGCGGCCGGTGTGATCATCGGCCCTTATACGCCGCCGTTCCAGCTGATCCACGATCAGCAGACCATTCAGACGCTCGGGGAACTGGGCGTCGTGTTCCTGATGTTTTCGCTCGGGCTCGAGTTCAGCCTGCGCAAGCTGTTTCGCGTCGGCGCGACCGCAATCGTCGCCGCGCTGTCCGAAATCGTGCTGATGCTGTGGATCGGTTACGAGATCGGCCGCGCGTTCGGCTGGGGGACAATGGACGCGCTCTTTCTCGGTGCGATTCTCGCGATCTCGTCGACGACCATCATCGTGAAGGCGCTCTCCGAACTGGGGCTCAAGCGCGAGAGCTTCGCGCAACTCGTGTTCGGCATTCTGATTGTCGAAGACATTCTCGGCATTGCGATGCTCGTGCTGCTGTCGGGCATCGCGCAGACCGGCGAGCTGTCCGCGGGCGTGGCGCTGGTCACGCTCGGCAAGCTGCTGCTCTTTATGACGGTGTCGCTCGTGATCGGCATTCTGGTCGTGCCGCGCGCGCTCAATTACGTGGCGCGCTCGAAGAGCGACGAGATGCTGCTCGTGTCGGTGCTTGGTTTCTGTTTCGCGTTTTGCCTGCTGGTGGTCAAGCTCGATTACAGCATTGCGCTCGGCGCGTTTCTGATCGGCGCGATCATGGCCGAGTCGAGGCATCTGCATCGCATCGAACATCTGATCGCGCCGCTGCGCGACGCGTTCTCCGCGATCTTCTTCGTGACAATCGGTCTGATGCTGAACCCGGCGGTGCTGGTCGACTACGCATGGCCGATCGCGGTGATCACGGTCGCGGTGATCGTCGGCAAGATCGTGTCGTGCGGGCTCGGCACTTTTCTCGCGGGCAAGGATGGGCGCACGGCGATGCGCGTCGGCATGACGGTGTCGCAGATTGGCGAGTTCTCGTTCATCATCGCGTCGCTCGGGCTCACGCTCAAGGTGACGAGCGCGTTTCTGTATCCGATCGCGGTGGCCGTCTCGGCGCTGACGACGCTGTTCACGCCGTATCTGATTCGCGCCGCCGATCCGTTGTCGCGGCGCCTCGGCGAGGCGATGCCGCGCGCGGCCGCAAATGTGTTCGGCCTCTACGGTCAATGGCTCGGCAGCCTCGGGCCGACGAACGGCGAACCTACGCTCTTCAGCCTGACGCGCCGGATCATTGTGCAGATCTCGGTCAATCTCGCGCTCGTCGTGGCGATCTTTCTCGGCGCGTCGTATGGCGCGCCATACGCGAGCAAACTGCTTGCGGGTTGGGTGCCGACCGAGGCGATCCAGCGTGTCGTGCTGTGGAGCGCGGCGCTGGTCGTATCGATGCCGTTTCTCGTCGCCGTCTACCGGAAGACAAAATCGCTCGCGCTGCTGCTGGCCGAAGTCAGTGTCCAGCCGGCGAAGGCGGGGCGCCTCACGCGCGCGCTGCGCTATGCGATTTCGGATCTCGTGCCGGTGGCCTCGATGGTCGGCGTGTTCCTGCTCGTCGCCGCGCTGTCGGGCACGATCCTGCCGCCCACCGGGCTGCTGATCGCGGTGCTGGTGTGCGCGGCGTTGCTCGTCACTGCGCTTTGGCGCTGGTTCGTGCGCATCCATGCATCGATGCAGATCGCGCTGCGCGAGACACTCGATGAGCGGCCCGATCCATGACGTTGCGCTTGCGTTGTCGTGCTTGCTGCGGTGCTTGGGTTTGCGGTGCGTACGTCGTGGTGCTTGCGTTGCGGTGCTTGGGTCGTAGTGCTGATGTCGTGGTGTCGCCGCTTCGCTGCGGGCTTCGCCTCGATTTATTGCATGCGGGGTCGCGGCGCCGTGACGCGATGTAACGCTGTGTGACCATCAGTGTGAGCGGATGTGACGAATTGTGTGCCGGTTTGCCGGTCGACGAACGCTGGCGGATAATTGAACCTTGTTCATTTCGTTCGCGCGTAAAGGCGCGCCTGACAAACTGTCATGAGCGAAAACAAGCCAGATAACGCCGGACCGTCCGGTACGCCCCCCGTTGCCACTCCCGCGCCCACGTCGGCCGCATCCACGTCGGACAGCACTGCGCAGGCGGCGGGATCGAAGCCGGCGGGGCCGACAGATTCGCAACCAGGCTCGCAAGCCGGTTCGAAGCCCGAAGCAACATCGGCAGCGTTCACTCCGCCGGCGGCCAAAGAAGCCGCCGCGACCGATTCCCCTGAGAGCGCATCGAATATCACGCCCGACGGCGCGGTTGCGTCTGCTGCTCCGTCCGCGTCTTCGTCCGCGGGCGCGCCGCAACCTGCGGGCGCGCCCGCGCAGGCGCGTCGCGAGAACGCGCAGCAGACGGGCGAGATGTATCAGGGCCGCGCTGCCGCTAACACGTCGAGCGCGGCGACCGTCGAGCGGCCCGCTCCGATGCGCGGGCAACGGTCGGCGTTTGCCGCCGACAATCCCAAGCCCGGGGCGCGTCCTCAGGCGACACCTCAGGTGACATCTCCGGTAGGTGCGTCCGCGACTCCGGATGCAAACGCGCAACTGACACCGCAGCCCTCGGCACGCGACGCTGCCGCGGCTGCTGCGGCCGCCGATGCCGCCAGTGTGCAAGCTGCGGCGGCCGCATCGAGTGCCCAGCTTGCCGCCGAGGCGGCGGCTGCGAGCAACGCGCGGGGGACGCCGCCACCCGGATTCGGCGCGGCGCCCGATTTCGGCGCCTATCATCCGCCGCCGCCGGGCGCGATTCCGCCGAATCAGCCCGCGTATCTGAAGCGCAGCGATTCCGCGTGGTCGGTGTTCGGCCGCGTGCTTGCCGCGCGTGCGCGTCAGATTTTCGACCGCGCCGGGCAGCGCATTACGCAGCGCACGCTGCGTATCGGCGTGTCGGCGCGGCTGTTTCACCCGGAACCGGGCGCGCGAGGGCTGCGCGGCAAGACGCTGCAGTATCTCGAGGAGTCGATTGCGCATTGGGTGATGTCGCGCGACGTGCTCGTCTTCATGATTCCGACCGTCGGTCATCAGGGCATGCTTCACCCGAGCAATATCCGCTTGCGCGACTACGCGAAGAATCTCGATGGCCTGCTGCTGCAGGGCGGCGCGGACGTGTCGCCGCAGTCGTATGCGGAAGCCGCGACGCGCCCCGAATGGCCCGGCGACCGCGTGCGCGACATGTACGAGCTCGAACTGCTGCACGAATTCGTCGAATCGGGCAAACCCGTGCTTGGCGTGTGCCGCGGCTGCCAGCTGATCAACGTCGCGTTCGGCGGCACGCTGTACCAGGATATCGCGACCGACGTGCCGACCGCCGGCATCCACGTGAACGAGCACTACGACCAGCACCGGCACGCGGTTCATTTCCCGGACGGCTCGACGCTTGCGAATATGTTCCCCGGCCGGCGCGAAGCGATCGTCAACTCGATTCACCACCAGGCGGTGAATGTGCTCGGGCGCGACCTCAATATCGAGGCCGTGTCGGCCGAAGACGGCATCATCGAGGCCGTGCGCTACCGGCGCGCGCCGTTTGTGGTCGGCGTGCAGTGGCACCCGGAATTTCACCGTGCAGGCGGCGCCGAGCTGCTCGATTGCACGCCGCTGCTCGATACATTCTTGCGCGTCGCGCGTGAGACGCGCTTCTGATTGCTTCTGATGGTTTCTTCTGCACGCGCGGCCGGCGGGCGGTCGCGCGGGCGCGCTGACGCGGTGTTCGCGGTTGTGTTCGCGATTGTGTTCGCCGGTGCGTCCCCCACGCATTGTTTTATCTCAATTTAAAGTCCCCGTTCACCTCGTCGTTTCGCCGCCAATCCGCGCGATAATCCGCAGCTGTTTCTGGAATCGCATGGAGCATGCAGTGAAGAAGTACCCCTTATCAATTCGGCGCGTCGCGCTGCTCGCAGCCGGCTGCGTGTTGGTGCATGGCGGGTTGGTGTGCGCCGCAGCTGCCGGGCAAGCGCGGTCGGCTGGCCCGGACGCGATCAACGCGGAGAGCGGCGCCCTGTTGCCGCTTGCGTCGCCGCTCGCGAGCGCCGCCGTATCGCCGGCCGGGCAGGTCGCCGCCGGCGTCGACGCCAATTCCGTTGACGCCGGCACACAGGGCGACGTCGCCGAATTGACGCGGCTCATTCAGGGCGCGTCGCTGAACGAATTGCGCACGACGTACAACGGCGGATACGGCGCCTCGCTCTTTTTCTATCCGCGCGAGCTGACGTACTACGTCGCCTTGTTTCAGGACAAGCATTTCTGGCGCGTGATCAAGCTGCAGGACGAAGCGCGCGCCGAGGACATCTACGCGAGCTTTGCCCGTCAGACACAGCAACTCGCCGACGTCGATATCCGTCGCACGAAGCTGCAGGCGCAAAAGGCGTATATCGAACAGATGATCGGCGTGTCGGAAGATCGCGCGAAACGTCTGCAGGCGGATCTGAACGTCGCGCGTGACCAGCAGGCGAAGGTGTCCGAGTATCAGCGTCAGGCGCACGACGATGCGCTCGCGCTGCGTGACGAGAAAGACAAGGCGCGAGCCCAGCTGCGTCAGCTGCAACAGCAGATTCAACAGTTGCAGCAGCAAACCGAAGCGGGCTTGCCTGCATCACATTAGCCCGCATCCTTTCGGCGTGTCGGAATGCAAACAGCCCGGTGCAGTTCAGTACCGGGCTGTTTGTCATGGGGGATCGGGAGCGCGTGTGCAGTTTGGTGGTTGCGCGCGCTCAAGGTTGGAAAAGCCGGCAGGCCCGGGAACGAACTCAGCGGGAAAAGAGCTCCGGCACTTCAGTCACGCGCCGCTGCGACATGCGGTTCATCCACGATGTGTCGTTGGCGTCCAGATTGCCGCGCTGGGCGGCCTGCACGCGCTGCGGCGCTGCGGTGTTCGCGGCGGTCGTGCCGGATGTGCTGTATGGGTTGTATGTGCGGGCCGACGTCGTCACGGACTCGTATTCGCTGTCCATCCGGGCGGCCGGCGCGAACGGCGAGTAGTTGCCGGCAACCGACGGCATCGCGCTTGTCGATGCTGAGCGGCTCACCGTCGATGCGGCCGACGATGCGGCTTGACGAGCGGTCCAGGTCGGGGCTGCTGCGCTCGAAGTCGAGATCACAGCGGCGGTTGCGGTACGGCTGCGACCCGCTGCAACCGGTGCGGCGTCGCGTGACGCGACGTCGAGTGGTCTGGCGGCGACCGATGGGGTCGACGCTGTGGTTGCGGGTGTCGCCGCAAAAGTAAGCGCGGGGGTGGTCGCGGGTGAAGGCGCAGGGGCGAGCGCGGCCGCGATCGCAGGCTTGCTTGCGACATGCTGCGTAGCCGCGCGTTCGCCATCCGCAATGGCCGGCGCGCCCGATGCCGCAACGGCCGCTTGCGCGAGCGCGGGCTCGACAGCACGCGATCGCGATGCGGCTACGGCCGGTCCGGCGACCGCCGATGCGCTCGATGCTGCGAGCGTCGGCGCGGCCGCGACCGACTCCGGGCTCGAGACCGTTGCGGCTTGTGCCACGCGCGCCTCGACATTGACGGACGTGTGCGGATCGGCCGACGGCTGGTTGCCCGATCCCACGTTCGCGATCTGATTGCTGCTCGCGGTTGCCGCTGCTTCCGACGGTTCGACTCGCTGCGCAATGTGCGACGCCGCCGGCACTTTCGCCCGCGCGCCTGTGTCGTTCGCAGGCTCACGATGCGAATGATCGAGCACGATCCACGCAAGCATGGCTGCGCCACCGATCGCCACCGCGCTGCCCAGTTTCAGATTCGACGTACGATGCGGCACGCGCGCGGCGGGCCGGACGCCCGTGCTTGCACCGGCCATTGCGCCCGCCGCCGCGGCGAACGATCGCGCAGCGCCAACGGTTTGCGACGCAGCAGTTGCCGCAGCCGCTGCGCTGCCGTGCTGCGGCAAGGCAGCGGCCGCCATCGCAATCGCGGCGGCGGAGTCGCCGTCAGCCTGCGCTGTGAGCGGCTCCCATCTGCACATCGACCGGAACGCCTGCGACGACAGGCAGAACGTGCGCAACATCGCCGCATACAGCGCCTTCAGTTCGACACGCAAGCTGACGTTCGGCGGAAGCAGCGCCCATTCGCGACCGAGCGTTTGAGAAAGCGGGCCAAGCGGGCGCAGAGGTGGCAAGGCCACCGCACCTTCGACCACGGTGAAAGGGATATTCGTCGACATTGCTCGGCAAGCCTCCATCTGAGAAGAGATGCGTGGCCGTGCTGGAGAACCGAAAGCGCTGGCTGGACACGCGTGCCGGCTTTTTGGGATCGACTGTGTCTCAAAAAAACCGACGAGTGGCGTGATGATGCCGTGGCGACCTGGCGCGCTCGATCAGACGAGTCCTAAAACGGGTGACGAATGGTGTGGCGCTCGCGGTGCCCGCGCTGCCGTGGGGCCGCTATCGAGCGGCGTCACCGAGTCGATACAGATACCGAAGCATCGTGATATCGATCCCGCCGACGCGATCGGGCTCCGCACCGGACAGACGCCAGCCGCGCCGTTCATAGAACCGGATCGCGGCGGCGTTGCCCTCGAGCACGTAAAGACACAGCTGCGTTTCGCCTTGCTCGCGCGCCCAATCTTCGACCGCGCGCATCAGCAGGCTGCCGGCGCCGATCCGTTGATGCACCGGCAGCGCATGGAGATTGTCGAGCAGCGCGCCCCACGGCGAACCCGGCTGGCGCTCGACGCAGGCGAACGCGATCGGCTGGGTGCGGCGTTCCGCGATCAGTACGAGGCGCCGGTCCGCGCCGGGCGCCGTCATGCGTGCGTGCCAATACGTCGCGCGTTCGCGAACGACTTCGCTTTCGAGGAAGGCTTCCGGCAGCAGCCCGCGGTAGGACACCTGCCAGCTCGCGGCGTGAATCGACGCAACCAGCTCGGCGTCGGCCGCACTCGCCGCGCGCAACGAAAGTGAAGAGGTGGAGTGCATCGAGGCGGGATCGGGCGGAAGTTTGTAATGAATTCGACGACGTGGATGGAGCGAGCGCAGGCGCGCGTAAAACGATTTTATGGGTCGCGCCGCGGCGCCGCCAGCTTCGCGTACGTCCGACCTGAGCGTTCGCCGCTACGCGTCGTCGCGCAGCGCGAGCGCGACCGTCGCGATCACCTCATCCCACGCGCCGGGCCGGGGTTGCCGCACGAGCCGCGCGCCCGGATACCACGGGCTGCGCGCGTCGCCGGTGAACCAGCGCCAGTCCGCCGAGAACGGCAGCATCAACCACAGCGGCTTGCGCAGGGCGCCTGTCAGATGCGCAATCGACGTATCGACCGATACGACCGCATCGAGCCGCTCGACAACCGCCGCGGTATCGGCGAAATCGCCGATGCGATCGCCGAAGCAGTGGATCGACTTCGCGCGCGGGTGCGCGGCGAGCGTGGCGCGTTCCGCGTCGCTGAGTTCGGGCTGCAGCACGATCCAGTCGATGCCGTCGAGCGCGAATAGCGGTTCGAGCGCCGCGAGCGGCATGGCGCGGTTTTCCTGCTTCTGGATGCGGCCCGACCACGCAAGACCGATCTTGCGCTTCGCGTGGCCGCCGAGCGAACCGCGCCATTTGCGCCGGTATGCGGGCGTGGCGGCAAGGTAGGGCGTGCGCGCGGGAATCGCATCGAAAGTCGTGCCGAGTGCGAGCGGCAGGCTCAACAGCGGAATCTGCAGATCGGCGCGCGGCCGCGGCGTGCCTTGCGCGATCAGCTGGACGCCCCATTGCTGCGCGGCGGGCGCGATCAACGGCACCAGTTGCGGCTGCACTTCGAGCACGACGCGCGCCGCGCGTTCGGCGGCAAGCGGCACGAAACGCACGAACTGCAGTGTGTCGCCGAAGCCCTGTTCCGCGTGGATGAAAAGCGTGCGCGTGTCGGCGGGCTCGCCGCGCCAGCGCGGCAACATCGGACCGCCCGGTTGCAGCGAAGATTCGAGCCGCCATTCGTACTCGGGCAGACCGCGCTCGAAATTGCCGAGCGTCAGATGCGTGACCGCGCGATGCAGATGCGCAAGGCCGAGATCGGGCCGCAGCCGCAGCGCTTCGTCGAAGGCGCGCAGCGCGGCTGCGTACGCGCCGAGCGCCTGATGCGCGGTGCCGAGGCCGAGCCACGCGAGCGCGAATTTCGGGTCGAAGCCGATCGCGCGTTCGAAGCGCGGCAGCGCGTCGACGTGGCGCCCCGATGCGGCGAGCGCGTTGCCGAGGCCGAACAGCGCCGGCGGCAGATGCGGCTGCAGTGCGAGCACGGCTTCGAACGCGGCGGCCGCTTCGTCGAAGCGGCCGGTCGCGTGCAGCGTATTGCCGAGATTGAAATGAGCGGCAACGAAGCGCGGTTCGACGGCGAGCGCCGCGCGAAACTGCGCGATGGCCTGTTCGGTTTCGTCGAGCGCGTTGAACGCCATGCCGAGATTGTTGTGCGCGCCCGCATGGCCGGGCCGCAATTCGAGCGCGCGGCGAAACGAGTCGATCGCTTCCTCGTGCTGGCCAAGCGCATGCAACGCGTTGCCGAGGTTGTTGTGCGACGACGCGTCGCCGGGCTGCAGATCGAGCGAGCGTCGAAACGCATCGGCCGCGTCTTCGTGACGGCCGGCTGCCGCATACGCATTGCCGAGGTTGTAGTGCGCCATCGGAAACGACGGCGCGAGCGTCAGTGCATTGCGAAAGCGCTCGATCGCATCGTCGAGCTGTCCGAGCGCCTTGAGCGCGTTGCCGAGGTTCAACTGCAGCGCGGCATCTTGCGGGCGCAGGTCCGCGGCGCGCTTCACGAGCGCGGCGGCTTCTGCATGTTGTCCTTGCTGGTGGCGCAGCACGCCGAGCAGATGCAGTGCGTCGACGTGAACGGGATCGCCTTCGAGCGTCGCGCGATAACCTTGTTCGGCGTCGTCGAGGCGGCCGTCACGATGCGCCGCGAACGCGCGGTCGAAAACTGGATGCATGACGGGTGAAACGGTTTGTGCAGGCAAATGGCGCATTTTCCCACACTCGGAAAGCACCACTGCAATTGACCGACGATACTGTTGCATATAACATATGAATGTGTGTTCATATGTTGTTGCGTTTAATGTTGTTACCTTGGGTTGGGTTGCCTTCGGTATTTCCCGTATTTCCCGTATTTCCCGTATTTGCCTCTTCGAGCCTGCGAGCCATGCCCCCTGCCACGCCCACTATGTCGGATCCCCCGGTCGACCCGACGCTTGCTTCCGACGACCGCGTGGTGCCCGTTGCGGACCTGTTCCGGCTGCTCGGCGATCCGACGCGCCTGCGTATCGTGCTCGCATGCGTGCACGACGCGCGCGCGGTGGGGGCGATCGCCGAAGCGCTGGGTCTGTCGCAGTCGCTCGTCAGCCATCATCTGCGGCTGTTGCGCGCGGCGCGCGTGGTACGGGCCGAGCGGGCCGGCAAGCAGGTGTTTTACGTGGCCGCGGACCGGCATATCAGCGGTATGCTCGCCGACATGCTGGAGCACGTGGCCGAACCCATGTCCGATTTTTCACGGGACGAGCGATGAAATACGACCCTGGTTCCCGGCCGCCCGATGCGGCGCGTCATGCTCCCAGTCAGGCTCCTCATAATGCGGCGCGCGACGCGCATCGTCATAGCGGGACCTGCGATCACGGTTCGCACGAGCATGCTGCGCGCCACGCCGCAAACGGCGGCGCTGACGCACACGACCATGCGCACGGCGGCCCTTCACACGACACCCCGGCCCATACGTATAACCACGCTTCGCACGCCTCACACAGCCACGGCGGCGGCTCCCATAGCCATAGCCACGGTCACCATCACCACGCTCCCGTCGAAGGCCAGGGCCGCGCGTTCGCGCTTGCGGTTGCGCTGAACGTGACCATCGTCATCGTGCAGGCGATCTACGGCGTGCTCGCGCATTCGACGGCGCTGCTCGCCGACGCCGGCCACAATCTCTCGGACGTGCTCGGTCTGCTGCTCGCGTGGGGCGCGATCTGGCTCGCGAAGCGCCGGCCGTCCGCGCGCTATACGTTCGGCCTCGGCAGTTCGTCGATCCTTGCGTCGCTCGCGAATGCAGGCCTGTTGCTGTTCGCATGCGGCGTGATCGTCGCGGAGGCGATCGGGCGGCTGTTCAATCCGGCGCCGGTCGCGGGGCTCGATGTGTTCGTCGTCGCGACAGTCGGCATGATCGTCAACGGTTTTTCCGCCTGGCTCTTTATGCGCGGCCAGAAGGAAGACCTCAACATCCGCGGCGCCTTCCTGCATATGGTCGCGGATGCGGCGGTGTCGGCGGCCGTGGCGGTCAGCGGTCTCGTCATTCTCGGCACGGGCGCTACGTGGCTCGACCCGGTGATGAGCATCGTCGTGGTTCTGGTGATCGTGTATGGCACGTGGGGATTGCTGCGCGATTCGCTGTCGCTGGCAATGAATGCGGTGCCGCCTGGTGTCGATCTGCAACGTATTCGCGACTACCTCGCCGCCCAGCCGGGCGTGACCGACGTGCACGACCTGCACGTCTGGGCGCTGTCGACGACCGGCAACGCGTTGTCCGCGCATCTCGTGATGCCGTCCGGGCACCCGGGCGACCACGCCGTCGACGGCATTGTCGCGGTGTTGCGCGACGAGTTCCAGATGCACCACGCAACGCTGCAGGTCGATATGGGAACGACCGAACACCGGTGCACGCTCGATCATCCGCCGCACGTGAACGGCTGACGCTGTCACCGCGCGTTAGCCGCACTACCATCGCCGCACTGCGCGTTTGCGACGCTTCGCGCGCCAGGACGGCGGCGTACACTAGGCGGCATGTTGATTTCCGGAGGTCTGCATGACCGCCGCTTTCTTCGACATGCCACCGGTGCTGATCGTCGGCGCGGGTCCCACGGGCCTTGCCGCGGCAATGAGCCTTGCCCGCGCGCGCATCCCCGTGCGTCTGATCGACAAGGCGGCGCGCCCCGATCCGCATTCGCGCGCGATCGGCATTCAGGCGCGCACGCTCGAACTGCTCGAGCAGCACCGGCTGATCGAACCGTTTCTCGAACTCGGGCACCGTGCGCGCGCCGCGAATCTGTATTCGAACGGGCAGCGTCTTGCGCGGCTCGATTTCGATCCGCTGCAAACGCGTTATCCGTATCTGCTGTTTCTCGATCAGTCGGTGACGGAGCGTCTGCTGACCGCGCATCTCGCGACGCTTGGCGTCGAGATCGAACGCGGCGTCGAGCTTGCGATGTTTTCGCAGGGCTCGGCCGGCATCAACGCGACGCTGCAACGCTCGAACGGCCACACCGAGACGCTGCATCCGTCATACATGATCGCCGCCGACGGCGCGCACAGCGGCATCCGCCACCGGCTCGGGATGAACTTCGCGGGCAAGACGTTCGAGCAGACGTTCCTGCTGGCCGACCTGACCACCGATACCGACTGGCCCGACGACGAGTTCCACATCTTCGCGTCCGGCGATGGCCTGGCCGCGCTCTTTCCGATGGGCAAGGATCGTTACCGGCTGATCGCCGATCATCCGGCACTCGAAGGCGCGGTCGATGCGGCAGCGGATCGCAAGGCCGCGTCATTGGCGGCGGACGCGGACGCGGATTCGACGACTGAGGCGCATGCGTCGGCCGCGGAAGCAGCCGCGCATCACGCAGCGTCGCACGCATCGGTGCACGGCTCCGCGCAAACGGAATCGCGCGTATCGCCGCACTCAGGCGATCCGCATCCGCATCCTCTGCATGCGGCGCCCGATTTGTCCGATCCATCGGCAAAGCCGCACACGCAACGCTCCGCCCCCGCACCATCACTCGACGCATGCCGCATGCTTGCCGCGGCGCGCGTTCATCATCCGCTCGCGCTGACCGATCTGAAGTGGTCCGGCTATTTCCACCTGAATAGCCGGATGGTCGAGCAGTTGCGCGTCGGCCGCGTGTTTCTCGCCGGCGACTCGGCGCACGTGCATAGCCCCGCGGGCGCGCAGGGGATGAACACGGGCATTCAGGAGGCGTTCAACCTCGGCTGGAAGATCGCACGCGTGCTAAGCGGCGGCGCGCCGGAGCGCCTGCTCGATACGTATCACCTCGAACGTCACCCGATCGAGCGCGAAGTGCTGCGGCAATCGAGTTTCATGACGCATATGGCCGAGGCCGACCACGGGCCGCTCAAGCTTCTGCGCGATCGCGTGATGCCGGTGCTCGCGTCGCTTGGACCGCTGCGCGATGCGGCCCGCCTGCAGATCAGCGAACTGGCGATCCAGTACCGGCGCAGTCCGCTGACGCTCGAGCGCGTGCTCGACGGCGGCCCGCGTGCGGGCGAGCGCGCGCCCGATGCGCTGGTTCATGTCGTCGATGGGCCGCTTGGGCGGGCGCCGGGAACCGGTTGCGTATTCGATCTGCACGACCCCGCGTTTTTCTCGCTATTCGTGCTGGTCGCGCCCGACGCCGCCGCCGATGTGCCGCACGACAAACCGGAACCGGCACTGCGCCGCAAACCGGTGCGCGCGGCGGACATCGACCGCTTTATCGCCGACGTCGACGCGTTGCTGCCGGGCGCGGTGCGTATCTGGCGCGTGACCGATGCGGTCGGCGAGGGCGGGCCGTTGCTTGCGGAGGCGTACGGACGCACGCGACCGTCTTTCTATCTGGTGCGTCCCGACGGCTATGTGTGCGCGCGGGGCCGGGTGTCATCCGACCTGCACGGCCTGTTGCGGCATTGCGAAGCGTGGTTTGCGAAGGGCGCCGAGCCGGAGCCGCCGACGCCGCTCACCTGAGCGGCTCGCGCGCTGGCTGGCCCGCGGCGCCGGAGGCGCAAAAACAAAGGCCGCCCGATACACAGGGCGGCCTGCCGAGCCGAGGCGCTTGCGCAGAAGCAAGCGCCTGAATGCGCGCTTACGCTGCAGCCGGCGCCGCCGGCATCAACTTCTCGCGAAAGCGTGTCACCGATTCGCGCGTGAACGCGGTCATCTCCTGCGCGCGGCCTTCGTCGAGCGCGACAAACAACTGGCGTCGCATGCGCGGTTCCCAGAAACGGCGGATATGATCGGCGACGCCGGCCATTGCTTCTTCATGATCCGGCATCGACTCGAAGAAGTCGCCGATGCGGTTCGCCATATCGATCAGGTTATTTTCGTCCATGGTTCACCTCACTTACCGGCTCATTTGCCTGATGTCGCGGCCAGTTCGCGCTTTCTGAGCAGATCGAGCTGCTCGCGATTGAAGCGCGAGTAATCTTTCTGCCATTGCGACGGCTGCTCGACCGGCATCACCTGCACCGCGGTTACCTTGTACTCCGGACAGTTGGTTGCCCAGTCGGAGCTGTCGGTCGTGATCACGTTCGCGCCCGATTCGGGGAAGTGGAACGTCGTGTAGACGACGCCCGGCTGCATCCGCTCCGTGACCTTCGCGCGCAGCACGGTCTGGCCCGAGCGCGATTCGATGCCGACCCAGTCGTCCATCCTGATGCCGCGTTCCTCGGCATCGTGCGGGTGGATCTCGAGGCGGTCCTCTTCGTGCCAGCGCGAGTTCTCGGTACGGCGCGTCTGCGCGCCGACGTTGTACTGCGACAGGATGCGGCCCGTGGTCAGGATCAGCGGGTACTTCTGCGTGACCTTTTCCGGCGACGCGACGAACTTCGTGATGACGAACTTGCCCTTGCCGCGCACGAATTCGCCGATATGCATGGTCGGCGTACCGTTCGGCGCCTCGTCGTTACACGGCCACTGGATGCTGCCCAACTGGTCGATCTTCGCGAACGACACGCCATGGAACGTCGGCGTCAGGCGTGCGATTTCATCCATGATTTCGGACGGATGCCTGTAGTCCATTTCGTAGCCGAGCGCGCGCGCCAGCAGGATCGTCACTTCCCAGTCCGAATAGCCGGCGATCGGCGGCATCACCTTGCGCACGCGCGAGATGCGGCGTTCCGCGTTGGTGAAGGTGCCGTCCTTTTCGAGGAAGGTCGAGCCCGGCAGCAGCACGTGCGCATACTTCGCGGTTTCGTTCAGGAAGATGTCCTGCACGACGATGCATTCCATCGACGACAGTGCCGCGCCCACGTGTTGCGTATTCGGGTCCGACTGGACGATGTCTTCGCCCTGGCAGTAGAGGCCCTTGAACGTGCCGTGCAGCGCCGCATCGAACATGTTCGGAATGCGCAGGCCCGGCTCCGGTTGCAGCTCGACGTTCCACGCCTCTTCGAACAGTGCGCGCGTGATCGGATCGCTGATATGGCGGTAGCCCGGCAGCTCGTGCGGGAACGAGCCCATATCGCACGAACCCTGCACGTTGTTCTGGCCGCGCAGCGGATTCACGCCGACGCCTTCGCGGCCGACGTTGCCGGTCGCCATCGCGAGGTTCGCGATGCCGATCACCATCGTCGAGCCTTGCGCGTGCTCGGTGACGCCGAGGCCGTAATAGATCGCCGCGTTGCCGCCGGTTGCATAGAGGCGCGCCGCTTCGCGCACCTGGTCGGCCGGCACGCCGGTTACGCTGGCCATCGCTTCCGGCGAATTTTCCGGCAGCGCGACGAAATCGCGCCACTGCTGGAAGGCGCGCGTTTCGCAGCGCTCGGCAATGAACTGCTCCTGCAGCAGCCCCTCGGTGACGATCACGTGCGCGAGCGAATTGACGATCGCGACGTTCGTACCCGGACGCAACTGCAGGTGATACGACGCCTTCACGTGCGGCGTATCGACGATATCGATCTTGCGCGGGTCGACCACGATCAGCTTCGCGCCTTCACGCACGCGGCGCTTCAGACGCGAGCCGAACACCGGGTGGCCGTCGGTCGGATTCGCACCGATCACGACAATCACATCGGCCTTGCTGATCGACGCGAAGGTCTGCGTGCCGGCCGATTCGCCGAGCGTCGTCTTGAGGCCGTAGCCGGTCGGCGAGTGGCACACGCGCGCGCAGGTGTCGACGTTGTTGTTGCCGAACGCGGCGCGCACCAGCTTCTGCACCAGATACGTTTCTTCGTTCGTGCAACGCGACGACGTGATGCCGCCGATCGAGTCGCGGCCGTACTTGTCCTGGATCTGGCGGAAGCGCGTCGCTGCATACGTCAGCGCTTCGTCCCAGCTGACTTCGCGCCACGGGTCGCTGATCTTTTCGCGGATCATCGGCTTCGTGATGCGGTCCTTGTGCGTCGCGTAGCCCCACGCGAAGCGGCCCTTCACGCAGGCGTGGCCTTCGTTCGCTTCGCCGTTCTTGTACGGCACCATGCGCACGACCTGGTTGCCCTTCATCTCGGCCTTGAACGAGCAGCCGACGCCGCAGTACGCGCAAGTCGTAATGGCCGAATGCTCGGCCTGGCCCAGCATCACGACGCTCTTTTCCTGCAGCGTCGCGGTCGGGCAGGCGGCGACACACGCGCCGCACGACACGCACTCCGATTCCATGAACGGCTGGTTTTCGCTTGCCGCGACGCGCGATTCGAAACCGCGGCCGGCGATCGTCAGCGCGAACGTGCCTTGCGTCTCTTCGCAGGCGCGCACGCAGCGGTTACAGACGATGCATTTCGACGGGTCGTACGTGAAGTACGGGTTCGATTCGTCCTTCTTGTCCTTCAGGTGGTTGTCGCCGTCGAAGCCGTAGCGCACTTCGCGCAGACCCGTGACGCCCGCCATGTCCTGCAGTTCGCAGTCGCCGTTCGCGGGGCAGGTCAGGCAGTCGAGCGGGTGATCGGAGATGTAGAGCTCCATCACGTTGCGGCGCAGCGACTGCAGGCGATCCGTTTGCGTGTGCACCTTCATGCCGGCTTCGACCGGCGTCGTGCACGATGCCGGATAGCCGCGCCGGCCCTCGATCTCGACGAGGCACAGACGGCACGAGCCGAACGGCTCGAGGGAGTCGGTCGCGCACAGCTTCGGCACGTTGACGCCCGCTTCGATCGCCGCGCGCATCACCGACGTACCGGCGGGCACGGTGATCGACTCGCCGTCGATCTCGAGCGTGACGTCGACATCGGCGTGACGCAGCGGCGTGCCGAAGTCGGTGTCGTCGAACGGCACGCGGTTTTCGGCCGCGCGCTGCATCGCCTGTGACTTGCAGCTGCAATTACCGGAGCCGCAGCCGCCGGCGGAAGGGTTGAGCACATCGGACATGTTGGGCTCCTGGGTCAGGCGGCCGCTTTCGGCGCGGTCGTGGCGAGACCGAAGTCTTCGGGGAAATGGTCGAGCGCGGAGACGACCGGGAAGGGCGTCATGCCGCCCATCGCGCACAACGATCCGGACACCATCGTGTCGCAGAGGTCGCGCAGCAGTTGCACCTGCTTCGTCGACGTGTCGCCGTTGCGGATCCGCTGGATTACTTCGACGCCGCGCGTCGAGCCGATCCGGCACGGCGTGCACTTGCCGCACGATTCGAGCGCGCAGAAGTGCATCGCGTATTGCGCGAGATCGGCGAGGTTCGCGGTGTCGTCGTGAATCACGAGACCGCCGTGACCGACCACGGCGCCGACCTTCGCGTATTCCTCATAGTCGAGCGGAATGTCCCACTGGCTTTCCGGCAGATACGTGCCGAGCGGGCCGCCCACTTGCACCGCGCGCGCCGGACGGCCGCTCGCGGTGCCGCCGCCGTAGTCGAACATCAGTTCGCGCAGCGTGCAGCCGAAGGCGAGCTCGACGAGACCGCCTTGCTTCACATTGCCGGCGATCTGGAACGGCAGCGTGCCGCGCGAACGGCCCATGCCGTAGTTCTTGTAGAACGCGGCGCCCTTCGCGAAGATGATCGGCACCGTGGCCAGCGTGATCACGTTGTTGATCACGGTCGGCTTGCCGAACAGACCGGCGAGCGCCGGCAGCGGTGGCTTCGCGCGCACGATGCCGCGCTTGCCTTCGAGCGATTCGAGCAGCGCCGTTTCCTCGCCGCACACATAGGCGCCGGCGCCTTTCGCGACGAACAGTTCGAAGCGGTGCGCCGAGCCGAGCACGCTGTCGCCGAGCCAGCCGGCCGCGCGCGCCTTGTCGATCGCGGCTTCGAGCGTGGCGATCGAATGCGGATACTCGCTGCGCACATAGATATGGCCGACGGTCGCGCCGGTCACGATGCCCGCGATAATCATCCCTTCGATCAGCACGTACGGGTCGCTTTCCATCACGAGGCGGTCGGAGAACGTGCCCGAGTCGCCCTCGTCCGCATTGCAGACGATGTACTTCTGATCGGCCTTCGCGCCGAGCACGGTGCGCCACTTGATGCCGGCCGGGAACGCGGCGCCGCCGCGGCCGCGCAGGCCCGACTCGATCAGCGCTTCGCATGCCTTGGCGCCTTCCATCGCGAGCGCGTTCTTCAGCCCTTCGATGCCGCCGTGCGCGACGTAGTCGTCGGTCGATAGCGGATCGGTGATGCCGATGCGCGCGAACGTCAGGCGCTGCTGCTTCTTCAGATACGGAATCTCTTCGACGAGACCGACGTGGTTCGCGTGTGCCTTGCCTTCGATAAAGCCGGCATCGAACAGCGACGCGACGTCGCTCGCTTCGACATTGGCGTAGCCGACGCGGCCCGCGGGCGTTTCGACTTCGACGAGCGGTTCGAGATAGAGCAGGCCGCGCGAGCCGTTGCGGATCAGCTCGACCGGCACGCCGCGCTGGGCGGCTTCGGCGGCGATCGCGGCGGCCAGTTTGTCGGCGCCGAGCGCGAGGGCGGAAGAATCGCGGGGAACGTAAATGCGCGTCATGCCGGTTGCTCCACTTGTTTCATCGCGGCGGCGAGCAGCATGTCGAATTTCTGCGGCGTGACCTTCGCGTACAGTTCGCCGTTGATCATCATCGCCGGCGACAGCGCGCACTGACCGAGACAGTAGACCGATTCGAGCGCCACCGCGCCATCGTCGTGCGCATGCTGTTGCGCATCGTGTTTGTGCGCATCGAAATGGCAACCGGTGCGTGCTTCGATGTGCTTCGCAAGCGCCTCGGTGCCCATGCTGCGGCACGCTTCCGCGCGGCATAGCTGCACCGTGACGGGCGCGGCTGGCTGCTGGCGGAAGTGGTGATAGTAGGTGATTACGCCGTGCACTTCGGCGCGCGACAGGTTCATGGTGCGCGCGAGCGGCGCTACCGCTGCGGGCGGCACAAAGCCGACGTCGTCCTGAATGGCGTGCAGTACGGCAACGAGCGACATGCCCGGCCGTGCGTGACGCTGCACGAGATCGTCCGGCGCGATAGCGGTGGATGTATCCACTGTGGGGGCTCCTCCAAAGTCAGATATGCACTTGTCATTCATAAAGTGTGCATCTATGCTTTGTTTGTTCAGTATGGATAGAGCGAACGATAGGCGTGTGAATCGCCTTTCGCAATAGGAACTAACGCGGCATATATGATCCGAATCGAATGTGAGGCGCAACTGATAGTGCGCGATCAGGAAGGCCGAAGCACCAGCCTGACTGATGTCGTGCCGCTTCTGGCGCTCGTGGCGGAGACCGGCAGCATTGCGCAGGCTGCGGCGTTTAAGGGTTTGTCCTACCGTCACGCCTGGGGTTTGCTGCGCAGCATCGAAACGCACCTCGGCGGCGCGCTGATCGAAAAGGAGCGCGGGCGCGGCTCCGTGCTGTCGGAGTTGGGCCATGCGGTGCTGCGCGGGCAGCGTCTGTGCGGCGAGCGGCTCGACGGCAATATGCAGGCGCTCGCCAGTGAAGTCGCAAGCGAACTGAATCGCTGGCTGACGCCGCCGCGCGACGACGTGCGCATCCATGCCTCGCACGGCTACGCGGTTGCGGCGCTCGTCACCGCACTCGTCGCGGACGATGTATCGCTCGATATCAAGTATCGCGACAGTGCGGAAGCGATCGTCGCCCTCGCGCGCGGCGACTGCGACCTGGCCGGCTTTCATATGCCGCGCGGCGAGTTTCGCGAGGCGTTCAGCGAGAAGTACCGGCAGTGGCTCGATCCGATGCGTCACGTGCTGATTTACCTGACGCGCCGCAAGCAGGGGTTGTTTCTGGCGAAAGGCAATCCCAAGAAAATTGCAGGCCTGGCCGATCTGGCGCGCGAGGATATCCGTTTTGTCAACAGACAGCCGGGGTCCGGCACACGCATGCTGCTCGATCTCGCGTTGCGGCAGATCGGCGTCGACCCGGATCGCGTCAACGGCTATGCGTCGACCGAACTGACGCACTCGGCGATCGCGGCCTTCGTCGCGAGCGGAATGGCGGACATCGGCTTCGGCGTCGAGCCGGCCGCGCATCACTTCGGGCTCGACTTCGTGCCGGTCGTCGATGAAGACTATTACTTCGCATGCGAGCGCGCGCGCCTCGAGCGCGTGCCGCTGGCGGCGGTTGTCGAAGTGTTGCGCGGCGACGCGTTCCGGCAGCGCGTTGCGCAGCTCGATGGCTACGATCCGCAGGAATGCGGCAAGCTGGTCGAGCTCGATCAGGGGCTGACGAGCAGTGCGGTGGATACGCAGGCGTGAAGGGAGCGATGTGCGGTAAGGGATGCGTGTCGCGGTGCGCGTTGCAAGTAAGAGGACGTAACGGTCGGATGCGACTGAAAGGTGCGCCTGGCGGCACTTTGCGCTAATCTTTACAACTTCGGTGCGACACGCACGCTCGTGTCCGGGTCGTCCCAACGTAAGGGACATCGACTAGCGGTGATGGAGGCGTCTTTTTGAGTCTGACCAGCCGCGAGAGGTGCACTGTGGGCCTCATGAAGCCCGTTGGCTTTGCACTTCCTGTAACGAGGCGAACCCGGTTGGGTACTCCGGGTATCGCCATTGGCGGTGTTCGGTGTGCTGCAATTCACCGGTCATCGCATTGCATTGGCCTGATTACCGTCAGGTCCCGCCCCGTCAGCGGCTTTACCTCCGCTGACAAAGCGGAGTTGGAGTATGTAATTCCCGCGCCTTCGGGCAACGGAGGCGTTACGTGATACGAGCGCAAGCTCGGTGTGTCATTGTTCGGCCTCGCCCGCGGTACAGGCGAGTGAGCGAACCTGCTGTACGACCAGCAGTAGCCTAGGAGGACATGCGTCACTGGTTAACGGTGGGGTATGAAGCTTCTCTGACAAGGTAGCCCCCGGAAGTTTCGGGCAGATGCTGGCCGTGAGGTCATCATCTGGAGACTCCTAGCAGCAAGGGGGTCAAGGAGCTGGCTGGCTGATAGGGTTAATGAATGTGAACTGCTGATAAACCTCGTTAAAAGAACGGTGCCAAAGCTGCTGTCAGGCATCAACCAAACGGTGTGCGGTCGGATAACCTGCTCGAAGTTTGGGTTACGTCGTCGTTAGGCCGCCGGGGGAAAGGCAGAACCTAAGTCAGTCGTGTGACATGCCGGGAACGTGGTAAGCCCGTATCGTTGCCAGCGCAGTACGGCTGGCAGGCGAACCGTGAGGAACGCTGTTGATGGTGCGGGTATGGGATGGCGGAAAAAGCGAATGCCGGGCTGTAATGGTTCGGATAGGAGTTGAAACATCACTCCACGCGAAAGCGGGCAGACTTCCGTCTGGTCTACCGTCGCAAGACGGCTGATGACCCTCTGTAACTTGGTTAGATGCGGGTGCATGCGCCCGCATTGAGTTGTCTTGTTGTTCCCCAGCGGGGTGTGTTTTCCCCGCTGGGGGAGACGCGCCTTCTGTCTGGGGACTTTTCCAGGTAGGAGAGCAGCATGAAAGTATCCGTCCGGAAGGATGGATCTGCGCTTTCCCACGCGCCGGACAACTGGTACGCCGTAGATTGGCGCCGGGTTGAACGGAACGTGAGAGGGATGCAGATTCGAATTGCGAAGGCGACGCGGGAAGGCGACTGGCGCAGGGTGAAAGCCCTGCAGCGGATGCTGACCCGCACGTTGTCCGCAAAGTTGTACGCGGTGCGACGTGTTACGCAGAACCAGGGTGCGCGAACGGCTGGAGTCGATCGCGAACTATGGGATTCGCCTGAACGCCGATGGGAAGCCATCGGCAGGTTGAAGCGGCGTGGATACAGGCCTCTGCCATTACGGAGGGTCTTTATTCCCAAGGCCAACGGGAAGGAGCGCCCTCTGGGCATTCCGACCATGCGGGACAGGGCGATGCAGGCCCTGTATCTGCTGGCACTGGAGCCGGTGGCGGAGTCCACGAGCGACCCGAACTCGTATGGGTTCAGGATCAACCGCTCGACGGCCGACGCCATGTCCCAGATTTTTGTCGCCATGTCCCAGAAGGGCTCTGCCCGCTGGGTGCTGGAGGCGGAT
>NZ_BAAILL010000048.1:0-218 GCF_054589215.1 Paraburkholderia sp. 2C | reverse complement strand
TTCCTGCAGCTCTATCGCGAAGAGGCGTATTACCTCGATCGCACCGTGCACTACATCGCGCGCGTCGGCCTCGACTACGTGAAGCAGAAAGTGGTCGAGGATACGGCGAGCCGCAAGGCGCTCTACGAACGGCTGCTCTATTCGCTCGAAGGCCTGCCCGATCCGTGGGAAGCGCGCATCGAAGGCATGCAGAAGGACGAATATATCCCGCTCAGAAT
>NZ_BAAILL010000047.1:0-346 GCF_054589215.1 Paraburkholderia sp. 2C | reverse complement strand
ACCTGTCGCTGCGCGAAGGCGAAATCGTCGGGCTGCTCGGCCGTTCGGGGTCGGGCAAGTCGACGCTGTTGCGCATCATCGCCGGGCTGATCGAGCCGACCGACGGCGAAGTCACGTATATGGGCAAGCCGCTCGACGGGCCCGCCGAAGGCGTCGCGATGGTGTTCCAGACCTTCGCGCTGTTTCCGTGGCTCACGGTGCTGCAGAACGTCGAGGCGGGGCTCGAAGCGCAGGGCGTGCCCGCGCGCGAGCGGCGCGAACGCGCGCTGGCGGCGATCGACCTGATCGGTCTGGACGGTTTCGAGAATGCGTATCCGCGCGAGCTGTCGGGCGGCATGCGCCAGCG
>NZ_BAAILL010000046.1:121316-140762 GCF_054589215.1 Paraburkholderia sp. 2C | reverse complement strand
AAGGGGCTTGGGGGCTTGGGGGCTTGGGGGCTTGGGGGCTTGGGGGCTTGGGGGCTTGGGGGCTTGGGGGCTTGGGGGCTTGGGGGCTTGGGGGCTTGAGCGGCGAAATGCGGCGCGGCGCGGGCGGGTAGCCGGGTCACGTCTCTGTCGCAGCGGCAAGCTGACATCGCGAGACGCGCGATCAACCATTGCGCCGTTCGCGCGCCGCGTCGACGGTGCAAGCCAGCCGGCTTCGACGAGCGACTTCGCCGCCCGGCTGGCACGGGCGCGCACATTGCCACTACCATCAAGGTAGTTGCGCCCGCGGCGCGTGCCTTCGGGCGTACCGCGATCCGCGCCCTTTCTACCCGTACGCGCTTCCGAACGCTGCCATGACCGCTGCCAAGTCCTCCGCGTCTTCGTCCGCTGCTTCCTCTGCCCCTTCGTCGGCGGCGTCGGCTTCGTCGTCCGCGCAGTCTGCCGCGGCCGCGCCGATGCTCGTCAATCCGCACGACCGGCCGCTGCCGCTATACACCGTCGCCGAATTGCGCGCGCTCGAAACGCAGGCCGCGGCCGTGCTACCGCCGCACACGCTGATGGCGCGCGCCGGCGCCGCGGCCGCGCGCTTTCTGATGGAGCGGATCGCGCACGACGGTTCTGTCGATGGCGCGCATCCCGTGCTGCTGATCGCGGGGCCGGGCAACAACGGCGGCGATGCGCTCGTCGTCGCGGCGCAATTGCAGCGCGCGGGCGTCGCCGTCGAAGTCTGCATGCCGGTCGAAGTGAAACCCGACGACGCGCGCTGGGCGCTCAGCGAAGCGCGCGCGGCGGGCGTGAAGATCACGTCGACGCCGCCCGCGTCGTTCGACGGCTACGGCTGGCTGGTCGACGGCATGTTCGGCATCGGCCTCGCGCGGCCGCTCGAAGGCGTGTTCGCCGAGCTTGCGCAGCGCCTCGCGGCGCGCGCCGCGGGTACGCCCGGCGACGCGGCGCAGTCGCTGCATGTTTCCGGGTTCCCGATGACGGGAGCGATATCGACAGGCTCGCCGCCCGCGCACGGACGCGTGCTCGCACTCGACGTGCCGAGCGGTCTCGATAGCGATACCGGTAACGTCGTCGACGGCGGTGTCGCGGTCCGCGCCACCTGCACGGTCACCTTTATCGGCGCGAAGCCGGGGCTCTTTATGGGCCTGGGCCGCGATCTCGCGGGTACGGTGAGCGTCGCCCCGCTCGAACTCGACACAAGCGGGCATCACGCCGCCGCCGCGCAGCTGAATGCGCCGGCGCTTTTCGCCGCCCATTTCCCGCCGCGCGATTTCGCGACCCACAAAGGCACGTTCGGCAGCCTGGCGGTGGTCGGCGGCGATACCGGCATGTGCGGTGCGCCGATTCTCGCGGCGCGCGCCGCGCTTTATACGGGGGCCGGCAAGGTGCATGTCGCCTTGCTCGGCGAAGGCGGTCCGGCCTACGATCCGCCTCATCCCGAACTGATGCTGCATCCGATCGACGACTTGCCGCTCGAGAACATGGATGCGCTTTCGATCGGCTGCGGCATGGGCCATCGCGAGCGTGCGACGCGCGTGCTGCACGACGTTTTGCCGCTCGATCTGCCGAAACTTTTCGATGCCGATGCGCTGAACCTGCTCGCGCGCGATGCGTCGCTTGCGGCGGCGCTCGAGGCGCGCGGCTCACGCGATAACGACCCCGCGATTCTCACGCCGCATCCGCTCGAAGCCGCACGCCTGCTCGGCATCGACGCGCCGGCCGTGCAGCGCGACCGGCTCGCCGCGGCGCGCGCGCTGACGCGCCGCTTTGCGAGCGTCGTCGTGCTGAAAGGCACGGGCACGGTCATTGCTGCACCCGACGGCCGCATCGCGATCAATCCAACCGGCAACGCCGCGCTCGCGACGGGCGGCACCGGCGATGTGCTCGGCGGCATCATCGGCGCGCTGCTCGCGCAGGGCTTGCCGCGGTACGAGGCGGCGCTCGCAGGCGTCTATTTGCACGGGCTCGCCGCGGATGCGCTCACTGCGCGCGGCGACGGTCCGGCGGGATGTACCGCCGGGGAACTCGCGCCGATGGTGCGCAAGCTGTTGAACCGCCTGTTTTATCCGGCGCAGGGATAGACGTGCGTTGCCGGCTGGCGCCGGCCCGTGCATCCGACATTACGCCGCATGCACACCGGGCTGCAGCATCGGATACGTGAACAGCAAAAAGTGCGTCGCATTGAGCGCGAAGTGCGCGAGCACGGCCGCCCCGAGTCCGCCGAAGCGGTAGGCCAGCCCATAGCCGAGCCCCGCGACCGCGCTGAACACGACCCACAGCCATCCGCCCTCCGGCAAATGCATCAGGCCGAAGAACACCGACGCGACGACGAGCGCAAGCGTCCTGCCCAACGGACGGCCGTCCAGCAACCGCATCAGGCCGCCTTGCAGATAGCCGCGAAAGAATGCCTCCTCGACGACCGAAACGAGCAATAGGTTATTGACGAGGAAAAGCCACGCATCGGCCGGCCACTTCGGCTCCCAGACGACGAGCCGCATCGCGAGCGCGACGCCGATGCAGACGACCGACGTTAGAAGCCATCCGCCGATGCCCGCGGCAAGCGCAAGCGTCGCATTCTGCGGCCCGCGTACCCAGCGGAACATCAGCAGCAGCCAGAACGCGACGAGCGGCTTGTCGAGATTCAGGTACATCGAGAACGGCAGCGCGTCGACGGTGAAGCGCTGCGCATGAATCACGCGCGGATTGTGGAAGCCCGGCACCCAATGCAGGATCAGCGCGACAGCGAGCACGATGAAGAGCGCATGCGCGACGCGGCGCACGGCCGGCGGACGAGGCGGCAGCACCGCATAGGCGAGCACGATCAGCACCACGATGGTGGTGAGCGCCGCGGCGCCGAGCATGCCCGACGCGAGCGCCGCACCGTAACCGATCACGAGCAGCGCCACACCGATCGCGCGCCGCTCGATCAGCCACGTCGCGGGCGCCGCGAGAAAAATCGCGACCCAGGACAGGACGAACATCGAATCCCCGCAAAAGAATGCGCTCGCGCACGCGGCCGGCAGACACCTCGCATCGTTCCGGCGGATGGCCGGCTGCATGGCTGACCGGAGCGCTGCCAGCTCGTGGCGCAGAGCGAATGATCTGAATAAAACGGTCAAGCGCGACGATACCGTATCGCTGCATAACGCGCGCTGAACCCGGCATCGGATATCCGGTATCCGGAGCGGCGCGGCGGGTCGAGTCCCCTCGACGTCCCGTTATCTGGGGCTGCAGCCCCCGCACTGAACACTGCGATCGTGCGCCGCTATACTGAGTGACTGAATGCGTCGACGGCGCCCTGCCGCGATCCCGGAAAGCATGCCGGGTGCGCCGCCTCCCTTCGAGCCCCTTCGTTTGACGGACGGTTATGACCAAGATCACTTTTCCCGCCTGGACCTCGCTGCAAGCGCATTACGAGCAGATTCGCGATGCACGCCTGCGCGACTGGTTCAAACCCGAGAACGACCCCGCCCCGACCCGCGCCGAACGCTTCACGTATTCGGGCGGCGGTATCTCGGCCGATTTTTCGAAGAACCGCATCACCGATGAAACGCTGAAGCTGCTCGTCCAGCTCGCCCGCGAAGCAGGCGTCGAAAAGCGCCGCGACGCGATGTTCGCGGGCGAGATCGTCAACCCGACCGAGCACCGCGCGGTGCTGCACACCGCCTTGCGCGCGAGCGATCCGAACGCGCCGTTCAACGCGCAGGTAAAGGCCGAGCGCGCGAAGATGGCCGCATTCGCCACCCAGGTGCGCGACGGCAAGTGGACCGGTTACACGGGCAAGCGCATTCGCCATATCGTCAATATCGGCATCGGCGGCTCGGACCTCGGCCCGAAGATGGTCGTGCATGCGTTGAAACACATCGCGTCGCCCGATATCTCCGCGCATTTCGTGTCGAACGTCGACGGTGCGGACCTGTACCGTGTGATCGAGAATATCGATCCCGAAGAAACGCTGGCGATCGTCGTGTCGAAAACGTTTACGACGCTCGAAACGATGACGAATGCGCGCTCGATGCGCGACTGGTTCCTGCAGAAAGGCTGCCCGGAAAACCAGCTCGCGAAGCATTTTGTCGGCGTGTCGGCCAATCCCACCGAAGTGGTCAAGTTCGGTATCGCGCGCGAGAACGTGTTCGAGATGTGGGACTGGGTCGGCGGACGCTACTCGCTGTGGTCGGCGGTGGGGCTGTCGATCATGATCGCGATCGGACCGAAACATTTCGACGAACTGCTCGCCGGTGCGAATGAAATGGACCAGCATTTCCGCACCGCGCCGCTCGATCGCAACCTGCCCGTGCTGCTCGGCATGATCGGCATCTGGTATCGGAACTTCTTCGGCTCGCAGAGCTATCTCGTGGCGCCCTACTCGGAAGCGCTGCATTTCCTGCCGTCGTATCTGCAGCAGCTCGAGATGGAAAGCAACGGCAAGCAGGCGCGGCTTGACGGCACATTCGTCGACTACGCGACATCGGCGGTGACGTGGGGCGAGCCCGGCACGAACGGTCAGCACGCGTTTTTCCAGATGCTGCACCAGGGGCCGACGATCGTGCCGATCGATTTCATCGCGATTCTGACGCCCGAGCATCCGCTTGCCGACCATCATCCGAAGCTGCTCGCGAACTGCTTTGCGCAAAGCGAGGCGATGATGCTCGGCCGCACCGAAGAAGAAGCGAAGAAGGTCGCGGGCCCGGACAAGCCGCAGCTCGTGCCGCACATCATGTTCCCCGGCAACCGGCCGACCACGACGATCCTTGTCGATGCGCTGACCGCGCATTCGCTCGGCGCGCTGATTGCGCTCTACGAGCACAAGGTGCTCACGCAAGGCACGGTGTGGGACATCAACTCGTTCGACCAGTGGGGCGTCGAGCTCGGCAAGATTCTCGGCAAGGTCGTCGAGGCCGATCTGACCGCGGCGAGTCCCGAGGCGGGCAAGCACGATTCGTCGACGTCCGCGTTGATCGCGCGGGCACGGGCGGCGTTGAAGAAGTAGCGCTTCGCCTCGATGGAAGAAACGGGCCTTCGATTCCTTTCGAATCGAAGGCCCGCTTTTTTTGTTGTGTGCGTTTTGTGTGTGTGCGTTTTGTGTGTGTGTGCGTTTCGCGCTGTCTTAAACGAGCCGTCCCGCCTCGATCGTCACCGTCGTATCGCAGCGGCGCGCCAGCTCGATGTCATGCGTGACGAGCACGAGCGTCGCGCCGTTGGCGCGGTTCATCTCGAACATCAGATCGATAACCGCGTGGCCGGTCGCGGCGTCGAGGCTGCCGGTCGGTTCGTCGGCGAAGAGAATCGCCGGATGCGTGACGAATGCGCGCGCCAATGCGACCCGCTGCTGTTCGCCGCCCGACAGCAGCTTCGGATAGTGACGCATGCGCTCGCCGAGCCCAACCTGCGTGAGCAGCGCGCGCGCCCGCGCGACGATGTCGCGCGCGGCCATGCCGCCTTGCAGTTCGAGCGGCAGCGTGACGTTCTCGAGCGCCGTCAGATGCGGCATCAGCTGGAACGACTGGAATACGAAACCGACCGAGCCGCTGCGCAACGCGGCGCGCCCGTCTTCATCGAGTTCGGACAACTCACGGCCGAGCAAACGAACCGACCCCGACGTTGCGCTGTCCAACCCCGCGAGCAAGCCGAGCAGCGTAGACTTGCCCGACCCCGACGCACCGACAATCGCGACACGGCTGCTGGCTTCGATCGACAGATCGATGTTGTCGAGTATGGTTAGCTCGCCCGTCGCGTCCTTAACCTTCTTCGTCAAACCCCGCACTTCGATGACTGGATCGGATTTGTTTTGCATGTTGAAGCGTAGGTTGAAAGTGCATGCGCTTTTTCAGGCCGCGCTCGTCGCCGCTCGCGTGACGCCTATCGTGCTGGTCGCGAGTGTCGCGGCTCATGCCGATGCCGCTTCCGCTGCCGCTCCGACTTATACGCAGACCAATGCGCCGGCGAACACGCCCGCGGTTGCGGCCAAACCGGTGATAGTCGTGCTCGGCGACAGTCTCTCCGCCGAGTACGGCTTGCCGCGCGATACGGGCTGGGTGCAACTGATGCGGCAGCGTCTCGCCGATCAGCGGCTCGATTATAGCGTTGCGAACGCAAGCATCAGCGGCGACACCACAAGCGGCGGACGCGCCCGTCTGCCGGTGCTGCTCGAGCGGCTCAAGCCCGCTATCGTGATTGTCGAACTGGGCGCCAATGACGCATTGCGCGGCGTGCCGCTCTCAACCACCGAAGACAACCTGCGTACGATCATCGAGCAAGCGCAGCAGGCTCACGCGAAGGTCGTGCTGATCGGTATGTACGTTCCGCCTAATTACGGTCCCGACTACACACAAAAGTTCCATGGCATGTACGGCACGTTGTCGAGCGAACTGCACGTGCCGCTCGTGCCGTTTCTGCTCGCCGGCATCGCGAACAAACCCGATATGTTTCAGGCCGATCAGATTCACCCGACGCAGCAGGCACAGCCCGTGCTACTCGACAACGTGTGGCCTGCGGTCAAACCGCTTCTTCGCACAACGTCGACGCGGTGAACAGCACGCTAACATCTTGTTTCCTAATATTGGGGAACGTGCCCGGATGAGGTCTATCTGACACTATCGCCGGCCCCGCAAACCGGCTCTTTTTGTAAGCGACTATGAAGGAGATGACGTGAAACACTTACCTCTTATCGCTTTGACAGTGGCGATCTCCGCTTGTGCCGCTCAACCGCCTGCAGGTGTGCAGTCGGTGGGTACGAGTCAGCAACCTCCCGCAGCCGTCGGCAAGTGCATCGCACAGAAATGGGCCGACAAGTCGCAACAACAGGTCGTGTCGCAGAACACGCTGGCCTGGGATAAGGCCATGGACGTGTACGTGCCTGGTCAGCAACCCCCTAACGGCTCAGCCGCACTCGTGCGTCCGTCGTATCAGGGCTCCGGAACGTGGGTGGGTTTCCGGCCGGGCTCAGGCGGTGGCAGCGCGGATACCGGCGACATCAGCGGTTGCCTGTAGCTCGCGTTTGCCTGAACCATTCGAAGTACCAGGAGAAAAGGAAAAGCCCCGCATTTGCGGGGCTTTTTTCTGCGTGATGCGTTTCGGTGATGCGTTTCGGTGATGCGTTTGAGTGATGCGTTTCCGCGATGCATATGCATGCGAAGGCGCATACGCATGCGCGTGCATCCGACCTCGCGTGCTAGTCGCCACTCGACGAAGTTTGCGGGCTATCGAGCGAGCCGAACAGCTCGACCTTCGAGCGCACGCGCAACGCATCGAGATACGCCTGCATCTGCGCCTGCGCATCGACCTGCGCGATCTGCTGCTGCGCGCCCGCGAGATGCTGCGGATCGACGGCCGCCGGCGGCACGATCGCGTTCACGCGATAGATTGCGTAGCCGTCGCTGCCGAGATCGACACCGACATAGGCCGGCAATTTCTGCGCATCGACCTTGTAAATTGCGCTCAATGCGGCAGGCGGCACGCCTTGCGGATCGTTGCGCGACACCTTCAACGCCGACGAGAAACCCGCCGTCGATTTCGACTTCTGCAGATCGGCAAGCTTCGCTGCGCCTTCCTTCTGCGCGAGCTCGGCCGATTGTTGCGCGATCACCTTCTGGCGAACCGCATCCTTGATCTTGTCGAGCGGCGGCACTTCGGCCGGCTTGAAATCGGTGACGTGCGCGGAGATCAGCGTGTTGTTGCCGACGTCGATCGCCTGCGTGTTGTTACGGTCCTTGACCGAGTCGCTTGCGAATACGGCCGCGAGAAACTTCGGATTGTTGAGCGGGCTGTCGGGCGGCAGCGCCGGACTCGGATGATCGGTGACGGTGGCCGTCTGAACCTGCAGCTTGTATTTGTCGGCAGCGGGCTTGAGGCTCTTCGCCTGTTCATAGACGATCGACGTGAAGCCCTCCGAATCGTCGCTGAAGGTCTTCGCGGCCTGTTGTGCCTGCACGTCCTTCTGAATGGCCTGCTTGACGTCGTCGAACGGCTTCGTGACGGCCGGCTTCACGTCGGTCGCCTTGATGATGTGATAGCCGAAGTCGGTCTGCACGAGATTGCTGACCTCGTCCTTCTTGAGGCTGAACACGGCATCGTCGAAGGCCTTGCCGCCCGCGATCATGCCGCGCGTGAAGTAACCGAGATCGCCGCCCTTCGATGCCGAGCCCGGATCCTGCGATTCCTTCTGGGCGATCGCGGCGAACTGATCGGGATGCGCCTTCACTTCCGCGAGAATCTGTTCGGCCTTCTGCTTCGCCTTGTCCTTGTCAGCCGCGCTCGCATCCTTCGGCGCCGTGATCAGGATATGGCTCGCGCGCACTTCGCCTTCGGTGCGATAGTGCGCGATGTTGTCTTCGTAGTACTTCTTGAGGTCCGCGTCGGTCGGCTGCGTGGCGGCCGCGAGCGTGGCCGGCGACATCACGACGTATTCGATCGTCGCCGTCGCGGGCGTCTGGAATTCGCTCTTATGCGCGTCGTAAAAGGCCTGCAGCTGCGCGTCGGTCGGCTGCACTTTCGATGCGAAGTCCTGCGCGCGGAACGCGAGACCCTGCACTTCGCGCTGCTGTTCGGCGAGTTCCGTGAGACGCTGCGCGAGCGCCTTCGGCACGAACGCGGTACTCTGGATCGCCGCCGGCAACTGCTGCATGGCCATGCCGTAGCGGACCTGCTCCTGATACTGATCGGGCGTCATGCCCTGCATGGCGAGCAATTGTTTGTAGCGATCGAGATCGATCGTGCCGTCGGGCTTTTTCAGCGATGCGATAACGGGGTCGTTCATCAGCGCGCGGCGCAGCGCATCGTCGGAAACCGTCAGATGCAGCCGTTGCGTTTCGTCGGCGAGCACGCGCTGCTGGATGATGCCGTCGAGCATGTCCTTGCGCCGCTCCGGCGTATCGAACGCCTTCATGTCGAACTGGTTGCCGAGCATCTGACGCGCGCGATCCAGTTGCATGCGCATCGAGTTGTCGTATTCGGCGCGGGTGATCTTGTGTCCGTTGACGCTTGCGACGTTCGCGCTCTCGTCAAAGAAACCGCGGAAGCCCTGGATGCCCACGAAGCCCAAGCCCGGCAGGATAACCAGCACGAGCATGAACATCATCAGACGTTGGTGATTGCGGAAAAAATCGAGCATGCTTTCAAGCGCGGAAACAGTCCACAGGAAATCCAGTGGACAGGGTTGCAAGAACGGGGTGGCCGAAAAACGGAACGCCCGATAGTACAACAGCGGACAACAAAAAAGGCGAACCGGAGTTCGCCTCGCAGTTCGCCTTGCTAGGATGCTGGCGGAGTGGACGGGACTCGAACCCGCGACCCCCGGCGTGACAGGCCGGTATTCTAACCGACTGAACTACCACTCCTTATTACCGACTGATTGCTCAGTGTGACTGCTCAATACTCGCGACGACTGGAACTGGTGGGTGCTGAGAGGCTCGAACTCCCGACCTACGCCTTGTAAGGGCGCCGCTCTACCAACTGAGCTAAGCACCCGTTCCTGATGCGCGCGACTCATGTGCCATTGTTATAGGCCATTTATCGTTCGCGTCGTCATTCGCTGCTGACTGAAGCGCGGACTCGCTTGGGGAAGAATGCACCCTGGGAAAATACACCCCGGGAAGGTACACCCCGAATCGCACCCCTTCAGAAACCTTTCGCCCTCAGCCAGAGAGCCTGCTAGTTTAACGCATCCTTCAGAGCTTTACCAGGTCTAAATTTCGGCACCTTGGCTGCCTTGATCTTGATCGCGGCGCCGGTGCGCGGATTGCGACCCGTGCGCGCGGTGCGCTTGCCGACCGCGAAGGTGCCGAAGCCGACCAGCGTGACCGAACCACCCTTCTTCAACGTGCCCTTGACGCCGCCAATCATGGCGTCGAGCGCGCGTCCTGCCGCCGCTTTCGAAATATCGGCTTGTTCGGCAATGTGGTCGACCAATTCCGTTTTATTCATTCCAACCCCCGAGAATGTTGTTGGCAATCGTTAATGCGCCTGTAATGCGCGCGCTTTATAAAACGGCCCGGCAGAAACGCCGGGCCGTTTATTAGAATGAGCCGAAACCGCCGTGTCAACCGGGGTTGGGCCCAATCCAGGCGGTTTTTTACAGGGTTTTCATGACAAATTTTTGCGACCCCGGTCGATGCGCGCGCAAGTCATTGCACAAGGCGCGACGGTGGTGCAAACGTTTGGCAGAGACGGCTATAAAAGCCGGTTCTTGTGCGTCAGCGAAAAATAAAAAACCCGCGGCGTGAGCCGCGGGTTTTTGCATGATGCTTTCGTTTCTGTCAGCCAGCTTCCATCCACTCCAGTCGGTCAGCTTAGTGCTTGACGACTTCGCTGGCCGTGCCGGACTCGGTCGCCGCTTCGCCCACGGGCGTCGCCGGCTTCGGCTCTTCCTCGGGCAGCGGCGCCGGCGTACGCTCGAGCGCGAGTTCGAGCACCTTGTCGATCCAGCGGACCGGCACGATTTCAATCGCGTTCTTCACGTTGTCAGGAATCTCCGTCAGATCCTTGACGTTCTCTTCCGGAATCAGCACGAGCTTGATGCCACCGCGGTGCGCCGCGAGCAGCTTTTCCTTCAGCCCGCCGATCGGCAGCACTTCGCCGCGCAACGTGATTTCACCCGTCATCGCAACATCGGCGCGCACCGGAATGCCCGTCAGCACCGACACGAGCGCCGTCGTCATCGCGATACCGGCGGACGGACCGTCCTTCGGCGTCGCGCCTTCGGGCACGTGGATGTGGATGTCCTGCTTGTCGAACGCCTCGTCCTTGATGCCAAGACGACGCGAACGCGAGCGCACCACCGAACGCGCCGCTTCGACCGACTCCTTCATCACGTCGCCGAGCGAACCGGTGCGGATCACATTGCCCTTGCCGGGCATCACCGCCGCTTCGATCGTCAGCAGATCGCCGCCGACTTCGGTCCATGCGAGACCCGTGACCTGGCCGATCTGGTTTTCCTTCGCAGCCAGACCGAAATCGTACTTGCGCACGCCGAGGAACGTGTCGAGATTGCCGCCATCGACGGTCACCGCGCCATCCGCCTTCTTCAGCAGCAGCATCTTCACGACCTTGCGGCAGATCTTCGACACTTCACGCTCGAGCGAGCGCACGCCCGCTTCACGCGTGTAGTAGCGAATGATGTCGCGGATCGCGCTTTCGGTCACGTCGATCTCGCCGGTACGCAAGCCGTTGTTCTTCTTCTGCTTGGGCAGCAGGTAACGTTGCGCGATGCTGACCTTCTCGTCTTCCGTGTAACCCGACAAACGGATCACTTCCATCCGGTCGAGCAGCGGCGGCGGGATGTTCAGCGAGTTCGACGTGGCGACGAACATCACGTCCGACAGATCGAAATCGACCTCGACGTAGTGATCGGCAAACGTATGGTTCTGCTCCGGATCGAGCACCTCGAGCAGCGCCGACGACGGATCGCCGCGGAAATCCATGCCCATCTTGTCGACTTCGTCGAGCAGGAAGAGCGGATTGCGCACGCCGACCTTGGTCAGGCTCTGCAGGATCTTGCCCGGCATCGAACCGATATACGTGCGACGGTGACCGCGAATCTCGGCTTCATCACGCACGCCGCCCAGCGCCATACGCACGAACTTGCGATTCGTTGCGCGCGCAATCGACTGTCCAAGCGAGGTCTTGCCGACACCCGGGGGCCCGACGAGGCACAGGATCGGCGCCTTCACCTTGTCCACGCGTTGCTGGACCGCGAGATATTCGAGAATCCGTTCCTTGACCTTTTCGAGGCCGAAGTGATCTTCGTCGAGCACGCGTTCCGCATTCGACAGGTCGTTGTTGACCTTGCTCTTCTTGCGCCACGGCAAGCCGATCAGCGTGTCGATGTAGTTGCGCACGACCGTCGCTTCCGCGGACATCGGCGACATCAGCTTCAGCTTCTTGAGCTCGGCATCGGCCTTCTTCTTGGCTTCCTTCGGCATGCGCGCGGCCGTGATGCGTTTCTCGAGTTCTTCGAGATCCGCACCCTCTTCGCCTTCGCCCAGTTCCTTCTGGATAGCCTTGACCTGCTCGTTCAGGTAGTACTCGCGCTGGCTCTTCTCCATCTGACGCTTGACGCGCCCGCGGATGCGCTTTTCCACCTGCAGAATGTCGATTTCGGCTTCGAGTTGCGCGAGCAGATGCTCGAGGCGCTCGATAACCGGGAACATCTCCAGAATGTGCTGCTTCTGGTCGAGCTTGAGCGGCAGATGCGCGGCAATCGTATCCGCGAGACGGCCCGCTTCGTCGATGCCCGACAGTGACGTCAAAATTTCCGGCGGGATCTTCTTGTTCAACTTCACGTACTGGTCGAACTGCGAGACGATCGCACGGCGCAGCGCTTCGGTTTCAGCGCTATCGGCGTGATCGGGCTCGAGCGGCATGACTTCGCACGAGAACTGCGTTTCCTGTTCTTCGATCGACAGCGTTTTGGCGCGCTGCAACCCTTCGACGAGCACCTTCACCGTGCCGTCGGGCAACTTCAGCATTTGCAGGATGTTCGCGACGCACCCTACTTCGTACATGTCCTTTTCGGTGGGTTCGTCTTTGGCCGCCGTTTTCTGGGCGACAAGCATGATGTGCTTGCCACCTTCCATCGCCGCTTCCAGCGCCTTGATCGACTTAGGCCGCCCGACGAAGAGCGGGATCACCATGTGCGGAAAGACGACCACGTCTCGCAGCGGGAGCAGCGGGAGCGTGACGCGTTCCGGCGGGAGGAGTTGGGTTCCTGACATTTCATTTCCCCATGAGTGGAATCAGTTTCGTTCGGTAATTAAGGCCGCGAGAAAGGATTGCAAGCCTACGCGTGTGGAGAAAAGTTCAGTGACACCAAAAAAGCAGTCCAGCCTGACCACAAGATAAACGAAAAAAGCCGTTCACGTCGCCATGAACGGCCTTTTCTCAAAAATCGGGAAGCGCCGATCAATTCGAACCCGCTACCTTCGGTGCGTCTTCATAGATCAGCAGCGGCTTGCCGTCGCCGTCGATCACGTTGTCGTCGATGATGACCTTGCTGACGCCCTTCATTGCCGGCAATTCGTACATCACGTCGAGCAACGCCTGTTCCAGAATCGAACGCAAACCGCGAGCGCCCGTCTTGCGGCGGATCGCCTTACGGGCCACAGCCTGCAGCGCGGCCGGCCGGATTTCCAGTTCGACGCGCTCCATGTTGAAGAGCTTATGGTATTGCTTGACGAGCGCGTTCTTCGGTTCGACCAGAATTTTCATCAATGCCGCTTCGTCGAGCTTGCCGAGCGTCGCGACCACCGGCAAACGGCCGATCAATTCGGGAATCAACCCGAATTTGATCAGATCCTCCGGCTCGACATCGCGCAGCACTTCGCCGGCGTCGCGGTCCTGCTTGCTCTTGACGCTGGCGCCGAAACCGATCCCGGTCTTCTCGGTACGGTCGACAATCACTTTTTCCAGACCGTCGAACGCGCCGCCGCAGATGAACAGAATATTGGTCGTGTCGACCTGGATGAAATCCTGATTCGGATGCTTACGGCCGCCTTGCGGCGGCACCGACGCCATCGTGCCTTCGACGAGCTTCAGCAGCGCCTGCTGCACGCCCTCGCCCGACACGTCGCGCGTGATCGACGGGTTGTCCGACTTGCGGCTGATCTTGTCGATTTCGTCGATATAGACGATACCGCGCTGCGCCTTGTCAACTTCGTAGTTGCAGTTTTGCAGCAGCTTCTGAATGATGTTCTCGACGTCCTCGCCGACGTAGCCCGCTTCGGTCAACGTCGTTGCGTCCGCAATCACAAATGGGACGTTGAGCAGTCGCGCGAGTGTTTGCGCGAGCAGCGTCTTGCCGGAGCCGGTCGGGCCGATCAGCAGGATGTTGCTCTTCGACAACTCGATCTCGTCTTTCTTGTCGAGATGCTTCAGACGCTTGTAATGGTTGTAGACGGCCACCGCGAGAATTTTCTTCGCGCGTTCCTGGCCGATAACGTATTGATCGAGAATCTCGCGGATTTCTTGCGGGCTCGGTAAATCTGACTTCGACATACCGGTTTCGAGCCCCGCGCCTGCCGCCTCGTCGCGGATGATTTCGTTGCACAGGTCGATGCATTCATCGCAGATGAACACCGACGGGCCAGCGATCAGCTTTTTGACCTCGTGCTGACTTTTGCCGCAAAACGAGCAATACAACAGCTTCTCGCTGTTCGAACCTTTTTTGTCCGCCATAGATATGTGAGCCTCCGGACACTCCGAGTAACATGATACGCCGTTTGCCCCGCCCCCACTCCGGGGCGGGCATGTGCAAAGCTGACGGCGTTTGCCGCAGGCGATCAGACGGGTCTTATTATTTCACAACGCTTTTACCCGGCGCTCTTTCCCCTATTTGTCGGAAAAACGCGCCGGATCAGCGACGCCCGGGCACCATTAACGACGCGGCTTAAGGACGCCGATTAAGGACGCCGCTTAAGGACGCTTGTGCAGCACCTGGTCAACGAGACCGTACGCCTGAGCATCGTCACCGGACATGAAGTTGTCGCGGTCCGTATCGCGCTGAATGCGTTCGACCGGCTGACCCGTGTGATGGGACAGTAGTTGATTCAGCCGTTCCTTCAAATACAGGATTTCACGGGCCTGGATTTCGATGTCCGACGCCTGACCGCGCGCGCCGCCCAGCGGCTGGTGAATCATCACGCGCGCATTGGGCAACGCAAAACGCTTGCCCTTTGCGCCCGCTGCGAGCAGGAAAGCGCCCATGCTGGCGGCAAGACCCATGCACAGTGTCGACACATCAGGCTTGATGAACTGCATGGTGTCGTAAATGGCCATGCCAGCCGACACCGAACCACCCGGGCTGTTGATATAGAAACTGATGTCCTTGTCCGGGTTTTCACTCTCGAGGAACAACAGCTGCGCGATCACGAGATTCGCGGTCTGATCGTTCACTTCGCCGACGAGGAACACGACGCGCTCTTTCAGGAGACGCGAGTAGATGTCGTACGAGCGCTCGCCACGGCCGCTCGTTTCGACGACGATCGGCACGAGACCGAGCGCCTGCGCTTCAAGATCCCGATCCCTCGATTGCGAGGTCAGCGTCTGGGACGTCAACGTGTCCAGCATTTGCGCGCGGAAGGTCATGCAATGGATCCTTGTCTGGAAATAAGTACTGGACAGGTGAGTGCTGCTTGAGCGCTATTCAAGTATCAGTCGGACAACAAAAACCCGAAAAGCAAAAACGGCGTGCAGCCGTCGCTCGGACAGCCGGCACGCCGTAGCAGCAACGCTTAAGCCTGTTGCGCCGTTGCGCTTGCCAGCTCTTCGAAGCTCACTTCCTTGTCCGTCACCTTTGCCTTGCTGAGCACGAAATCGACGACGTTCGATTCGACGACGAACGCTTCCATCTCGGCAAGGCGTTGCTGGTTCGAATAATACCAGCGGACGACTTCCTTCGGGTCTTCGTAGCTCTTCGCAAATTCGTCGACTTCAGCGCGAATCTGCTCAGGCTTCGCCTGCAGGTCGTTGGCCTTCACGAGTTCGGCGAGCACGAGGCCGAGCTTCACGCGGCGCTCTGCCTGCTCCTTGAACATTTCACCCGGAATCGGCGCGTTCTGCGCGTTCGGCACACCACGTTGCACGAGATCCTGGCGCGCCATTTCGACGAGACGCTGCTGGTCCTGTTCGATAAGCGCCTTCGGCACGTCGAGTTCGGAGATTTTCAGGAGCGCATCCATGACCTGGTTCTTCACGACAGCCTGCGTACGGCGCTTCGCTTCACGCTCGAGATTATCTTTGATCTCGCCGCGCATCTTGGTCAGATCGCCGTCTTCGATGCCGAGCGACTTCGCGAACTCGCCGTCGATTTCGGGCAGGTGCGGCCATTCGATCTTCTTCATCGTGATCGTGAACTGCGCGGTCTTGCCGGCCACGTCCTTGCCGTGATAGTCGTCCGGGAACTTGAGGTCGAATTCGCGCGCTTCGCCGACCGAAAGACCTAGCGCGGCCTTTTCGAATTCCGGCAGCATCCGGCCTTCACCGAGCACGAACGCGAAGTCTTCCGCACTGCCGCCCTCGAACGCTTCGCCTTCGAGCTTGCCGACGAAGTCGACCGTCACGCGGTCGCCGTCTTTCGCTGCCGTGTCCGCGCCGCCGTCGCCATGCGCGCCGGCTTCGCCGCGCGCATGGTAATGCACGCGCTGCTTGCGCAGGATGTCGAGCGTGCGGTCGATTTCCGCGTCGCTGATCGTGGTCGTGGTTCGCTCGATTTCGGCGGTCGCCACGTCGCCCAGCTGCACTTCCGGATAAACCTCGAAGGTTGCGTCAAACGCATAGGCGTTTTCTTCCGCATCGGTCTTCGGGCTGAAGCTCGGCTGACCGGCCACGCGCAGATTCTCCGCGCGGCTGATGTCGAAGAATTCCTTGCCGACCTTGTCGCTCAGCACTTCGGCTTCCACCTGACCGGAATACTGCTGAGTCACCATCTTGAGCGGCACCTTGCCCGGACGAAAGCCGGGCATGCGCACGTTCTTCGCCAGTTGACGGATGCGCGAATCCACTTCTTTCTGCACGGCATCCTTCGGCAGGGAAATCGTCACGCGGCGTTCGAGCTTGCCGAGGTTCTCAACAACGTTAGCCATGGCTTCAATCGTCCTAAAATTATTCGAGCGAATCAGTTATCTTTTCTGCGCCTTCCGCCGACGTCCGAATTGCTGACAGTCTCAACCATTGAGTGCCGCTTCGGCGTCGCTCCTCAGTCTTGCCGCTTGCACACCAGGTTCATGCCGGCCGGGTACCGCCTGCTGCGGCTTGATACCCGCCTGGTACCGCTCGATGCCGACTGCACGCTGGCTGCACGCCGCCGCTTGCACGCACGGTGCGGACGCAGTTTGGGTCAGAGAGCCAAATATTTTACCAAACTATTTGCGCGGTCCACCGCGAATCGACGTTCGGCCGGACGCGGCGGCATTTTTGGGGCGATTTCGAGGTCGATTTCGCGCCGCCGATGCTGCGCCTATGCTTGAAGAAAACGGCCCGCGCGAACCCTTCGCGCAATCCGCCTGCGACGCCGCTCGTCGCTTCGCGCAACGTGTGTTCGCACAACGATCCGCCCTATGCCATCTGGCATATTCAGTCGCAAGCGCCATGCTGCTAAGCTAGCGGACGCGGTCGGGCAGGCCGGCTTCAACACCGTTGCCCGTGCCGCGCACACCGGCCACAACACCAATCATCACGAGACATCATGCCTAATCCGTCGTCCGCGCCTGTCGTTGTCATCGCTCCTGATTCGTTCAAAGGCTCGCTTAGCGCCGAAGAGGTCGCGCAGGCGATCGCCGACGGCATTCGCCGCGCACGCGCGGACGCGAACATTCGCATCTGCCCGATGGCCGATGGCGGCGAAGGCACGCTCGACGCAATGCTTTCGCGCGGCGGCGAACGCCGCACGCTGACCGTGCGCGGCGCGGCCGGCCCCGCGCGCGATGCGGCCACGGGACTTGTCGGCGACGGCAGCGCGATCATCGAAACAGCCGAAGTGGTCGGCATTACGGATCCGGTCGGCATGGGCGTGCCGGTCGAAGACCGCAGCACGCGCGGCATGGGCGAAGCGATTCGCGCTCTGCTCGACGAAGGCGTGCGCCGCTTCTATGTCGCACTCGGCGGAAGCAGCACGAACGACGGCGGCGCGGGTCTGCTGGTCGGCCTCGGCCTCAGGATTTTCGATGCGCAGGGCAACGAACTCGAACCGACTCCGGAACAACTCGCGCGCGCCGCGCGAGTCGATGTGTCGCAACTCGATGCGCGGCTCGCCGAAGCGACATTCGTCGGCATGTCCGATGTCGATAATCCGCTTACCGGCGACCATGGCGCAACCGCGGTGTTCGGTCCGCAGAAGGGCGTGAAGCCCGATCAGGTCATCGCGATCGACGCCGCCCTCGCCCGCTTTGCCGATCTGCTCGAGCCCGCGCTTGCGCGCAACGCGCGCGACCTGCCCGGCGCCGGCGCAGCCGGCGGCCTCGGCTTCGCGCTGCATATGCTCGGCGCGCAGTTCGAACCGGGGGCCGAAGTGGTAGCGCGGCAAATCGGCCTCGACGCAGCATTGCAGGACGCGGACTGGCTTATCACCGGCGAAGGCCGTTCGGACGTGCAAACACTGCACGGCAAAGCGCCCTTCATCGCATGCCGCCACGCGCGCGCGGCCGGTGTGCCCGCGACGCTGCTCTCGGGCGCGATCGATCCGGCCGCGCTGCCGCGACTCACGGAACACTTCAGTGGATGCTTTTCGCCCGCGCCCGGACCCATCACGCTCGAGACCGCGATTCGCGACGCGGCGCGTTTGCTCGCGAATGAAGCGGAGCAATTGACGCGTCTGCGATACGACATGCACCGCATGCGTTGACCCGCGGAGCGGATGCGGCAACAATCACAGCGCCACGACCGCATTCACTCCCAACAGGAAGACCATGAAGGCCTCCGATAAAGCCGGACTCGAACAGTTTCTGACGTATCGTCTGCACATACTCAACAAACTCTCCGAGCGCGGTATCAGTGATCGATATCTGGAGAAGCTTGGCGTGACGCTGCCTGAAGCGCGCGTGATTGCATCGGTTGGCTCGTTCGGTCCGTTTTCGATCATGGACCTCGCGCGCCATGCAAACCTCGACAAAAGTCAGGCGAGCCGCGCGGCCGAAGCGCTGATCAAGCAGGGGCTCGTGCGACGCGAAGCAAGCGACGACGACGGACGGGTCGTGCTCGTTTCGCTGACCACCGAAGGGCGTGCGCTGTATCGCAAAGTCATGCCGATCGCGCGCAAGTGGAACAGCGACCTGTTCGATTGCCTCGACGAGCGCGAAAAAGCCGTGCTCGGCGCCACACTGGACAAGGTCATCGATGCTGCGCTCGAGCGCGATGAAGAGTAGCAACACCGGGTAGACGCTGCGATTCGACGCCACGCCGCTTCAAGGTCGCGCACAGAGTCGTGCTTCAAAGTCGTGCTTCAAAGTCGTGCTTCAAAGTCGTGCTTCAAAGCCCGCTGTTCGCGGCCCTCTGCCGCAACAACCCGAGCACCGCATCGCAAAACGGCGTCGGCACATCAAGCTTGCGGCCCAGTTCGGGAAATACGCCGAGAATGGGCTCGACCTCGAGCGGCCGTCCCGCCTCGAAGTCCTGCAGCATCGAGGTCCTGAACGCGCCCAGTTTGCGCGTGACCGCGAGACGCTCGTCCGGACTCATGCCGGCCGACAGCCCGAGCCGTGCGCCGATTGCCGCAGCCTCTTCCATCATCCGCAGCACGAGCGCGTGCGTCAGCGGATCGTCGAGCAGACGGTCCGCGGTCGAGCCGGTCAACGCGCTGAGCGGGTTCATGTTCATATTGCCCCACAGCTTCGCCCATATCTCCGCGCGAATCGCGTCGGATAGCGCGACGTCGAAACCGCCGATCCGCATGGCCTCCGCAAACGCGGCCGCCTGCTCGCTCAAGCCGCCATTCGC
>NZ_BAAILL010000046.1:114215-121147 GCF_054589215.1 Paraburkholderia sp. 2C | reverse complement strand
CCCCCCCCCCCCCGCTGCCGCCAGGATCGACCGCCTCGATGGTCTGGTTATCGAGCGGCCCGGCGAAGTCGTGCGTGAACCACCATGGAAACCCGTTCATCGCGGCGACGATCACGGTGCGCGGCCCGATCATCGGCTGCAAGCTGGCCGCGATGGCAGGCAGCGTCTGCGCCTTGAGCGCAATCACCACGTAGTCCTGCACACCGAACGCGTCCGGCGCATCGCCGGCATTGACGCGCACGACGGCTTCGCGTGAGCCGTCGATCACCTTGAGCCCGTCCGAGCGCAGCGCATCGAGCGTCTTGCCGCGCGCGAGCACGCTGACCGAATGGCCGGCGTGCACCGCCGCCGCCGCGATCAAACCGCCGATCGCGCCCGCGCCGACAACAGCCGTGCGGATGGGTTGCGGGGCCGATCGCGATTCGGAACTCATCGCCTGTCACTCCCTGTATGAAGTATCGATACGATCGACCTGCCGCAGCAACGCATGCAGCACATCGGCGCCCGCACCATGACGTGGATCGAATTGCAGGGCGTCCCGTGTGCTGCGCGCGGCGATATCGTCGGGGATCGCTCGCGCCGTACCCAGCGTTGCGGTGGCGAGTTGCACCTCGCAGGCGCGATTGAGCGTCCATAGTCGCACGAACGCTTCGGCTAGCGTCGAACCGATCGACAGCAAGCCGTGGTTGCGCAAAATCATCAAACGCTTGTCGCCGAGGTCGGCAACGATACGCGCGCCTTCGTCGGCGCGAACCGTGACACCTTCGAAATCGTGATACGCGATCATGTCGTGCAGCTGCGCCGCATAGAAGTTGGTATTTTCGAGTCCCGACTGCGAACAGGCGACGGCAAGACCCGCGGTCGTATGCGTATGCATCACGCAGTGCGCATCGGGCAGCGCACGATGAATCGCCGCATGCACGACGAATCCGGCCGGATTCACCGGATACGCCGACGCCCCGATCACGTTGGCGTCGACATCGATTTTTACGAGGTTCGACGCATTCACTTCGGTGTAGTGCAGTCCGAACGGATTGATCAGAAAATGCGTGCCCGGGCCGGGTACGCGCACCGTGATGTGGTTATAGATGAGTTCGGTCCAGCCGAGCATCGCGAAGACGCGATACGTGCCTGCTAGCTCGATGCGCAACGCACGCTCCGTATTAGCGTGACTCGCATCGTGACTCGCGGTCATGCCGGGTTGCGGGACGGGTTGCTGGTTATCGACAGCGGACATGGCGGTCTCCTCCCCGGCGGCACGTGCAATTCGCGCAGAAGACGGCTGCTGCACGGCAACATGACGGTCAGCGCAGCATAGGACAACCTGGTTGCATGCGCAACGAAAACGCAAGCCATGCACGACTCTTTTTCTAGTGCGCTTTTAGCAAATCGTAATGCGGCGTTGCTACGATGACGGCCCCTTTCCCGTTTTTTGATTTCAGAGGATTCAGGATGAAGAAGGTTTTACTGGCGCTGGTTGCCGTCGCGGCAGGAATGGGTAGCATCTCGTCCGCATTTGCCTACGACTACCACCATGAAGTGTGTCACAAGGTGCGCGTTCATCATCATTGGGAGCGTCGCTGCCACCACTGATGGTCGATGTGACTCGCACGATGTGACTCGCCATTAGACCCCGCATTACGCGGGGTTTTTTGTTTCACGCTGACTCCAGCACCGAAATGCGCTGGAGTGCGCCACAGCCCGATACAGCAGGTTTATCAAGGGCTTAGATCGCTTCAACATATGCCGGTGCTTTCCGAAACCCGCCCCGGCTTTCCTCCTGACGGTTCTTAGCTGACACCTGGATTCCGGGGCTACCCGAGGAGTCAGCATGGCTAAGATCAAGCTCACCAAGACCGCCGTGGAAACGGCGCAAGCTCAGGCGCAGGCCGTCGAACTGCGGGATACCGTAGTGCCCGGCTTCCTGTGCAAGATTACCCCAGCGGGCCGCAAGGTGTTCATGCTCCAGTACCGGACGAACGCCGGCCAGCGCCGCAAACCCGCCTTGGGGTTGTTCGGGGAATTGACCGTCGAACAGGCCCGCGTCATGGCGCAGGATTGGCTGGCCGAGGTTCGCCGGGGCGGTGATCCCGGCGGTGACAGGGCCGAGGCTCGCAAAGCGCCCACCGTCGCCGAGTTGTGCAAAAAGTTCATGGAGGACTACTCCAGGAAGCGCAACAAGCCCAGCACGCAGGACGGCTATCAGGCCGTCATCAACCGCAACGTCATCCCGTTGCTCGGTCGCAAGAAGGTTCATGAGGTAAAGCGGCCGGACATTGCGGGGCTGATGGAAAAGCTCTCGTACAAGCCGACCGAGGCGAACAAGACCTTCGGCGTGCTGCGCAAGATGTTCAATCTGTCCGAAGTGTGGGGCTATCGCCCGGACGGCACCAATCCGTGCCGCCATGTCCCGATGTACCCGCCGGGCAAGGAAACGCGGCTGATCGTGGACGATGAATTGGTGCGCGTCTTCCGCCAGTTGGAGAAGCTGGAAGCGGAAGGACTGGAGAACTACGTCATCCCGCTGTCGATTCGCCTGCAATTCGAGTTCGCTGGTCGGCGCTCCGAAATCTGCAAGCTCGAATGGGATTGGGTGGATCTGGAACACCGGCGCGTCGTCTGGCCGGACAGCAAGACCGGCGGCATGTCCAAACCCATGAGCGAGGAAGCCTATCGGCTGCTGTCCACCGCACCGCGTCTGGAGGGCTGCCGCTATGTCTTGCCGAAGCCCAAAGACCCGACCAAGCACCTGACCTACGGCCAGCATTATTGTGGCTGGTGCCGGGTGCTCAAGGCGGCCGATGTACCGCACGTCGGCACGCATGGCATCCGCCACCGCTCGGCGACGGACATTGCCAATTCCGGCGTCCCCATCAAGGTCGGCATGGAGCTGACCCAACACAAGACCGTCGCTCAGTTCATGCACTACGTCCACACCGAGGACAAGCCGGTGCGCGACGCGGCCGAACTGGTGGCAAGCCGGCGCAAGGCGCTTACCAGCGCAGTGCGCACCGTGGAGGCCACGGCATGAGCAAGAAGACGCTTGCGACGGCGGGGAAATCCCCCGCCGCCTTGCCCGCTGGCTATGCCGGCATCCACAGCGGCATCGTCGAACTGCTCGATGCTGCGCGCCACGCGGCGGCGCGCAGCGTCAATGCGTTGATGACGGCGAGCTATTGGGAGATTGGCCGTCGCATCGTCGAAGCCGAACAACAGGGCAAGCGGCGCGCGGGCTACGGCGAGCAGTTGATGGTGCGGTTGTCTGCCGACTTGACCACGCAGTTTGGGCGCGGATTCAGCCCGGACAATCTGGAGAACATGCGGCTGTTCTTCCTCGCGTACCCCCGGCCGGCAATTTCCGAGACAGTGTCTCGGAAATTGGATCTCGCCGAGCTGGCCCAGGTGTTCACGTTACCGTGGTCGGCCTACGTCCGACTGCTGTCGGTCAAGGACGGCCATGCCCGCCAGTTCTACGAGGCCGAAGCTCTGCGCGGCGGCTGGAGCGTGCGCCAGCTCGACCGGCAGATCAACAGCCAGTTCTACGAGCGCACGGCGCTGTCGAAGAACAAGGCGGCGATGCTGGTCAAGGGCGCCGTGCCGAAGCCGACCGATGCCGTCACGGCCGATGATGCGATCAAAGACCCGTTCGTGCTGGAGTTCCTTGACCTCAAGGACGAGTATTCCGAGTCCGATCTTGAGCAAGCCCTGATTCGGCGGCTGGAGGATTTCCTGCTCGAATTGGGCGATGGCTTCGCCTTCGTTGGGCGGCAACGTCGCTTGCGCATCGACCAGACGTGGTATCGCGTCGATCTACTGTTTTTCCATCGCAAGTTGCGCTGCCTGGTCATCATCGACTTGAAGCTCGGCGCTTTAACCCATGCCGACGTGGGCCAGATGCACGTGTATTGCAACTACGCGAAGGAACACTGGACGTTCGCCGACGAGAACCCGCCCGTGGGCCTGATCTTGTGTGCTGACAAGGGACATGCGCTGGCGCGGTACGCGCTGGAAGGTTTGCCGTCCAAGGTAATGGCGGCGAACTATCGGATGGTGCTGCCGGATGCCGAAGTGCTGCAAAAGGAATTGGAGAACACGCGGCGGCTGGTCGAATCTCGCGGAAAACTGCTCTCCAAGAAACGCAAGCGATAACCGGGCGTCCCGGCGTGCCGCCGTCGGGTTCGCGGGCTGCGCCCCGCGCCTCGTGCCGAGTCGCGGCCATCCGGCTTTGACCCCTGACGCTTTCGACCTTCGACCCTCGCGGGTCTGCGCACTTCCCAACGGCAAGAAGGCAGAAGGTGGAGTGTGGGCGGTCTTGCTGTTCCCTTCACCGTACCACGGCGTTCTCGCCGTCAAGGGCTGCGCGCCTTTGGCGCTTGCGGCCGTGGCCGGCTACGCCCCCTGACGGCTTGCGCTGCGCCGTGCTGGCGACGGTTCCGGGCAATTCCGCCCGTGCAACCGGAGATCGTCATGAACGACAAATCGCACGTTTCCCTCGAACAACACGTTTGCCTTGTCTGCGGCGCTCGCTTTGACACCGGAGCCATTCTGCTGGATCGCCGTCTGCGAGCGAGCATGGAGCACCACACGGCGACCGGCTGGGGCTTATGCGCGGAACACCAGAAGCTGTCCGACGATGGCTTTGTCGCGCTGGTCGAGTGCGACCCGCAGCGCAGCGGCTCGTCCGGTGCTGATCGGATGAAGCCCGAACAAGCGTATCGGACGGGGCGATTGGCGCATCTGAAACGCGAGGTGTTCGCTCGCGTGTTCAACGTGCCGATCGCGGACAAGCAGCCATGCGTATTCGTCGAATCCGGCGTCATCGAGCAGTTGCAGTCGATGGTCGCGCACTGATCGCGGCTACATCCGGCGCGTCGCTCCCAGGGGCGACGCACTTTTTTCAGCCTTGATTCATCAATCGAACTTGACCAGATCCTTGAAGATCAGGTGCCCCCAACTATTGCCGCGCGCTTGCACAAGCAATCCACCATCGGCAAGTCCGCCGAGTTGGATTGGTGCGAAACCGAGATTTTTCGCAAGCGAGCCGACCTCCGCTGCGGCACCATCATCATCGCTTGCCAGGAACACGACTCGCTTACCACCATGCACGGTCGGGTCTTGGGCAAGCGTAGCCGCGACCAAATGGTTGAAGCCCTTGACCAGTTTTGCACCGGAGAAAGCCTGTGCAACGAACCTGGAAGAAGGCTGTCCTCCTAGTTCATCAGGGGGCACGCCGTAGGCATTGGTCACATCGACGATGATCTTCCCTCGCCAAGTGGGAAGCGCCTTTGCGACCTCGGGGTGCGACTCGAAACGAACCGCCAAAAAGAGGATGTCCGCCTTGACGGCTTCCGCGAGAGTTACGGGAATGATCGTATGCCCGATGGCGGCGGCGTCGGCAGCAAAGCTCGCCGGGTCGCGCGTGGTCGCAACGGACACTTCGATGCCATTGCGGGCAAATGCCTTGGCAAGCGCCTGGCCGATCTTGCCGAAACCGAGGATTGCGTAGCTCATGGATTCTCTCCGTGCTGCTCGTCAAAGTTGCGCGAGGCCACCGTCAACGGCGACTTCGCTGGCGGTCATGAAGCTGCTGTCCGGCGAGGCGAGAAAGGCCGCCGCCGCACCGATTTCCGACGGATCGGCCATCCGCTGGAGCGGCGTCATCGCGCCATACGCCTTCTGGCCTTCCTCGCCCAGCGCTTCCTTCGCCAGTTCGGTGGCGGTTGCTCCGGGCGACAGCACGTTGACCCGAATGCCGGTGCCTTTCAGGTCTTCCGCCCAGGTCTTGGCGAGATTGCGCACGGCCGCCTTGCTCGCGCTGTAGGCCGTGAATCCTGGGGCACCCGTGGTTCCGGCGCTCGATCCGGTCAAGATGATCGAACCACCTGCGCCCATCAACGGCAGCGCCTTCTGCACGGTGAAGATCGTGCCCTTCACATTGGTGTCGAAGGTGTCGTCGATGTGCTGGGCGGTGATCTGGCCCAGCGAAAGCGGGCTGCCCGCACCGGCATTGGCAAAAACGATGTCGAGGCTTCCGCGCTCGGCTTTCACCGCCGCATAGAGCCGGTCGAGGTCGGCCTCGTCGGAAACCGAGCCCTGCACCGCGCGGGCATGGGGGCCGAGGCTGGCCAAGGCCGTATCGAGTGCTTCCTGCCGACGGCCGAAAATGAAGACGAACGCGCCTTCCTCAATGAAGCGCTTTGCCGCGGCGAGGCCGATGCCGGTGGCACCGCCGGTAATCACGGCAGTCTTTCCTTGCAGTCTGGTCATGTTGTGCATCCTTTGTTGGTTGGAGTTGCACAACTATGCGGTTCAAGTTACCTTTCAACAAGTATGCACTTTTTGGTAAGTATAGAAAATGACGAGCATTTCTGAAATCTGCGATACCGGCTGTGGACTCAATGCCACACTTCGCATCATCTCGGGCAAGTGGAAACCGCTGATTCTGTTTTTCCTGCGCACCGGCCCGAAGCGCTACGGCGAACTCAAGCGCCTGATTCCGGACGTCAGCGACAAGGTGCTGATCCAGCAATTGAAGGATCTGGAAGCGGATCGCGTGCTGGCACGAACCGACTACAAAGAAGTACCGCCGCGTGTGGACTACGCGCTGACCGCGCTGGGCCGCAGTCTGGCCGAGGCAATCGTTCCGCTCTGCACTTGGGGAACCGAGCACGCGGCGGAAATGGCGAGCATCTTTGCCGAGCGCGACGTTGTAGCTTAGTCGAAGGCTGAAGAGCCGCTGGACGGTCGCCGACCGCACGGTACGCGCCCGCCGCTGGCATGGCGATGGCGACGTGCGCGGCTATCGTCCGCCGCGCGGCTGGACAGCCTATGCCGACCTGACCGACTTGCACCCCATCACAGGCCGCGCCTTGCCGCGTGCCGTGTGGTGGATTGTCGAAACCAAGGAATAACGACTAGCACCGGCTCCAAGC
>NZ_BAAILL010000046.1:0-114065 GCF_054589215.1 Paraburkholderia sp. 2C | reverse complement strand
CCCCGTTGCCGCCTTCGACCAGGCGGCAACGGGGCGGGCGCACAAAAGTGTTGTGCGTGCATGGAGATCAGGTGCCGCGAACGTGGGTATCTGTCTCATTTTCGGCAGGATTCTTCGCGGCACTGAATCGTAAGCCGAATACCAGCGGCACGGCCATCGCGTTGACGATCAAGGCCACCAGCCAGATGGCTCCGGGCCAGTGCTCCCGAACGAGGAAATAGACGCTCGAAAACACCAGCGGCCCGACGATGGACGCCAGGCTCATCGCGGATGCCAGCACGCCCTGGAACTGGCCTTGCCGGCTTTCGTCAACGAGGCGGCTTGCAAGCGACTGCAAGGCGGGTGTGCCCAGACCAGCAAGCGCGACAACCGGCATGATGGCGAACACCACCCAGCCTTGCGTGGTGCAGGCCATGACCACCAGTGCGACACAGGCGCCGGCGATGCCGGCCAGCATTGCGCCACGCTCTCCCAACATCTGTACCGCGCGGCCCGGTAGGAACGCTTGCGCCAGCGTCTGAAACACGCCGAAGGTGCCCAGTGAAAGGCCGATCCATCGGCCGTTCCACTGGAACACGTCATGGCCCCACAAGGCCCAGCAGGTGCCGTACACCTCGCCGGTCGCGCTCAGGAGGAAGAAGACGGTGACGACCGGCATCAGCGGTTTCATCGAGAGCGCCCAGCGCAAGGGGCGCAGCGGATTGAGCGCGGCCAGATCGATCTTCTCGCGGCTGGGCGTGCGGGATTGCGGCAACAGGAACAGCGCCAGCAACAGGTTGCCCGCATTGAGTACCGCAGCAGCGATGAACGGCAATCGCAGCCCGTAATCGCCGAGAGCGCCGCCGAGCACCGGGCCGAGGATGAAGCCAATGCCGAACATGGAGTTGAAAATGCCAAAGCGTTTTGCGCGCAACGCCTCGGGCGAGATGTCGGTGATGTAGGCCGTTGCGACCGAGATGTTGGCGCTCGTAAGCCCCGCGATGGCACGGCCGACGATCAGCAGCCCCAGCGATGGCGCGAACGCCATCAATACATAGTTGACGGCCGCGCCGCCCAGAGAGATCAGCAGCACGGGCCGGCGGCCCAGCCGGTCGCTCAAGGCGCCGAGGACAGGCGCGAAGAAAAACTGCATCGCGGCGTACAGCGCGGTGAGGATGCCGACGTAGGAGGCAACATTCGCGGCATGGGTCACGTCCTCGATCAGGCGCGGCAGGATCGGAAAGATCAAGCCAATTCCAACCGCATCGAGCGCGATGGCGGCGAAGATGACAACGAGAGCCTTGTTCATTGCGACATCGCTTGCACGGGCTGGCGATCACGGAAGACGCCGCCCGTGGGGCCATCGGCGCCCAGCGTTGCGGCCCAGACAATGCCCTTGGCGGCTTCGGCCGGAGGCAGATCGTTGGCGTCATCGCCGCGTTCGGGATGGGTGGCGACCGATCCCGGATCGACGGCATTGACGAGGATCGACGTATCGGCGAGGGCCGTGGCCAAGATCGCCGTCAGTGCGTTGACGGTGTATTTGGCAAAAGAATGGGCAGGTGAAAAGAAGGGGCCGGGTTCAGGCGTTTCTACTTGGCGTGTCGCCACGCTGGTGACATTGACGATCCGTGCCGCCGGTGCCCGCCGCAGCAGAGGAAGCAGGGTCTGGGTCAGGCACCAGCAACCGAACACGTCCACCTCGAACGCGGATTGCAGTTCATCGAAATCGACCTCCAGCACCGAGCGCGTATTGAAGTCGGGCATGGTGCTGGCGTTGTTCACCAGTACGTCCAGATGACCGATCGTTCGAGTGAGGTGGCTGGCCGCTTCGTGGATGCTGGATCGGTCGGCCAGATCGAGACGCAGTGCGGTCGCAGCATGGCCTGCTTCGCGCAATTGCGCGGCAAGCTGTTCTGCCTGGCTCTGCTTCCTTGCCGTCAGGATGACGTGATGGTTCAGTTCGGCAAGCTGCCTGGCAACCGCGAAGCCGAGGCCCAGCGAACGGCTGACGCCTGTGATCAGCGCCGTACGGGATACTGGGGGAAGGGTTTGCATGGAACGCTCCTTGGTCGGTGTTCGACCGGAGCGGTTCCATCGAAGTGAGGAGCCACACGGACGAACAGAAGATGCCCAAACGGCATCGGGTGTTCGTCGTGGGGTCCCTTGCGATGGCAGGAGACAGAGCTTTCGTTTTCCGAAAGGACTTGGGCTTACCAAACCAAGTCTGCCTTTTCCGACGGCGTCATTTTAGCAGTGGCTCTGTTTCACCTCAATTTGCCCGACGACCGCCGAGCTGACGGAAATGGCGGCGCGCGGCGCAGCAATCGGTGCATATTGACCCGGGCAATGTTTCGACAGTACCCCGCCGCAATGGGCAGCGCGCGGGCGGCTACGCCGTGGCCTGCTGCGGCAGGTTGTGCCAAAGCGTGCCGTCCTCGACGCTGGCGGTTCGCCTGTCCGTCACGAAGGACGGTTCACCGATGCGCCGTTCGGCCTTGCTTATGGAGCTTCCACACCACGCCTCACGCATGAGGCCGCCTGCTGCGGCGGGGGCATTCCCGTCTTTGTCGTTGGTGTTGGCCTTGCCCGCGTCAGGGTACAAGCCGGTGCAGCCGTTATGCACGGATGCCGAGGTCGGCCATATCTCCTTTCGGAAGCGGACGGCCACTGCGTCCTTGGCTTGTCGTGAATCCTGGCGAGGGCACGGCTGCGCCTTGGGCTTGATGGCTGCAACCTTCCAGCGAAAACAATTTCCCCGCCGCTACGCGGCTTCCTCGCGGAACAAATTGTTTTCGCTTCCAGGTGCTCCACGCTGTTGCGCCCGCTGAGCGATGCAGCCCGCCCATCCCCCGTCGGCCGGTTCACAACAAGGACGCACTGGCGCGACCTTGGTTCACCGAAAGGAGAAACATCATGGCTAACATCGGCACCTTCACCGCAGAGAAAGACGGCTTCACCGGCACGCTCCGCACCCTGACGCTCAACGTCAAGGTCAAGCTGGTTCCCAACGACAAGGGCGACAGCGAGCACGCCCCCGACTTCCGCGTGCAGGCGGCGGGTCACGACATCGGCGCGGCGTGGAAGAAAATCAGCAAGGCCGAACGGCCCTACGTGTCCGTGACCTTGGACGATCCTTCGTTCCCGGCAACGGTCTACGCCCGCCTGATCGAGAACGAGGACGGCACGCACGACCTGATCTGGTCGCGCAGCAAGCCGCAGGCGGCGGACTAACCGCCGCCCACCGCACCCCGCCCCATGCGGCGGGGTGCGGTGCTGCTAACGCAGCACGTCACGCACACGCCTATGGCGCGTCGCGCTCCTTCAAGACAGCCTCAAGTTCCTGGCGCACCTGCGCCAGAAGCTGATCGGCCTTGCGCGTGCTGTCGCCGGCGTAGGCCAGCGTCAGCAACGTCAACGGATGCACTTCCATGACCTCGCACAGCTCGGTCAGCTTGTGCATGGTCGGGCTTTTCTGGTCGCGCTCCAGCGAACTCAAATAGGTACGGCTGGACACGTCGGAGAACGCTTCCTGGCTCAAGCCGCGCGCTTTCCTGACTGTCCGTATCGCCGTCGCCAATGAGTTCTTCGCCGCCACCAATGGTTTTCCCTGAAAAACCAAGATGACAGCCGATTGCGCCCTATAGGGCTACAATCTATAGTGTTCATTTGGTGGTGTTGATTTCCGCATTAGTGCTTTTACGGAAATCAGCATCAGCGGATTCCGACAGAATCAGGGAACCGTATCCGTGCTTTTCCTGACATCCACGATTCCTCTTCTGCATTTCCGTGCTTGTACGGATTCGATAGCTTGTGCCTTCGTACATTCACACGAAAGCACGCATCCGCTTCGTCAGTTCCGTGCTTCGCAAGAAAAGCGCATCCTTGCACTGTCGGATTCGTGGGATTCCCGCCCATGACCCAGCAGCTCGTCACCGCAGAACAGCGCGCGCAGTTGCTCGCCGCCGGCGCGGCGCGTGCTGCGGGGGAGAACATTGACCCACTGCCTGCGGTGCGTCTGTTTACGCCGGACGCGCACGCGATCTGGCTACTGGCCGCGCTTGATCCGGCCGATGGCGATACCGCGTGGGGATTGATCGACCTCGGCATCGGGATGCCGTCGCTGGGAACGGTCAAACTGTCCGACCTGGCCAGCATCGTCGGGCCGCAGCAGCGGCCCGTCCTGCGTGATCTGTATTTCCACGCCGCACGGCCACTATCAGAGTACGTCAGGCTGGCGCAGCGTGACGGCTCCATTCCTGACTAAGCGGAGTGCATTGTGTCTTTCCCGGTCTTGTTCAAGACGGCTGCGGTCTAAATCAGCGTTCTTGCACCAGTCAAGTGCAACTATGACCGAAAAAGACATGGTGCATGGCGCGGTTTGCGGCAGGGTGTCCGACGCTGCACGCCATTTTTGCGCGGCGCAGCCGTCGCACCCGGACGACCCCTGCAAGGTTTCGGAGCCAATCGGTCTTGACACCCCTCGTTACCGCTTGAATTTATGTGTTCCTGATGGCGTTTTGATGTTGCTGATGCCGTAGCTCCCGTGTTCAACGCCCGCCGCGACGTTCCTGTTGAACAGGAGGTCGCGTCATGGCTGATCGAAGCGTCGAAGCCTGGTATCCCACTGCCGCGTATCTGTATGTGCTGCACTTGGATGGCCCCGCGCTGGCCTGGGAATATCTGCGCCGCCATCCTGATTATCGACGCGACTGGCTGCTCCGTCGCCGCCAGCAGGAAGCGGCGCACGCCTGGGGACTGCGCCTGCTGGAAGACCCGGCACTGGACGCGCGCGATGCGCATCCAGACTGGTTCCCAGATTCTGATGGCGTGCTCCAGCTCTACCCGGATGCCGACCCGCCACCGGGAGCTGACGCCTTCGAGTTCTGGCGTATCCCAGGCCGCAAACACCTGATCCATGACGGCAAGCGCCTGGTGTTGACGGCGCGCTGGCCCGGTTGCTGCGTGCGACTCGCACTGGCGCCCGGCCTGGCCGATGGCATGGCCTATCTCTATGCCGTCCGCGCGTGCTCGGCGCCCTGCGCGAGCTACCGCACGATCACGGCCGAGCTGGACATGTTGGCGACGGTGGACGCGACCGTGCCTGTGGCAGCGGTCCGTTCGCGGCCTACGCCCGCCGCGTTGCTGGAACTGCACACCTTGCAGGCGCTCGACGCGACCCTTGCGGGTGCGTCCTTGCGCGAAACCGCTGTCGGGTTGTTCGGCGCCGAGGCCGTGGCTGCTGGCTGGTACACCGATGGCGGCTTGCGCTCGCGTGTTCGCCGCCTGGTGCAGCGCGGTCGGGCGCTGATGCGCGGTGGCTACCGCCGCCTGGCACAGCTCGATTGACCTGTGCAGGGCCGTTTTGCCTGCGCTGCAAAACGACCCTCTGCGCAACGCATCGCTTTCCCAAGACTGCCTCCATCCGGTCACGTTGTGTGGCCGGGCGTTCCTGACCGATGGAGGTTCATCCGATGCGTCCCGCTCCCTTGCGGCCTGCTGCCGCTGCTGTCGCTACGACCCCGCAACCCCAACGCTACCTCACCAACGACGAAGCCGCCGAGTATTTGCGGCTATCACCGCGCACGCTCGAAAAGCAGCGCGTGATCGGCAACGGGCCGAAGTTTCGCAAGTTTGGCCGCCGCGTCATGTACGCGGTAGCCGACCTTGATGCCTGGGCCGACCAGCGCAGCTACGAAACCACGTCCGAACCCGAATACGCCGAGCACCACTCGGCCGACAGTCGTGCGCGCTGACAGGTGGCTCGCCGGTGGCCATCACCATGCCCACCAGCCCATCGGAGGAGCGGAAACAGCTCGACCTGTTTCGCGCGCTACCGGGCGATGGCATGGTGCCGCGCGACAGCCAGGACTTGATGGCCTTTCCGTTTTTCTCGCTGGCAAAGTCGCGGCGCACGGCGCCGATCGACTTCAAGAGCGGGAACGTCACTATCCGGGTGGAAGGGATGCAGGAGCACGGCATCGCCACGATCTGGGATGCAGACGTGCTGATATGGGCGGCCTCGCAGATCGTGGAAGCGCGCGACGCGGGCCTGCGCCCGTCGCGGCTGATGCAGGCCACGCCCTACGAGATCCTGCGCTTCATCGGACGCGGGGTGTCGCTGCGCGACTACCAGCGCCTCAAGGCCGCGCTCGACCGGCTGCAATCGACCACCGTAGCAACGTCCATCCGCGAGACGACCGGGCGGCGCCTGCATCGCTTCTCGTGGATCAACGAATGGAAGGAGCTGGCCGACGCCCGCGGCACGCCGCTGGGCATCGAATTGATCCTGCCAGACTGGTTCTATGCCGGCGTGCTCGACGCCGCGCTGGTGCTGACCATCGACCCGGCGTATTTCCGGCTGACTGGCGGCATCGAGCGGTGGCTGTACCGGCTCGTGCGCAAGCACGGCGGCAAACAAGCCGGTGGCTGGCAGTTCGACTTCCGGCACCTGCACAAGAAATCGGGCAGCACGGCGAAGCCTTACGACTTCGCCTGCGATCTGCGCGCGCTGGTCGCGCGGCAGTCGTTGCCCGGCTACGTGCTCGGCATCGAGCGAATGCCGGACAGCAATGCCGAACTGCTGACCTTCCGGCCCGTGCCGTTCACGGCACGGGGATAACTCGGGGAAAACTGGTGGACGGCCTCGTGCTATCAGGCGTGTCCCTATCGTGCTATCAGGCGTGCGAAATCGCTGCAAAGCCAATAACGGCGCGGGTTTGCGCTCCCACTAACTTCTCTAACTTAAAAGCTCTAACTGGTAGTAAGAGCACGCCGTTTCGGTGGACAACCGCCGAACGGCACCACGCGCAGCCGCGAAAGCTAGGCTTTCCCGCACGGAGGGCCGCGCCATGATCGTTGCGCTGCTCAACCAGAAAGGCGGTGTCGGCAAGACCACGCTCGCCACCCACATCGCCGGCGAGCTGGCGATGCGCGGCACGCACGTCATCCTGCTCGATGCCGACCCGCAAGGCTCGGCGCTGGACTGGACGCAGCGACGCGCCCAGCAGGGCTTGCCACGGCTGTTCAGCGCCGTGGGCCTAGCCCACGAGACGCTGCACCAGGAAGCACCGGAGCTGGCCCGTCGCGCCGATCACGTCGTCATCGACGGCCCGCCGCGCATCGCCGCCCTGGCGCGCTCCGCGCTGCTGGCGGCCGAGCGCGTGCTGATTCCGGTGCAGCCCAGCCCCTACGACTTGTGGGCGTCTGCGGAGATGGTGGCACTGATCCGCGAAGCGCAGGTGTTCCGGCCTGCGCTGCGCGCGGCCTTCGTCGTCAATCGGCGCGTCAGCACTACCGTCATCGGCCGCGAAGCGCGCGGCGCACTGGCCGACCAGCCGCTGCCGGCGCTGCGTGCGGAAGTGCATCAGCGCATCGTGTTCGCCGACAGCGTGGCCGCTGGCCGACTTGCACGCGAGACGGTGCCCGATAGCGCCGCCGCGCGAGAGATCGCGGCGCTCACCGACGAGCTGCTGCGGTGGCCGACATGAGCCAGCGCAACGGCAAGCGCGTCGGCATCGGCGCGCGTCCGCCGGCGAACCCTCACGCCGAGGCGTGGGTTCGGCAAGGCGACGCCGACGGCATCCAGAAAGGCGACCTCTACACCGCGCGCCTGACCCTCGACATCACGCCCGCGATGCGGGCGCGCATCAAGGTGTCGGCCTTCACGCAGGGCGTGACCGTGGCCGAATTGCTGCGCGCACTGCTGGAACGCGAGTTCCCGGAGAAGACCCCATGAACGCATCCGCTCTTGCGGCTACTGCTACGCCGTCGACCCGCGTATCGCTTGTCTACATTGAGCAACGCATCGACCTGTATCTACGCTTCGGCGAGCCGAACCGCACCGTCCGGCTTGACCGCTGGCGTCGCGTCGCGGTGTTCCTTCCGGGCGCGTTGTTCTGTCGCATCCGCTGGCACGCCAACGACTACGGCACGATCCGCTGGCAGATCATGGTGATGCAGGCTTGCACACCGCTGGACGCGGCGCAGCGCATCCCTGGCGTGCTGCCGGGTGCGCGCCTGCTGCTGCACGCCGAAGGTGAACCCGCCGTGCGCGCCATGCTCGCGCAGCTCGACGCCATCGAGGCGCAGGGCATCACGCCCGCCGACGTGTCGCCGGCGTACTGGCGCACGCTCGGCAACCGGCTCGCTGCACGCTTGCCGTTGCCCGCGTACACCGCCGAGCGGCACGCCGCCTGGCTGGCCGGGAGGGCGCTGCCATGACGACCGCTTCCACACCTGTTGCCCCGTCACGTCCTCACTCGCGCGGGCGCGCTCGCGTCGTCGTGGCGACAATGGCCGCCTGCGGCTTCGCTGCGCTGGCCTGGGCGTCCTTCGTGTCGCCGCTGCCGCGTCTGACCTACAACCCGTCCAATAGCGTGGCGATCGGCTGGTATCGCATCGATCCTCTCGACCACCAGGCCGGCTCGCTGCCACGTCCGTTGTCTGTGGGCAGCATCGTGCTTGTCCCGCTGCCCGTCGAGGCCGCCGCGCTCGCTGCACAGCGCGGCTACCTGCCGACGCGCGTGCCATTGCTCAAGCGCATCGGTGCCGTCGCGCCGCAGGAGGTATGCATCGCGGGCGGCATTGTCCGAATCGACGGCGTGCCTTCGGCCGCCGTGCTGCGTGCCGACCGGCTGGGCCGTCCGCTGTCGTCGTGGCCGCAGTGTCGCCGCCTCGAACCGGGCGAGCTATTCCTGTTGAGCGTGACCAATCCGGCGTCGTTTGACAGCCGGTATTTCGGCCCGGTTGCTGCGTCCACCGTGATCGGTATTGCGCATCCGGTCTGGCTGGAGACGCGCCGATGATGGCCGCCGATTCGCTGCGCTTCATCGTGCCATCCGGCGTGTTCTTCCGCTGGCCGTCGCCGTGTCGTCGCGCGTGTCGCGCGAGCGCATCCGCGCCGCACGTCGCGCAACATCCGGCGACGCTTTCCCCCGTGCAGGCATCTTGCCTTGAACGCGCCCGGCCGAGGGCCGTGGCCGCGTTCCCCGGCGCGCTGGCTGCGAGCAGCGCAGCGCCGCCGGGCCGCCGATGCCCGGAGCGACAGCGAAGGGCAAAGGCGGAAGGCAAGATAAAAGGTCACGGCACTTCGCCGCGAGGAAAGTCGGTCTGCACATGGGGTTGGCGCGGCACGCGCCATATCCGGCACCGTGCTGTCGAGATGCGCGAAGCTGCATGGCTACTGGCTTTGTTGCGTGCCACCTACGCAGCAACGCACCTCGCTGCACCAGAGCCGCAGCGCATCGAATATCGGAAAGGGAGTCAGCGGCGCGGGTCGGCGGCGTCAGAAATGGCGCGCTCGATGAAACGCGCCAGCGGTTCGGACGGTGCTGTGTCGGCCCGCAGCAGGTAGGTTGTCAGGACGGGTGACATGCCCGCCAGTGGGCGGCTGGTCACATCGGGAGAACGGCAGGCCGCGATCTGCGATGCCCCGACCAGCGCCAAGGCGTAGCCAGCCGAAACCAAGGTCAGCATCAGGTCGAGCGAGGCGACTTCTTCGGCGACCAGCGGCTCCACGTCCACGGTGCGCAGCACGCGTGCAATCTGCCGACAGTAGCCCTCGCAAACATGCGGGTCGCCCATCGCCAAGGGATAGCGTAGAACTTCTTCCAGCGGGATGTGCTTGTGGGTCAGCAGTGGATGCTTGGCTGGTACCGCCACGACCAACGGGTCATGCCACGCGGGCACCGCCAGCAAGCCGTCGTCCACGTCGTCGGACTGCGCGAATCCTGCATCGTAGAGGTCTTCGCGCAGTCCCGCGATCTGTTGCGACAGGGGTATCTCGGCCAGATGAATCCCGACTTCGGGATCGTCGTCCCGGCACTGCGCCAGAAAGGCGCTCAAACGTGGCGGCGTGATGCCGTCGGACAAGGCGATGCGCAGTTGGCCGTCGTAGCCGGCGGCAACCGTCTTGGCACCTTCGCGTGCCTGCTGCAAGGCGGTGAAGATGCGCGGCACATGTTCCTTGAAGACTTGCCCCGCACGCGATAGGCGCGTGCTGCGCGAGTTACGGATAAACAGCCGAACGCCCAGGTCTTCTTCCAGCTCCTTGATCGCCCGCGACAGCGGCGACTGCTCAATGTGCAGTCGTTCCGCTGCACGAGCGAAATGGAGTTCTTCTGCGACGGCGAGAAAGCAACGTAAGTGACGCAGTTCCATTGGCGTCGTCCTGGCGCAGCAATTCGTCTCAAATATTTCGCTCTACGGAAACCATCAGGCAATGGAGCGCAATACACCGCCGTCCACGCGCAAGGCCGCACCTGTTGTGGCCGATGCCTGTTCCGAAGCGACATAGACCACCATGTTCGCTACCTCGTCCGTAGTTGCGAAACGCTGGATCAGCGTGGTCGGGCGCATCGTTTTCAGGAAGTCCTGCTCGGCCTGCGTGGGCGTGATGGCTTGCTCCTGTGCAACCGACTTCATCCAGTTGGACAGGATTTCCGAATCGGTCGGGCCGGGCAGCACCGCGTTGACGGTAACGCCGCTGCCGGCGACGAGTTCGGCCAATCCGCGCGATACCGCGAGCAACGCGGTCTTGGTCACGCCGTAGTCGATCATTTCCTTCGGGATGTTCAGCGCCGATTCGCTGCTGATGAACACCACGCGTCCCCAGCCGCGCGCCGTCATTTGCGGAATGTAATGCCGCGACAAACGAACCCCGCTCAACACGTTGAGCTGGAACAGGTCGAGCCATTCCTCATCGGTTTGATCGAAGAAGTTGTTCGGGCGCGCGGTACCGGCATTGTTGATCAGGATGTCGGCATCCGGCACTTGCGCGATGAGTGCGGCGCAGCCTTCCGGCGTGGCGATGTCGGCAGCGACGCCGCGCAGTTCGGCCTGCGGCAGCAGCGCGCGTATGTCGCGCAGTGCCGTGTCCACGCGTTCCTGCGTACGGCCGTTGATGACGACCGACGCACCAGTGCGCGCCAGTCCCACGGCAATCGCGTGGCCAATCCCGGCGGTGGAGCCGGTCACGATGGCCTTGCGGCCCTTGAGTTCGATGTGCATGTGATTCGTCTCCAGATAGCAGATGGATGGCCGGATATCGGCGTTCGGTTACGTCGAGGAAGTGATGTCCCAGTGCGTGTTCAACCATTGACCGAACGTGTGAGTCTGGGGATAGACGTGCCGCACTTCGTCGATGTCGAAGTGAAAGCCCTTTTCCTCGAACCAGCGATACATCATCGTCAGCTCCCGCCCCATGTTCTTCTCGAACTGATCCCAGGACACCTGAACATACTTCACGTCTCGCATCGTGGCACGGCTGAATGCGTCCGCAATCTGCTGCATCGACAATTCATCGCCCGCCAGCGAAAACGTTCTGTTCTTCCATTCGTCGGGATGCTCAAACGCGAGCGAGGAAAATGCGCCGATGTCGTCTACCGCCACCATCTGCAGGGTTGCCGTCGGGTTCAACGGCTGCTGCAGTTGCCCGCTCCGGATCGATTCGCCGAATCCTCTATGCCAGTTTTCCATGAAGAAGACGGGCCGCAGGATCGTGTACTGCAAGCCGCTCGATCGCAGATGGGACTCCACTTCGATTTTGCTTTCGAAGTGAGGAAGGCCAGTCTTCTCGTCGGCCGAGCCGACCGAGCTGTAAACGACATGGACGACGCTCTGCCGCTTCGCTGCTTCGATGACCGCCGCGCCCTGCCGGACCTCGTTGGCCGAGTAAGGTTGTACGGAGAATACGCCGTACACGCCAGCCATCGCGCGCATCAGGCTGCCGGCGTCGTCGAGGCTTCCCTGCAGAACTTCCGCGCCAAGCCCAGCCAAGCGACGGGCTGCGTCGCCATGGGGATCTCGTACCAGCACACGCACACTGAATCCTTTCTTTTGCAGGTGCCGGCATACAGCGCCGCCCTGCCTGCCGGTGGCGCCCATCACCAGAATAATTTGTTCGCTGTGGTTCGACACGATAGTTGCTCCATCGATAGAGTGATTCAGACTGCCTGCTTCGCCGCTTCGGCTTCCGCCGCGAGCGCGAGACGTTCGACCCAGTCCTGGTGATAGCGATACAACGCACCCGGATGCCGGCGCCCGATCACGTCGAGGAAGAATTCACCTTGCTGGGTTTCCTCGGTCAGAAGGTGGCAGCCTGCGTCGGTCGGGGTGATGACCCAGCCGTGGTAGGCGCTCGAGCCGGTGTCGTCGCCATCCACGGTGGTCGCCCACGCGAGCCGGCGATTGGGAACGCATTCGGTCACCGTCAGCGACATCGGGTAGCCGACCGTCACCCGGTGGTAGTGCGTGCCCAACTCCAGCTCTGATTCTCCAGAGAGAATTTCCACCTGGTTTTCGGCGGGGAAATAGCGCGACCAGTGCGTGGCGTCGACCAGCAGCTTCCACACCAGTTCTGGCGGGGCCTTCACGTCGATGTCGTTGAGCGCGTAGATGGACGAGACGCTCGGGTGGTAGCGCTCGGGCCAGATGACTTTGTCGATCATGTTCGTAATCCCTGATGTATTTGGAAGGCTCAGGCGCGTGACCTTTCGCGGGCGACCGCGACGGCGGCCAGATCCTTGAGCAGCTTTTCGTGGGTGAGCCAGAAAATGTCTGGCGCCTGCTTGGCCAGTTCGAGCCAATGCGGGCCTTGCATCGTCTCTTCCGTCCACAGGTGGCAGCCGTTGGCGGTGGGCATGATGATCCAGGCGTGATAGGCCCTGGAATGCTCGGCTATCTTCGGATAGCCGCCCCAGGCGATGCGCGTCATCGGCTCGAATTCCTGCACCGAGGCGAACACATCTTGTCCGGCCAGATTGGTCTCGAAGCGCGTGCCACGGCCGAAGCGCGTGTGCCCGTCGAGCAACTGCACGTGCTGCACACCGGGATAGAAGCCCGGCCATGCGGCGGGATCGGTGAGCAGCTCCCAGATCGTCTCGACCGAAGCGGCAACTTCCAGCTCGTTGGTGAAATGGATCGGTGAGCGGCTTGGCTTCATTGCCTCGGGCCACTTGATGGCTTCGTACATGGATTTTCTCGGGATGTTTTGCGTGATGGAGTGCGGTGGATGCGCGTGTTGTTTCAGCTGGGCTTGACGAGATCCTGGAAGATCAACGGCGCCCAACTGCGGCCGCGCGCCTGCACGAGCGCACCACCTTCAGCGAGCTTGCCCAGCCAGACCGGTGCGAAGCCCAAGCGCTCGGCTAGGGTGGCGACTTGAGGCACCGCGTTGTCGTCGTCGCTGGCGAGGAACACGACACGGCGACCGCCATCGACATTCGGGTCAGCCGCCAACAAGCCGGCGGGCAGATGGTTGAAGCCCTTCACGAACTTCGCGCCGGCAAATGCCTTGGCGATGACGCTGGAAGACGGCAAGCCGCTGAGTTCTTCGACAGGTACGCCGTACGCGTTGGTCGCGTCGATGATCGTCTTGCCTTGCCAATTCGCCAGCGACTTGGCGACGGTCGCGTGCTCCCCGAACGGCACGGCGAGAAAGATGACGTCTGCCTGTAAAGCTTCCTGCAACGTCTTGGGGATAGCGGTCGAGCCGATTGCGCGTGCTCGCGATGCCAATGCTTCGGGTGCGCGCCGGCTGGCGACGGCCACTTCGATGTTGTTGCGGGCGAAGGCGTGGGCGAGGGCTTGCCCCACGGCGCCGAAACCGATGATTGCGTACGACATGGATTTCTCCTGCACGGATGTTTGCGTGGGGAGAATGGTAATTGCCATTTAATTGAACGATAATACGTATGTTTTTCATAAAACCTATTCCAAATAAGAATGGATAGATTCCAGGAATTGAACGCTTTCATCGCCGTGGTCGAGACTGGCGGCTTTTCCGCGGCGGCACGCAAGACCGGCGATTCGCAATCGGCGATCAGCAAGGCCGTGAACGCGCTGGAGAAGCGCCTTGGCGTGGCGCTGCTCCATCGCAGCACGCGCAAGGTGACGCTGACCGACCAAGGGCAGAAATACTACGAACGAACCAAGCCGCTGCTCGACGAAATCCAGGTGGCCGATGGCGAATTGACGAGCAGCGTGCAGGACGTGTCCGGCCTGGTCCGGATTGCCGCACCTTCAACATTCGGGCGCTTGCACGTGTTGCCGCTGATTCCCGAATTGCTGTCGCTGCATCCCGGCTTGCGCATCGATCTGGTGTTATCCGATGCGTTGCGCGACATGGCGGAAGACCGGATCGATCTGGCAATTCGCGTCAGCCAAGTCAATGATCCGGATTCCGTGGTACGTCGCGTGGCGGGCACGGCACTCGTGTGTGCTGGTTCCCGCAGTTACTTCGAGCAACATGGCATCCCGAAGACGCCCGCCGATCTGGCCGACCACAACTGCTTGATTTACGGCGAGATGGCAGAGTGGCCGTTCACCGGGGAAGACGGTCGTTTCAGCGTACCGGTACGCGGCACGCTCTCCTCCAATAGTGCTGAAACGATCTTGGCTGGTGTGATGGCGGGTATAGGCATTGGCCTGTTCCATCGCGCTTCGCTGGTTGGTGAGTTCCAACATTCGGATGTAATCACCGTGCTCGATGAATTCATGAACGAACCACGCGATGTCAGCCTTGTTTGGCCAAAACGTCGGTTCGTGCCAACCCGCGTGCGCCGCACGACGGATTTTCTTGCATCGGCTCTCTCGAAACGAATCTAGTCAGCGGGCGCCTCACGCGCAATCAGTGCCGGCACGATTCGCTGCTTGGCGTCGCTCGATATAGGTATCGTCCTGCTGCCCGCCTGTTTTCGCTGCGTATTACTGTCGCAATGCGTCTATGTGACCCTTGGCACGATGAAGCGTTAGGAGTCGATAGTGTCCCGATGCGGGCAATTCCATTGCGCTTCATGGTCTTTCTCGCTGCCAAGCCGACTCAACGAAGGCTTGACAGCGGACATTTTTCATTGCAGGGGATCGAGGATTCAGGAAAGGAGCGACGGCCAAGGCGGTGCCGCCGAAGCAGCCTTGATGATGCACAATTGCTTAACGACGAAAGCGCGGCCCACGGGCCGCGCTTTCGTTTCTGGCGGTTGGGATGGCAAGTCGAAGTTATGATGGCGGTGCGACCTTACCTGCTGATGTGTCCTTGGGCTTACCGCCGCTAGGCGCCTACATGGCACCTAGCTCGATAAGCAGCAAAAGTGTGCAGCGGTCGAAATCCGGCTTAACCTGTTGCCCCACAAGACCTTTCAGACCGCCGTTCGATTGCAACACGCACTTGACAGCGGACATTTTTTGTTGGCTCAGGTCCGCACGCAACCGCGTCACGCGCCAGGAACGCTGCGCCTCGATTCTGCGACCCGAAGTCCGGTGACCGGTTACCGACCGGTTACTACCGATCCCGCGTGACCCCACCAGGCGCTCGCACGCCGCTCAGGCACGCCGCGCCGCACGCCACGCGACCCAGAGCTTGCGGATCGGGGTCAACGCGATGCGCTGATGCAGCACGTGATACCCGTCGCGCTCGATTTCATCGAGCAGCGCGAGCGCCAGCGCCGCGAGCGCGCGCAGCGTGCGCTGCGTGCGGCGCTCGGCGCCGGGCAGCGCGGCAAGCGCGGTATCGATCGCGTCGCGCGCGCGCGTGGTCTGAAAGCGCATCAGGTCCGTGAACGCGTCGCTATAGCGGCGGTTGATCAGGTCCGCGGCCGTCACGTTGAAACGCTGCATCTCATCAATCGGAATATAAATGCGGCCATGACGCGCATCGTTGCCCAACTCGACGACGAACTGCGCGAGCATCAATGCCTGCCCGAGCGGCGCCGCCCAGTTTGCCGCCGCCTGCGGATCTTTCGCGGTCGCGCGCGCGACGACTGACGCAAACGTGCCGCCGACGCTATCGACATAGCGGCGCAGATTCGGGTAATCGAGGTAGCGGGCCTGATCGAGATCCATCTCGAAGCCGGCAAGCAGCGTCTGCAACGCGGGGTACTCGGTATGGACATTCGGCCAGTGCGCGGCCAGCGCCTTTGACACCGGATGCGACGGCTCGCCGGCCGCAAGCGCCGCGGCTTCCTTGTGCCACCACGCAAGCTTCGTGCGGCCGACAGTCGGATCGCTGGTTTCCTTTACCGTTTCTTCGAATTCACGACGCAACGCGAACAGCGCAGTGAGCAGCGGCTGCCGCGCGACCGGTGCTTGCCTGAGCGCGTAGTAGATGCTCGACCCGGGCGGCGCTGCTTTCTGCTGGCAATAGTCGTCGAAATTCACGGGATAGGCGGTATTGGGGTATGGGGTAACGTGGCGCACCGTACCGAAGCGTACCGACCCGTACTGAACCGGACGCAAGACATCGGTTGGGACAGTGCGGTTGAGACAGTTCGGTTGAGACAGCGCATGCGCCTCGGCGCCGCGTCGCTTCTTTCGGCGAGTCGAAAATTGTAGCATTGCAGTCGATGGTCGGCTGCAGACAAGCGCATGTGGTTCGGGTAGAATCTCGCGCTCACGCTTTCGACCATGCCGTGTCGGTACAAGATGTCGCGGAACCCCAGCGATAACAACGCGTAAAAAGCAGCAAAAAGCGACACGTAGCGACACGTAGCAATACGCAGCGACACGTAGCAATACGCAGCAATACGCACCGGCGTCTGTCGAGACGACAGAACATCGGGCGCTATGCGCCCGGCGGCGAGGATGGCGAAATTGGTAGACGCACCAGGTTTAGGTCCTGACGCCCGCAAGGGTGTGCGGGTTCGAGTCCCGCTCCTCGCACCAGAAAGCGCATGAAAACCGATGGGCTTCGCCCATCGGCCCGGGGGCCCCTGTAGTTGTCCCGCTGGTTGCCCCGCTAGTTGTCCCGTGGTTGTCCCGCTAGGTGTCCGTCAGTTACCCGCTTGCTATGCGCGCAGCAAGGGCAGCGGCTCGAAGCGCCGCTCGAGCACCGCGGCCGCATCGCATCGCCACCATGACCGGAGCACGGTCGCATACAGACACCTGAAATCGACCGCCATAGGCAAATTGCCATTGCCGTCGAGTCGCGACAGCGACGGCGGCGCGCCATACAGACCGCCGCGCACCCGGCCGCCGATGACGAAGTGCGGCGCGCTGCTGCCGTGCCCGGTACCACCGCTCTCGTTTTCACGAGGCCGGCGGCCGAACTCCGAATAGCTCACGACAAGCGTGTCGTCCCAAAGGCCGCGTTCGAGCCGTGCCGCATGCAACGCATCGATGCCTTGCGCGAACTGCGCGAGCAGCGCTGCATGCCGTTCACGCTGATTGAAGTGTGTATCGAAGCCGTTCAGCGTGATCCGGATGACCGCGTAGTCGAGCATGCGTGGCGCGCCTAGCACCGCTCCCATCGACGCTGGCATCGACGTTGTGACGGCACACGCGCCACCGGCGAGCGGCCCGTGCTCCGCACTACCGACCACGAGACCCGCGCCGCGCATCATCCCGCCCGTATCGCTTTGCGCAAACGCGCGCGCAACCCACCCATCGCGCAGATACCGCTGCGCATCCGACGCCGTGTCCCAGATCTCGGTTGCGCGAAAGTGCGACAGATTGAATTGCGGATAGCCGAGCCCTTGCACGATCGCGAGTTGACCGCTTTGCCAGAGCGGCATCAACGGATCGAGCGCGGGATGGAGCGCCGCGCGCTCGCTGATCGGCAGCACCGCATCGCGACTCACCGCGACACGTGGACGCAGCCGGTAGTAAAGCGGGTCGGCATAAGGCACGACGGTATTGAGCCCGTCGTTGCCGCCTTTGAGTTCGATGAGAACAAGCAGTTTGCGCTCGCGTGCCGCGGACGCCACAACACTGTTCGCCAGCACGCTGGAGCCGCCCGCGGCAACGTTTCCAGCACCGGCCAGCGTAGCGCCGGACGACCGATGAGGTAGCGAAAACGCTGCGGCAGCAGCGGCCGCAGTCGACAGAAACTCGCGTCGCTTCATGCCGTGTCTCGCTCCGTTATCGATAAGGCAGGGCTCGCCAACGGGCAAACAGACCACCGCGGATACACGAGCCTTGCTTAAGAAATACGCTTAACGCTTATACAACTCACGTACCGCGTCTTCGATATGCTGCCGCAATAGCCGCCGTTCTTCCGGCGTCATATGCCCGTCGCGGCGGCGTTGATCGAGATCCGGCGGCACAGCCGTGCGCACGATCGGATCGGAAGCCGGTGTTTCTTCGGGCTGTTTGCGCTGGGAGCGGGACGCCCGTGAACGGGGATGCGTATCGGGACGATCGGAACGATCAGAACGTGAAGCGGGATGAGGAGGAGCGGCGCGGTCGGCGAGAGGCGGAGGATCGGCGAAGGCAGGCGGGCTCAACGCGGCCGCGAACGTGGTCGCTGCTGCCAGCGCGATCACGCTCAGGCGCACGTTCGGCCAAACCCCTCCCTTCATCTTGTTCCCTTCGTGACGCAGCAACCGGCTACCTCAGATGCGTATGGTGATTCCGGCAAAAACCGGGCGCGAAAGTTTTGGTCTTGTGAAGTATCTACCGAACAGGCGCAAACAGTAAAGGAGTGTAAGCGCGCCCGCTTTACGCCGTGCCACAGGCCGGGTAAATTTTGTAACTGACTGTTACTCGATAAATGCCTCAAACGCGTTCCCCTTTCTAATCGCGCTAAGATGCCGACCATGGAAACCAAAAACCCTTCGAAAATCCTCGTCGTCGACGACGACCCGCGCTTGCGCGATCTACTGCGCCGCTACCTCGGCGAGCAGGGCTTTAACGTATATGTCGCAGAAAACGCGCCGTCGATGAACAAGCTTTGGGTTCGCGAGCGCTTCGATCTGCTCGTGCTCGACCTGATGCTGCCCGGCGAGGACGGGCTCTCCATCTGCCGCCGTCTGCGCGGCAGCAACGACCGCACGCCGATCATCATGCTGACGGCGAAAGGCGAAGACGTCGACCGCATCGTCGGCCTCGAAATGGGCGCCGACGATTATCTGCCGAAACCGTTCAACCCACGCGAACTGGTTGCGCGCATTCACGCGGTGCTGCGGCGGCAGTCGCCTTCCGAGCTGCCGGGCGCGCCATCCGAAACATCCGAAGTGTTCGAGTTCGGCGAGTTCGCGCTGAATCTCGCCACGCGCACGCTGACGAAGGCCGGCCAGGAAATTCCGCTTACCACTGGCGAGTTCTCGGTATTGAAGGTGTTCGCCCGCCACCCGCGTCAGCCGCTGTCGCGCGAAAAGCTGATGGAGCTCGCACGGGGCCGCGAATACGAAGTCTTCGATCGCAGTCTCGACGTGCAGATTTCGCGTCTGCGCAAGCTGATCGAACCCGATCCCGGCAGTCCCCGCTTTATCCAGACCGTCTGGGGTCTCGGATACGTGTTCATTCCTGACGGCGCAGCCTGAATTTGCGCGCTGCGTGGAGTCTGTTCTTCGATAAGAAGGCCGCATGCGGATCGACCGGCGCCTCCTGACGCTCGCGTTCGGCGGCCTCTTCTGGCGGACGTTTCTGCTGATCGCGCTGTTGATCGCGGTCAGTCTTGCCGCATGGTTCCAGAGCTTTCGCGTGATCGAGCGCGAGCCGCGCGCGCAGCGCGTCGCGCTGCAGCTCGTCGCGATCGTGAAGCTCACGCGCACCGCCCTGCTCTATTCCGATCCCGATCTTCGCCGCGCGCTGCTGCAAGACCTCGAGAGCAACGAAGGCGTGCGCGTCTACCCGCGCGAGACCACCGACAAGTACAAGCTGCAGCCCGATGAATCGCTGAACCGCCTCATCGAGCACGACATCCGCGGGCGTCTTGGCGACGACACGATCATCGCGCAGTCGGTGAACGACATACCGGGCGTGTGGATCAGCTTCAAGATCGACGACGACGATTACTGGGTCGCGCTCGATCGCGATCAGCTCGATAACGTGACCGGTCTGCAATGGGCCGGCTGGGGCATATTCGCGCTCGCGCTGTCGCTATTCGGCGCGGCCTTTATCACGAGCCTTGTCAACCGGCCGTTCGCGCGCCTCGCGATGGCGGCGCGCAGGGTCGGTTCCGGGCAATCGCCGGAGCAGTTGCCCGAACGCGGCCTCGGCGTCGCGGCCGAAACGAATCGAAGCTTCAACCAGATGGTGCGCGATCTCGAACAGCTCGAAGCGGATCGCGCGCTGATGCTCGCCGGCATTTCTCACGACCTGCGCACGCCGCTTGCCCGCCTAAGACTCGAGACGGAAATGAGCCCGTCCGATCAGACCACCAAAGACGCGATGATCGACGACATCGAGCAGATGGATATGATCATCGGGCGCTTCCTCGACTACGCCCGCCCGGTGCAGCGCATGCCCGAGCCGGTCGATCTGTCGGTGATCGCGGGAGAACTCGCGGCGCGCATGTCGACCGAAGATGGGATCCGGCTGATCACGCGCCTCGCGCCCTCCGCCGTCATTGAAGCGGACGAAACGGATATCCGGCGCGTCGTCGGCAATCTGATCGAGAACGCGCGCAAGTATGGCCTGAGCGAAGAGGACGGCATTCCGCACGTGATGCTCGAAACGCGCGTGTCGCATTCGCGCGTCGAGTTGTCCGTCGTCGACGAAGGTCCGGGCATTCCGGAAGACCAACTCGCGCTTGTCACACGACCGTTTTACCGTGTCAATTCGGCACGCACGCAGGCAAACGGTACCGGCCTCGGCATGGCGATCGTGCAGCGACTGGTCGGCCGGTATCGCGGCGCGCTGCGGCTGCGCAACCGGACGCCGGGTCCGGGCCTCGAGGTGACAATCGAGTTTCCGCTCGCGAAGAGCGGTTGAGCTTCGCCAGAAGCGGCAGGTTTTTCGGCAGATGCAGGCGTTTCCTCTGATTAATCGGAAGTTTCTGCGTTTTCTCCGTTTCGCCCCCATATAAAAACAAGATTACCTCGGATTGAAACCGAAACAATCTGGAGGGCTGCACACTATCGGTGCCTTGAAGAAAATCTATCCAATCCGTTAGTGAAAAACTATTGACCACAAATTGCAATAGAGTTATAGTCTTGTTTGTGCAGCGCATCGTAGGGCTGCAGCGAGCCAAGGCGCTCGGCAATATCTGATCCGTTTTATCTGGGCGTTGACGCTGTTCGGCAACCCCGTTTTGAATGACCCGCTTTTGACCGGCTCTTGACCGTTTGCCACTTTCACATAGGAGTGTCTGCATGAAAACCATCGGCGATAAACTCGAAGCTTTCACCGTCACCGCTGCGAAGCCTGGCTTTAACCACCACGAAGAGAACGGCGTGTCGGCGTTCGAAGAAATCACCGAACAGTCGTTCCCGGGCAAGTGGAAAATCGTGTACTTCTATCCGAAGGACTTCACGTTCGTCTGCCCGACCGAAATCGTCGAATTCGCCAAGCTCAGCAAGGATTTCGAAGAACGTGACGCCGTTCTGCTCGGCGGCAGCACCGATAACGAATTCGTGAAGCTCGCATGGCGCCAGGCGCACAAGGACCTCGACAAGCTGAACCACTACTCGTTCGGCGACGTCAAGGGCGAGCTGGTCGACCAGCTCGGCGTGCGCGACCGCGAAGCCGGCGTCGCGCTGCGTGCCACGTTCATCGTCGATCCGGACAACACGATCCAGCACGTGTCGGTCAACAACCTGAACGTCGGTCGCAGCCCGGCGGAAATCCTGCGTATTCTGGACGGCCTGCAAACGGACGAACTGTGCCCGTGCAACCGCGCAGTCGGCGGCGCCACGCTGTAAGCCATTGCAGCTGAAAGCCCGCTAAGCTTGAAAAAGCCGGCGGGCTTTTTTATCGGCAACTCGATAGGAGATATCTATGGAATTCTTGTCCGCGATCAAAGAACTTGTTCCCGACTACGCGAAGGACATCCGCCTGAACCTCGACGGCACGATCGCGCGCTCGTCGCTCGAAGGCAATGACGCAGTCGGCGTCGCGCTTGCTGCCGCATTTGCATCGAAGAGCGCGGTGCTGGTCGCCGCGATCCGCAACGCGGGCGTGCTGTCGCCCGAAGAAACCAATGGCGCGCTGACGGCCGCCGCGCTGATGGGCATGAACAACGTCTGGTATCCGTACGTCGAGATGACGGACAACGCGGACCTGAAGGGGCAGCCGGCCGGTCTACGGATGAACGCCTATGCGTCGCATGGCGGCGTCGACAAGCGCCGCTTCGAAATGTACGCGCTGGCCGCGTCGATTATCGGCAAGTGCCACTTCTGCGTGAAGTCGCACTTCGACACGCTGCTCAAGGAAGGCATGAACTCCACGCAGCTGCGCGACGTCGGCCGGATTGCCGCCGTGGTAAATGCAGCGGCGCTGGTAATCGCGGCTGAGGGCAAGTAACGCGTCCACCAAACAGCGGAGTCCACCAAACAGCGCGGCAATCACGCGCACCCTTGCGCGCGGCGATACACGATGTCGCCGCGCTCATGCAAAAACGCCACGCATGATCTGCGTGGCGTTCTGTTTTTCGCGACGGCTTTTCGCATGCCGCTTGCAGACGCAGCTGCGCGCCCGCGCCGCCCTTGCGCTTGCATGCGCCATTCAGTCGCGCATCAACAACACCGCGGCCTGCGCCTCGATCCCCTCGCCGCGCCCGAGATACCCAAGCTTCTCGTTGGTCTTTGCCTTCACGTTGACGCGTTCGAGCGGCAGCTTCAGATCCGCCGCGATATTCGCACGCATCGCATCGATATGCGGCGCGAGCTTCGGCGCCTGCGCGATCACCGTGCTGTCGACATTCGCGATCGAGAAGCCCGCGCGCGCGATGCGCGCCGCGCATTCGCGCAGCAGCACGCGGCTGTCGGCGCCGGCGAATTCCTTGTCGGTGTCGGGAAAGTGACGGCCGATGTCGCCGAGCGACGCGGCGCCGAACAGCGCATCGGTAATCGCATGCAGCAGCACGTCCGCATCCGAATGACCGAGCAGCCCCCGGTCGTAAGGCACTGTCACGCCGCCGATGATGAGCGGCCGGCCCGGCACGAGCGCATGCACGTCGTAGCCCTGTCCGATTCTGAAATTCATAGTGGGTCCGTTGTTCCTGGTCCGTTGTATTTATGAAGAAGCCGCGTTGAACGCGGCAGCCGGCCGACTCAGGATCGCGTCCGCAAGATCGAAGTCTTCCGGATAGGTGACCTTGAAGTTGCGCAGACTGCCCTGCACGAGCCGCGGCGCGTGGCCGATCCATTCGATCGCGCTCGCCTCGTCGGTCAGATCGTGGCCGTCCTGCTGCGCGCGCAAAATCGCCTCGCGCAGCATGCCGATGCGGAACATCTGTGGCGTCTGCGCCTGCCAGAGGCCGTCGCGGCCTTCGGTGCGCGCGATGCGGGTATCGGTGTCCGGCGCGATGCGCTTGAGCGTATCGGCAACCGGCAGCGCCATGATGCCGCCGATCGCATCGTCCTTCAGCGCATCGACGAGCGAGCGGATCAGCGCGGGCGTAATGCCGGGCCGCGCCGCGTCGTGCACGAGCACCCAGTCGTTATCGTGCGCGCCGAACTCGGCGAGCGCATGCAGCCCGTTCACTACCGACGCCTGCCGCGACGCGCCGCCGCAGCGCCGCACCGCAAAGCGCAGGCCGCTGAAACGGCGCGCGTCGAAATGCTGGTCGTTCGGCGCGAGCACGACAAGCGTCTGCGAAAACTCGCTGCACGCGTCGAACGCCGCGAGCGAGTAATGCAGCATGTCGCGTCCGGCGACGCTTCGGTATTGCTTGGGCATCGGCGCGCCGGAACGGCTGCCGGTGCCCGCACCGGGAATCAGGGCAAAGAGGCGGGGAGTCACAGAACGGACGCTGCGAAGTCAAAGTGAAGGTCGGATTTTATAATAGGTCCTTCGCTTGCACGTCCCGACACGCGTAAACTTGCCGTTTCTGTCGCGCTTTGGCCGACGCCTGTCCACAAGCCAGCACCGAATTTGCCCGAGTTTCAGCCCGAGTTTCAGCCCTATCAACGGCCATTCCTCCTCATTTATGCCCGACACCGCCGCATCCCCGTCGAATCCGCCGCAGCCGACTTCTCCGCAGGGGAATGCCGTCCAGCGATATGCCGCCCAGTGGCAGCCTCCTGTCGCACCCGTCAAAGCCGGCCAGCGTTTCGCGTTCGACGGCACCCAAGGCTCCGCCGACGCGCTGCTGATCGCCCGCTATCACCTCGCGTACAAGCCGCAATTGCCGCTCCTCGCCGTGGTCTGCGCGAGCGCGGTCGATGCGCAGCGCCTGTCGCAGGAGATTCCGTACTTCGCGCCGAACGCGCGCGTGCGGCTGCTGCCGGACTGGGAAACGCTTCCGTACGACACGTTTTCACCGCACCAGGATCTGGTTTCGGAACGGCTCGCGACGCTGCACGACCTCGGCGAGGGTCGCTGCGACATCCTGCTCGTGCCCGCCACCACCGCCCTCTACCGCATGCCGCCGGCGTCCTTCATGGCCGCTTACACGTTCGCGTTCGCCCAGGGCGAGCGTCTTGACGAAGCGAAACTGAAGTCGCAGCTCACCCTGGCCGGCTACGAGCACGTCAGCCAGGTCGTGCGCCCCGGCGAATACTGCGTGCGCGGCTCGCTCATCGATCTGTTTCCGATGGGTTCGCCGTTGCCGTACCGGCTCGATCTGTTCGACGATCAGGTCGATTCGATCCGCGCCTTCGATCCCGACACGCAACGCAGCCTCTACCCGGTGCGCGACGTGCGTTTGCTGCCAGGCCGCGAGTTTCCGTTCGACGAAGCGTCGCGCACCGCATTTCGCAGCCGCTGGCGCGAAGTGTTCGAGGGCGATCCGAGCCGCGCGTCGATCTACAAGGACATCGGCAACGGCGTGCCGTCGGCGGGCATCGAGTACTACCTGCCGCTCTTTTTCGAGGACACCGCCACCCTCTTCCACTATCTGCCCGACGGTTCGCATCTGGTGTTCACGGGCGACCTCGACGCGTCGATCAAGCGCTTCACCGCCGACACGAAACAGCGCTTCAACTTCCTCTCTCACGATCGCGACCGGCCGATTCTCGAGCCGCAGCGGCTCTTTCTGTCAGACGAAGATTTCTTTACGCTCGCCAAGCCGTTCGCGCGCCTCGTGCTGCCCGCGAAAGCCGAAGGCGGCTGGGCCGCGCCGCTGCCGAACCTCGCAATCGACCGTCACGCGGAAGACCCCGTCACCGCACTACGAGCGTATCTCGACACGACGCCGAACCGCGTGCTGTTCGCCATCGAATCGGCGGGCCGCCGCGAAACGATCGCGCAGCTGCTCGCGGAAAACGATCTGCGCGGCGGTTCGGCCGACAGTTTCGAAGCATGGCTCGCCGCCGACGCGCGTTTCGCGCTCGGCGTCGCGCCGCTCGCGAGCGGCTTTGCGTTGCCGGGCGAAGGCATCGCGATCATCACCGAAACCGAGCTGTACGGGCCGCTCGCGCGCCGCGCCGGACGCCGCCGCCAGGAGCAGGCGAGTAACGTCGACTCGATGGTGCGCGACCTGTCCGAGCTCAAGGTCGGCGATCCGGTCGTGCATGCGCAGCACGGCATCGGCCGCTACATGGGCCTCGTGACGATGGATCTCGGCGAAGGCGAAACCGAGTTCCTGCACCTCGAATATGCGGGCGAAAGCAAGCTCTACGTGCCGGTCGCCCAGTTGCATGTGATCTCGCGCTACAGCGGCGCGGATCCGGAAAGCGCGCCGCTGCATGCGTTGGGCTCGGGCCAGTGGGAAAAGGCCAAGCGCAAGGCCGCGCAGCAGATCCGCGATACGGCCGCCGAATTGCTGAATCTGTATGCGCGCCGCGCCGCACGCGAAGGCCACGCATTCAAGCTCGATCCGCGCGATTACGTAAAGTTCGCGGAAAGCTTCGGCTTCGAGGAAACGCCGGACCAGGCCGCGGCGATCGCGGCCGTGATCGGCGATATGACGAGCGGCAAGCCGATGGACCGGCTCGTGTGCGGCGACGTCGGTTTCGGCAAGACCGAAGTCGCGCTGCGCGCCGCCTTTATCGCCGTGATGGGCGGCAAACAGGTCGCGCTGCTGTCGCCTACCACGCTGCTGGCCGAACAGCACACGCAGACTTTCAGCGACCGCTTCTCCGACTGGCCCGTGCGTATCGCCGAACTGTCGCGCTTCAAAACCACCAAGGAAGTGAATGCGGCGATCCAGCAGATCAACGAAGGCAGTGTCGATATCGTAATCGGCACGCACAAGCTGCTCTCGTCGGACGTGCAGTTCAAGCGGCTCGGTCTTGTCATCATCGACGAAGAGCATCGGTTCGGTGTGCGCCAGAAGGAAGCGCTCAAGGCATTGCGCGCCGAAGTGGACGTGCTCACGCTAACCGCGACGCCGATTCCGCGTACGCTCGGCATGGCGCTCGAAGGCTTGCGCGATTTTTCGGTGATCGCCACGGCGCCGCGAAAGCGGCTGGCCATCAAAACCTTCGTGCGGCGCGAGGAAGACAGCGTGATTCGCGAGGCCATGCTGCGCGAGCTGAAGCGCGGCGGCCAGGTTTACTTTCTGCATAACGAAGTGGAAACGATCGAGAATCGCCGCGCGATGCTCGAGGCGCTCGTGCCCGAAGCGCGCATTGCGGTGGCGCACGGACAGATGCACGAGCGCGAACTCGAACGCGTGATGCGCGATTTCGTCGCGCAGCGCGCCAACGTGCTGTTATGTACGACGATCATCGAAACCGGCATCGACGTGCCGAGCGCCAATACGATTCTGATTCACCGCTCCGACAAGTTCGGCCTCGCGCAATTGCACCAGTTGCGCGGCCGCGTCGGCCGGTCGCATCACCAGGCCTATAGCTATCTGCTGGTGCACGATCCGCAGGGGCTCACGAAACAGGCGCAGCGGCGGCTCGAAGCGATTCAGCAGATGGAAGAACTCGGCGCGGGCTTCTACCTCGCGATGCACGACCTCGAGATTCGCGGCACCGGCGAAGTGCTCGGCGACAAGCAGTCGGGCGAGATTCACGAGATCGGTTTCCAGCTCTATACCGACATGCTCAACGATGCAGTCAAGGCGCTCAAGGACGGCAAGGAACCCGACCTCACTTCGCCGCTCGCGGCGACAACCGAAATCAATCTGCACGCGCCGGCGATTCTCCCCGCCGATTACTGCGGCGATGTGCAGGAACGCTTATCGCTGTACAAGCGTCTTGCCAATTGCGAACACAACGATTCGATCGACGGCATTCAGGAAGAACTGATCGACCGCTTCGGCAAAATGCCGCCGCAAGCGCATGCGCTCGTCGAAACGCATCGCCTGCGACTCGCCGCCCGGCCGCTCGGCATTTCGAAAATCGATGCGGGTGAAGCAGTGATCGCGCTGCAATTCATCCCGAATCCACCGGTCGACGCGATGCGCATCATCGAAATGGTTCAGAAGCACAAGCACATCAAGCTTGCCGGACAGGACAAGCTGCGCATCGAAACGCGCAGCCCCGATCTCGCGGTACGCGTTGCGACCGTCAAGGAGACATTGCGCGCGCTCGGTGCGCCGGCAAGAGGCGCGACAGGTCAGCGTGTGACAGCGCAGTGAAGCCGCGATGACAGACACATCCCGCAGCGGCAACCCCGCAAAGCGCGCGAGCGACGCGGCTCGAACTGCACGCGCCGCACGCACGCAGGACGCGCCCGATGCGCGCGACGTTCCCGACGTGCTTGATGCGCGCACGGCATCGATCGTCGATCTGCTCACGCAACTCGTGCGCATTCCGAGCCGCGGTGGAATCGATCCCGCGACGCCGATACTCGAGTGTATCGAGCAGTGGTTCGCGCGGCATGCGCCGACCGTGCCGCGCACCCGCCTCGTGTGCGCCGGGGGCGAACCGCTCGGTCTCTATGCGGAGGTTCGTGGAAGCGCCGCCATGCCGGGGCAGGCTCCGTCCCATTCATCGGATGAAACATCCGGACGCACATCGAGCAAAGCGCCGTTCTATGTGCTCAACGCAACCCTCGACACCGCCGGCTTCGGCGACGAAACCGTCTGGACTCAACCGCCGCTTGGCGCGCATATCGTCGATGGCTGGTTGTACGGCCGCGGCGCCGCCGACAGCAAATCAGGCGCTGCGCTGTTTGCGCATCTGCTGGTAGCGCTTTCACAACGCGCGACGGAATTCGCGGGCCGTGTCGGTCTGCTGCTCGACCTCGATGAACACACGGGCCGTTTCGGCGGCGCGCGGGCCTTCTTTGACAGGTTCGCCGACACCCCCAACGATACGACCGGCAAGCTTGACAGCGCTGCTAATCGAGAGACCGGAGAAGCCGGAGAGGCCGGAGAAAGCCGACCAGCCAGTCACGCCGGCACATCGCGCCCCGACGGCGTGCTGATCGGCTACCCGGGGCACGACCGCATAATGGCCGGCGCACGCGGCTTTGTGCGGGCCACGCTTGTCGTGCACGGCATCGCCGCGCATTCGGGCAGCGGCAGTTCGCGCGGCCTCAACGCGGCGGTGCGCGGCGGTGCGCTCGCCAATGCGCTGCACGATATGCCGCTGCCCCAGATCGACGACAAGACTTTTGACCGTCAGGCACAAGTGACCGTGACCGGCATCGAGGCGGGCGACGGCGGCTTCACCGCCGTACCCGATCGCTGCGAACTCAAGATCGATATCCGGCTCACACCCCGCTTCGACGCAAAGCACGCGCGCAGTCTGATCGAGGATGCGGTCCGCGCGCACGACATCGCCTATACCTCCAGTCCTGCAAATAAACTATTGACGGACATCGAATGGATCGACGGTTGGCCCGCTTATCGGGTGTCCGATACGCATCCGATGTTGAACGAATTGTGCAAAGCCGCACGGCGCATATTCGGCGCAGCGCCGCCATCTGCAGTGGCCGGCCCTTCGAATATCGGCAACTATCTCGCGTCGCTGTCCATTCCCGCGCTGTGCGGTTTCGGTCCGCGCGGCGAACAGCTGCACGCCAACGATGAGCGCGTCGAGCTGGCGAGCATCGCGCCCGTCTATCAAATCTACGAAAACGCGTTACACGCGCTATTGCGCCAATAACTACTGCCAATGCGAGACAAATGCAATTGCAAGCGCGCGCATAAGCGTTTTATGCTGCATTGCGCAAACGATTTAAGCGCCTTTTATGAACCCTTCAGCGCTTTGGCTTATTAAGGGTTTTTCGGTATGATCGGGCAGACAATCAAGCGGAGTCACGTCATGTCCCAGGTCGCTGAATCAGCAGCTCAGCCCTCAAAAACGTCTTCGCCATCCGCATCTGCCGTGTCAAACGTTTCCGCCAACGCCCCTTCCCCCGTTTCCTCCACGAGTCATTCGAGCACTGCTCCCGTTTCGCTTCCATGGATCGAGCGCCTCGTGGCATTCGATACGGTCAGCCGCAATCCGAATCTCGGCCTGATCGAAACGGTACGCGACGCATTGCGCAGCAAGGGCATCGAGGCCACGCTGACGCATGGAGAAGGACAAGGCGAAGGCGGCACATGGGCCAATCTGTTCGCGACGATTCCCGCGCACGACGGCGCAACACAGGGCGGCGTCGTATTGTCCGGACATACCGATGTCGTGCCCGTCGATGGCCAGAAGTGGGACAGCGATCCATTCAAGCCCGAAGTGCGCGACGGCAAGCTATACGGCCGCGGCACCTGCGATATGAAGGGTTTTATCGGTGCGGCGCTCACGCTCGTGCCCGAGATGCAAAGCACGAAACTCGCGCGGCCGATTCATCTCGCGCTGTCGTTCGGCGAAGAAGTCGGCTGCATCGGCGCCCCGTTGATGATCGAAGATCTGATCAAACGCGGCATCAAACCGGACGGCTGCATCGTCGGCGAACCGACGAGCATGCGGCCGATCATCGCGCATAAGGGCATCAACGTTTATCGATGCTGCGTGCGCGGTCAGGCCGCGCATTCGTCGCTCACGCCTGAAGGCGTCAACGCGATCGAATATGCGGCGCGGCTCATCTGCTATATCCGCGACATGGCCGATCAGTTTCGCGAGCAAGGGCCATTCGACGAACTCTACGACGTGCCGTTCACCACTGCGCAAACGAGCACGATCGAAGGCGGCAATGCAGTCAACACCGTGCCGGCCGAATGCCGCTTCGCATTCGAATTCCGCAATCTGCCCACGCTTGACCCTGAGCCGATCTTTGCGCGCATCGAGCAGTACGCGCGCGAAACGCTGCTGCCGAAAATGAAGCGCGAGCACGATGCGGCCGCGATCGAATTCACGAAGGTCGCTGCCGCGCCGGGGCTCGATGCGGCGGAGCAAACGGCCATCACACAACTCGTGCGCGCGCTCACCGCGAATCACGACAAGCGCAAGGTCGCCTACGGCACCGAGGCCGGACTTTTTTCGCGCGCCGGCATTCCGAGCATCGTCTGCGGGCCCGGCGATATCCAGCAGGCGCACAAGGCGAACGAATTCGTCGCCCTCGAACAGCTCGTGCAGTGCGAGCGCTTCCTCGCCAAGTTCATTCACAGCATGTCGGTCGACGCACACCCAAACTGAGTTTCAAAGCCGGCGCAATCATCCCCCACGAACGCAACCCACGTACGATCACGCCATGTCCACCGCCATCCAGCAGCACACCGACCACACGATCGACGGCGAGCCGATCCCGACGCTCGACGCGATCGCCTCGCAGCATTTTGCGTTGACGCCGTGGGTCGTGCGAACACCGGTGTTCGACCGGATGGACTTCCCGACGCTCGAAGGCACGCTCGTCAACTTCAAGTTCGAGCTGCTGCAGGCCGGCGGCAGCTTCAAGGCACGCGGCGCGTTTACCAATCTGCTCGCGCTCGACGAACCGCAGCGCAGCGCCGGCGTGACATGCGTGTCGGGCGGCAATCACGCGATCGCGGTCGCCTATGCGGCGATGCGGCTTGGCATTAGCGCGAAGGTGGTCGTGTTCCGCTCGGCGAATCCCGCACGCATCGCACTATGCCGGCAATTCCGCGCGGAAGTCGTGATCGCGGAAAACCCGGTCGAAGCCTTCGAAATCGTGCGCCGGATCGAAGCGGAAGAAGGCCGCTATTTCGTGCACCCGTTCAACGGCTATCGCACCGTGCTCGGCAGCGCGACGCTCGGCTACGAGTGGGCGACGCAAACGCCCGATCTCGATGCGGTGATCGTGCCGGTCGGCGGCGGCGGCCTCGCGGCCGGCGTATCGACTGCACTGCGCCTGGCGAATCCGCGCGTGCATGTGTTTGGCGTCGAGCCCGAAGGCGCCGACGTGATGAGCCGCAGCTTCGCCGCGAACCATACGGTGAAGATGGGCCATATGCATTCGATTGCCGATTCGCTGATGTCACCGCATACCGAGCAATACAGCTACGAGTTGTGCCGCCGGCATATCGACCGGCTCGTGACCGTCACCGACGATCAATTGCGCGCGGCGATGCTCACGTTGTTCTCGCAACTGAAACTCGCGGTCGAGCCGGCTTGCGCGGCGGCGACCGCAGCCCTGCTTGGCCCATTGCGCGAAACGCTGCAGGGCAAGCGCGTCGGCGTGCTGCTATGCGGCACCAATACCGATCCGCTCACGTTCGCGACGCATATCGAGCGCGCGCGTTCGCCACAGGTTTAGCAAGATGCAGCCGGGCACCGGCGAGGCCCGCGCAGCAAGGCTTGCACCAGGCGGGCCGCAAAAAAAACGTTCTACCCGCTGGCCGGATCGTTCGCTATCATGCGTGCATTGACCACCAGGAGAAATGCCTTATGAGCATGATCAAGGAATTCAAGGAATTCGCCCTTAAGGGCAACGTGATGGATCTGGCAGTCGGTGTGATTATCGGCGGCGCGTTTTCCACCATCGTCAATTCAGTGGTGAAAGACCTGATCATGCCTATCGTCGGCACGGCAACCGGCGGCCTCGATTTCTCGAATCTGTTCATTCTGCTCGGGCATATTCCCGAGAACTACAAGGGCAACCCCGGTTCGTATAAAGACTTGCAGACCGCGGGGGTCGCGGTGTTCGGCTACGGCGCATTCATTACGGCCGTGATCAACTTCGCGATTCTCGCGTTCATCATCTTTTTGATGGTCAAGTTCATCAACAACCTGCGCAAGCCGGCTGAAGCCGCCCCGCCGGCCGCGCCGCCCGAAGATACGCTGCTGTTGCGCGAGATCCGCGATTCGCTGAAGAATTCGCCGCGCTAACCGGCGTCAACGCACACGCCATAGCGGCGCACGTCAAGCGGCGGTCGCGCCGCCCGAGGCCTTTTGCGCCTTGGTATTTGCCGCGTTTTCAATCGCCTTTTCGAGCTGCATGAAGTTGACGGGCTTCGTCAGATGCGCGTTGAAGCCCGCATCGAGACTGCGCCGGATATCCTCGTCGGTGCCGAAGCCGGTCAGCGCGACGGCCGGCACGTCGGAGCGCTCGCGAAACGTGCGGATAAAGTCGATGCCCGTGCCATCGGGCAAGCCGACATCGCTCACGATCAGATCGAACGATGCGTCGAGTGTCGCCGCAAGCGCATCGGCCACACGGCCCACCACCGTCACTTCGTGTCCGAGCGTACGGATCAGCTGCGCCATGACTTCGGCCGTATCTTCATGGTCTTCGATCATCAGTATCGACAGCGCGCCGGCCGGATGACGGGTCGATGCGTCCGCAACGACCGGCGTTTCCGTCGGCGCTTCGGCCGTCGGCAAGGTGATCGTGAAGGTCGCGCCGCAATGCGCGCCGGGGCTATAGGCGGTGACCGTGCCGCCATGCGCATCGGTCAGCGCCTTGGTAATCGCAAGCCCGAGCCCCAGTCCGCCGAATTGCCGCGACATATTCTGGCTGCCCTGCTCGAACGCATTGAAGAGCTTGCCGATCTGCTCGGGCTCGATACCGACGCCCGTGTCTTCGACTGAAATCTGCACATGCATGCGCTCGTCGCGCGTGCGCACATAAATGTGCCCGCCGTCCGGCGTAAACTTCGCCGCATTGCGGATCAGGTTCCATAGCATCTGCTGCAGCCGCGCGCGGTCGCCGAGCACATAGTGATGGTGGGCCGCCTTGTCGACATGCACGTCCTGCTGCTTGACCTGGATCTCGCTGCGAAAGAGCTCGAGCACGCTGTCTATGACCTCGTGCACGTCGACCGTTTCGTGCGACAAACGCAGCTTGCCGTTCGCCACGCGCGTCAGATCGAGCAGGTCGTCGATCAGCCGCGCTTCGAGTTCGACGTTGCGGCGAATCATCGCGATGCCCGAGCGCGCCGCTTCGGGCAGCCCCGGAATCATCTCGACCATGCGCGCACCGGCCAGCACCGGCGTCAGCGGCGTGCGCAACTCGTGCGACAGCATCGCGAGAAAGCGGTCCTTCGCGCGGTTCGCTTCTTCGGCCGCCTGACGCGCGGTCTGCTCCGACTCGAGCAGCCGTTCGCGCTCCTCGATCGCCTCGCGCTGCGAATGGATGTCCGTGCAACTGCCGAACCATTTGCTGACCGTGCCGTCGGCATCGCGCATCGCGACGATGCGCGTATCGAACCAGCGATAGACGCCGTCGTGGCGGCGGATGCGCAGCTCGTGCCGGTACTCGGACGTGCCGCTGCGCACGGTCTTCAACCACGTGCGGCGCACTTCCTCGCGATCGTCGGCATGCACGGCGTCGAGCCATGCAAGGCCGAGCGAGGCCGCGCTTTCGAGCCCCGTGTAATCGACCCACTGCTTCGATACGAAGTCGCACGCGCCGCTCGCGTTGCATGTCAGCACAAGGTGCGGCAGCGCTTCGGAAAGCGTGCGGTAATGCTGCTCGCGGTCGCGCAGCATCAGCGCCTCGGCCGATGCACGCTGCAGTCGCACTTGCGACAGCACGCGCTCGACCGCTTCGGGCAGATAGTCGAGATAGTCGCCGGCCTTCGGCACGACGTCGGACACACCGGAGCGCAATGCCTCGATCACGCGCGATTCGTCGGTAAAGCCGGTCACGAGAATGGCGGGCACGCGCACGCCTTCGCTGCGCAGCCGCCGGAAGAAGTCGAGCCCCGTCTCCGCGCCGGTCAGCTGATAGTCGAGCACGAGCAGGTCCGGCTCGCTCTCGGCAATGCGCGCGCGCGCCGCAGCGACGCCCGCGCACAATGCGACCTTGCAGCCCGCGCGCTCGAGCGATTTGCGCGCAAGCCGCAGGATGCCCTCGTCGTCGTCGACGACGAGCACATGAGCCGCAGGTAGCGTGGATCCTTCTTGTGTCATGCTGTTTCTTCGTTGTCTCTGCTGTCGATGACCAATAACCGCACCGTCACCTCCCCCTCGCGCATCGTCATGCGCTATGGCGTGCGCCCCATCACGCGACGATCATCCGGTGGCCGGGCGGCAGTTTAACCACTTGCAGAAAGAACCCGAGCCGGCGCACCGCCTCGATAAACGCGTCGTACTCGACGGGCTTCGTGATGTACACGTTGCAGCCGAGTTCGTAGCACCGTTCGATTTCGCGCGGATCGTCGGTGGTCGTTAGCACGATGACCGGCATCGCCGCCGTCGCGGGCGACTCCTTGAGCCGCCGCAGCACCTCGAAGCCGTCGACGCGCGGCATCTTGAGGTCGAGCAGCACGACGTAGTTCGTCAGATCGTCGCGCGGCGGATACTTGCCCGCCTTCTCGCCGAGCGGCCGGTCGCCGAAGAAATAGTCGAGCGCCTGCTGACCATCGGCAAATCTTACGAAACCATTCGATATGCCGGCCCGGCGCAAGTTGCGCTCGACGAGCGTCGCGTGCCCGTCGTCATCTTCGACGAGCACGATGCCCACCGTCTTGCCCACTGCTGCCGAACCTGTCATGTTTTCTCCGTCTACCGCATGCATCGCTGCCCCCGCCGCTGTTTTTGACAATCGTGCTGATCGAGCACGCTGATCCAGCGCGCTCAACAGTCCCGTTTGCGGTCCCGTTTACAGTCCCGTTTGTCAACCGTGTTGCCGATTTCGTTAGCGACTTCACCCCGACTACCGCGCCTTTGAGCTTACTGCGTGCGTACCGGCTGATCCGGCAGCACGACGAAAAACGTCGACCCCGCCCCTTCCGCCGATTCGACCCAGACCCGTCCGCCGTGCCGCTCCACCGTGCGCCGCACGAGCGCGAGGCCGATGCCGTCGCCCTTCGATATATCGCCATGCAGCCGCTGGAACGCGCGAAACATCTTCGGCATATAGGCGGCCGGAATGCCGAGGCCATTGTCTCGCACATAGAAGGTTCGCGTCGTCGGCGCTTGCGGGTCGGCTTCGTCCTCCGGTTCGGCGGGGAGCGCGCCCACCTCGATGCGGCCCGGCCGGCCCGGATCGAGGAAGTTCAGCGCATTGCTGATCAGGTTGCTGAACACCTGCTCGATCGCGGCCGGATCGCCCCACGCGGTCGGCAAGTCGCGCACGGTGACTATCGCGAACCGTTCGTTAATCTGCGCCTCCAGCGCATCGACCGCGCGTGCGACCACGCGGCCGACGCTGACGCGCTGCCATTGATACTCGAGCCGGCCGGCACGCGAGATACGCAACAGCGCGTCGATGATCGCCGCCGCGCGTGTGACCGACGAGCGCAGAAACTGCAGCGACTCGCGCATATCGCCATCGAGCACGCGCGCGAGGCGCCGCTCTTCGACATCGGGCAGCTTCGCCGCATCGATCGTTGCGCGCACATCGTCGCAGGACACCTGCAATTCCTTCGAAAAGCCCTGCAGGTTCACGAGCGGCGAACGCAGATCGTGCGACACGCTGTAGATGAACATCTCGTTGTCCTGCGTCTCCTGGCGCAGCGCCTCGTTGACGCCGGCGAGCTCGGCCGCGCGCGCTTCGAGCCGCTTTTGCAACGTGACCTGCTCGTGCTCGGCGACGCGCAGACGGGCACTCGTCTGGTGCAGCGCGCGATCGAGCGCCGCGATTTCGTCGTTGCCGGCAAGCGGCGCGCTCAACGGCTGACCGTTGCCGAGACGCTCGGCGTTATCGGTCAGCACTTCGAGACGGCGGCCGATGTTGCGCGCGAACACGAGCGCCGTGATCCCCCAGATCACCATCGAGCCGACCACCGCGGCGATCAGCGCATATTGCTGGCGCGCACGCGTTTGCATGACCGACGCGCTGCGCGTGGCATCGAGACGCGACGCTTCGGCGATAAAGGCATCGAGCTCGTTGCGCACGATGCCGAGCTGCGCGGGCATCGCGTTCGCTTCGAGCGAAACGTAGGCCTTGGTGCTGCCGCCTTCGCGCAGCGTGTCCGCGGCATCGACCGCCTGCGCGTGGTAACGGTCGATCGCGTCGCGCATCGTACGCACGCGCGCGGCCTGCTGCGGCGTATCGCCCACGAGCTGATCGAGATGCATGAGCCGGTCCGACAGATCGACCCACGCCGCATGACGCTCGATAAACGCCGGGTCGCCGACGATCAGCCCGGTCCGCACGCGTGCAGCCTGGCGCAAGAGCGGGTCTTCGAGCGCGGAGGCCTGATAGAGAATCTGCTTGCTATTCGCGGCCGACTGCACCGCGAGCGCGGTCTGCTCCTGCGTATCGAACACCACCCCGAGCAGCGCGAGCTCGACGACGCTCGGCAATGCGATCAGCAGCAAACCCTTTGTGAATAGTTTCATATTCGCCTGGCAAACAATCCGGCCGCAGATCCAGCCGCAAACAGACGTTCCAGCCGCAACGATACCCGGTGCGATCGATCGACGACACAGACCGACCGAACAAGCGACACGACAAGCGGCAAGACGACGAGCGGCACAATGAGCAGCGAACCGGGCAGCGAACACAGCGCGAAGACGAGGCATCAGGACATGCACGGGTAGGCAACCACAACGACCTCAGGTAGCCTCAAAACCGGGCAGCACCGGCGCGACGAGCGCTGCGCGGCTGGAATCAAGCCATTATCGACGTGAATGGTCGAGATTTCAACGCGGCCCGGCGCTGCGGCATGGCGCATGCGAAGCAATGTGGCATGCCGCGCGGCGATTTATAGTGGAGAAGTGCTGGCGCACACAAAAATGCCTTTTTTATCGGTGACGGAATCAATCGCGTGGCCCATGCGTCTATGATGGAGACAGATGCACAAAAAGCGAAAGCGCACGGCGACACGATTCAGCATGTTCCGCACGGGCCGGTGTGAGACGGAACAATGTCGAATCACCGTGAATCCGGCATTTTCGTATGCTATAAAAGATCGACGTGCGGCGCGCGAAGCCGGGAGTGGTCGCATGAGGACGCTGCGTTTCTTGCAATTCTTTTTCAGGCGAATTTTTATGTCCTTCCCGAAAAAGCGTAGACGCGCGAAGGTGGACGGCGACGAGTCGTTCCTCGCGGTACTACGTCATTTCAAGGCATTCGGCCAGCTCGATACGAAAATCGCGCGCGCCCGAGCGCAGGACGAGCCGGTGCTCTATGCCCATGTGCTGCCGGGGCTCGACGTGTTGCTATGCTGCGTACGGGGTGCCCAGCCGCCGTATCCGGCCACGGCCGAGTTGCGCCGCCGCTGCATCGAATCGATTGCGAACGCACTGGAGCAACCGCTCGACGGGCTCGAGAACGGCGGCTACTGGTACGAGGCCGATGGCTTCGGCTTCCTCGTGTTCGCAAGCCGCGCGCGTGCGCGCATTCTGCCGGAGTTCGGCGCAACGCGGGCAGCCGCGGGGGCGCGACGCATGCGGCGTCAGGACGCCGGCGACGCAACGCCGCGGTCGCTGCGCTAGGCTTCACCGGTCATCGTTCGTTCACATGCAGAAAGAAGGCCGCGCCCATGCGCGGCCTTCTTCGTTTTTGCGGAAATGCACTTCATCGCCACTGCGTGCAGTCTCGTTAGGCAAAGTACTTCGCGGCCCGTATCGTCGATGACCTGCACGACAGCAATGCTCATCGAGATTTGATCTTTGCGCGTGACCGATACGCGACACAGGTCAGCTTCCCTTGTACTCGGCGGCCTGATCGGGCGTCGACGTTTTCGGAGCCTGCCTTGCAGGCGCGTTCGCCGGGGCGTGAGCAGGCGGCTTCCCACGCGTCGATGGCGTGTCCGATGCGGGCGTATTGTCCGGCGTCAGCAACGGCGCCTTCGGCTGCTGCTTCTGCCCCGGCGGCGGTGCGACAGGCTTCGTGCCGACCTTCGCAAGCAGTTCCTGGCAAGGCAAAGGCTTGTTGTTGCTCGGCGCGATCAGCGGGATCAGCGCGGCGAACGGATTGATGAGACCGAGTCCGACCGCCGCGCCGCCGCGCAACGCGAGCGCCGCCGCGTTCACGCCGACATGCGGGTTCTTGAAGGTCCCCTTCGCGTAGAGCGGCGAGCGCAGCGAAAAGACGCGGAAGCCCTTCGTATGCGGATGCACGCCGAGATCGAGCGTCTCGTCGCGCAGATTGATGTTGCCGTCGATGTTGATCACCGCATCGGTCGTATCGAGTGCGAAGACACGCGAGTCGAGCACGCCGTCGGTCACGACGAAGTCCGCCGCCGCGCAGTTGATCCTCACATCGTTTTTGCCGAAGAGTTTTTCGTATATCACATTCGCCACATTGAGCCCGGCTGCTTCCATCAGGAGGCGGCTTACCGTGCCGTCCGTGACGAGCAGTTTCACTTCGCCGTTCGACGTCGCCGCGAGCGCCGCCGGCGAATTGCCCGTTGCCGACAAGGCCGCGTCGCCGTTGATCTCGCCCAGCGCGCTTTGCATCGTTCCGGCTTTCGGGAACAACTGCTTGAGCTTGACATGGCGCGCCGAGGTCGAGAAACGTCCCTTGAGCGGGGTGCCGCTGCCGTCCAGCTTGATATTCGACGCAAGCGATCCGCCCGCGACGCCGAACTTCAGCGGCTCGAGCGTGAGCACGCCGTCCTTCATCACGACATGCGTGTAAAGGTCCGTGATCGGCAGGCTCGGATCCTTGATGATGCGCCGGCCCGTGAACTTGACGTCCGCATCGATCGCCTTCCAGCGGTCCGTCCTGAACGGTTCGACGGGCAGCACCTTGTCCGACGGCTGCCGGACCGCCTCGCCGCGTTTGGCCTTGCTCGCGTTGCTATCCGCGCCGATGATCGGCGCGAGGTCCGCGAAGCGCAGTTCGTTCGACACCAGTTCGCCCTGCAGCAACGGACGCGGCTCGCGGCCGACATACGTCAATGTGCCGTTCAGATCGCTGCCGCCGACCCGGCCTGTAAAATTTTCATACGTGAATACGTTTCCACTGTCCTTGAAGTGGCCGGTCAGATGGCCTTCGGTCGCGTACGGCGGCGTCTCGGGCAACGTGATGCCCGTGAACCCGTACAGCCGGTCGAGGCTCGTGCCGCGCAGCCACAGGCGCAAATCGACCGCGGCCAGATGCATCGGATCGGTAATCGTGCCGACGAGCGCGACATGCAGGTCGCCCGCGCGCACATCGGCCTGGATCGGGAACGGGCGATCGGGGTCCTGCAGCGCGAGCACGCCGCCGACCTTGCCATTGCCCGATACCGGCTGCCGGTTATACGTGCCCTTGACGGTCCAGCCGATCGCGTACGGCGCGATCACCTGGCGTCGCGGTCCTGCCACGGGGGGCGCGCTTGCGCCGCTAGCAGCGTGTTGACCGCGTGCCCCGCTCGCCACCACGGCTGCGTTACCCGACGCGTCGGACGCACGGGTTGCGCTCGCCGCACTGCCCGCGCCCGGCGCGGCGACGACGGTCGACGCACCCGACGCCGCCGCGCCCGAGGCCCCATGCGCGGGCTCGATGGCGGCCGAGGTGCCCGACGCAGTGGAGGCAGCCGCCGCCTCGGCCGTTTTCGCCTGCCTGGCGAACTGGTTCGCGCCGGCTCGCCCGACCTGCTGCGCCGACTCGGCGCGCGACTTGTCCTGTTGCTGCTGCAGCGCCTCGCCGATCGGAATCGGCTTGCCCAAGGTATCGACGACCACCTGCATATCGACCTTCTTCTGCTGGTCGCTGACCGCGATATGCCCTTTGTCGAACTCGATGTCGTGCAGATCGAGCTTCCATTCCGATGGGCTTGCCGACTGCTTGAACTTGAACGTCCAGTTATTGCGCCCGTCGACGAGCCGCTCCACATCGATCGACGGGTTCACGAGGTGGATCGCCGGAATCACGATGTCATGCGCGATCAGCGGCAGCACCTTCACCTGGAAGTCGATCTCGTCGAGCGTCGCGAAGTGCGGCTGCTTCGTCCAGTCGGGATTCGCAATCGTAATGTTGGCCGCGGAAAAACGCGGCCACGGCACCCAGGCGCGCCAGCCCGTCTCGCCGACCGGATGCCGCCATCCGACCTTCAGATCGCCTTCGATCGCAAACGGCCGGCCAATTGCTTCGCTAACCTTTTCATTGACCCACGGGCGCGCGCGATTCCAGTCGAACGTCAGAATGAAGACGACCAGTATCGCGATCAGGATCGCAAGCACAGCGATACACCATGCGACGATCTTGCCGATGCGTCGCGTGAGCGACGGGTGGGTCTTCTGCGAGACATTCATTAGGCCTAGGCTCCGGTCTTATTCCCTGCGCCCGACTGGTCAGCAGATGGCGTGCCCGGTTTGCTCGTACGCGCCGCGCGGCTTAACATGACAGGCGCGCCGCCGCCGCGTTGTGCGATGCAATGCAAGGCCATACGATGCGATGCCATGCGATGCGATAGAGCGGCGCAATCTTCCCACATACGAACATGATGACGGCTACTCCTCTCGTGCAGGCCGACGGCATCGTGCGCCGCGACGCAATGCACGGCACGACCCTGTTGCAGCCAACCGACTTCGCGCTCGACAGCGGCGATCGCGTCGCGATCACCGGGCCGTCCGGCTCGGGCAAAAGCGTGCTGCTGCGCGCGCTCGCGCTGCTCGATCCGCTTGACGCCGGCCAGGTGCGCTGGCGTGGCAAGAGCGTGTCGCGCGCGGCGATTCCGCGCTATCGCCGCGCGGTCGCTTATATCCGCCAACGCCCCGCGCTGCTCGACGGCAGCGTCGAAGACAATCTGCGCTATCCGTTCTCGCTGTCCGTCTATCGCGATGCGCGCTTCGACCGCGGCTACGCCGAAGCGCTCGCGACACGCGCTGGCCGCGGCACGGGCTTTCTCGAGCGTCAGGCGAGCGAACTGTCGGGCGGCGAAGCGCAGATCGTCGCGCTGATCCGCGTGTTGCAACTCGTACCCGACGTGCTGCTGCTCGACGAGCCGAGCGCCTCGCTCGACCCCGAGTCGACGGTTGCGTGCGAAGCGCTGATCAACGCGTGGTTCGACGATGCCGCCACACCGCGCGCGTGGGTCTGGGTTTCGCACGATGCGACGCAGGCCGCGCGCGTCGGCAAGCGGCAGCTGACGATGCGCGCGGGCGTGCTGAGCGAACCCGCGGCGGGCTTGCCCGAAACGCATCATGACAGCGCACAGAGCGCGGGCGGCGGCGCACAAGGCCGCGCACCAGCCGACCTCAAGACCAGCAAGGAATCGACGCGATGACATTGCAAGACCTGAGCCTGTGGCAAGTCGGCATCGCCGCGCTGCTGATCGTCGTCAACGGCGCGCTGTCGCTGCTGCTCAAGCTCGATCTCGAACGCAAGCTCGCATGGGCGGCCGCACGCACCATCGTCCAGTTGCTCGCGGTCGGCTATGTGCTCGGCTGGGTGTTCAGCCACGCGCACTGGTATTTCGTGCTGCCGCTGATGATCGTGATGACGCTGATTGCCGGCTTCGCGGGCGCCGGGCGCGGCAAACGGACCTACGCGGGCCAGCGCGCCGACAGCATTCTGTCGATCTGGGCCGGCTCGTGGCTCGTCGCGGCCGTCGGCCTGTTTGTCGTGATCCGCATCCATCCGTGGTACGAACCGCAATACGCGATCCCCATTCTCGGCATGATCCTCGGCAATGCGCTGACGGGCGTATCGCTCGGTATCGAGCGGATGACCGAGGAACTGACCGCGCGGCGCGACCGCGTCGACATGGCGCTCGCGCTCGGCGCGACGCGTTGGGAAGCCGCGCAGGGACCGGCGCGCGACGCCGTGCGCGCCGGCATGATTCCGACGCTCAATCAGATGACGGTAGTCGGCGTGGTCAGCCTGCCCGGCATGATGACGGGCCAGGTGCTCGCCGGCCAGTCGCCGCTGCAGGCGGTTCGCTATCAGATCGTCATCATGTTCCTGATCGCGGCCGCGTCGGCGCTCGCCACGGTCGGCGCGGTGCTGCTCACGTACCGCAAGCTGTTTTCGGCCGAGCACCGGTTTCTCGCGGCGCGGCTGATCGAGCGGACCCGATAAAGCCACTCCGCTCAACGCTTCGCGCTCACCGCGACCTGCGAGCCATCGCTCAGCGTCAAGGTCTTGGTGCTGCCGTTGGTCGGCATCGTGAAGCGCAGGACCTGACTCACCGCTGTGTAGTTCGGACATTTGAGCGTCTTGCCCCCACTCGTCACGTCCTTCGTCCCGTGCGGCGTCTGTGCCTGGAAGCTCAGCTGCACCGTCGCCGTGCCGTCTTTCGCGACGACCGGCGCGAAGCGGATCTGCGTCTGGCGGATCATCGCGCCATTCGAATCGACAGGTAACGAAGCGTAGTTCGGGCACTCGCTCGTCGCCGGCACCGGGCCGCCGGGCGGCACGGTCTTCCACGTGAAGTCGTCGGACTCGCCGGAGCGGATTGTGCGCGTTTCCTGCGAATTGCCGAACTGCTTCGACGTGACCTTTACCGTGTAGCGGATCGGCCCATCGGTCGCCGCTTTCGACGTGACCGTGATCGGCGTCGCGGCGAAGCCGACCGCGGGTAACACAGCAGGCAAGAAGACGGCCAGCGCGGCAAGCGGACCGGCAAATGCGGCAGCAACAGAAACGGCGGAGAAGCTCAAGCTGATACGCATGCTTTTGCTCATAGGTCACCTCGTTGTTGTGCTGGCGGGCGGTCGTACCTCATGCAAACGCCCTGCCAGTCAGTCTAACGCGGTGCGCCGTGCGTGCGTGCATCGTCCGGATCGGGTATTACCCCGCTTGCCGCGCGCGGATCAGCTCGCGCCGTGGCTCAGAAGCCTGTCAGCACGAGCTTGCCGATCGCGCGTCCTTCTTCGAGCATCTGATGCGCGCGGCGCAGATTCTCCGCATTGATGCGGCCGAGATCCTCGCCGACCGTCGTGCGCAGCGTACCCGCGTCGACCAGCCGCGCGACCTCGGTCAGGAGCTTGTGCTGCTCGATCATGTCGGGTGTGCCGAACATCGCGCGCGTGAACATGAACTCCCAATGAAACGCCGCGCTCTTCGCCTTCAGCAGCTCGACGGGCACGGGCCGTTCGTTCTCGACAATCGTGCAGATTCCGCCTTGCGGCTTGACGACCTCGGCGGCGGCCGGGAAATGCCGGTCGGTATCGTTGAACATCAGCACATAGTCGACTTGAGGAATACCGAGCGCTTTCAACTGCGCGGGCATATCGCCGAAATGGTCGACGATATGATCGGCGCCCAGTTCTTTCGCCCACTTCGCCGACGCCGGCCGCGACGCGGTCGCGATCACCGTGAGCTTCGCCAGCTGTTTGGCGAGCTGGATGCCGATCGAGCCGACCCCGCCCGCGCCGCCGATGATCAGCACGGTGCGGCCTTCGTCGGCGCCTTGCGGCGACACATGCAGGCGCGCGAACAGCGCTTCCCACGCGGTGATCGCCGTAAGCGGCAAGGCGGCCGCGTGCGTGAAATCGAGCGACGCGGGCTTGCGTCCGACGATCCGTTCGTCGACGAGATGAAACTCGCTGTTCGCGCCGGGGCGCGTGATGCTGCCCGCATAGAACACCGGATCGCCGACCTTGAACAGCGTGACGTCCGGGCCAACCGCGGCGACCGTGCCCGCCGCATCCCAGCCGAGCACGCGCGGCGTTTTTTCGATCGTATCTTTAGGCGCGCGCACCTTGTAGTCGACGGGGTTCACCGAGATCGCCTCGACCTTCACAAGCAGGTCGCGGCCGGCCGGCGCCGGCTTGTCGAGGTCGACATCGATCAGCGCTTCGGGGTCGCTGATCGGCAAATAGCGATAAAGGCCTACGGCTTTCATGAGGGTTCCTTTTCAGTGATCGTCGGGTTTTGCGGTTGATGGGGTTGGCGACTGCGTGAATACATCGTAGTCGCCCGCCGCCTTGCCGAAAACAGCGATAATCACTGAAACATTTTCAGGAATTTCCGAAAAATGACCCTGGTCGTCCCCGCGCCCGCTCCGCGCGACAGGCTCGATCTGCTCGACGTCGCATTGTTCGTGCGCGCCGCGTTGCTGGCAAACGTATCGGCGGCCGGCCGCGAATTCGGGCTCTCGCCGGCGGTGGCGAGCGCGCGGATCGCGAATCTCGAACACGAACTCGGCGCGCGCCTGCTGCATCGGACCACGCGCCGCATCAGCCTCACGCAGGATGGCGAAGTGTTTATGAGCCGCGCGCAGCCGCTGCTCGAAGCGGCCGCGGCGGCCCGCGCATCGGTCGGACGCGCGCAGGCCGAGCCGCAGGGACGTCTGCGCGTATCGATGCCGTCGTCGTTCGGCCGGCAGCATGTGTCGCCGGCGATCGCCACATTTCTACGGCGCTATCCGGGAGTCAGCGTCGACTTGCGGCTGACCGATCACATCGTCGATCTCGTCGACGGCGGCGTCGATCTCGCGATCCGCATCGGCGCGCTGAAAGATTCGTCGCTCGTCGCGCGGCGGCTCGCGACGAACCGGCGCGTGCTGTGTTGCGCGCCCGCTTATCTCGCCGAGCACGGTACGCCGCATCATCCGTCGGACCTGGCCGCGCACGAATGCATCGTGCTGGCGGACCAGCGCGACTGGTCGTTCGTGACACCCGCGGGTCCCGTCAATGTGCGCGTCGAAGGTAGGCTCGCCACCGACAATGGGGAAGTGATTCGCGACGCGCTGCTCGACGGCTTCGGCATCGCGCTGAAGTCGACGTGGGACGTCGCGCCGTATCTGAAAAGCGGCGCGCTCGTCACGGTGCTCGACAGCTATCCGCTTGCGGAGACCGTCGCGATCTGGGCCGTCTATCCGAGCCGCGCATTCGTGCCGCCAAAGACGCTCGCGTTTATCGATTTTCTGGCCGAACGCTTCGGCGACCCGCCGTATTGGGACAAGCCGTATTGGGGCAAGCCGTATTGGGACGAGCCGTATCGGAACAAGCCGTAATCCGGCAGCCGCGACGCGATGGCGAGTCAGTGCTTGCGCGTGCCCTTGCCTTGCGAATTGCGGTTCGCATGCCCGTCGTTCTGCGTGCGCTCCTGATAGTCGTCGCCGCCGCGCCGGTCGGTGTCTTCAAGACCCTGCTCGACGTCGCGATGCGCCTGCTTGCCGATGCCGCGCGCGTCATCCTCATGCTGCGATTCGGGGCTCTGATCCGTCTCGTGCGGCAAGGGCGCCGACGCTTCGTGCGACGCGTGCTGCTGTCCTGCATGCTGCTTGTCGCGCTCGACCGGCGGCTTCTGGTCGCCGGTTGCGCGTTCAGTTGAAGTCTTCATGGTCAGGTTCTCCGTCTGGTTTCGGGTTTCACTCGATAGAGAGCGGACAGCGGTAATCGGATGGGATAACCGCTACCCGCGCTCGCTCTCGAGGCGTTTTCTCATCGCCGCCGTGATGCGCTGCCGCGTCTTCGCATAAGCGGCCCACGGGTCCTCGCGCAACGACTGCAAGCGCTCGTGCAGATTCGCGATATTCCACTGGTTGCCGGCCGTCGTCTCGGGCACTTCGTCCCATGTGAGCGGCACTGACACGCCGAGACCCGGCCGCGCGCGCGCCGAGTATGCGGCGACCGTGCTCGAGCCGCGGTTGTTGCGCAGGTAGTCCACGAAAATCTTGCCCTTGCGGTTCTGCGCGCCCATCTTCGCCGCGAAATTCCTCGGCAGCGTCGTCGCCATATGCTGCGCGACGGCCTGCGAAAACGCCTTCACCTCGTCCCACCCCTCGTGCTTCGTGAGCGGCACCACGACATGCAGGCCCTTGCCGCCGCTGGTTTTGCAGAACGACACCAGGCCGAGTTCGTCGAGCAGCGTATGTGTCAGTTGCGCGGCTTCGATCATGCGCTCCCAGCCGAGCGCCGGGTCCGGGTCGAGATCGAATACGACGCGATCGGGCTTCTCGATGTTCGACGCCAGCGCATTCCATGTATGCAGTTCGATCGTGCCCATCTGGGCCGCGCCGACCAGCGCCGTCGCGCTTTCGATCGTGATCAGCGACGGGTGTCCGGGGTCGAGCCCCGGGTGCTGCGTGATGTTCGGGATCGACAGCTTTTCCGCATGCTTCTGGAAAAACAGCTCGCCGCCGATGTCCTCGGGCGCGCGCACGAGCGACACGGGGCGATCGCGCAGATGCGGCAGCATCCAGTCGGCCACCGATTCGTAGTAGTGCACGAGATCGATCTTGCGCGTGTCGGTGTGCCTGTCGATCACGCGGTCGGGATGCGAAATGCGCACGCCCGCCACGGTCTGCGTGGCAGCGCCCTTCGTTTTCGATGTGCCGCGCGGTGCGGCAGCCGGCGCCGGCTCGTCGCCGTCCTCACTCTTCGCGGTCTTGCGTGAGGACGACGCCTTGCCTGCCCGTTGCGCGGCCGCCGTGCCGTTGACGTCGTCTTCCAGCGCAGCCTGCGATTTCGCCGCCCGCGCCTTCGTGCGCGATGCGGCTCGCGTGGCGGCCCTTTCTTCGTCACTGGTCTGTTGCACGTCAGCTCCTTTGCGCGGCGCTTCGATCACGATCTGCCGCGCGGGTTTATCGCTGCGCAGGCTGATAAACGACGCCTGGCGAACGATGCCTTCATCGGTCAATTCGGCGAAATTGCACTCGGCAACCAGCTCGGGCTTGACCCAGTGCACCGGCGTGCGGCTGCGTTCGCTGGGCACGCTCGCGAACGGCATCTTCGACGTTTCGCGCGCGTCGAGCTCTTTTTTCACGGCGCGCAGCCGCTTCGCATCGAAGCCCGTGCCGACGCGGCCCGCGTAGCGCAGCTTGCCGTCCTCGTCGTAGACGCCGAGCAGGAGCGCGCCGAAGTCCGCGCGGCTGCCGCCTGGCTCCGTATAGCCGCCGATCACGAATTCCTGGCGCCGCCGGCATTTGAGCTTGATCCACGCCGACGAACGGCCCGACGTATAACGGCTGTCGCGGCGTTTGCCGATGATCCCTTCGAGCGACATCTCGCAGGCGCTTTTCTGCAGTGCTTTGGCGTCGGTGCCGAAGTCGGCCGAATAGCGCAACACGTCGTCGTCGAGCGGTTCGATCAGCGCGCGCAGCAAGGCGCGCCGCTGTTCGAGCGGCACGTCGCGCAGGTCGTAGCCGTTCAGATAGGGCACGTCGAACAGGTACACCGTGATGTCGCGTTCGCGATGCGTATCGAACGCGTTTTGCAGCGCCTGAAAGCTCGGAACGCCGCGCGCGTCGAGCACCACGGCTTCGCCGTCGAGCCACGCGCTGTCCACGCCGATCTTCGCGAGCGCCCGCGCCTGCTTGCTGAACTTCTCTGTCCAGTCGTTGCCCGCGCGCGTGAAGATGCGCACCGGGTCCTTCGCGTGGCGATGATCGATGCGCGCGAGCACGCGGTAGCCGTCGAGCTTGATCTCGTAGATCCACGCGTCGCCGGCTGGCGGCGTGTCGACGAGCGTGGCGAGCTCCGGTTTCATGGCGGCCGGCAGCGAGGCCTTTTTCGCGCCTTCGATTGCGGGCGTTCCGGCAAGCTCGCGCAGCGACTCGCTGCTGCGTGTCGCCACGATGTCGGGGTGTCCGCCGCGCGTTGCGGCACTCGAGCGGCGCGTCGTTTTCGGCTGCGCGAGCGCGGTGGCGCCGGTGGTCGCGGCAGCTGCGCGGCGCGAGGGCTTGCCATCACTGGCGGCGCCGTCGCTGTGTCCGCGCGCGCCCGGCGCATCGGACAGCACGCTGCCCGGATACGCATCGAGCACGTCGAATTCGCTTTCGCTGTGGGCTTCGCCGTCGCGTTCCTTGATCAGCAGCCACTGCTCCTTGTCGCCACTGCCGCGCATATGGCTGCGCACAAGCGTCCAGCTGCCATGCAGCTTGGCGCCGTGCAGCTGGAACTTGAGCTTGCCGGCTTCGTATGCGGCGCGCGCCGCGTCTTCGCCGCCGACGGGCTCCCACGTGCCGCGGTCCCAGACGATAACGTCGCCCGCGCCGTAATGGCCTTCCGGAATCGTGCCCTCGAACGATCCATAGTCGAGCGGATGATCTTCGACGTGCACGGCGAGACGCTTTACCGACGGATCGAGGCTCGGCCCTTTCGGCACCGCCCACGATTTCAGCGTGCCGTCGAGTTCGAGCCGGAAGTCGTAGTGAAGACGCCGCGCATCGTGCTCCTGAATGACGAAGGCGAGCGCATGTGCCGATTTGCGCGCCGCGCGCGCGCCGCGGCTGCCGGCTCTGCGCCGCGCGCTCGCACCGGACGGTTCGGGTGTTTCATCGAAGCGCCGTTTGCGCTGATAGGTCTCGAGTTTGTCGGCCATGATTCATCGCTTACGCGGCGCGGCGCTTGCGCGCACTCGAACCGCTCGCGGTTCGCCGCGCAGGCGCCTTGCTCTTCGCGGTGCGGCGCGATGCGGGCCGGGCTTGCGCGTCGTCATCCGGTTCGGCGTCGTCGTCGCGATTCGCACGCGCCCGCGCCGACTTCGTCTCTGTTTTGCCCGCCGCCTTCGCCGCGGTCTTGCGCGCGGGTTTCCCCGCGGTTTTGCCCTTCCCGAGGCTGCGCTTGAGCAGTTCCGACAGATCGAGAATATCGGCGCTCGGCCGCGTTTCGGCCGGCTCCTCGACCTCGCCGATTTCCTCGGTCTTGCCTGCGCGTATCTTGCGGTCGACGAGCGCCATGATGTCGTCGTGGAACGTGTCGTGATACGCGGACGGGTCCCACGTGTCGCTCATATCGTCGATGAGCTTCTTCGCCATCTCGAGCTCGCGCGGCGTGACGCCAGCCTTCTTCCGGTTATCGTCCGGAAGCTTCAGTTCGTCGTACGATCGAACCTCGCCCGCCCAGCGCAGCGTGTTCAGGGCCAGCACCGGCCCGATCGGAATCAACGCGGCAAGATGCTGCTTGTTGTGCATCACGACGTTCGCAATGCCGACCTTACCGCTATCCTTGAGCGCTTCGCGCAGCAGCGCATAGACCTTTTCGCCCTTGCGATCGGGCGTCAGGTAGTAAGGCGTATCTAGGTACAGGAACGAGATCTCTGGCGCTTCGACGAACGCGAGAATGTCGACCGTCTGCGTCGATTCGGGGTTCGCCGAACGAATCTCCGCATCGGACATGACGACGTACTTGCCCTTCTCATATTCGAAGCCGCGCACGATGTTCTCGTGCGCCACTTCCTTGCCCGTGCGCTTGTTGATCTGCTTGTAGCCGATCGGGTCGATCGAGCGCTTGTCGAGCAGATTGAAGCCGACCTTCTCCGATTGCGTCGCCGGATACAGTTGCACCGGCACATGCACGAGACCGAAGCTGATTGCGCCCTTCCAGATCATATGTGCCATCGTGCGCTCCCGAGGTTCAGACTTCGGTGAAGCAGCAAGCATGCCACGCGGCGTTCCGTGCGTCGCGGCGCAGGCGCGCGCATGCGTGTGAGCATCGCGCCGCGCGCGGCCTGTAAGACTTGCTTGCCGGGCGGCAAAAGATGCGGGCGCAGTCTCGCAGCGGATGCGCATCAGGTGCCCGCAGCGAGGCCTCGGCGGCGCTTGCGGTACGCGTCGCTTTACACGCCACCGAAGCCGCGCCGGGAGAGTGGGCGCCACCCGTTACAATATGCAGATTTTCTGCGCCACAAGCAGATTTTCTGCGCCTTTTTGCGCCCGCTTCCAGCCCGGCTTCCAGCCCTTTTCCGCGTCGACATGAACCTCGTCATCCAAAGCCCTGTGCCGCTTTCCGCCGATCATCGCAAACCGCTTGCCGCGCTCGCGCACGGCTCGCCGGCCGTCGTCATCGACGAGTACGCGCTTCGCGTCGACAACGTGAACCCGGCGCAGCGCGCGGATCTCGACGTGTACTGCGGCACGCACCAACTCGATTACGCGTTCGTGGAACCGGGCCTGCGTCTCTCGAGTTTCGGCCTCGTCGCGATGGACATGGATTCGACGCTGATCACGATCGAATGCATCGACGAGATCGCCGATTTTTGCGGGCTCAAGGCCGAAGTGGCGGCCATTACCGAAGCCTCGATGCGCGGCGAAATCAAGGACTTCAACGAAAGCCTCACACGGCGTGTCGCGTTGCTCAAAGGGCTCGACGCGAGTGCGCTCGAGCGCGTCTACGAAGAGCGGCTGCAGTTGTCGCCGGGCGCCGAACGGATGCTGGCGGGCGCGAAGGCCGCGGGGCTCAAGACACTGCTCGTGTCGGGCGGCTTCACGTTCTTTACCGAAAAGCTGCAGGCGCGTTTGAACCTCGATTTCACGCGGGCGAATACCCTCGAAATTATCGACGGCAAGCTGACGGGGCGCGTGCGAGGCGAGATCGTCAACGCGGATGTGAAGGCGCGCACGCTGCGCGAAGCATGCGCGACGCTCGGTATCGAACCGGGCCGCGCAATTGCGCTCGGCGACGGTTCGAACGACCTCAGGATGATGGCCGACGCCGGCCTGTCCGTCGCATTTCGTGCGAAGCCCGTGGTGCGCGAGGCAGCGAGCGTCGCGTTCAATTACGTCGGCCTCGACGGGCTGCTGCGGCTTTTTTCGAGCTGAGCGCTGTCAGCCCGCGCGTGTGGAACGTGCGCCGGGTTCGCCGGGTGTGCTGAGTCTATTGAGGCAGTGCTCGATATCCGCGCGCAAGTCCGCTTCTTCCTCGAGGCCCATGAAGAAACGCACCAGCGTGCCGCGATACGGCCATGCGGACGCGCTGCGCATCGACGCGATGTCGTACGGCATCACGAGGCTCGCGACACCGCCCCAGCTCCAGCCGATCGCAAACAGTTCGAGCGACTCGCAAAACGTATCGATCTGCGCGGCGCTGTAGCGTTCGTCGAACACGACCGAAAACAGGCCGCCGGCGCCGGTGAAATCGCGTCGATAGAACTCGTGACCCGGGCAATCGGGCAGCGCGGGATGCAGCACCGCGGCGATCTCGGGCCGCGTCTTCAGCCACTGTGCGAGCGCGAGCGCGGTGCGGTCATGCTGCAGGAAGCGCACCTGCATCGTCGGCAGGCTGCGCAGGATCAGCGAGCAGTCATCGGACGAAACGCCGAGACCCATGCGCATCCGCGCCAGTTTCAGCTTGTGATGCATGGCCTTGTCCGCCGTGATGGTCGCGCCCATCAGCACGTCCGCGCCGCCCGACTGATACTTCGTCAACGCCTGCACCGAGATATCGACGCCATGGTCGAACGGACGGAACGTGATGCCCGCGGACCACGTGTTGTCGATCGCCGTCACGATGTTGTGCGCGCGCGCCACCGCGGTAATCGCAGGAATGTCGGGAACTTCCATCGTGACCGAACCCGGCGCCTCGAGCCAGATCAGCCGCGTGTTCGGCTGGATCAGGTCGGCGATGCGCGCGCCGATCATCGGGTCGTAGTAGCGCACGGTCACGCCGAAGTCGCGCGCGAGCCAGTCGCCGTGATCGCGATTCGGCGAGTACGCGTTATCGGGAACGAGCACGTCGTCGCCGGACTTCACGAACGCGAAGTACACGTTCGAGATCGATGACAGCCCCGACGGCTGCAACAGCGTGTGATTGCCGCCTTCAAGCGCTGCAAGGCGCTGCGCGAGCACGATCGACGTCGGCGTTGCGTGCAGGCCGTAGCGCCACTGCGCATCGTTGCGCCAGTCGAGCGCGCGCATGGTCGCCAGATCCGGAAAAATCACGGTCGACGCACGCGCGACCGGCACCGATAACGATTCGAAACCCGGCGTCAGGTCATCTTCCGGATGGACGATGCGCGTTTGCAAACCGTGTTTCGGAGGGGATTGGCTCATATTCGTGTTCCGCTGGTGTTGACCGATCGGCTTTGCCGATCGCGTTTAACGGGTCGGCCTTTTTCGGTCTCGTTGAAGTTATTCGCCAGTACGCAGGTTACTCACGCCATTGACGGCCTGGCCACCGGGTTGCGCACCGCTTTGCTGTTCCGACGGAGTCGTCGCAGTGGGCGCGGCGGATGCGGGCGCCGCGGCTGCCGCGCGTGCAGTCGGCGGCGGTACCGCTGCGCCGGCTGCCAGCGGGCGCAAATCGAATTCCTGCGGGTTCGAATCGTCGACGTTCATGCGCTCGCCGGTCAACGTGCCGTCGGCGGCGAACTTGCCGACCCAGTTGCCGGTGATATGCGTGCCGTCGTTCGACTCTTCGACCTCGAGCGTATCGTCCGTGCGATCACCGGCGATCAGGATCACTTCGCCGTTATCGGTGAACTGATATTCGCCGTGCACGCCGGATGGATCGTCGGTCTTCGGCCCGAGCCGCAACACGATCTGCCGCGCGCCGAGCATGCCCGCATAACGTGGAAACTTCGCGTATTCGGCGCTCGGCTTCAGCGGCAACTGGATCGGCGGCGGCGCGGCCAGTTCCTTCACCGCATTGCTTTGCGCATGCGCCGCGGGCACGAGCGTTGCGCTCGCAACGACTAGCGCAACGGCGATCGTCCGGAGCGCGCCGCGCGTCGTTGCGCGAGTCTCGTTCGGCTTCGTGTGCTGCATTCGTGGTTCCTGTGGTTCGTTCGTCATGCCTGCTTGTGCCGCGGTCGCGGCAGGTTCGCGCCAATCCGTGTTCCGCGACGCGCCGATGCGGCGCTGTGCGGCGCGGCGGCGGCGTCGTGGGACCACGCGGCGCGCCTGCTTCAGTAGCCGCGGTTCAGATGCGCTCGAAGATCGCGGCGATGCCTTGCCCGCCCCCGATGCACATCGTCACCAGCGCATAGCGGCCGCCGGTGCGCTGCAGTTCATACAGCGCCTTGACCGTCAGCAATGCGCCGGTCGCGCCGATCGGATGGCCGAGCGAAATGCCCGAGCCGTTCGGATTGACCTTCGCGGGATCGAGCCCGAGTTCGTTGCTGACCGCGCACGCCTGCGCCGCGAACGCTTCGTTCGCTTCGATCACATCGAGGTCCGCCACCGTGAGGCCTGCGCGCTCGAGCACCTTGCGCGTCGCCGGCACCGGGCCGATGCCCATATATGCGGGATCGACACCCGCATGCGCATACGCGACGAGACGTCCGAGCGGCTCGATACCACGCTTTTCGGCGACGCCGCGTTCCATCAGCACGAGTGCGGCAGCCGCATCGTTGAGGCCCGATGCGTTGCCGGCCGTCACCGTGCCGTTCTCCTTCGCGAATACGGGCTTCAGTTTCGCGAAGTCTGCCGCTTTCGCGTCGATGCGCACGTGCTCGTCGGTATCGAACACGATCTCGCCTTTCTTCGATGCGATCGCGAGCGGCAGGATCTGATCGTTGAAATAGCCGGCCGCGATGGCATGCGCCGCGCGGCGATGCGATTCCAGTGCGAGCGCATCCTGCGCATCGCGCGTAATGCCGTACTTTTGCGCGACGTTTTCGGCGGTGATGCCCATGTGGACCGTCTGGAACGGATCGTTGAGCGCGCCGAGCATCATATCGACGACGCGCGCGTCGCCCATGCGCTGGCCGAAACGCGCGGCCGGCATGATGTACGGCGCCCGGCTCATGCTTTCGGCGCCGCCGGCGAGCGCGATGTCCGCGTCGCCGAGCAACACGCTTTGCGCGGCGGACACGACCGCCTGCAGCCCGGAGCCGCACAGGCGATTCACCGTGAGCGCAGGGGCATGCTGCGTCACACCGCCATCGATTGCCGCGACGCGCGCAAGATACATGTCCTTCGGTTCGGTATGGATCACGTTGCCGAACACGACGTGCCCGACTTCGTCGCCGGCCACGCTCGCGCGCGACAATGCTTCGCGCACGACGCGCGCGGCGAGCCCGGTGGGCGCGACCTCCTTGAGGCTGCCGCCGAAGTCGCCGATCGCCGTACGCACGCCGCTTGCCACGATGACTTCACGTTGCATTGCTCGCTCCTCCTGATGTCCCTGGGTGTACCTGGGCGGTTTCTGTTAGCCGCACGGATGGGTCTTGCCGGGTCTTGCCGCATCAGAGCGTTTGCGTGGCTCCGTTGCCCCACCACGGCACGCGCACACTACGCCACTACGCCGCAAGCAACTGCTCGACGGTCTCGCGATCGGGAATCGGTGCGACCGCGCCATAACCTTGCGTCGACAGCGCGGCCGCTGCGTTCGCGTAACGCGCGGCGGCAAACGCATCGTCGCCGGCCACGAGACGCGCGACGAACGCGCCACCGAAGCAATCGCCCGCACCAGTTGCATCGACCGCGTTCACGAGCAGCGCGGGCACGACGCGGCGCTCGTCGCGCGTCGCGATATACGCGCCTTCGCTGCCCAGCTTCATCGCGACGATGCGCGGCCCCTGCGCAAGAAGGAAGTCGACGATCTCGTCGCGGTCCGTGAGGCCCGTTAGCACGGTGACATCGTCCCAGCTCGGCAGACAGATGTCACACTGCCGTATCGCTTCGAGCATCACCGCACGCGCCCGCGCGAGCGGCCACAGCTTTAACCGCAGATTCGTATCGAAGCTGATGCGCACGCCGTGTGCGCGCGCATGCGCGATCGCGGCAAATGCCGCATCGCAGGCGCTCACGCTGATCGCAAGACTGATACCCGACAGATGCACAACTTTCGCCGCGGCAATCGGTTCGAGCGGCAGATCGTGCGGCGTGTAGCGGCTCGCGGCGGAACCCGCACGCAGATAATCGAAGTGATGACCCGCCGCACCGTGCGACACGAAATACACGCCCGTCGGCGCGCTTTCGTCGATGCGCACGCACGACGTATCGACGCGTTCGCTGCGCCACAGTTCGAGCAGCAACTCGCCGAACCGGTCGCGCCCCACCGCCGACACGAAACCCGTCGACGCATCCTGACGCGCGGCCGCGATGCAGAAATTCGACGTGTCGCCACCGAACCCTTGCAGCCACGTCGGCAGACCCGGCTGAGCCTGGTTGAATTCGATCATCGCTTCGCCGAGCGCGAGAATGTCGGGCGCGGCGGCGCGCGCGTGATTAACCATCGCCTAGACCTCGCCCCACAGGTCGTGACCGTCCGCGCCGGTGATCTTCACCGAGACGAACTCGCCCACCTTGTAGCGCTTCGACGCTTTCGTCGACGGCGCAATATAGACGACGCCGTCGATTTCAGGCGCATCCGCCGCGGTACGGCCGATCCCGCCGTCGGCGTTGATTTCGTCGACGAGCACCTTCAGCGTCTTGCCGACCTTGCGCGCGATGCGCTTCGCGGACATCTGCTCGGCCACCTCCATGAAGCGCGCGCGGCGTTCCTCGCGCACGTCGTCGGGCAGCGCGCCGTCGAGCTCGTTCGCACTCGCGCCTTCGACCGGCGAATAGGCGAAGCAGCCGACGCGGTCCAGTTCCGCCTCGCGGATAAAGTCGAGCAGCGTGTCGAACTGCGCTTCGGTTTCGCCCGGAAAGCCCGCGATAAACGTGCTGCGGATGGTCAGATCGGGGCAGATCTCGCGCCAGGCGCGCACGCGTTCGAGCACCTTCTCGGCATTGGCCGGGCGCTTCATGCGTTTCAGCACCTCGGGGTGCGCGTGCTGGAACGGCACGTCCAGATACGGCAGCACGTGGCCCTTGAACGGACCCTCGGCCATCATGGGAATCACCTCGTCGACGCTCGGATACGGATAGACGTAGTGCAGCCGCACCCACGCGCCGTATTGCGCGGCCAGTTCGCCGAGCGCCGCGACGAGATCCGTCATGCGCGTCTTGATCGGCTTGCCGTTCCAGAAGCCCGTGCGATATTTGACGTCGACGCCGTAGGCGCTCGTGTCCTGCGAAATCACCAGCAGCTCCTTGACGCCGGACTTGAACAGATTCTCCGCTTCGAGCATGACCTCGGCGACCGGCCGCGACACGAGATCGCCGCGCATCGACGGAATGATGCAGAAGGTGCAGCGGTGATTGCACCCCTCGGAGATCTTCAGATACGCATAGTGGCGCGGCGTGAGCTTCACGCCGGCCGCGGGCACGAGATCGATGAACGGATCGTGCGGCTTCGGCAGGTGGCTGTGCACCGCCTGCATCACTTCGCCGACCGCATGCGGACCGGTTACCGCGAGCACCTTCGGGTGCACCTCCTCGATCAGGCCCGAGCCGCTCGCGCTTTTCTTCGCGCCAAGGCAGCCGGTGACGATCACCTTGCCGTTTTCGGTCAGCGCTTCGCCGATCGCGTCGAGGCTTTCCTGCACCGCTTCGTCGATAAAGCCGCAGGTGTTGACGACGACGAGGTCGGCGCCATCGTACGTGCCGGAGATCTCGTAACCTTCGGCACGCAGCTGCGTAATGATTTGTTCGGAGTCGACCAAAGCTTTCGGGCAGCCGAGTGAGACGAATCCCACTTTCGGCGTTGCCGACGGCTTATTCCTAGGGTCTGCGGGGTTTGTATGGGCGTTCAACTTATTACTTCCGGACGAGGGGCGAAAAAATCGCCGCGTAGATAGACTGGCTGTCCGCATTTTACCCGCAGCGGCAGTTGCGCAAGGACAGAGTTCAAATGAGTCAGCCCGTTTTCCCCAGAGTTTCCCCCGTCGTTTCCTCCGTCGCTTTCCCCGCGGCTTCCCCCCAATCGCTGTTCCACGCGCAGGGCTTGTGCACGGATAGCAAATTTGCTAATATTTGCCTATGACCTGGAGCGTCGTTTATTTCAATGACCAGGTCAAACGCGAAGTCTTCGAACTGCCTGATGGAATCCTCGCCGGCTATTTGCGGCTGGTGGGCATCATGGAAGAGTTCGGCGCGGATTTGCGTATGCCGCACTCGCGTGCGATGGGCGACGGTCTGTTCGAGTTGCGCCCGCGTGGCGAGGAAGGCATCGGGCGCGTGTTTTACTGCATGCATGTGAACCGGCAGGTCGTCGTTCTGCATTCCTTCGTCAAGAAGACCCAGGAAACACCGCGCAGCGAATTGCGCAAGGCTCGCAAGCGTTTAAAGGAAGTGCAACGTTCGAAGGAGGTACTACGCAATGGCTAAAGTAACTGCGCAACGCGGCAGCCATCCCGACCGGTTCAAGCCGGTCGCTCACACGAAGGCCGACACGGAACGGCTGCTCGCCAAGCCCGATGTGCGCGCCGCGTACGACGCGCTCGAAGACGAATATTCGGCGCTGCGCGTGCTGCTTTCGGCACGCCGCGAGGCGGGACTCACTCAGGCGGAAATCGCCGAACGTATGGGCACGACCGCATCCGCCGTGTCGCGGCTCGAAGCGTCGCTTTCGAGCGAAAAGCATTCGCCGTCGTTCGCAACGCTGCGCAAGTACGCGGCCGCATGCGGCAAGCGGCTCGTGATTTCATTTGCTTGACGGGCTACACGGCGGGCTGCGTAGCGAACTCACAGCGGGCTGATCGCGGACACCCCATCGTGCGGGCGCCGCAGCGCAGTTGACGCGCATGCATACGCGCAAGCCCGCGCCGGCACCCGTCGCCGCGGCGCCGACGCGATCGGCTTGTTTCCCCGCTTACTTCTTCTCCGGCTCCGGGTTCGGCGTGGCCTGCGTGAACGGGAAGGAACTGAACATCGTCTTCGCCTGGTTCTGCATCTGTTCCTGCATCTGCACGAACATGTTCTTCGACTGCTCGATGTAGCTCGTCATCATCCCTTGCATCATCGGCGCCTGCATGTTCATGAACTGCGACCACACCTCGGGGTTCATCGTCTTGCCTTCGTAGAGGCCCTTCGACTGGTCCGCGAGCTTGTTCTGGATGTCGATAAACGCCTGGATATTCTTTTCCAGGTACGTGCCCATCATGCCCTGCATCGCGTGACCATAGAAGCGGATGATCTGCGACAGCATCAGCGACGAGAACATCGGCAAGCCGCCGCTCTCTTCTTCGAGAATGATCTGCAGCAGGATGCTGCGCGTCAGGTCTTCGTTGCTCTTGGCATCGATGACCTTGAATTCCTCCTGGTCCAGCACCAGCTGCTTGACGTCGGTCAGCGTGATGTAGGTGCTGGTCTCCGTATCGTACAGTCGACGGTTCGGATATTTCTTGATGAGTCGTTCGGCTGTTTTCTTTGTAGTAGTGGTCATGTAACGCCTTTGAGCGCCAATGCAGCGCGGAAACGGCGCCTCTCACATGCAACGCAGCACAACACGGCCACGGCCTGCGCAAGACGCCGCCAGACACACCTGAAACCACGGTCCCCGCTCCTGCGAGCGGCAGAACGCATGGATCAGCCCATATGCAGGCCGCCGTTCAACGAGAAGTCGGCGCCTGTTGCGAAGCCGGATTCATCGGAAGCCAGCCACGCGACGATCGAGGCGATTTCCTCCGGCGCGCCGAGGCGGCGCACCGGAATTGTCGCGACGATCTTCTCCAGCACATCGGGGCGAATCGACTTCACCATGTCCGTGCCGATGTAGCCCGGCGAAACGGTATTGACCGTCACACCCTTCGTGGCCACTTCCTGCGCGAGCGACATCGTGAAGCCGTGAATGCCGGCCTTCGCGGTCGAATAGTTCGTTTGACCGAACTGACCTTTCTGGCCATTCACCGACGAAATATTGATAATGCGGCCCCAGCCACGCTCGACCATCCCGTCGATCACCTGCTTCGTGACATTGAAGAGGCTCGTGAGGTTCGTGTCGATCACTGCGGTCCAGTCTTCATGCGTCATCTTGCGGAACACGACGTCGCGCGTAATGCCCGCATTGTTGACGAGCACATCGATCTCGCCGCATTCGGCCTTGCATTTGTCGAACGCAGCCTTGGTCGAATCCCAGTCGCCGACATTGCCTTCCGAGGCGACGAAATCGAAGCCGAGCGCCTTCTGGTCTTCAAGCCATTTCGTGCGGCGCGGCGAGTTCGGGCCACAGCCGGCGATGACCTTGAAGCCCTGTTTGTGCAGGCGCTGGCAGATGCCGGTGCCGATGCCGCCCATGCCGCCCGTTACGTACGCAATTCGCTGTGACATAAATCTGACTCCATTATCGTTTGCGGAAGCGCCGGCCGGCGGCCTCCTTGCATGGCTACTCCCTGCTCGCTACCGGCCCGCCATCGGTCAACCCCGGTCAACCCCGGTCAACCCCCGGTCAACCTCGGTCACCATCGGTCACCATCGGCCTGCCGGCGGGCTGACCGGCAGCGTGACCCGAACGAACCCCTACCCGAACCCAACCGAACCCGATAGCGACCCGCGCCGGCGGCCACGCGTCTCGCGTGCAGCCGCGGGCGCGCACTGCATCAGGGGCGCTCGACGGCGAGCGCCACCCCCATCCCGCCGCCGATGCACAGCGACGCGAGACCGCGCTTTGCATCGCGCTTCTGCATTTCGTGCAGCAGCGTGACAAGCACGCGGCAGCCCGATGCGCCGATCGGATGGCCGATCGCGATCGCGCCGCCGTTCACGTTGATCTTCGACGTGTCCCAGCCCATCTGCTTGTGCACGGCAAGCGCCTGCGCGGCGAAGGCTTCGTTGATTTCCGCGAGGTCGAGGTCATTGATGCTCCAGCCCGCGCGTTCGAGACAGCGGCGCGACGCCGGCACCGGGCCCATACCCATGACCTTCGGGTCGACGCCCGCATTCGCGTAAGCCTTGATCCGCGCGAGCGGCGTCAGGCCGAGCGCCTCGGCCTTCTTCGCCGACATCACGACGACCGCCGCGGCGCCGTCGTTGATGCCCGACGCGTTCGCGGCCGTCACGCTGCCTTCTTTCGAAAATGCGGGCTTGAGCCCCGCGAGCGCTTCGGCCGTCACGCCGTGGCGCACGAACTCGTCGGTCGCGAACGAAAGCGGATCGCCCTTCTTTTGCGGAATCTGGATCGGCACGATTTCGTCGTTGAAACGGCCCGATTTCTGCGCGGCTTCCGCCTTGTTCTGCGAGAGCGCGGCGAACGCGTCCTGCTGCTCGCGCGTGATGCCGTATTCCTTCGCGACGTTTTCGGCAGTCATGCCCATGTGGTACTGGTTGTACACATCCCACAGGCCGTCGTAGATCATGGTGTCGATGAGCTTCGCATCGCCCATGCGGAATCCATCGCGCGAATTCGGCAGCACATGCGGCGCCGCGCTCATGTTTTCCTGGCCGCCCGCCACGACGATCTCCGCATCGCCTGCGATGATCGCGTTGGCCGCAAGCATCACGGCCTTCAGGCCCGAGCCGCACACCTTATTGATTGTCATGCCGGGCACTGCCGTCGGCAGGCCGGCCTTGATCAGCGACTGGCGCGCCGGGTTCTGGCCGGAACCGGCCGCGAGCACCTGGCCCATAATCACTTCGCTGACCTGCTCGGGCTTCACGCCCGCGCGTTCGAGTACCGCGCGAATCACCGTGGCGCCAAGTTCAGGCGCGGGAATTTTCGCGAGCGAACCGCCGAATTTGCCGACGCCCGTGCGGGCCGCCGATACGATCACTACGTCAGTCATTTCGATTTCCTCCGGTACCGCGGCCGCTTATGTCACTAAGTGCCGCATCGTGCCGTCAAGTTAAAGATCCGCTCAGTCGTCTACTGCTTCTTGCGCCTGACGTCGTGTCAGGAGTCTTGCCGCGATCCCGCTGATTCCGTGCCGGCAAGACGCACGTCGCGTCAGGCGAAAACGCACATGCCGCTCAGGCGCTACTCGCGTTGCTGCACATAACGCCCCGGCGCCGGTTCGATGACCGGGAATTCGGCCGAACCGGCCTCGGCGCGCGGCTTCACTTTCTTGCCTGCGTACTGGTCGAGCCAGGTGGTCCATTCGGGCCACCAGCTGCCCGGCGATTCAGTCGAACGTTCGAACCAGTCGCTGGCATTGCCGGGCAAGGTCCTGTCGTCGCCGTTCATGACCCAGTAGCTGCGCTTTTTCTTCGCCGGCGGATTGATCACACCTGCAATATGCCCGGACGCGCCGAGCACGAACTTGAGCGGGCCCGTGAGCAGCGGCACCGACGCATAGGCGGTTTGCCACGGCACGATATGGTCTTCGCGCGACCCATAGATAAACGTCGGCACATCGATGCGCGACAGGTCCACCGGCTCGCCGCACACCTTGAGCCGGTTCGGCTCGCGCAGACTGTTCTCGAGATACGTGTTGCGCAGATACCAGACGTACATCGGACCAGGCAGGCTCGTCGAATCGCTGTTCCAGTACAGCAGATCGAACGGCATCGGCGTGCGGCCCTTCAGGTAGTTGTCGACCACATAGTTCCAGACGAGGTCGTTCGGCCGCAGGAACGAAAACGTGTTCGCGAACTCGAGGCCGCGCATGAGTCCGGGCGGCGTGCCGTTCTTGCCGCCGATGGTCTGCTCGCGCATCTGCACGTGCGCTTCGTCGACGAATACGTCGAGTACGCCCGTATCGCAGAAGTCGAGCATGGCCGTGAGCAAGGTCATCGACGAGGCCGGATGTTCGCCGCGCGCGGCCGCAACCGCGAGCGCGGTGGCGAGCATCGTGCCGCCGACGCAGAAGCCGAGCGTGTTGATCTGCTCGCGCCCGCTGATCTGCCGCACGGTATCGATTGCGGTGAGAACGCCTTCTTCGATGTAGTCGTCCCACGTCTTGTGCGCAATCGACGTATCGGCATTGCGCCACGAAATCAGGAACACCTGATGACCGGCCTGGAGTGCATGCGCGACGAGCGAATTCTCGGGCTGCAAGTCGAGAATGTAGAACTTGTTGATACACGGCGGCACGATCAGGAGCGGCCGCTCGCGCACCGATGCGGCAAGCGGCTTGTACTGAATGAGCTGGAACAGATCGTTCTCGAAGACGACCGAACCTTCGCTCATTGCGAGATTCTTGCCGACGACGAAACTCGACTCGTCGGTCTGCGAGATCTTGCCGCGCTGCATGTCGGCAAGCAGATTCATCACGCCCTGCCGCAGGCTTTCACCGTGACTGTCGAGCAGCGTCTTTTGCGCTTCCGGATTCAGCGCGAGGAAGTTGCTCGGCGATGCGGCCGCCGTCCATTGCTGAACCGCAAAGCGAATGCGTTCGCGCGTTTTCGCATCGGTCTCGAGCGCGTCGACGAGTTCCTGCAGATAACGCGCGTTGAGCAGATACCACGCGGCCATGTAGGCGTAGATCGGCGTCGCCTTCCATGCCTGCGCGCTGAAACGTCGGTCCTTCAGTTCGGGCGCACTCGACGAAGCCTGCGTGGCCTGCTGGAATAACTGCATCGCGTCGCGCGAGTAGTCGGTCTGCAACTGCTGAAGACGTTGCGGCGGAATGGCCGCGGTGGGCAACTTCATGCCAGCAAGCGCGGTGAACGGCTGCATGAACGGCCTGGCCAGGTCGGGGCTAAATGGCTGTTGCGCAGCCTTTGCAAACGGCTCGGCGAACTGGCGGGCAAACTGTTCCGCGAATTGCGGCATGCCGGCGGCGGCCTGCGTGAAATCGGCCCCCCCCGGAGGCATACCGGCAGGCCACGCCGCCGGCATCCAGGGCACATTCGCAGGCATGCCTGCCGTCATACCGGCGGGCATGCCCGGCACCGCAAACGGATTACCGTTTGCAGCGGCCGTTGCGCCGATTGAACGCCATGCGTTCAACCACGCGTCGAATAACTGTTGAACTCCGGCGGCATTCGCGCCCGGCTGCGCTTGCGTGCGATCCGATGAAGTTTGCGTGCGTGAGGACGTCGAGGAGTGTTGAGCTGCCACCATACCTGCTTTTACCGGTGAGTCCTCGCGGACGGTTGAGAGGCAGGTGCCTTCGTGCCTAGGCGGCGAAACGCTCGCGGCCGCTTACGCCCTGTCCCATTGTTGGGGAACATTCTTGCGCCCCATTGCAAGGCATGTCAATGCTTGATCCCGATTTTGCCGCACTGCGATATTTTTTTCATTATCGTTTTCCCCATGTAAGGGAACGTGCGTTCGCAGGCGCCCTACGCACGCCGTTCGAATCCGACAGTTTGCCCGAAATATCAGGGTTTTCCGGGAGTTGGCGGCGCCTTGTCGCGATGTCGCATACTGCCTGCGCTTTCGGACGCAATATCACGCCTGAAGGTTGCCGCAGCGCAGCAAACATACGGCGTCTGCGTGCATTCTCCGGGCTTTTGCTGCAGCAGCAATCGACCGTGTGACGAGCGGTATCCGATGCGCTTGACGGCCGGTCATGAAACCATTGAACGCGCTTCGCGCGATGCGCGACATGGACAAGCCGCGCAGCAAACGGCAAGCCACACGGCACCGCAAATGTTCAATGCGCCAGCCAGATCAGCGCAGCCATACGGCCCGTCACCCGATCGCGTCGGTACGAGTAGTAACGCTCGCGCTGCGTGTATGTGCATTGGTCGCCGCCCGTCACCTGTGAGATGCCGAGTTGCGCGAGCCGCTCGCGCGCGAGCGCCGGCAAATCGGCAAGATATTTGCCCACCATCGCGCTACGCGGCACGAAAGCACGCACGATCGCGTCGCGGCGCGCAGCGGGCGCCGTGTCGACGAATGCGTGTAGCACGTCGTCGCCCACTTCGAACGCGGACGGCCCGATGCATGGCCCGAGGTACGCATGCAAGGCAGACGGTTCGACGCCCGCCAGCGCGGCAACGCGCTCTACGGTGTTCTCGACGACACCCGCGGCCAGCCCGCGCCAGCCTGCATGCGCGGCCCCGACTGCCCGCCCGGCCGGGTCGCACAGCAGGACCGGCATGCAGTCCGCGATCATGACGAGCGATACGGTGCCGGGCCGATCGGTCACGCTGGCGTCGGCGCTGACCGCCGCGCCGCCCGCGCGGGCGTTTTCGAGCACATCGTCAGCACTCACGACTTGCGCGCCGTGTACCTGCTGAAGCCACGCCGGCTCTTCGATGCCTGCAAGCGCACGCAGCCGCGCGCGGTTCTCTTCGACCCGCGTGGGATCGTCGCCCGCGCGCCGGCCAAGGTTGAGGCCGCCGGGCTGCTCGACGCCGTCGCGCCATCTGCCGTATGGCGGCAGGCTCACACCGCCGCTGCGCGTCGTGACGAGCGCGCGAACTTGCGGCGCGACGCGCCAGTCGGGTCGTAGCACATCGGCAAGCGTCAGGTCGGGGACGTTCATCGGCGGTGATCCTTGTTCTTGGGGGGCCTGTGCTTAGAGTGCCCGCTTTTATCGTGCCTGCTGTTTTCGTGCTCCTCGCCGCGGTTCTCGCGAACGGCCTCGCGCGGAGCTCCGATATCGGCATCGCGACGCGTTTCGTTGTGCGCATCGTGCGCATCGTGCGTGCTGGCGGCGTAGCCCTCGCCTGCGTCGTCGGCGTCGCCTTCGTCGTCAGCATCGCCTTCGTCGTCGAAACTGTCGTCGGCGTCGCCATCGGCTTCCATCGCCGCGATGTCGTCATCGGCTTCGTCGGCTTCGTCGGCTTCGTCGGCTTCGTCGGCTTCGTCGGCTTCGTCGGCTTCGTCGGCTTCGTCGGCTTCGTCGGCTTCGTCGGCTTCGAGCGCCGGATCGTAAGCGGTATCGTCGTCGAGATACGCGTCTTCGTCGAAATCGTCCGCTTCTTCGCGGTCGAAGCCGAGCGCTGCACATAACGCCGCGAGATCCTCGGGCACGTCGGCGCGCCATTGCATCGTGCGGCGCGTCTCCGGATGAACGAGCCCGAGGCGCCACGCATGCAGCGCCTGGCGCGCGAAGCCGCCCGGCAGCGGCGTCACCGAGCGCTTGCCGCGCGCGCGCCCGTACACGGGATCGCCGAGCAGCGGGTGGCCCGTATGCGCGCAATGCACGCGAATCTGATGTGTGCGGCCCGTTTCGAGATCGCAGTGGATCGCCGTCACGGGCTGTCGCTCCCACACGACCGTCGCCACGCGCCGGAAGTGCGTGCGCGCCGGTTTGCCCGCCGCACCGGTCACGACCGCCATGCGCGTACGCTCGCGCGGGTCGCGGCCGATCGGCGCGTCGATCGTGCCTTCTTCCGGCATGCCGCCCCAGACGAGCGCGACATAGCGGCGCTTGACCGTGCGCGCCTGCAGCTGGCGCACGAGATCGGTCTGCGCGGCAAGCGTGCGCGCGACGACCATGAGTCCCGAGGTTTCCTTGTCGAGGCGATGCACGATGCCCGCGCGCGGCAGGCCCGCCGCGGCTTCGCCGTAGCGATGCAGGAGGCCGTTGAGCACGGTGCCGCTCCAGTTGCCGGCCGCCGGATGGACGACGAGCCCCGCGGGCTTGTTGATCACGACGATCGTCTCGTCTTCGTAGACGATCTCGAGCGGCACAGGCTCGGGCGTGAAGGCAAGCTGCTCGGGCAGCAGATCGGGCACGAGCGCGATCGTCGCATTGAGCGGCACGGGTTGACGCACCTTCGCCGGCTTGCCGTCGACGTGCACGCGCTGCGCTTCGATCCAGCCTTGCAGCCGGCTGCGCGAGAACTCGGGGAAGACTTTCGCGAGCACCTTGTCGAGCCGTTCGCCCGCGAGTTCGGGCGGCACGGTCACGACGCGCGGCGCTTCGTCCGCTGCCGCGCCGTGTCCGGAAGGGGGAGAAACCGCGCGGGTCGATGCGTCGTTCGCGGCGAGTTCGTCGTCAAGCATATCGGAACTGTCTGACGTGTCGGGCGCCGCAGCGTCGGAGCGCCCTTCGCATCGGCTATAATCTTTGTCGCTATTCCGTGTGCCGGCTGCGGCGCGCGGAGTATGAGAACGGGTCATCGAGACTGGTTACCTGACGTAAAGCGCTTGACGTGAAGCTGGACTGAGAATGCGAGCCTTGAACATGATTACTCAAATGGCCCAATACGCGGAGGCCCGAAGCGTGACGCAACGCGTGGCCAGAAAAGTGGCCCGAACCATCGCGAGCCTGTGTGCGATCGCGCTCGTCGCAGCGTGCCACGGCCTGCCCGAGAAGACCGACGAAACAGCCACGTGGACGAACAACAAATTATATAACGAGGCGCAAGACGCCTTGAGCGGCGGCGACTGGGGCAAGTGCGCGAAGTACTTCGAAGCGCTCGAGGGTCGCGACCCGTTCGGCCATTTCGCGCAGCAAGCGCAGATCAATGTCGCGTATTGCAACTGGAAAGACAGCGAAACGGCCGCCGCCGACCAGGCGATCGACCGCTTTATCCAGCTTCACCCGGATCACCCCGATATCGCCTACGCGTACTACCTGAAGGGCATGATCCACTTCAACGACGACCTGGGCCTGTTCGGCCGGTTCTCGGGCCAGGACATGAGCGAGCGCGATCCGAAGTCGCTGCGCGAGTCGTATGACGCGTTCAAGGTCGTCGTCGACAAGTACCCGAAAAGCAAGTACGCGCCCGACGCCGCCCAGCGCATGCGCTATATCGTGAATGCGCTCGCGTCGCACGAAGTGCATGCGGCCGACTATTACTATCGTCGCGGCGCATATGTGGCTGCGATCAACCGCGCCCAGCTTGCGATCAAGGAATACAAGAACGCGCCGGCCATCGAAGACGCGCTGCATATCATGTGGCTGTCGTATGAGAAGCTCGACCAGCCGCAACTGGCCGACGACACCAAGCGCGTGCTCGCGGGCACTTTCCCCGATAGCCCGTACATCACGGGTCATGCGCGTCCGGGCAAGGAAAAGTCGTGGTGGCAATTCTAAGGCCGTCACGCTGACGCAAACGCGGACTGCCGACGCCATCGCGCGTCGCATGAAAAACGCCACGGCATGCCGTGGCGTTTTCCTTTTGCAGCGTTCGAACAGGCTACGCGATACGGCCTTGCGCCAATCAGTCGCGCTCGAAAAGCGCAATCGATTCAACGTGCGACGTATGCGGGAACATATTCACCACGCCCGCGCCCTTCAGCCGATAGCCGGCTTCATGCACGAGCAGCCCGGCATCGCGCGCGAGCGTCGCCGGATTGCACGAGACATAGACGATGCGCTGCGGCAAGGGGCCCTCACCGCTTTGCGCGATATCGGCGAGCGCCTTCGACACCGCCAGCGCGCCCTCGCGCGGCGGGTCGACCAGGAACTTGTCGAAGTGCCCTAACGCGCGCATATCGTCGGCGCTGACTTCGAACAGATTGCGGGATGCGAACGACGTATGGCCGTCGACACCGTTTTCCTTCGCATTGGCGAGCGCCCGCGCGGTCAGGGTTTCGCTACCTTCGATGCCGACCACTTCGCGCGCCAGTCTCGCGAGCGGCAGCGTGAAGTTGCCGATCCCGCAGAAAAGGTCGAGCACGCGGTCGGTTTTGGCCGGCGCCAGCAGCCGCAACGCGCGGCCCACGAGCACGCGGTTGATCTGGTGATTGACCTGCGTAAAGTCCGTCGGCAGAAACGGCATCCGGATACCGAACTCGGGCAGCGTGTAATCGAGTTGCACGTCGAGCGGATAGAACGGCACAACCGAGTCCGGCCCCTTCGGCTGCAGCCAGAACTGCACGTTATGTGCGTCGGCGAATTCGCGCAGCAGCTGTTCGTCGGCGGCGTTGATCGGCTCGAGCACGCGCAGCACAAGCGCCGTGACCGTCGCGCCGACCGCGAGCTCGATTTGCGGCATGCGATCGCGAATCGACAGGCCTTCAACGAGCCTGCGCAGCGGCACGAGCAGGTCCGACACATGCGGCGGCAGCACTTCGCAGCTCGTCATGTCGGCCACGTAACTGCTCTTGCGTTCGTGGAAACCGACGAGCACGCCGCCCTTCTTCACGACGTTACGCACCGTCAGACGCGCGCGGTAGCGGTAACCCCACGACGGCCCGTGGATCGGGCGGAAAATCGTCTCGGCGCGCAACCTCGCGAGATGCGCGAGGTTGTCTTCGAGTACGCGTTGCTTGACCGCGATCTGCGCGCGCACATCGAGATGCTGCATCGAACAGCCGCCGCAGGTGCCGAAGAACCGGCATTGCGGGCTGGTACGAATCACGCTTTCGCGCAGGATATCGACCGCAACGGCCTGTTCGAAACTCGGCTTCCTTCTATAACTCGAATAGGTAACGCGCTCGCCGGGCAGCGCACCTTCGACGAAGATGACCTTGCCCGGCGTGCCGTCTTCCGTGACGGTACGGCCGACGCCGCGCGCTTCCATGTCGAGCGACTCGATGTCGAGTTCGGGCAGCGCCGCGGGCGGCAGCGGCAGCGCGGTCACGCCCGCTCGCGCGGCCTTGCGTTTTGCCGCCTTGTTCGGCGCGGGGTGTGCCGCGGCGTTCGCCACGTGGTTCGGCGCAGCGCCCGCAGTCGGGCTCGCTTCGGCAGATAAGGCTTCGCGGGGAACGGTTTGAGACACCAGCAACTTCCTGACAGACGGTGAAGTGAAGGCGAGATTGTAGACGAACGGGAACCTCGAACGGAGATTTGACGATGCGACTGATTAGCTGGAATGTCCAGTGGGGACGCAGCGCGAGCGGCGACGTCAGCCTGCCGCGCATGGTGAACGAGGCGAAGCGCCTCGCCGACTTCGACGTGCTCTGCCTGCAGGAGGTGACGCGCGGTTTCAACGTGCTCGCGGGCCATCCGGGCGACGATCAGTTTGCCGAGCTCGCCGACGAGCTGCCCGGCTACACGGTGCTCGATGCGATCGGCGCCGACCTCGCGCCATTGAAGCTCGACGGGCCAGGCGCGCCGCGCCGGCAGTTCGGCAACGCGCTTGCCACGCGGCTGCCGGTCGAACGCGTGATTCGTCATTCCCTGCCGTGGCCGGCCGACGCGGATGCGCCCTCGATGCAGCGCGTCGCGCTCGAAGCCGTGCTGCGCACGCCGCGTGGACCGCTACGCGTGATCGTCACGCATCTCGAGTTTTATTCGCTGCCGCAGCGGCTCGCGCAGGTCGATGCGTTGCGGCATATGCAACAGGAGGCGGCTCAGCATGCCGCACATCCGGCGCCCGCGGAAAACGCAATCGGGCCGTTCGTCGACACCATGCGGCCTGTCAGCGCGATTGTCTGCGGCGATTTCAACAGCGCGTTCGACAGCGACGCGTATCGGCGCATGATCGCGCCGCTCGACGGCAGCCCGTCGTTTATCGATGCATGGACGACACTGCATTCGGGCGCGACACCGCCGCCCACCGCGGGCCTCTACGATACCGGCCAGTGGAAAGACGGGCCGCTCACGTGCGACTTCATCTTCGTCACCGACGATCTGCGCGGCAGGCTGCGCAGTTGCGAGATCGACGGCGCGACGCGCGCGTCCGATCATCAGCCGATCGTGCTGGAGATCGATTGAGCCGGACGGATTGAGCAACGCGTCGCTGCGGCGGTATTCCTGACCGCTCCCGCGCTGTTGCGGTGCGGGAGCGCCGGATCTGAGCGCCCAATCTAGCCGTCGAACGCAGCCAGATACTCGGCCCAGTGCGCGGCCGGCTCCTGCGCGAGCGAGTTCTTCACGAACGCGATCTCGTCAGCGTATTCTTCGGCCGAAAAGCCACCGCGCATCAGCTGAAACCGGCAATACAGCAGATACGTGTTGACCACGTCCGTTTCACAGTAGTTGCGAATCTCCTCGATACGCCCCTGCTGAAACGCCTGCCACACCTGGCCGCCGTCCATCCCGAGCTTGCCCGGAAAGCCGCACAGTTTCGCGAGCGCATCGAGCGGCGCGTTCGCGCGCGCCTGATACATCGCGAGCACGTCCATCAAATCTGTATGACGCGCGTGGTAACGGCTGATGTAGTTATTCCATTTGAACTCGCGGTCGTCTTCGCCGAGGTCCCAGTAACGGCTCGCGGTCACGCCGTTCACGAGCGCGCGATAGTGCAGCACGGGCAGGTCGAAGCCGCCGCCGTTCCATGACACGAGTTGCGGCGTGTACTTTTCGATCACGCGGAAAAACGACTGTACGAGCACGGCTTCGCCGTCGGCGGGCGTGCCGAGAGAGCGCACGCGAAAGCCGTTGTCGTCACGAAACACGCATGAAATGGCCGCGATCCGCTGCAAATGATGCGGCAGGAAATCGCCGCCCGTCTTTTCGCGGCGCGCGGCGAATGCGAAGTCGGCGACCTCGGCATCGGATAACGTGGCGGGCAGATCTTCAAGCCGGCGAATTCCGGCGACATCGGGAATGGTTTCGATGTCGAATACGAGAATCGGAGTCATCAGGTTAGAGAACGGCGTCCTTGCGCACGCCATTGGACGCGAAGAAGCGCTTGAGCCGCACCAGCGCTTCCTGCTGGATCTGCCGCACACGTTCGCGCGTCAGGCCCATTTCGTCGGCGAGTTCCTCGAGCGTGGCCGGCTCGATATGATTCAGGCCGAAACGGCGCTCGATCACATGCCGGTGCTTGTCGGACAACCGCGCAAGCCATGCGCGTGTAAGCGTTTCCAGCTCACGATGCTGCACTTCGGCGTCGGGCGACTGGCTCTGGTCGTCGGACAACAGATCGAGCAGACTGCTGGCCGGGTCGAGGTCGAGCGGCGCATCGAGCGATGCAGTGTGCTCGTTCAGCGCGAGGATATCGGTCACTTCATCGCTGGTTTTGCCGGTCAGATACGCGATGTCGTCGATGCTCGCGTCGCGGCGGTCCGCCGCTTCGCCCGAATTCATCGAGTTCTTTTCCAGATGGCGCTTCGCGCGCAGCACCTGGTTCAGTTCGCGAATGACGTGCACGGGCAGCCGCACCGTGCGCGCCTGATTCATGATCGCGCGCTCAATGCTCTGGCGAATCCACCACGTGGCGTAAGTCGAAAAACGGAAGCCGCGCGTCGGGTCGAACTTCTCGATGGCGTGCATCAGGCCGAGGTTGCCCTCCTCGATCAGATCGAGCAGCGGCACGCCGCGGTTCAGATACCCCTTCGCTATGCTCACCACGAGCCGCAGGTTGCGCTCGATCATGACCTGGCGCGCCTCGAACTCGCCGGCCTTCGCGAGGCGCGAAAAACGCTGCTCTTCCTCGACCGTCAGGAGCGGCTTGACGCTGATCCGGTTCAGATAGTGCTGGATCGTGTCCGCGGTCAGCTCGGCCTGCAGCAGCGCGCGGAAGTCGTCGGCGTCCGATGGGGAATCGGTTGCGCCTTCGCGCGCGTCGGAACCGCCCTCACCGTCGTCGCCCGAACGGCGGTCGTCGGAATCGCTGGCCCCGTTGTCGAGGTCGTCGATGCTGTCGTCATCCTGATCCGAAGCGCCCGTGTCTTCCACCGATACATGCGTGGCACGGCTGATCGTCTCAGTCTCGGCTTGCGGTGGTTGGCGCTTCGATTTCGGCATGGTCGTAATCGCTTATTGCGGCGGCAAATACTTCAGTGGGTCGACAGGCTTGCCCTGCCGGCGAACCTCGAAATGCAACATCACACGGTCCGAATCGCTGTTGCCCATCTGGGCGATCGTCTGCCCCTTGGTGACCGCGTCTCCCTCTTTTACCATCAAAGCACTGTTATGTGCATAGGCGGTAAGGTACGTTGCATCATGTTTGATGATAATGAGATTGCCGTAACCGCGCAGCCCATTTCCGGCATAAACGACCCGACCGTCCGCGGAAGCCTTGACCGGTTCGCCCATACTTCCGCCGATATTCAAACCTTTGTTTTTCGAATCGTCAAACGTGTTGAGCAGCGGACCGCGCACCGGCCACGCAAATGTCACGTTGCCCGCGGCGCCGGCCGCGTCGCTCGTCGCGGCCGGCGGCTGCGGCGGAATGGTCGTGGCCGTCGCACCGGGCGCGTTGCTGGTGGCGCCGTAGAGCGGCGGCTGCGCGACGCCCGCTGCGGCCGAAGATCCCCCTGCGGGCGCGCCGGCGAGCGGTGCGCTTTGTACCGCGCCGCCCGCGATGGGCGCCGTTGCGACGCCCGGCGTCGTCGCCGTGGGTGTCGTGCCCGGGGGCGCCACGCGCAGCAACTGGTCGACTTCGATCTGGTTCGGGTTGGTCAGATTGTTCCACGTCGCGATGTCGCGATAATTCTGGCCGTTTTCGAGCGCGATCCGATACAGCGTATCGCCCGGTTTCACCCGGTAATAACCCGGAGGCGGCGGGCCGAGCGGCACCGGCTGCTGCGCCGCCTGTTGCGCCGCTCCGGTGCCGAGCGCGCCTGAGCGATCGACGACCGGCGCATTATCCAGGCGCGTCGCGCAGGCCGCCAGCAGCGACAGCGCGAGTACGCACACACCACGTTGAGCCACGGTCAGACGGACATTCGTGCTGGTTCTTTGCATCGTGCGCAGCTTACTGATAGTCATCGGATTTAAATCACTCCGGATTTTAAGGGTACAAAGAAAACGCGATCAAGCCGCGACTCCCGCCACTGCGCGGGCCCCGTGCGTTCGACGAGCGTGAGCACTTGCGTCTGACCGTCCTGCGTGCCGACCGGCGCGACGAGGCGCGCACCGATCGCCAGTTGTTCGAGCAACGCCTGCGGCACGTCGAGGCCGGCCGCGGCAATCACGATCGCGTCGAACGGCGCCGCGGCCGGCAAGCCGATGCGGCCGTCGCCGTAATGCAAGCGAATGTTCGGAATACGCAATGGCCGCAGATTCGTCTTAGCGCGCTCGTATAACGGCCTCACGCGCTCGATCGAATACACGTCGCGCGCGACCTGGCTCAGCACCGCCGCCTGATACCCGCAGCCGGTGCCGATCTCGAGCACATTGTTGAGCTCGCGCCCCGCCGCGGCCAGTTCGATCATCCGCGCGACCACCGACGGCTTCGAAATGGTCTGGTGATGGCCGATCGGCAGCGCCGCGTCTTCGTAAGCCTGGGTCGCGAGGCCAGGATCGACGAACATGTGGCGCGGCACCGTCGCCATCGCGTTCAGCACGCGCGGGTCCGCCACCCCATTGGCTCGCAGCCGTTCGACCATGCGCTCGCGCACCCGTTCCGAGGTCAGCGCATGCGCGCGGTTCAACGGCACATTCGGCGCACCGGCGCGCTCGGGCGTGGCCGGCAGCCTCAGCGCCGGCTGCTGGCGCGTGCTCTCGGCGCGTGTGACAGAACCCTTGGCGGTCTCGTTGCGTTTGGCAGTCACTACCGCGCGTGCGCCTCGCGCACCGGCGCCGGTAGCCGAAGCGGCACCCGATTTGCCGCCCCCCCCTGAGCCACCCGACAAGCGGCCATCGATCGCCGTGGCTTTCGTGGAGCGCGAGTCACCCGAACGCGCTTCGCTTCGGCGCGGTTCGCGCACCAGGTCTTCGAGGCCCAGCGGAAAGCGCTTCGCGCGCTCGCCCGTCATGAAGCGCTGCTCCCGGTGTGCGCCCAGTCGCGTGTCGCGGACAGCATCTCGGTGTGCGTGAGGTCGAGTTGCAGCGGCGTGATCGACACATAACCCTGTGCGACCGCGTGAAAGTCTGTGCCTTCGCTTGCGTCGCGCGCGCTGCCCGACGGGCCGATCCAGTAGATCGGTTCGCCGCGCGGATTGGTCTGGCGGATCACAGGCTGCGACGGATGCCGTTTGCCGAGACGTGTAACGCGCCACTCCCGCAACGCCTCGTACGGCAGATTCGGAATATTGACGTTAAGAAGCGGATGTCCGGGCAACGGCGCGTCGAGATAATGTTTGACGATTTCGGCAGCAACGCGCGCCGCCGATTCGAGATGCGCCCAGTCTTTATCGACGAGCGAGAATGCGATGGCCGGCACATTGAACATCACGCCTTCGGTCGCGGCGGCGACGGTACCCGAGTACAGCGTGTCTTCGCCCATGTTCTGACCGTTGTTGATGCCCGACACCACGAGGTCCGGCGTATGGTCGAGCATGCCGGTCAGCGCGATGTGAACTGAATCGGTCGGCGTGCCGTTCACGTAATAGAAGCCGTTCGCGGACCGCAGCACCGACAACGGCCGCCACAGCGTCAACGAGTTCGATGCGCCGCTGCAGTTTTGCTCGGGCGCCATCACGGTGACGTCGGCAAGCGGCTTCAGCGCTTCGTAGAGCGCCGCGAGACCCGGCGCCAGGTAACCATCGTCGTTGCTGAGTAGGATTCGCATCCGGCGATTGTAACCGAGGAAACAAGGCACGCGGACGACATGGCGTGGTGCAATTGCCGATCGTGCCACGCCCGCGCGACACCTGCGCAACAGGCACACGACAGGCACACAACAGGCATGAGTCGCCTGACCGGATGCCCCGTCGCCACACCGGGCAACGCTGAACGACGCGACTGTCGACAGAACAACGCGCACGGTCGTTCGAGCGCGCTTTACACGCACCGCCCTGGCGCGCTGCGCTCGCCCATCGCGCTCAAAGCTTTTCGGTTTCGCCGCTCGACGGCTGCCACTTCATGAAGCGCCGCTCGATCACGCCGACCAGTCCGTCGAGAATCAGCGCAAACGCAGTCAGCACAAGAATGCCCGCGAACACGGTGTTGATATCGAACGTGCCTTCGGCCTGCAGAATCAGATAGCCGACGCCGCGCGCCGAACCCAGATACTCGCCGACCACCGACCCGACGAAGGCGAGCCCGACCGACGTATGCAGACTCGAAAACACCCAGCTCATCGCACTCGGCAGATACACATTGCGCAGCAGTTGCTGGCGATTCGCGCCGAGCATCCGCGCGTTCGCGAGCACGACCGGGCTCACTTCCTTCACGCCCTGATAGACGTTGAAGAACACGATAAAGAACACGAGCGTCACGCCAAGCGCAACCTTCGACCCGATGCCAAGACCGAACCAGACGCCGAAGATGGGCGCGAGAATCACACGCGGCATCGAATTGGCAGCCTTGATATACGGATCGAACAGCGCGCTCGCAACGGGCGCCAATGCAAGCCACAAGCCGACCGCAAGACCGAGCACCGTGCCGATCACAAACGCGAGCACGGTCTCGACAAGCGTGATCCACAAATGGAGATAGATTTCGCCCGATGTGAACCACTGCCAGATCCGCACGATGACTTTCTGCGGCTCGCCGAACAGGAACGCGGCCTTGTTCGGATCGTCGAAATAGAACGCGGGCAGCAGCGTCGGGCTCGTCAGCACATACCAGAGCACGAAGCACAGCACGAGCAGCAGCCATTGCCAGATCACGAGGTTCGCCCGGTTCGGACGCAGCATCTTCCACATGAGTCGTCAGGTCCTTTCGCTGTTCACGGGCGTGCCGCTCATACGGCTTTCAGCTGTTGCTGATAGCCCTTTAGCACTTCGTCGCGCAGCACGCTCCAGATCTGCGCATGCAGTTCGACGAAGCGCGCGTCCGAGCGGATTTCGGCGACGTCGCGCGGGCGTTGCAAATCGATCGCGAATTCGCCGATCGGCCGCGTCGCCGGTCCCGCCGACAGCACGACGACGCGGTCGGACATCGCAATCGCTTCGTCGAGATCGTGCGTGATGAACAGCACCGCCTTGCGTTTCGCGGCCCACAGGTCGAGCAGCTCGTTTTCCATGAGCTGCCGCGTCTGGATATCGAGCGCGGAAAACGGCTCGTCCATCAGCACGATGTCGGGGTCGAGTATCAGCGTCTGCGCCATCGCGACGCGCTTGCGCATGCCGCCCGACAACTGGTGCGGATAACGGTCGCCGAAACCGCCGAGGCCGACGCGCTTCAACCACGCTTGCGCGCGTTCGCGCGCTTCGGCGCGCGGCACGGTGTGGAATAACAGCCCCGCCATCACGTTATCGAGCGCGGAACGCCACGGCATCAGCGCGTCGGCCTGAAACATATAGCCCGCGCGACGGTTGATGCCGCTCAACGGTTCGCCGAACACGCTGACCGCGCCCGCCGAGGGCGCGAGCAGTCCCGCGCCGACATTCAGCAAGGTCGACTTGCCGCAGCCGGTCGGGCCGACCACCGAGACGAACTCGCCGGGCGCGATATGCAGCGTCGCATCTTTGACAGCCGTGTAACGCGCGCCGCGCTCGTCGCGCGAAGCGAACGTGCAGGTGATGTTATCGAGCGCGAGTGCGGGAACCGTCATCGTCGCGCACCTAGGCCTTGACCGTCTCGAGCGCCTTCTTCACGAAGTCGTTGGTCCACGCCTTCGACAGATCGATCGGCTTGCCCTGCACCGTCGCATCGAAGGCCTGCAGCGTTTTCAGCGACGTGGCCGGGCCGTCGGCCGGCATCAATCCGTCGGGCGAGATCGCCGGTTTCACATGCTGCCAGGCGGCGATATACAACGCGCGGTCGCCGAGCAGATACGACTCGGGCACGGTATTGGCCACGTCGTTGTCGCTCGCCGTTTGCAGCCATTTGAGCGCGCGCACCATCGCGTTGGTCAGCGCCTGGGTGGTGTTCGGATTCTTGTCGATAAAGCTTTGCGACGCGTACATACAACCGGCCGGCATATCGCCGCCGAACACCGCGCGCGTATCGGCGAGCGTGCGCGTATCCGAGATCACGCGGATATCGCCCGCGCGTTCGAGCTTGGTCATCACCGGGTCGAGATTCGCCAGCGCATCGATCTGCCCGGCCTGCATCGCCGCAACCGCGCCGGCGCCCGCGCCGACACCGATAAACGACACATCCTTCGCGGTCAGTCCCGCCTTGGCGAGCACGAAACTCGCCATGATCGACGTCGACGAACCGGGCGCCGTCACGCCGATCTTCTTGCCTTTCAGGTCAGCGATCGACTTGTAATTCGGCATCGTCTTCTTCGACACCGCGAGCACGATTTGCGGCGCGCGCCCTTGCAGCACGAATTCACGGAACATCTGACGCTGCGCCTGCAGCAGCAACGTGTGTTCGAACGCACCCGACACGACGTCCGCGCTGCCGCCGACGGCCGCCTTCAATGCCTGCGAGCCGCCCGCGAAATCGGAGATTTCGACGTCGAGTCCTTCGTCCTTGAAGTAATTGCGCCGCTCGGCAATCGTCAGCGGCAAGTAATAGAAGAGATTTTTTCCGCCCACCGCGATCGCGACCTTGCGCGTCTCGAGTTTCGCTTGCCCGAACGCAAACGGCATGTGGGCGGAGAGCGCCGTGCCCGCGAGCGCCGCGGTGCCGGTCAGAAAGGTTCTGCGTTGCATCGTTGCAATCTCCGGTTCTTTTTTGCTTGCGGTGCGCTCACAGAGCGATGTCACACGATCTGTTGCGCATGCAACCTTGCGATGTGGTCCGCATCATAACCCAGCGATTGCAGGACTTCATCGGTATGCTCACCGAGCTGCGGCCCGAGCCAGCGCGTGTCGCCGGGCGTGACCGAAAACTTCGGCGTCACCGCGGGCAGCGCAATCTCCTTGCCGTCCTGCCACTTGAAAGTCTGGATCATCTGACGCGCGATGTACTGCGGATCGGCGAACATGTCCGCGACGCTGTAGATGCGGCCGGCCGGCACGTCGGCTGCGTTGAGCACGGCGAGGGCTTCGTCGATCGTGCGTGTCGACAGCCATGCGGCGATCGCGCCGTCGATTTCCTGCGTGCGCGGCACGCGGCCATCGTTGTGCGCCAGTTCGGGATCGTTCGCGAGATCGTCGCGGCCGATCGCCAGCATCAGGCGTTTGAAAATCGGATCGCTATTGCCGCCGATCACGATGCTGCCGTCGCGGCACGGATACGTGTTGGACGGCACGATGCCCGGCAGCGACGCGCCCGTGCGCTCGCGCACCATGCCATAGACGCCGTACTCGGGCACGACGCTCTCCATCATGTTGAAGACGGCCTCATACAGCGCGACATCGACGACCTGGCCTTTGCCGCCGTTCACCTGCCGGTGATGCAGCGCCATCAGCGCACCGATCACGCCGTGCAGCGCCGCGATCGAATCGCCGATCGAAATGCCGATGCGCGGCGGCGGCAGATCGGGATAACCGGTTATGTGCCGCAAGCCGCCCATCGCTTCGGCAATCGCGCCGAAACCGGGCCGGTCGCGATACGGACCGCTCTGACCATAACCCGAGAGCCGCACCATCACGAGGCCCGGGTTGTCGGCCGACAGGACGTCGTAGCCGAGCTCGAGTTTCTCGAGCAGGCCAGGGCGGAAATTCTCGATGACGATGTCCGCTTCTTTCGCGAGACGCCGCACGATTTCCTTGCCCTCGTCGGCCTTCAGATTCACGGTCACCGATTTCTTGTTGCGCGCCTGCACGGCCCACCATAGCGACGTGCCGCCCGCTTCAGGGTATAGCTTGCGCCATTTGCGCAACGGATCGCCACCCTTCGGATCTTCGATCTTGATCACGTCCGCGCCGAATTCGCCGAGAAAACGCGCGGCGAACGGACCGGCGATCAAGGTGCCGAGTTCGAGCACCTTCACGCCCGCGAGCGGACCACCGGCGTGGGTGGTGTGGGTGACGCCCGTCGGGTGCGTCTCGTTCGCTGGCTTCATGGTTGTCCTTCGATCGTGGTTAACACCGAACTGCGTGGCACGACGAGCCGCATCGAACTACATCGAACGCCGGTCGAGCATCGCGCGTGCGATCGTGCCCGCATCGACATACTCGAGTTCGCCGCCGACCGGCACGCCGCGCGCCAGACGCGTCACCGACAGGCCGCGCGCCTTCAGCGTCTGCCCGAGGTAATGCGCAGTCGCTTCGCCTTCGTTCGTGAAGTTGGTCGCGAGCACGACTTCCTTGACCACGCCATCGGACGCGCGCCTGACCAGCCGGTCGAAGTGAATCTCCTTCGGACCGATGCCGTCGAGCGGACTCAGACGCCCCATCAGCACGAAGTAAAGGCCGCGATAGGTCATGGTCTGCTCGAGCATGATCTGATCGGCCGGCGTTTCGACGACACACAACAGCGTCGGGTCGCGCTCCGGATCGCTGCAGACTTCGCAGACCTGCGCTTCGGTAAAGGTATTGCACTTCTCGCAGTGCTGCAGATGCTCGGTCGCATAGAGCAGCGAACGGCCGAGCTTCTGTGCGCCGTCGCGGTCGTGCTGCATCAGGTGATAGGCGATGCGCTGCGCGGACTTCGGCCCGACTCCGGGCAGCGCGCGCAGCGCTTCGACGAGCGCCGACAAGGCGGAGGGTTGTTTCATGCGAATTCAGGGCGCAATTCTGGGCGCAAATGCCGGGCTCGGAATCAAAGCCCGGGTTAGAAAGGCAGCTTGAAGCCCGGCGGCAGCGGCATGCCCGCGGTCATGCTGCCCATCTTCTCCTGCGCGGTCGTCTCGGCCTTGCGCACCGCGTCGTTAAACGCAGCCGCGACGAGGTCTTCGAGCATGTCCTTGTCGTCGGCGAGCAAGGACGGATCGATCGACACGCGGCGCACGTCGTTCTTGCAGGTCATCGTCACCTTCACGAGACCGGCGCCCGACTGGCCCTCGACCTCGATCTGCGCGAGCTCCTCCTGCATCTTCTTCATGTTTTCCTGCATCTGCTGGGCCTGCTTCATCAGTCCCGCGAGTTGGCCTTTCATCATGGACGTGCTCCTTCTTGATCGTGTGCGCTGTTGGATGCGCGGAACGCTTCAGTGTCGCTCAAGCGCCGCAAGTTCGCTTCAGTTCGTACTTCAGGTTCGCGGTTTGGATTCGAATGCGGCCCGCTTCGGGCCGGTATTGTTTGCTTCGGGTCGCTCGGTTCTGCTGTTCGGTTCTGCCATGGCGGTGAATCAGTGCGCGGCGCTCGCGCCGCCCGCCCCGCCCTGCCCCGCGGCCGGCATCAGCGGACGAATCGAGCCCGGCACGATACTCGCGCCGAACTCGCGTATCAGCGACTGCACGAACGGGTCCGCGCCAATCTCGCGCTCGGCTTCCTGCTGACGCTGCGCGCGCGCCGCGGCGTCGAGCGCGGCCGCCGTGCGGCGCGCCGGTCCGACTTCGACGACGACATCGACCGGACGGCCGAGCCGTTCGGCCAGCGCAGCCTTCAGCTTCGCGACCTGCGCGGCATCCGCGTACTGCGGGACCGGCACGTTGAGCCTGAGCGTCGTGCCGTCGAGCGCCATCAGTTCGCTGTTGAATGCGAGCTGATACGAAATGCCCTTGAGCGGTAGACCGGCGGCGAGCGCCGGCCAGTCGCCATCGACGCCCAGTGCGTCGAGCGGCACGGCCGGCGGCAGCGGACGCGTGTCGATGACAGGCGCCGGCGCGGCGGCCGGACTCACGCGAACGTCGTGGGCGCCGCCGTCGAAAACCGGCGCGAAGCCGTCGTCGGGCGGCGCGAAAAACGCGTCGTCCGCGGACATCGGGACGTAGTCGTCGAGCGCGCCGGGCGCGTCCGGTGGAATCTCTTCCCAAGGCGGGACGGTTGTGCTGCCGCCTGCGTTCGCGTTCGCCCGCGCCGAAGCGGCACCGGACGACGCGCCATCCCGCTGCTGTGCCTGCGCCTGAGCGCGGCGCGCGGGGTCAGGCACAGGCACCACCACGCGTGGCGCGGGAGCGGGCTTCGTCACCGCCGGTGCGGGTTTCGCAGGCACCGCCGACGCGGACGCGCCCGCTCTGCCGCCGCCCGACAGCTTCATGCCGGCGTTACGCAACAGGTCGAGCGCCGCGCTCGCACCGCCGCCGCGGCGCGGCGACCCGTCCGCCGGTTGCGTTGACGATGGTGTTGAAGATGGCGTTGGCGAGGGCTCCTGTTCCTGCTGCAGCGCCGTCGCGTCGGCGAAACGCTGTTGCGCGGCCACGGCGGATGGGGCGGGAGCAGGTTTGCCCTCTGTCCCGTCGACGCCGTTCGTCGCGCCGGCATCGGCCGCAGACGCGGTCTGCACGGCGCTTTCGGCCACATCGGCGGACACCGGGGGGCCGGACATCGATGTAGCAGCGTCCGCCTGCGCCGGGACCGGAACTGCCGCGGCGTCCGCTGCACGTACCTCTTGCGCAGCGACTGCTTCCGCGGCATCGGCATGGCTGCCGGACAACGCACCGCCGGAGGCGCGCGCAGACGGCTTATCGTCGGTCACGAGCACGGCATGCGGCGCAACTGCCTGCTGCGCGGTCACCGCGGGCGCGCCCGAGCGCCGGCCGCCGGCCGCGCCGCTCTGGCCGCCGGGCCGCGCGGCGGACACCGGGCCGCCGCCTGCAGCGCCTGCGCCACCGTTGAGCGCCGGTTCGAAGGCGAGCATGCGCAGCAGCGTCATCGTGAAGCCCGCGTATTCGTCGGGCGCGAGGCCGAGTTCGCTACGGCCGATGGTCGCGATCTGATAGAACAGTTGCACCTGCTCGGGACTCAATGCATCGGCGAAACGCCGCACATCCGCGGCCTCCGGCCATTCGTCGAGCACGGACGACGGCGCAAATTGCGCCCAGCCGATCCGGTGCAGCAGGCTTGCAAGGTCTTGCAGCGCGGCCGAGAACGACAGGCTGCGCAGCGCCATTTCGTCGGCCACCGCGAGTACCGCGGGACCGTCGTTCGCCGCGAGCGCGTCGAGCAGGCGGATCAGATAGCTCTGATCGAGCGCGCCCAGCATGCCGCGCACCGCTTCTTCGGTTACCTGGTTGGCCGAATACGCGATGGCCTGATCGGTCAGCGACAACGCATCGCGCATCGAGCCGTCCGCCGCACGCGCAAGCAGGCGCAGCGCCTGCGCTTCGAACGTGATCTGCTCTTCGCCGAGAATGCGCTCGAGATGCGACACGATATGACCGGCCGGCATCTGCTTCAGATTGAACTGCAGGCAGCGCGAGAGCACTGTGACGGGAATTTTCTGCGGATCGGTGGTGGCCAGAATGAATTTGACATGCGGCGGCGGCTCTTCCAGCGTCTTCAACATCGCGTTGAACGCGTGGTTCGTCAGCATGTGCACTTCGTCGATCATATAGACCTTGAAGCGCGCATCGACCGGCGCATAGACCGCGCGCTCGAGGAGCGCCGCCATTTCGTCGACCCCGCGATTGCTCGCCGCATCCATCTCGACGTAGTCGACGAAGCGCCCCTCGTCGATCTCGCGACACGCGCGGCATACGCCGCATGGCGTGGCGGTGACGCCCGTTTCACAGTTGAGCGCCTTGGCGAAGATACGCGACAGCGTCGTCTTGCCGACGCCGCGTGTGCCGGTAAACAGATAGGCGTGATGCAGACGGCCGCCGTCGAGCGCATGCGTGAGCGCGCGCACCACGTGCTCCTGTCCGACGAGCGACGCGAAATCTTTCGGCCGCCACTTGCGTGCGAGAACTTGATAGGTCATCGGGAAATTGTATCAGCAACGCATAGGCGCAAAGCCGGTTCGGCCCTGCGCGACAAGGGAATGCGAGAAACGGGCTCGCCGCTCTATTGTATTTGGCTAATGGTCCGATAGAAAACGGCGTTTAGCGCGAGGCGGCCGCACGTGCCGCACACAAAACACGTCAAGCAAAAACCGTGAGACAGACAGAAGGAGTCAAGCGGCCGCGAAAGCGATGGCCGAAGAACTACGAAGACGCCACCACCCATAACGCCATGCGCAAACAACGCGCAAACACGCGAACAGGAAGGGCAAACAGGAGAAAAGACAAAACAGGAGGAAAAGCGAAGGTGACGAGCCCGACCCTCGGCACTGGTGGAAAACGGCTGTGGCTGCTTCGTTCCCGACCTGACCAGGTTGACCGCACCTCCATGCGAGGAGGCCCGTCACGTCGCATTCTATCATCGCGGCCGCAATTCTCCTAACCCTTGTGTTCGCCGACACCACCTCCAGATAGGCGTCGAAAGGAGTGGCGCACGACTGCGGCAAGCCCGCCGCAAGGCGCCGATCCTGCTGTCCGAATGGGTACTATCACCACGGGCAGCACATAGCGAATTAGGCTAAACTGCGTGCAAGTGACCCGTAAAGCCAAGCGCCGAGCGCCTTCGCAGGTTCTTAGCAGCCAGTCCCCGCAAACCTTCGAACGACATTCGGTTGAGCCTTTCTTTGCGGTAAAGCGAACGGAGATTTTCTTCAGTTTTGATGTATCGTGGCGAGCATTCAGGCAGGCCTCGAACCGGATGAGGTATTCAGACAATGAGCGAACAAATCAAGCACATCAGCGACGCATCGTTCGAACAGGACGTCGTGAAATCGGATAAACCCGTACTGCTCGATTTCTGGGCGGAATGGTGCGGTCCGTGCAAAATGATTGCACCGATCCTCGACGAAGTCGCGAAAGACTACGCCGACCGCCTGCAGATCGCGAAGATCAACGTCGATGAGCATCAGTCCACGCCGGTGAAGTTCGGCGTGCGTGGCATCCCCACGCTGATTCTCTTCAAGAACGGCGCGGTTGCCGCACAGAAGGTCGGCGCGCTGTCGAAATCGCAACTCACCGCGTTCCTCGACGGTAACCTTTAAGCAGTTTTTAATTGATCGATTAGCCGGTGTTTTTATTGCGACGGTTTTATTGTCGTGTTTTGTGAGCGGCTAATCTTGCGGGTGTAGTGGTTTGTAGCGCGTCGGAGCGATCGCTGGTTTCCAACCGCTCTTTCCAACCGCTGGTTTCAATGTTACTCACACCCGCCCCCACCCGGTCTGCTGCGCGATAAGCGTGCATACCGGGTGAGACGGTCTCACTGTCCGTTCTTCCGGTGCCCGTTACATGGCCGGTTGTTGTCGGCTGACAACACGGATAAAACAAAGCGGCCGGTCCGCCACGCAAGCTGAAGCAGGCGTGTGCTATGCTAGAATTCACAAATCGTCGAAAAGACGAATAAGTCCCTGAGCGGTTCCGCTCAACTCTCCTCCCAGATTTCTTTTCAGGTCGCACCTTCTCCTGCGGGTTCTCCGTATGCATTTATCCGAGCTTAAGACTCTGCACGTGTCACAGTTGATCGAAATGGCCAATGGCCTCGAGATCGAAAGTGCGAACCGCCTGCGCAAGCAGGAATTGATGTTCGCCATTCTCAAAAAGCGCGCGAAGACGGGCGAAACGATCTTCGGTGACGGCACGCTCGAAGTGCTGCCGGACGGCTTCGGTTTCCTGCGCTCGCCGGAAACGTCCTATCTCGCGAGTACGGACGATATTTACATCAGTCCGTCACAAATCCGCCGCTTCAACCTGCATACGGGCGATACGATCGAAGGCGAAGTGCGCACGCCGAAAGACGGCGAACGCTATTTCGCGCTGGTGAAAGTCGACAAGGTCAACGGCCAGCCGCCGGAGGCGTCGAAGCACAAGATCATGTTCGAGAATCTGACGCCGCTGCATCCGAACAAGGTGCTGCTGCTCGAACGTGAAATGCGCGGCGAAGAAAACGTCACCGGCCGCATCATCGACATGATCGCGCCGATCGGCAAAGGTCAGCGCGGCCTGCTCGTCGCATCGCCGAAGTCCGGCAAGACGGTGATGCTTCAGCACATCGCGCACGCGATCAAGCAGAACCATCCCGATGTCGTGCTGTTCGTGCTGCTCATCGACGAACGTCCCGAGGAAGTGACCGAAATGCAGCGCTCGGTGGCGGGCGAAGTCATTGCGTCGACGTTCGACGAACCGGCCGCACGTCACGTGCAGGTCGCCGAAATGGTGATTGAAAAAGCGAAGCGCCTCGTCGAAATGAAGAACGACGTCGTGATTCTGCTCGATTCGATCACGCGTCTTGCGCGCGCCTACAACACGGTCGTGCCGGCCTCGGGCAAGGTGCTCACGGGCGGTGTCGATGCGAACGCGCTGCAGCGTCCGAAGCGCTTCTTCGGAGCCGCGCGCAATATCGAGGAAGGCGGCTCGCTCACGATTATCGGCACGGCGCTGATCGAAACCGGCAGCCGCATGGACGACGTGATCTATGAAGAGTTCAAGGGCACCGGCAATATGGAAGTGCACCTCGAACGGCGTCTCGCGGAAAAGCGCGTGTATCCGTCGATCAACCTGAACAAGTCCGGCACGCGCCGCGAAGAACTGCTGATCAAACCCGAGATCCTGCAAAAGATCTGGGTGCTGCGCAAGTTCATTCACGATATGGACGAAGTCGAAGCAATGGAATTCCTGCTCGACAAGATCCGCCAGACGAAGAACAACTCCGAGTTCTTCGACATGATGCGGCGCGGCGGCTGACGCTCGCGTGCTTCGCATCGGCGCTGCGTGTCAGCGCTTCGAGTTCGTTGGAACGCCCGCCTTCGCGGGCGTTTTTCATTAGCGCCGGCACGTCATCGCGCCTCATCCATACGTCGCGATTCGCATGCTGAGCGCCGGCGCGATTAAAATCGTCGCTGTCCAGAATACCTGTGGCGAGGAAATCGTCATCGCGTCACCGCGTGTGACATGGCCGCCTTCAGCAATGCTCTCGAAACTCACTCAGTGGATCGACACACGCCGCCGCGAACGCGCGCTGCGCACACACGCGGTGTCCGACGCGCTGTGGCAAAAAACGCTCGCCGGCCTGCCGTTTCTCGCGCGGCTCGATGGGCAAGACCAGCTACGCCTGCGCGAGATGACGAGCCTCTTTCTCGCGCAAAAAGAATTCTCAACCGCGCATGAGCTCGAACTGACCGACGAGATCTGCGTCGCGATCGCCGTCCAGGCGTGCCTGCCGGTGCTCAATCTCGGCCTCGAACTGTATCGCGGCTGGGTCGGCATCATCGTCTATCCGGGCGAGTTCGTGATCCGCAAGACGGTCGAGGACGAAGACGGCATCGTCCATGAAGTCGAGCACGATGCGAGCGGCGAAGCATGGGAAGGCGGTCCGGTCGTGCTGTCGTGGGAAGACGCGCAAATGACCGATGGCAGCGACGCCTACAACGTCGTGATCCACGAATTCGCGCACAAGATCGACATGGTGACGGGCGACGCGGACGGCCATCCGCCCCTCTTCCGGCGGCTGCACGCGCCGCTCGACAGCACCGCGTGGGCCGGCTTGTTCGACCATGCGTACGATCATTTCTGCGCGCAGGTCGACGCGGTGCCGGAGCGCCGCTGGGCGCGCTTCGAGCGTGAATCGCTGATCGACCCGTACGCGGCGGACCATCCGTCTGAATTTTTCGCGGTCTGCAGCGAAGCGCTGTTCGTCAAGCCGCACGAATTCGAGGCCGGGTATCCGGAGCTATACCGGCTGCTGGCCTGTTACTACCGGCAGGATCCGGCCAGGACGGGCGTGCTGCAGACAACGGCAACGGGTTAGAAATATCCGACGAAATTCTCGTCAAGCGACTGATTTTCTGGCATAATCGCCGTTTTTCGACCTTAGGCAAGTGGCTTACGGATTCAGCGATTGAGCATCGACTGAGCGGAATTCGCAGGCTGGCTACCGCCCGATCAGAGGAAAGACCATGAAAGAAGGCATTCACCCCAATTACCGCGAAGTGCTGTTCGAAGACATGTCGAACGGCTTCAAGTTCGTGACGCGCTCGACCATCCAGACGCGCGACACCGTTGAGTTCGAAGGCAAGAGCTACCCGCACGCGAAGATCGAAGTGTCGTCGGAATCGCACCCGTTCTACACGGGCCAGCAGAAGATCATGGACACGGCCGGTCGCGTCGAGAAGTTCAACAAGAAGTTCGGCGCCCGCGCAACGGGCAAGGCGACCAAGTAAGCGCGCTTCGCGAACTTCGCCGCGCCGGGACGACACGCAATGCTCGGCCCGCGCAGCAAGGCACCAGAAAGGGCAGCACACGCTGCCCTTTTTTATCGTCCAGACCCAACGGACTCTCGCTCGACCCGCAACGATATGCGCCGCTCGCGAAGCGCGCGTTCTGCCTCCAGTCAAACCAGGCGAACAAAGCGGGGAAAGCGGGCAAAGCAACCCAAGCACCACAAGCAGCACGCCGATGCATACGGCATTCGCGCCCGCGGCAGGCCATGCAGTCCCAAACATCGAACGTCGACCTGGCGCACGCACGCACTCACGCCTTTGCATCAAGCCGTCCCCGTCGGTCGCCGAGCCGCAAAATGCCTCGCGTCGCGCTCCCCGGCAAAACCGCCGTCGGCGACGCGCCGTTGTCAACACCCAGTTGTCTCTACGCCATGCCCTCCGTTACACGTTCATGACGTGCAGCGCCGCGCACGTCTACAATGCCGGATGCTCAAACCGGCCGGGATTCCGCGCTGCACGCCGCGACCAAGCCAGTGGCAAACCCCGTGTTCAACGCGGAGGTTGCCTTGCTGTTCAACCGGCTGTCCGCCGTGCGTCCATCGCGTCCCGGAAAAACGCTTCATCACGATCAATAACACCGCATGAGACCCGTTGTCCGACTCACCGCCTCCGCGACCAGCGCTCTACCGCGCTCCCTGCTGCTCGCCATTTGCGTGATCTATGCGTCGTTTGGCCTGTTCGGCCGCGACCCGTGGAAAAACGAGGACGCGGCCGGCTTCGGCGTGATGTGGACGATGGCCAACGGCAATCTGCACGACTGGCTGTTGCCGAACCTCGTCGGGAAATTCATCACGTCGGATGGACCGCTCGGCTACTGGCTCGGCGCCGCCGCGATTCGCGCGCTCGCGCCGTGGGTCGATGCGAGCAACGCGTCGCGCGTCTTCACGGGCCTGCTTTTCTGCGCGGCCTGCGCGTTCGTCTGGTATGGCGCTTATCTGCTCGGCCGGCGGCCTGAAGTGCAGCCATTCAAATACGCGTTCGGCGGCGAGCCCGAACCACGCGACTATGGCCGCACGCTCGCCGACGGCGCGCTGCTGATCCTGCTCGCCTGCTTCGGCCTCGCCGAGCGCGGCCACGAAACCACGCCCGCGCTCGCGCAGTTCTTCTGTATTTCGATGCTCGTATACGGCCTCGTGCGCATGCTCGACAAGCCGAAACAGGGCACGCTGATCTGGGGCGGCGGACTCGGCCTTGTCATGCTGACGGGCAGCCCGGTGCTGGTCGGCGCGTTGCTCGTCGGCACCTTCGTCATGACGCTGATCGTGCGCGAAGCGCGCACGCGGTGGCTGCTGATCGCGGGCCTGCCGGTTGCGCTCGCGCTGTCCGTTTCCTGGCCGATCGCCGCGCTCGCCGCGTTTCCAGCCGACGCGGTCTGGTTCCTGAACCAATGGATGCGCGGCAGCCTGAATTCGTTCACGGGTCCGTTCGGACCGGTGCTGCTATACGCGCTCAAGAACCTGCCGCTGTTCACATGGCCCGCATGGCCGCTCGCGATCTGGGCATGGATCAGCTGGTCGGGGCTGCGCCGCGCGCCGCATATCGCGATTCCGCTCGCGGTAATCGGACCGCTCTTCGCGCTTGTCGTACTGCAAAGCTCGGAGACGAACCGTCTCTACATGCTGCCGCTGCCCGCGCTGTCGGTGCTCGCCGCATTCGCGCTGCCCACGTTGAAACGCGGCGCGATCAACGCATTCGACTGGTTCGCGGTGTTGAGCTTCACGGTGCTCGGCTCGTTCGTGTGGCTCGTCTGGCTCGCGTCGATGACGGGCTTCCCGTTCTTCCTCGCGCGCAACCTGTCGCGGCTCGTGCCCGGCTACGTGCCGCAATTCAAGATCGTGTCGCTGATCTGCGCGATCGCGGTCACGCTCTGCTGGATGGTGCTGGTCCAGTGGCGCGTCGCGCGGCATCCGAAGGTATTGTGGCGCAGCGTCGTGCTGTCGAGCGCGGGCACGACGCTGATGTGGGTGCTGCTCATGACGTTGTGGCTGCCGATCGTCAACTACAGCCGGACCTACAAGGACGTCGCGCAGCAGATCGCCACGCATCTGCCCGAAGACTATTCGTGCATTTCGCCGGTGCGCCTCGGCAACGCGCAGATTGCGACCTTCGCCTATTTCGGCGGCATGCACTTCTCGTTCACCGACGACGACTGCGACGTGATCCTGCGTCAGGATACGCAGGACTTCGGCGAACCGAGCGCGATGTCGAACTTCGTCTGGAAGCTGGTCTGGGAAGGCCGCCGCGCGGCCGACCGCGACGAGCGTTTCCGGTTGTACGTGCGGATCGATCGGCCGAAGCCGCCCGTCAAGCGGCGCAATGGGCGGCCTGCAACGCCGCAATAGCACCGCCATGAGCACCGCAGAGAGCAGCACGCCCTTTTTCGCCGACCTCCGCAAGATCGCGGTGCTCGCGTGGCCGGTGCTGATCGGCCAGCTCGCGATCATCGCCTTCGGCGTCATCGATACCGCGATGGTCGGCCGCTATTCGGCAACGGATCTGGCCGCGCTCGGACTCGGCGCCTCGATCTACATTTCGGTCTACATCACGCTGACCGGCATTCTGACCGCCTTGCAGCCGATCGTCGGGCTGTCGTACGGCGCGGGGCGTCTGGAGGAAGTCGGCGAAGACGTGCGGCAGGCGCTATGGCTCGCCGCGGCGCTGACCGTCATCGGCTTTCTGATTCTGTACTTCCCGGCGCCGCTGCTGCAGCTCGCGCACGCGCCCGATGCGCTGCGCGAACGCACCATCGCCTATCTGCAGATTCTCGCGTTCGGGCTGCCGGCGGCGCTCGTGTTTCGCGTCTACTCCGCGCTTGCGACCGCGGTCGGCCAGCCGCGACTCGTGATGTTTCTGCAGGTCGGCGCGCTTGCGCTGAAAATTCCGTTGAATCTGTGGCTTATTTTCGGCGGTCTTGGCATACCGGCGGCCGGCGGCCCGGGCTGCGCGCTCGCGAGCACGTGGCTGAACTGGCTGCTCGGCGCCACCGCCTTGCTGCTGCTCGTGAAGCTCGACGTGTTCCGGCCGTTCGCCATTTTCGCGCGCTTCTGCTGGCCGGTCCGGCGGCGGCAATTCGCGCTGCTGAAGCTCGGCATTCCGATGGGCGCGTCGTATCTGATCGAAGTGACCTCGTATACGTTCATGGCGCTGTTCATCGCGCGCTTCGGCACAACGACGCTCGCCGGCCACCAGATCGCCGCGAACCTCGGCGCGGTGCTGTATATGACGCCGCTGTCGATCGGCATCGCGACATCGACGCTCGTCGCACGCGCGCTCGGCGCGCGGCACGACGCGGCGGCGCGCACGCTCGCGCGACACGGCATCCTGATGGCGTGCGCGATCGCATGCTGCTTCTGCCTGATCGTGCTCGCGCTGCGCCCCCTGATCGTGGCGGGCTACACCACCGACGAGCACGTGACGGCCGCCGCGTTGCCGCTCGTGCTGATCGTCGCGATCTATCACATCTGTGACGCGTTGCAGGTCACGTCCGCGTTCGTGCTGCGCGCCTACCGCATCGTGATCGTGCCGACAGCGATCTACGCGGTCGCCCTGTGGGGCGTCGGGCTCGGCGGCGGGTATCTGCTCGGTTTCAACGTGGGCGGCATCGTGCCGCCGTGGCTGACCGGTGCGCGCGGATTCTGGGTGGCGAATACCGTGAGCCTCGCGGTGGCGGGCGTCGGGTTGCTGTTTTACTGGCACCGCGTCAGCGAGCAACCTGCGCGCGCTGACGATGCTCGCGACGCGGCGTAAAACGTCGCGCCGCAAGGCCATTCAAGCCGGTACGTTCAAGCCGCCGCGCCTGCCATGGCGTCGACATGCCCGAACACTTCGCGCGCGGCAAAGAGCGCATTCAGCGCGGCCGGAAAGCCCGCATACACGGCCATCTGAATAAACACTTCGACGATCTCGTCACGTGTGCATCCGACGTTGAGCGCCGCTTCGATATGCACTTTCAGCTGTGGCTGCGCGTTGCCCAGCGCCGCCAGCGCGGCAATCGTCGCAATCTCGCGTGAGCGCAGATCGAGCTTCGGACGACTATAAATATCGCCGAACGGGAATTCGATCAAAAGACGCGCAAAATCCGGTGCGATCGGCGCGAGCGATGCAAGCACTTTCTCTCCGGCCGATCCGTCGATTTCCTTCAGCCTGTCCCAGCCTCGTGCATAGCGCTCGTCTCGCGCGTCGCGTTCATTGTCAGTGTGTTCCATCGTGATCCTTCGCTCCGTTCAGTGTGATCGACATGTCATGTCTCACCGCACGTCATCGCGCCTGTCATCGCGCCTGTCGCCGCGCTCGATCGCTTCATAGTGGCCGATCTTGTCGCTGATCGCGGCGAGATTCGCCTGCAATTGCGCAATGTGCGCCAATACCGCCTCGCGATGCGCAACGAGCATCTCGCGACGCGCCCCGACGCTCGCCTCGCCCTGCGCACGCAATGCAGCAAATGCCTGCATCCCGGCAATCGGCATGCCGGTCGCCTTGAGCCGCATCACGAACTGCAGCCAGTCGAGGTCGGCCGGCGAATAGAGGCGATGCCCTGCCCCGCTACGCCCGATCGCGCGCAGCAGGCCGGCCTGCTCGTAATAACGCAGCGTATGCGTGGAAACGCCGCTTGAAGCGGCGACCTGACCGATTGTGAGTGGTGGGGACATGACAGAACCAAGGTTAGGACTTCGAGTGCACTCTAAGGCAAGTGCGCCGCTTCGTGAACCGTCACTCCCCAAAAGCGTAGTCCGGTTCCCCGCACCGCGTAGGCGCCCGCCCACACCGTTTGAGGGTTGGGAACCCGGCCCCGCCTCAGTTAGAATCGCCAGCGTTCTGTAAGCGATCTGGAGTGCGATCGATGCGATTGGCGATGCAACGCGGGACCCGTCGACGGACATGGCGAACAGCATGTTTGACGTTCGTCATGCTTTGCGGCCTGGCCGCGCTCGCATGGCATGCCGATGCGGCTCGCATCGCGCAGGTATCGCCGCAAGGCAAGGTCGCGCAGGTGCGCCAGGTCGTCGTCAAGTTCGATCAGGCGATGACGGCTTTCGGCGCCGCGAATGCCGCGGCGCCCGCGCGCGTGCATTGCGACGACGCATCGGCCAGTGCCGGCAGCGGCCGCTGGATCGATGCCAAAACATGGGCGTGGGACTTCAAGGCCGATCTGCCGCCCGGCATGCGCTGTTCGATCGACCTCAACGATGCGTTGAAATCGTCGTCCGGCGAGGCACTGACCGGCCCGCGCCGCTTCGCGTTCGAAACCGGCGGCCCGTTCGTGCAGAGCGTGATGCCCGGTGGCGGCGAAATCGAAGAAGACCAGGCATTTATCGTGCGTCTGAACGGCCCGGCCACCGATACTTCGGTACGCGAACATATCTGGTGCGAATCGAGCGGCCTCGGCAATCGCATTCCGGTCAAGGCGGCCGACGCCTCGGTGCGCACCGCCCTGCTCGCGCGCTTTCGCTTGCAGAAGGACGCCGCGCGCATCCTGACGCTGCAATGCCAGCAGACGCTGCCGTCGGGCACGAAGATGCAGCTCGTCTACGGCGCCGGCGTCGCAAGCCCGAGCGGCCTCGCCAACGATGTCGAGCGGCGCTTCGACTACACCGTGCGCGAACCGTTCGCCGCGAGCTTCTCGTGCGAACGCGAAAACGCGAAGGCGCCGTGCACGCCATTGCGTCCGCTGCGTGTGAAGTTCAACGCACCGATCGCGCGTGCCGACGCCGAAAAAATCCGGCTCAACGTCCGAGAAGGAAACATTCAGGAAAACAGCGCGGGCAGTACCCGGGCAAGCATCGCCCCAACTTTCGCGCCTGACGATAAAAGCACGGAGGTCGACACCGTCGAATTCGCCGCGCCCTTGCCCGAGCATGCCGAACTGACTATCGACGTGCCCGCGCATCTGAAAGACGTCAGTGGCCGCGCGCTATCGAATGCCGATCTCTTTCCGCTGAAGACCACGACCGCGCCGCTACCGCCGCTTGCGAAGTTTTCATCGGGCACGTTCGGCATTATCGAGCGCTATGCGGAGCCCGATATGCCCGCGCTCGTGCCTGTCACGCTGCGCAACGTCGAAGCGGACCTGCATGTCGAAGGACTCAACGCAGGCAGCACGCAGTTCAGCGAAATGCGCGTCGATGCGGACGCCGACATCCGCCGCTGGATGCGCGTCGTCGATCGCTTCGATCAGTATGGAATGACGCGCGAATCGATCGCGAGGCTGATGCCGGATCTCCTCGATCACAATCCGGATCCGGTGTGGGTGCCGCGTACGCCCGATGAAACCCCGGACAACGCCCAGGCAAATAGCGGGCGCGACCGTCTGATCGACGTGCGCTCGCTGTCGCTGCTCGCCGGCCAGCGCGGCGTCGAGACGCTGACCCTGCCGAAGGCCGACCCGAAAACGCTGAGGCCATTCGAAGTGGTCGGCGTGCCGATCAAAAAGCCGGGCTTCTATGTAATCGAGCTTGCCTCGCCGGCACTCGGCGCATCGCTGCTTGCGAAACCCGCACCGATGTACGTGCGTACGGCCGTGCTCGTGACAAACCTCGGCGTGCATTTCAAGCAGGGGCGCGAGAACGGCGTCGTCTGGGTAACGACGCTCGACAAGGGCCAGCCCGTGCCGAATGCCGATATCCGCGTCAGCGACTGCAACGGCAGCGAACTCGCGTCCGGTAAAACCGACGCACGCGGACTGCTCACCATCGGCAAGCCATTGCAAACGCCCGCGCGCTGCAACGACGGCAACGACGAGGGGCTGTTCGTTTCCGCGCGTATCGACGATCCGCAGACCGGCCCGGACATGGCGTTCGTGCGTTCCGAATGGAATCGCGGCATCGAGTCGTGGCGCTTCAATGTCCCGACCGATATGAGCCGCGGCGCAACGGTCCGGGCGCATACGATTTTCGATCGCACGCTGCTGCGCGCGGGCGAAACGGTATCGATGAAGCACATGTTGCGCGTCGAGACGTTAAACGGCTTCGCGTTGCCGAAGCGATACCCGGCACGCGTGACGATTCGCCACCTCGGCAGCGGGCAGACCTATCATCTGCCGTTGCGATGGGCCGCCGATCACACCGCGGACTCCACCTTCGCGATTCCAGCCGCGGCGAAGCTCGGCGAATACAGCGTCTCGCTCGACGATGGCGACCCGAGCACGCCTTCCGGCAGCGATGCAAACGATGGCGCGGACGACGATAACGCCGACAGCGATGCCAGCAGCGGCACTGCACCGCACATAAACTACGAATCGGGCAGCTTTCGCGTCGAAGCGTTCCGCCTGCCCGTATTGAAAGGCACGATCGCGGTTCGCGATGAAAAAGCGCATCCGCTGGTCGCCGCGCGCGAGGCGCCGCTCGCCTTGCAGATCGACTATGTCTCGGGCGGCGCGGCATCGGGCCTGCCGGTGCAGGTCTCGGCGCTGATCAGAAGCACCTCTCCCGCATTCGCGGACACGTATCCGGACTTCAGCTTCACGCCGTATCGCAAGCCGTCCGACGACAATGCTTCGTCATCCCGATACGAGGACGGCGACGACAGCGACACATCATCTTCATCGAATGAAGACACCGCCAGGCTCGTCGCCGACAAGGAGCCCGTCACGCTCGAGCGCAACGGTTCCGGCACGCTGACGCTGAAGAACCTGCCGCCGCTCGATGCGCCCGAACGCCTTGTGCTCGAAGCGACATTCGCCGACCCGAACGGCGAGGTGCAAACGATCAGCGGCGGCACCACGCTGTGGCCCGCCGCGGTCGTCGCCGGCGTGAAGTCGGGGCAATGGGTGTCGGTCGGCCATACGGTGCCGGTCAAGGCGCTGGCCGTCGATCTGCAAGGCAAGCCGCGCGCAGGCGTCGCGCTCGACGTGCGCGCCATCGCACGCATCACGATCAGTTCGCGCAAGCGGATGGTCGGCGGCTTCTATGCGTACGACAACCACACCGAAACACGCGACCTCGGCACGCTCTGCAGCGGCACGAGCGACGCGCACGGCTTGCTGTCGTGCGAGGCGACACTGCGCGAAGCGGGCAATATCGATCTCGTCGCGACCGCGAAAGACGGCGACGGCCGCCCGTCGACCGCAACCACCTCGGTGTGGGTCACGCGTGCCGACGAACTGTGGTTCGGCGGCGACAACACGGACCGCATCGACGTATTGCCGGAAAAAACCCGCTACGAGCCCGGCGAAACCGCACGCTTCCAGGTGCGCATGCCGTTCCGCTTCGCGACCGCGCTCGTCGCGGTCGAGCGCGAGGGCGTGATCGACACGCGTGTCGTGCAACTGAACGGCACCGATCCGACGATCGAACTCAAGGTGGAAGAGGCGTGGGGGCCGAACGTCTACGTCTCGGTGCTCGCGCTGCGCGGACGAATTCGCGACGTGCCGTGGTATTCGTTCTTCACCTGGGGCTGGAAAGCGCCGCTCGAATGGGCGCGTGCGTTCTGGTATGAAGGCCGTCACTACGAACCGCCCACGCCGCTCGTCGATCTGTCGAAGCCCGCATTCCGCTACGGCGTCGCGCAAATCAAGGTCGGCACGGCCGCGCACCGGCTCGCGGTGAGCGTGACGCCCGATGCGCAAACCTACACAGTGCGCGGCAAAGCGCACGTGAAGCTGCGCGTGCAGATGCCCGGCGGCGCGCCCGCGCCGGCCGGCACGCAAATCGCGGTCGCCGCCGTCGACGAAGCCTTGCTCGAACTGATGCCGAACCGCAGTTGGGATCTGCTCGACGCGATGCTGCAACAGCGCGCGTACGGCGTCGAGACGTCGACGGCGCAGATGGAAATCGTCGGACGCCGGCATTTCGGCCGCAAGGCGGTGCCTGCCGGCGGCGGCGGTGGACACGTGGCCACGCGCGAATTGTTCGACACCCTGCTGCTATGGAATCCGCGCGTCACGCTCGATGGTGAGGGCACGGCATCGGTCGATGTGCCGCTCAACGATTCACTGACGCGCTTCCGGATCGTCGCGATCGCCGCGGTCGGCACGGGCACGTTCGGCACGGGCAGCGCAACGATTCGCAGCACGCAGGATTTGCAGCTCATTTCCGGGCTGCCGCCGCTCGTACGCGAAGGCGATCGGTTCCGCGCGCAATTCACGGTGCGCAATACGACGGCGCGCGCAATGAAGGTGGTAGTCAATGCAAATGCGCCGGGACTTGCGTTGCCATCGCAAACGGTCGATATCGGGCCGGATTCGGCGCGCGAGGTTGCGTGGAACGTGACGACGCCCGATGGGCTTGCCGATGCGGCACTGCCGGCGCTCACATGGAACGTGAGCGCAACCGCGCTGGCGGGGTCATCATCGGCCGCACCCCATGCGTCAGACTCGTTGAAAATCACCGAGCGCGTCGCCGCGGCGATTCCGGTCACAGTCCAGCAGGCGACGCTCGCGCAAGTCGACGGCACGCTGTCGGTACCGATCGCCGCGCCGCCCGATGCGAGCGCCGGCAGCAACGGCGCCGTGCGCGGCGGCATTGCGGTGTCGCTGCAGCCGAAACTCGCGGACGGTTTGCCCGGCGTCCGGCGCTGGCTCGAACGCTATCCGTACACGTGCCTCGAACAGCAGAGCTCGCGCGCCCTCGGGCTGCGCGATGCGCAACTTTGGCAGTCGGTGATCGCGAAGATGCCTGTGTATCTCGATCGCGACGGCCTCGCGAACTACTTCCCGCCCGGCGACGATAGCCGCAATACCGGCAGCACGGTGCTGAGCGCGTATCTGCTGGCAGCCAGCGACGAGGCGGCGAAGCTCGATGCGCGCTTCGCGCTGCCGGACGACTTGCGCGGCAAGCTCGAGGCGGGCCTCACCGCCTTCGTCGAAGGCCGGATCGAACGCAACGCCTGGGCGCCGCGCAAGGATCTCGATCTGCGCAAGCTGGCCGCGCTCGACGCGCTGTCGCGCTATGGCGCGGCTACGCCGCGCATGCTCGACTCGATCGAGATCGCGCCGAACCAGTGGCCGACGTCGGCGGTGCTCGACTATTACGCGGTGCTCTCGCGCGTCAAGGATGTCGCCGGGCGCGCAGACAAACTCACTGAGCTCGAGCAGATCCTGCGCACGCGGCTCACGTACCAGGGCACACGGCTCACGTTCTCGACCGAAGCCGGCGATGACCTGTGGTGGCTCATGACCGGCCCCGAAACGAATGCGGCACGTCTTGCTCTTACATTCGTCGATGCGCCGGAATGGAAAGACGAGATGCCGCGTTTGATGAGCGGGCTGCTCGCATTGCAGCGCAACGGCGCCTGGCAAACCACAACGTCGAATGTCTGGGGCACCCTCGCCGTCGAGCGCTTTTCGCGTGCGTTCGAAAGCGCGCCGGTGACCGGACGCACGACGGTGCGGCTTGGCGCAATCGACAGAACGATTGCGTGGAACGCGGCAGCGGCTTCTGCTGTTGCGGCATCCGCCGCCTCCACTGCTGCTGCCGCTGTGCCCGGTTCCGCGGCTTCTGCCGCTCCTGGTGCGTCGCACGCGCAGGGCGCAGCCGCGAGCACCTCTCCCGGCAACGCCACACGCAGCACGCTCCTGCCGTGGCCGCCTGCCGCACCGGGTACGCAACCGCTCACGCTCACGCAGGAAGGCACCGGCAAGCCATGGGCGACCATCGAAAGCCTCGCCGCGGTCGCACTGAAAGCGCCATTCGCCGCGGGCTACCGGATCACGAAGACCGTCACGCCGCTCGATCCGGCCGTCAAAGGCGTCTACACGCGTGGCGACGTCGTGCGTGTGCATCTCGATATCGATGCGCAAAGCGATATGACGTGGGTCGTCGTCGACGATCCGGTGCCGGCCAGTGCGACAGTCCTCGGCTCGGGACTCGGCCGCGATTCGCAAACCGCGGTGCTGGGGGAAAACCGGACCGACCAAACCGACGAAAACACGCCACGCACTGCGTGGCCCACGTTTATCGAACGCGGCTTCGACGCATATCGCGCGTACTACGAGTTCGTGCCGAAGGGCCGCTTCTCGATCGAGTACACGATGCGGCTCAATAACGCCGGCACGTTCGGTCTGCCGCCGACACGCGTCGAGGCGCTTTACGCGCCATCGGCTTATGGCGCTTGGCCGAATGCGCCGGTTGTCGTGCAGCAGGCGGCGGCGACGGGCGCAACGCCTCAGGCGTCCGCGTCGGCTCCGTCTACCGCCGCTTCCGCTTCTGCGACGGCGAGGCAGTAGCAGCGAACGGGACGAACTCACCATGCGCCGCCCGCCTACCTCGCCACGAAGCCGACCCGCGCAGCCACGCGCGGTCGTGCGCGCGGTGGTTGCATGCGCAACCTTGTGCGCAGCGCTGACACCGCTCGCCGCTTACGCACTGCCGACCTTCGACGACGTGCGCACACACTGGCGCAGTTCCGACTGGCTGCTGTTATCGCGCGACGGCGAGACGCTGCAGCGCACGCGCGTCGATCTGAGCGAGCGGCGCGGCGAATGGGTTGCGCTCGCCGATGTCTCGCCGGCGCTGCGCGAAGCGATCGTCGTATCCGAAGACAAGCGCTTCTACGAGCACAGCGGCGTTGACTGGCGCGGCGCGGCCGCGGCCGCTTGGGGCAACTTGTGGAATACGCGCACGCGCGGCGCGTCGACGGTCACGATGCAATTGTCAGGGCTGCTCGACGACGACCGCCGTCGCTCGGGGCAACGCTCGCTCGCGCAGAAGGCCGGCCAGGCCTTCGATGCCTTGCGTCTCGAACGCAGCTGGCGCAAGGATCAGATCCTCGAGGCCTATCTGAATCTCGTGCCGCTGCGCGGCGAGACGGTCGGATTGTCCGCGCTGTCGCTGACGCTATTCGGCAAGGCGCCTTCGGGGCTCGACGATCGCGAAGCCGCCGTGGCCGCGGCGCTCGTGCGCGCGCCCAATGCGCCGTATCCGAAAGTCGCCGCGCGCGCCTGCCGGATTTTGCGCGACATGCACGCGGCCGCGCGCTGCACGAATCTCGACAGCTTCGTGCAGCTGGCGTTCGCCCGCCCTGCGCCCGCGTTGCTGAGCACGTCGCCCGCCGCGGAATCGCTCGCGCCGCACTTCGCGCGCCGTGTCGCGGGTGAAATGCAGCCGGCCGCGGGCGCGCGCATCCGCTCGACGCTCGATGCGAACCTGCAGCGCCTTGCCCGCGATACGCTCACGCGCACGCTTGCGGAACTGAACGCGCGCGCGCATCCGCGCAATGTGCACGACGGCGCGGTGGTCGTGCTCGACAATACGAGCGGCGACGTGCTCGCGTGGGTAGGCTCGTCCGGTGGTCTGTCGGCCGCGCCCGATGTCGATGCCGTGCTCGCGCGCCGCCAGGCCGGTTCGACATTGAAGCCGTTTCTGTACGCCGAAGCCATCGACGAGCGCCGCGTGACGACCGCGACGCTGCTCGACGATGCGCCGCTCGATCTGCCGGCAGGCGGGGGCCTCTATATTCCGCAGAACTACGACAAGGGCTTCAAAGGCTGGGTCAGCGTACGCACGGCGCTCGGTTCGTCACTGAACGTGCCCGCGGTGCGCACGCTCGTGATGGTCACGCCGCATCGCTTTGCGGACACGCTCGTCGCACTCGGCCTGCCGCTCGAACAAAGCGGCGACTACTACGGCTACAGCCTCGCGCTAGGCAGCGCGGACGTGACGCTGCTGTCGCTGACCAACGCGTATCGCGCGCTGGCCAATGGCGGTGTCGTGTCGCCGGTTGTGGATCTCGCGATGCGGCCGCGAGCGGCGGGCGGGAGCGGGAGCGGGAGCGGGAGCGGCAACGGCAACAGCGCAGCGTTTGAGCCACATCGCGTATTCAGCGTCGATGCGAGCTTTATCGTGACCTCGGTGCTGTCCGACAACAATGCACGCACGCGCACGTTCGGCTTCGACAGCCCGCTCGCCACACGCTTCTTCTCAGCGGTCAAAACCGGCACAAGCAAAGACATGCGCGATAACTGGACGATCGGCTTCACGTCGCACTACACGATCGGCGTCTGGGTCGGCAACGCGGACGGCACGCCGATGTGGGACGTGTCGGGTGTGACGAGCGCATCGCCTGTCTGGGCCGCCGTCGCCGGGTATCTGCACCGGCGCGTGACCAGCACGCCGCCTGCGCCGCCTGCTGGCGTGGTCCGCACGCATGTGACCTTCGAGCAGGCGCTCGAACCCGCGCGAGACGAATGGTTCCTGCGCGGCACGCAAATGCCGGTGGTCGCGCTGTCGGCGGGCGCGCGTGGCGACCAAGCCGCCAACTCACTCGCATTGCCGGTCACGCCGCCGGTCGCAGCAGACACGACGACAGCGGCAACCGCGTCGCCCGCCGCCGCGCCGCGTATCGGCGCACCGGCTGACGGCACGCTGTTCGCACTCGATCCCGACATCCCGCCCGCGAACCAGCGCATCGCGTTCGAACGCGCGAACGGCACATCGGAGCGCAGTTCGTGGCAGCTCGACGGCAAGCGGCTCGGCCATGCGCAACGCGTATTGTGGCCGCCGTGGCCCGGGCGTCACGTTCTCGAACTCGTCGATGCTAACGGCCGCATCGCCGATAGCGTGCGCTTCGAAGTGCGCGGTGCGACCGCGCGCGCGGTTACTGCGCGCTCACCTTCGAGCCATCCGCGCGCATCGGCCGCTGCGTCAGCCATCTCCTCCTCTGCCACCGCGGCCACCAACCCATTGCGCAGATGATTCGATCCGCATGGCCGGTCCGACATGGCATCCGACGGATCAAAGCGGACTCCCGCACCTCACAGCACCTCACAGCAGCTCACAGCAGCTCACAGCAACTGAAGGCGACTCAACGCCGCACCAAGCGGCCAGAAACGCCTTCGAGTCGCACCATATGGCATGACAAATCAACGGTTTTCGCAATAGTGCCGCATAAAGTGTCCTATGCTTGAGTCGCAGTGCTTGCTGACTGGATGCGCGGTCCGTTCCCGGCCTCATTTGCCCTCGATGGAGTGCTTGCCATGTTGAAGAAGCTCTGGATGCTGTGCGTTGCGCTCGTTCTCGTATTGTGTGCGGGCCTCGCCGCCGCGGTCGAAGTGAACACGGCCGATCAGGCCGCGCTCGAATCGGTCAAGGGTATCGGCCCTGTCCACGCGAAGGCGATCATCGACGAACGCACAAAAAATGGCCCCTTCAAGGATGCCGACGATCTGGCGGCTCGCGTCAAAGGCATCGGCTCGAAGTCGGTGAAAAATCTCGAAGCGGCGGGTTTGACGATCAACGGCTCGGGCGCGCCGCCAACAGGCGCGGCAAAGTCGACGTCGAAATCGACGAAGTCCGCACCGCAATCCGCCGCGACCACGGCCGAAGCGCCTGCTGCCAATGCACCCGCGTCCGCGTCGGGCACCAAGGCATCGAAATCGAAGAAGAAGGGCAAGGCCGCGGCATCAGCGCCTGCGGCATCGGGCGCTTGACGATAGCCTGCGTATCGACGCGCAACCGTCTTTTACGATTGACTTGATGTTCAGGTGTACTGTGTCGTCCTTTGCTGGCCAGCGTCGTTCCGCGACGTTGCTTTGATGGCCAGTGCCGCCGCGCCGCTCGTTGCATGCGCAACGAACTTTGCGGAGGTTTCCGTGCCGCGCGTTGCTCGCGGCGTTTTCCCCCAACCGGCCGCATGACGTGCGCCGGCCTTCAGGAGAGACAGTCATGAGCCTACTCGACACGATCGGTTCGATGTTCGGCAAATCGCCACAAGGCGGTGGAAGTCAGCAGGCGCTCGTCGCCAGCGTGCTCGAATTCATCAACAACCAGCCGGGCGGTCTGAACGGGTTGATCCAGCGCTTCCATGAAAATGGCGCCGGCGAGATTATCAGTTCGTGGATCGGCACCGGCGAAAACAAGGCCATCAGCGCCGATATGCTGCACAACGTGCTCGGTTCGGAAACCGTCACGAATCTCGCGGCAAAGACTGGCGTCGAACCCGAGCAGGTAACGGGGCTGCTGTCGCAAGTCCTGCCGCATGTGGTCGACGCCGCGACGCCGAACGGCGAAGTGCCCGCCGACGGCAAGGTCGAACCGTCGAACCTGACGGGCGCGTTGAGCGCGCTGTCAGGGTTGTTCGGCAACAGGAACGCGTAGCCCTGCGACCCGATCGCGTGCGAGGCGGCACCTGAACAGCACGCCGCCTCGCGCCTCGATCGCGCGCGAGCCCATCCTCGCGAATCGAGGCGAAGCTACGGGTTCTGTTGCAGGAGTGGCTGAAGTTGCTGCAACTCGCGCTCGATATCATCCACGCGCGCTCGTACGCGTGCGAGTTCCGGTGCGATCTGACTCAACTCACGTTCGATCGCGGACCGGTCAGCGGCAAGTCGATCGATTTGTTGCCTCATCTGCGCAAGGTCTCGCGACACTTGCTCTGCTGGCGCATGTCTTCGGTATGCGTCCGCCCCCTCGCTGCCCCCGGGCGGTTGCCCCCCGAGCGCGGACAGGCGCGATGTCAGGTCGGCCACATTGCGTGAAACTTCGTCCTGCCTGGCCCTCAGTTCGTAAAGTTGCTGACGGAATTGGGCTTCACGACTCACAGCCCGGTCCAGCTCATGCAGCAAGCTCTGGCGGTGGTCCTGCAAGCCATGCACTCTTGCAGTGATGCCCGCGCGGTCGGGGGCATCGCCGAACCCGCCTCCCTTGAGGCCCGTCCAATCGCCGAACTGCCAATCGCCGTTCTCTGCCGGAACCACGTAAAACGATCGCCCTTGCGGATCAGCCGGACCGGTAACGCGGCAAGCGCCGTTAGCGTCGATCGCGACCGCATACGCTTTACCGTCGTGCACGATAAATTTCTGACCGCTGTGCGCGTCCGCGAACACACCGGGGCGCACTGACGTGTTGTATTCCGCGGGCATTGCGGACATGTCAAACCCCGCGGGCCAGGCAGGCTGGCGCGGCATACCCCACGCGTCCGTTCGCGGCGTCGATCCGTTCACGCGCCCGCCCGCTCCGACGATTGCCAATGGCGGGCCGCTGGCCGTTCCGGTCGGGCCGGTGCGAATGCGCGGCGCCTCCGTACCGCCGTCGGGTCCATTGCCCCGTTGCGACTCGACGTTCATCGGATGTTCGCCGCGGCCGGAAGAGACCGGCGGCACGGGATGGGTAGCCGGATATTCATGATATCCGTCATATGAAATCGACAAAGGCATAGATTCCTCCCGTCAATAGGTGACGACGTTTGCGACGCGCGATACCATTCGCGCCTCGACGCTGATGCGAGAACGGGCATCGCGCCACGCAAGACACTTGAGCTGCGGATGCGCTTGCGGCACATGTGTCGCACTGTCATGTGTCAGCGAGCGGAACATCGAGCATCTCCACGCGTGGCGATAGACAAATGCTAGAGCCTCGCAGGCGGCCATGTGCAATGCCGGGGCATCGATACAAAAAAAGCGGGCAACGAATCGCTTCGTTGCCCGCCCTGGCGGCCGCGTAAGAGCTCGCCTCGGAAGATCGTGGTTCAGGACGCGGCCCGAACCCGTCCGGACTCAATGCACGACGCGCTCGAACACCAGCTTGCCGTTTCTCACATCGACCGGAATCACATCCTTCGGTCCGAATTTGCCCGCGAGAATCAGCTTCGCGACCGGATTCTCGATCTCCTGCTGGATCGCGCGCTTGAGCGGCCGCGCACCGAACAGCGGATCGTAGCCGACCTTGCCGATCAGCTCGAGCGCCTCGTCGGAGACAACGAGCTGCATATCGAGCTTCGCGAGCCGGTCATGCACACGCTCGAGCTGGATCTTCGCGATCGACTCGATATTCGAGCGATCGAGCGCGTGGAACACGACGACATCATCGATCCGGTTCAGGAACTCGGGTCTGAAGTGCAGCTTCACCTCTTCCCACACGGCGTCCTTCACCGCCTCCTGCGGCTCGCCGACCATCGACTGAATGACCTGCGAACCGAGATTCGACGTCATCACGATCACCGTGTTCTTGAAGTCGACGGTGCGACCCTGGCCATCGGTCATGCGCCCGTCGTCGAGCACCTGCAGCAGCACGTTGAACACATCCGGATGCGCCTTTTCGATCTCGTCGAGCAGGATCACGCTATACGGCTTGCGCCGCACCGCTTCGGTCAGGTAGCCGCCTTCCTCGTAGCCGACATAACCCGGCGGCGCGCCGATCAGCCGCGCGACGCTGTGCTTCTCCATGAATTCGCTCATGTCGATCCGGATCAGATGCTCTTCCGAATCGAACAGGAACGAGGCGAGCGCCTTGCAGACTTCGGTCTTGCCGACGCCCGTCGGTCCGAGGAACAGGAATGAACCGTACGGACGGTTCGGATCCGACAGACCGGCGCGCGAACGGCGGATCGCATCGGCGACCGCGCTGATCGCTTCGTCCTGGCCCACGACGCGCTGATGCAGCTTTTCTTCGATCTGCAGCAGCTTCTCGCGTTCGCCCTGCATCATTCGCGCGACCGGAATGCCCGTCGCGCGCGACACGACCTCGGCGATTTCCTCGGCGCCGACCTGCGTGCGCAGCAGACGCGGACGCGTCGGGTTGTTCTGCTCCTGCGCTTCGGCCTGCGTGACCTGTTTGAGCCGTGCCTCGAGTTGCGGCAGCTTGCCGTACTGCAATTCGGCGACCTTCTCGAGCTTGCCTTCGCGTTGCAGCCGCGCGATTTCGGCGCGCGTCTTCTCGATCTCTTCCTTGAGCTGCGCGCCGCCCTGCACCGCCGCCTTTTCGGCGGTCCAGATCTCTTCGAGATCCGAATATTTGCGGTCGAGCTGCTCGATCTCTTCCTCGATCAGCTGCAAACGCTTCTGCGACGCTTCGTCCTTCTCCTTCTTCACCGCTTCGCGCTCGATCTTCAGCTGGATGCGGCGGCGATCGAGCCGGTCCATTTCTTCGGGCTTCGAATCGATTTCCATCTTGATCTTCGACGCCGCTTCGTCGATCAGGTCGATCGCCTTGTCCGGCAGAAAGCGGTCGGTGATGTACCGATGCGACAGCTCCGCGGCGGCGACGATCGCCGGGTCCGTGATATCGACGCCGTGGTGCAGCTCATAGCGCTCCTGCAAGCCGCGCAGAATCGCGATCGTCGCTTCGACGCTCGGCTCGTCGACGAGCACTTTCTGGAAGCGCCGTTCGAGCGCCGCATCCTTCTCGATGTACTTGCGGTATTCGTCGAGCGTGGTCGCGCCGACACAGTGCAGTTCGCCGCGCGAAAGCGCCGGCTTCAGCATGTTTCCCGCGTCCATCGCGCCCTCGGCCTTGCCCGCGCCGACCATCGTGTGGATTTCGTCGATAAACACGATGGTCTGGCCTTCGTCCTTCGCGATATCGTTGAGCACGGCCTTCAGGCGTTCTTCGAATTCGCCGCGGTACTTCGCGCCCGCCAGCAGCGCCGCCATGTCGAGCGACAGCACACGCTTGCCCTTCAGCGTCTCCGGCACTTCGCCGTTGACGATGCGCTGCGCGAGCCCTTCGACGATCGCCGTCTTGCCGACGCCCGGCTCGCCGATCAGCACCGGGTTGTTCTTCGTGCGGCGCTGCAGGATCTGGATCGAGCGGCGGATTTCATCGTCGCGGCCGATCACGGGGTCGAGCTTGCCGGCGCGCGCGCGTTCGGTCAGATCGATCGTGTATTTCTTCAACGCTTCGCGCTGGCTCTCGGCGTCCTGGCTGTGCACCTGCGAGCCGCCGCGCACGGCAACGATCGCCGCTTCGAGCGATTTGCGCGTGAGGCCATGTTCGCGCGCGAGACGCCCTGCTTCGCCTTTGTCGTCGGCGACGGCAAGCAGGAACATTTCGCTGGCGATGTACGTGTCGTTGAGCTTCTGCGCTTCCTTGTCGGCCTGATTCAACAGGCCCGTCAGTTCGCGGCCGATCTGCACGTTGCCGTCGGTGCCCTGCACCTGCGGCAACCGCGCGATCGCGTCGTTCAACGCGCTTTGCAGCGCCTGCGCATGCACGCCCGCCCGCGAAAGCAGCGAACGCGCGGAGCCGTCGGGCTGCGCGACGAGCGCCGCGAGCAAATGAACGGGCTCGATGTACTGATTGTCATGGCCGACCGCAAGGCTTTGCGCGTCCGCCAACGCTTCCTGGAACTTGGTGGTGAGTTTGTCGATTCTCACAGAGACCTCCAATTTCGAATGTCACCAAAGTGAGGGAGGTTATTCGCGTTTCAAGCGGTTTTTTGCGGCGGGAGACAACAATTGGCTCGATTGGGGGCGCCGGCGGCGCTAATCCGCCGCCGACGCCCAGCGCACGGGCTTCGGGCTACGGCCGGCGCGCGGCCTGCGGCTTGATGCCGCGTCGCGTGCGGGCGAGCGCCGTGGCGGCGCTTACGCGTCGGGAGAGACCGGGACGATCGATGCGACCGGCACCACGGCGGGCATCAGACCAAGCAATCTCAGCAGCGGATCGCTCGGCTGGGCGATATCGCCGATCGTATGGCGGTCGAGCTCGGCGAAAAAAGCATCGCGCGCGCTCTCGAACACGCCCTTCAGGCGGCAGTTAGACCGGATCGTACAGTCGCGATGCGAGCCGTCGCCATCGGGCAGACAGGCGACGAGCGCGAAGTCGCTCTCGGCCGCGCGCACCACCTCGCCAACCGTCAGCGCCGACGAGTGCTCGTACAACCGCAGCCCGCCATTGCGCCCGCGCACCGTCTCGACCCATCCGAGTTCAGCGAGTCGCTGGACGACCTTCATCAGATGATTCTTGGAGATTCCGTACGAATCGGAAATGTCCTGGATCGTTGCAAGCCCCTCAGGGCGTACGGCGAGGTACAGCAGCACACGCAACGAGTAGTCGGTATAGTCTGTCAGTCTCATGTATGCCAAGTCGCGATCGGCGAAGGCGGGGCCGCACAAAAGCCGGGTCTCGTCCTTTCCAAGGTTGCCGTGAACGCTGTTTATCGCATGCTGTATCGCACGTCTGATTACAATAAGATGCTTGCAATACGCATCTTATTGCTGCGTTTTGCGTGTTATTTCGCGTAACTATAAACGTTATGGTTTCTTTGCATACGGTCTTTTTTACCAGATTGATGATGTCTTTTTGCATTTGACCGCCCAATATGGGTCGTCCGCCTGACTTGTGATCGTTGAATGAACCCGTCTTTCGAGCCTGCCGCGGCCGTCGTGCGGCAATCCGAACCAACTGAAGCGAACATCCGCGCACTCGTCTACGCGTTCTACGACCGCGTGCGCGCCGATGCGCTGCTCGGGCCGGTCTTCGAGCAGAAGATCGCGGGGCGCTGGGACGAACATCTGCCGAAGATGTGTCTGTTCTGGGGCAGTCTCGTGCTCGGCTCGAAGCAGTACCGCGGTAATGTGCAGCAGGCGCATCAGCCGCTGGAGGGCATCGAGCCGCGGCATTTCAGCCGGTGGCTCTACCTGTTTCTCGACACGGTCGAGGCGCGCTACGCGCCCGCCGCGGCGGTGCGCTTCATGGAGCCCGCGCTGCGTATCGCGCAGAGCCTGCAGTTGAGCAGGTTCGGGTGGGACTACGAAATTCCCGCGGAGCAGAAGGCCTTGCTCGAGCGGGTGGCGCCGGGACGGCAAAAGAAGGACGACGACGCGGCGCACGCGTTACCGTCGCGGCCGAGCGGCGAGCCGTTTCCGGCGAAGTTCATCGGACGCGGACGGGATGACGGGTAAGCGCCGTCTGAATGTGCGCTAGGGGGTGCGTTAGTGGGTGCATTAGCAGGCGCATTAGCAGGCGCCGCCAGCACGCAGCGTGATCAGCGGGCGCGCCGCAGCGAAGCACGCATCCCGGCGTGTCACTCCGGCTTCGTGTTGCCCGAAGCCAAACCCCAGCGCTCGAGCGCCTTATCGTCGGTCACGCGCGCATCGACCCAGCGCTCGCCGTGTTCGGTTTTCTCTTTCTTCCAGAACGGCGCGTGGGTCTTCAGATAATCCATCACGAACTCGCACGACGCGAATGCGTTGCCGCGATGCGCCGACGTCGTGGCGACGAGCACGATCTGGTCGAGCGGATAAAGCTTGCCGACGCGATGCACGATCAGCACGTCGGTGCCCGGCCACCGCTCGCGCGCGGCATCGACAATGCCTTCGAGCGACTTCTCGGTCATGCCCGGGTAGTGCTCGAGCTCCATCGTCTCGACCGTGCTGCCCTCGTTGAGGTCGCGCACGGTGCCGATAAAGCACGCGACCGCGCCGACTTTCGGATTTTGCGCGCGCAGCGCGGCAAGCTCCGTCGAGACGTCGAAGTCTTCGGTCTGAACGCGCACCGTCATCGCCTGCTCCTAACCGCCCGTGACCGGCGGGAAAAACGCGACTTCGCAGCCGTCGGTGATACGCGTGCCGGCATCGGTCATCACATGATTGCAGGCCATGCGCAGCGCGCGCCCTTCGGCGAGCGTATCGGCCCAGATGCCGCCGCGTACGCGCAACCATGCGCGCACGTCGCCGACGGTCGCGACTTCAGCCGGTACGTCGACCGCTTCGTCGGACCGGCCGAGCGCTTCGCGCACACTTGCAAAATATCTGAGCTGGATTTTCATCGGCGGCTTCGGTTCAATCGGGACGGACCTCATAGGTCCTAGTTCAGCAGTTCGGAAAACGGAATAAAGCGCACGGTCTCGCCGGCGCTGATCGCATGATTCGGCGGATTGTCGATGAGCCCGTCGCCCCAGACGGTGGACGTCAGCACCGCGGAACTCTGGTTCGGGAACAGGTCCAGGCCGCCCGCCGGATTGACGCGCGCGCGCAGGAACTCGTTGCGGCGATCGCCCTTCTGCTGCGTGAAATCGGCGCGCAGCGACAGCGCGCGCGGTGTCACGGTGCGCACGCCGGCAAGGCGCAGCACGAACGGCCGCACGAACAGCAGGAAAGTCGCGAAGCTCGAGACCGGGTTGCCCGGCAGGCCGATGAAGAATGTCTCGGTACGTGCGCTCGCCGTGCTCGTGGCGCGTGCGGCGCTTGCCGCCTCGGCACCACCGGCACCACCAGCATCAACGCCACCCGCAGCGCGCCGCACGGCGCCGAACGCAAGCGGCTTGCCCGGCTTCATCGCGATCTGCCACATCGACAGCCGTCCCTCCGCCTCGACCGCCGGCTTCACGTGATCCTCCTCGCCCACCGACACGCCGCCGCAGGTCAGAATCAGATCGTGTTCGCGCGCGGCATCGCGCAGCGTCGCGCGTGTCGCATCGAGCTGGTCGGGCACGATGCCGTAGTCGGTCACGTCGCAGCCGAGCCTGTCGAGCAGCCCGCGCAGCGTGAAGCGGTTCGAGTTGTAGATCGCGCCCGGCTTCAACGGCTCGCCGGGCATCGTCAATTCGTCGCCGGTGAAGAACACCGCGACTTTCACCCGGCGCATCACGCGCAGCTCCGCGCAGCCGACCGAGGCGGCCAGCCCGAGCGCCTGCGGCGTAAGGCGCGTGCCGGCCGGCAGGATCACCGCGCCGCGGCGAATATCGGCGCCTTGCTGCGTGATCCATTCGCCGGCCTTCGGCGTATGCAGCAGCGTCACTTCGTTGCCGGCTGTTTCGGTTTGCTCCTGCATCACGATCGCGTCGGCGCCGGGCGGCACGGTCGCGCCGGTGAAGATGCGCGCCGCGGTGCCCGCCGCGAGCGGCTGCGGCGCGTGGCCGGCCGGAATACGCTGCGACACGGCGAGGCGCCGGTCGCCGTGCGCGAGATCGGCAATGCGCACCGCGTAGCCATCCATGGAGCTCGTGTGCATCGGCGGCACGTCGAGCGGCGAGATCACATCCGCCGCCAGCACGCGGTTGAGCGCATCGAGCGTGGGCAGCGTTTCTTCGCCGTCGATCTGCACGGCGGCGCCGAGCAGGGTGGCGAGGGCATCGGCGGTCGACAGCATCGGGGCGCGAGGTACGGCAGGCGTGGGCGTGGACATCGGCTGATTGGCGCGGGCGGGGACGGAAAGGTTATTTATTGTAGTGCGCCCGTCTAAGGCGTGACAGACCCGGCGACAGACCGTGCCACAAACGCCTTGACGCGTTCGGCGTCGGCCGGCAGCACATCGAAGCGCTGCGGCAATGCCTCCAGCCCGACGAACGCCGCGGGCCGCTCCGGCTCGCGCAACAGCGCCTCGCGAATCGTTTCGCCGAATTTGATCGGCTGCGCGGTCTCGAGCACGATCATCGGAATGCCCGCCTGCAGATGCTCGCGCGCCACCTTGAGGCCATCGGCCGTATGCGTGTCGATCATCGTGTCGTAGCGTTCGAACACATCGCGAATCGTCTCGACGCGGCTCGCATGCGTGCTGCTGCCCGACACGAAGCCGAACTGCCGCACGCGCGCGAAATCGCCGCTTGCCGCGAGATCGAAACCGCCCTTTTCCTCGACATCGCGGAATAGCTGCAGCACGCGCGCCGGGTCGCGGCCGAGCAGATCGAACACGAAGCGCTCGAAGTTCGACGCCTTCGAGATATCCATGCTCGGGCTGCTCGTGTGATACGTCTCGGCGGACTTGCGCACGCGATAGATACCGGTGCGGAAGAATTCGTCGAGCACGTCGTTTTCGTTGGTCGCGACGACGAGCTTCTCGATCGGCAGGCCCATCATCCGCGCGATATGCCCGGCGCAGACGTTGCCGAAGTTGCCCGACGGCACGGTAAACGACACGCGCTCATCATTGGACTTCGTCGCGGCAAAATAGCCCTTGAAGTAATAGACGACCTGCGCCACCACGCGCGCCCAGTTGATCGAATTGACGGTGCCGATTTTGTGTGCGGCCTTGAACGCGTGATCGTTCGACACGGCCTTCACGATATCCTGGCAATCGTCGAACACGCCCTCGACGGCGATATTGAAGATGTTCGGGTCCTGCAGGCTGTACATCTGCGCGGTCTGGAACGCGCTCATCTTCTTGTGCGGCGACAGCATGAAGACGCGAATGCCCTGTTTGCCGCGCATCGCGTATTCGGCCGCGCTGCCCGTGTCGCCCGAGGTCGCGCCGAGAATATTCAGCGTTTCGCCGTGCCTGGCGAGCGTGTACTCGAACAGGTTGCCGAGCAGTTGCATCGCCATGTCCTTGAACGCGAGCGTCGGCCCGTTCGACAGTTCGAGCAGCGCGAGCGGCGCGCCGTCTTCCATGCCAAGCGTTTTCAGGGGCGTAATCTGCGCGGCCTGTTCGTCGTCGCGCACGTTGCAGTAGGTCTGCGCGGTGTACGTGCGGCGTGTCAGTTCGTGCAGATCCGCGGCGGGGATGTCGTCGCTGAATTTCGACAGGATCTCGAACGCGAGGTCGGCGTACGGCAGCGTGCGCCAGCGCGCCAGTTCCTCGCCGGACACGCGCGGATACGCGGACGGCAGATACAGGCCGCCGTCTTTCGCGAGGCCGCCGAGCAGAATGTCGGAAAACGAATGGCGCTCGCCTGCTCCGGCGCCGCGCGTGGAAATGTAGTTCATGAGAAAAGTCCGCTCGAATTCAGTTCAACGATTCCATGCGCAGTTTCGTCACCTTCGAGACGACGGTACGCAATGCCTCGATGCCCGCGATCGCCGCATTGACGTTCTTTTCGACCGTCTCGTGCGTGATCAGGATGATGTCCGTTTCGCCCTTGCCGTGATCGTCGACCTGCTCCGACTCTTTTTGCAGCAACGCGTCGATCGAAATGCCCGTGTTCGCGAGAATGCGCGTGATATCGGCCAGCACGCCCGTCACATCGGCCACGCGCAGACGCAGATAGTAGCCGCTCGTCACTTCGTCGATCGGCAGGATCGGGGTGTCGGAGAGCCGGTCGCGCTGGAACGCGAGATGCGGCACGCGATGCTCGGGATCCGCCGTGTGCAGCCGCGTCACATCGACGAGGTCCGCCACCACCGCCGACGCCGTCGGCTCCGCGCCCGCGCCCTTGCCATAGTAAAGCGTCGTGCCAACCGCATCGCCATGCACGACCACCGCGTTCATCGCGCCTTCGACATTCGCCAGCAGGCGCTTGGTGGGAATCAGCGTCGGGTGCGTGCGCAGTTCGATGCCCTTGGCGGTGCGGCGCGTGATGCCGAGCAGCTTGATCCGGTAGCCGAGCTCTTCCGCATAACGGATGTCGATGGCCGCGAGCTTGCTGATGCCTTCGACGTACGCCTTGTCGAACTGCACGGGCACGCCGAACGCGATCGCGCTCATGATGGTCGCCTTGTGCGCGGCATCGACGCCTTCGATATCGAACGTCGGATCGGCTTCGGCATAGCCGAGATCCTGCGCCGCCTTCAGCGCCGTGGCGAAATCGAGGCCGCGATCGCGCATCTCCGACAGAATGTAGTTCGTCGTGCCGTTGATGATGCCGGCGATGTACTCGATGCGGTTCGCCGTCAGGCCTTCGCGCAGCGCCTTGATGATCGGGATGCCGCCCGCCACCGCGGCTTCGAACGCGACCATCACGCCGTTCTTGTGCGCGGCCTCGAAAATCTCGGTGCCGTGCACGGCGAGCAGCGCCTTGTTCGCCGTCACCACATGCTTGCGATTCGCGATCGCGCGCAACACGAGTTCGCGCGCAATCCCCGTGCCGCCGATCATTTCCGCCACGATGTCGATCGACGGATCGTCGACGAGCGCGTTGAAGTCGTCGGTCACCGCGACGCTCGACGCACTGGCGCCATCCGCGTTCGCGAGCGCGCTTTTCGCCTTCGCCGGATTACGCACGGCAATCCGCGCAATCTCGATGTCGCGGCCGGCCCGCCGTTTGATTTCTTCCTGATTGCGGCGCAGCACCGTATAGGTGCCGCAGCCGACGGTGCCGAAGCCCAGCAATCCAACTTTGATCGGTTCCATGCAGCGTGTGTGTTTCTAGTGAGAGTTTGAGGGAACGGGTAAGCGCCGGTTGTGTATTTTAGGCCGCCCCGTCAGGCCGCGTGCCGCTTGCGGTAGCCGTCGAGAAAGCGCGCGATCCGGTTGATCGAGTCCGCGAGGTCATCGACGTTCGGCAGGAACACCACACGGAAGTGATCCGGCGACTTCCAGTTGAAGCCTGTGCCCTGCACCAGCAGCACGCGCTCTTCGAGCAGCAGGTCGAGGATGAATTGCTGGTCGTTGTGGATCGGATAAAGCTTCGGATCGAGCCGCGGAAACATGTAAAGCGCCGCTTCCGGTTTCACGCAGGTCACGCCTGGAATGGCGGTCAGCATGTCGTAGGCGAGTTCGCGCTGCCTGAAAAGCCGCCCGCCCGGCGCAATCAGTTCGTTGATGCTCTGATAGCCGCCAAGCGCGGTCTGAATCGCGTATTGGCCCGGCACGTTCGGGCACAGCCGCATCGAAGCGAGAATGCCCAAGCCTTCGAAATAGTCCTTCGCGCGGCGCCGGTTATCGCCCGCCAGGCCCGACACCCACATCCAGCCGGCGCGGTAACCGCACGACCGGTAGCTCTTGGACAGACTGTTGAACGTGACCGTCAGCACGTCTTCGGACAGCGACGCGATGGCCGTATGCTCGCGGCCGTCGTAAACGATCTTGTCGTACACCTCGTCCGCGAAGATCACGAGGCCATGCTGGCGCGCGATGTCGATCAGCTCGAGCAGCAGCTCGTTCGAATACAGCGCGCCCGTCGGGTTATTCGGGTTGATCACGACGAGCGCGCGCGTGTTCGGCGTGATCTTCGCGCGGATATCGTCGGGGTCCGGCATCCAGCGGTTCGACTCGTCGCAGATGTAGTGCACGGGCGTGCCGCCGGACAGGCTCACGCCCGCCGTCCACAGCGGGTAATCGGGGGCGGGCAGCAGCACTTCGTCGCCGTCGTTGAGCAGGCCCTGCAGCGCCATCACGATCAGTTCGGATGCGCCGTTGCCGATGTAGATATCGTCGAGTTCGACGCCGTGCACGCCCTTCTGCTGCGCGTAATGCATGATCGCTTTGCGCGCCGCGAACACGCCTTTCGAATCGGAGTAACCGGACGATGTCGGCAGATTCAGGATCATGTCCTGAATGATCTCGTCCGGGGCGTCGAAGCCGAACGGCGCGAGGTTGCCGATGTTCAGCTTGATGATGCGATGGCCTTCCTCTTCGAGCCGCTTCGCGTGTTCGAGAACGGGCCCGCGAATGTCGTAGCAGACATTCAGAAGCTTGTTGGATTTGAGTATAGGTTTCACGGCGGGCACTTCGTCCTGGTGAGGGTGCTGCCCCGGACGCCGCTGCCGTCTTGCCGGGTCTTGCCGGTCGCGGACCGCGCCGCGCGGGCTGCCGCGGCCCGGCAACGCTTGATGGAACGCAGCGATATCGCGGGAGTAAAGCGCGCGAAACTGACCACGCGCGCAACAAAAATGGAACAAACGAACCGCAAAAACGCCCGGAACGCTCTGGAACACGCGCGCGGAACAAACGCGCAGGCAATCAGCCAAACCCGATGAAGGCGCGATTCAGGCGCTGCGTACCTCGCCTGCCTGGCTCGCTGATGAGAGACGCGCGCGGCGCTGATGGCGACGCACACAGCGCAAAGGGCCGCCGGGCGGCTGTAGGGTAGCCCCCTTTCCTCTCGGAAAAGGGGCCCCCTTGGAACTGTACGTGCGGCTTTCACCGCATACAGCTCGAGCCTACAAACAATGCCTCGTCTATAACGGAGCCGGCTTCGATACTACAAGTTTACCAGCGTGCACTTGCTGATGGCAGTGCGGGTGAAGCAGCACCCGGTTAGACAACGCGTCCGACCCGCCATGCATCCGATATTCAAGATGATGGTCATGCCAGCCGGTGTCGTCCGTCAAGGCGCAGCCACAGTGCGCACACAACCCACTCTGTGACATATATAGCGTCGCCCATTGCTTCCGGTAGCGCACCGATTGCCACATGCGCTCCTGACGCAACTGTTCGCCATACTGCTCCCACGTCGGATCAAAGGGGTGGTAATCCCCTTTCACCTTCTTGTGCCGTTTGATAACCGTACCGTTGATCTGGTACAGCTCAAACAGTCCTTTGCTGCCGTCTTTCCAAACCACGGGAGCAGCGAACACCCACTGACGCTCGCCAACTGAGTGGAAGTACTTCTGCCCCACCCAGCGGGCGTTCTTCTGCGGATGCCGCCTCTTTGACCACCACCAGAGTCTCCGAAAAACCAGATACTCCATGCGGTTGTACGCCTGCTTGGCAACCACCGGACTGTGATACTGCGCCCAGCCCCGTAGCATCGGGTTCAGCAAGCGGATCAGATCCTCCTGCTTCACCGTCTTGTTACCGCTGATCGTTTCCGACACCTTGCGATAGAACGTCTGCACGTTCTTCTTACTCGGCTTGATAAGTAGTTTTCCCGAGTATTTCCGGAAATTCCACCCCAGGAAATCGAAGCCGTCGTCGATGTGGGTGATCCGCGTTTTCTCCTCCGACAGTTGCAGTCCCCGAACAGCAAGGAATGCTTCCACCCAAGGCCTGATCTCGCTTTCCAGCACCTCTTTCGAGTCA
>NZ_BAAILL010000045.1:323334-391422 GCF_054589215.1 Paraburkholderia sp. 2C | reverse complement strand
TGCGGATTGCCCGTGTGAAAGTAGGTAATCGTCAGGCTCCCCCTCGCAGAAACACTAACCCCGCCCTCATCAGGGCGGGGTTTGTGCGTTTACGGCGGCTAAAAACGGTTTGGCACTCCAAGGCAGTGAAAGAAGACTCTTCGCACCTTCCGCAGTCGGCAATGCTGTAGGCGCCTTGAATTAGATCGTTTGAACTTCCAGGCAGCCGACACCGGATTGATTACTACCGCCCTTCGGACTTCGCCGCACGCATCGGACATCTGGGTGTTCTACTGCGCGACATAATGCGGTCGGAAATATGCAAACGAGAAGCCTGCGCGAACCACATTGCGATGCGACCCATTCGCCGGCTCACCGATGCCAGCATGGTAGGTGTCGACGGTCAGCATGTTCACGCCGAGCGCAGCAGCGTCGTTGATACGACGCGCGAGCATGGCGCTTTGCACCCCCTTGCCACGGTGCGTGGGAAGCGTCGTGCCTATCCCGAGCCATGCGTTGCCGTCCTTGAGGAACATGGCTCCGGCCCCGACCGGCGTTGATCCGTCATAGGCAACGTAAGTTCTCCAGTTCGGCCGTCCGCACAAGGCCCCGAACCAATTCTCAAAACCTTCGTTCATCTCGAATCCCTGCCTTACCGTGATGCCGAAATCAGCAGCATGCGCGGCGGTGGCGAGCCGCACGTCGTACGGGCATTCAATCGTGTTGACGGGCTCTGTTGCGGCGCGCCGAAATTTGGCAACCCCCGGCTTCGCTAACGTCAAGCCGTTCCGTGAAAGCCACTCGGGTAAATCCAGGGGGCGTGCGCCAACGGCCAGAGGGACAGCCCACATCGGCCCGCAATGATCTCTTAGCCACGTTACCGCCTTTTCGACGGTGCCTTGATCGACGCCTTCGCTGATGCCTATCGCCAACGATCTGTTAAAGATGATCTTTTGCGACTTCCTGACAGCGAACAATCCAAAGTTGCCCACCCGCTGGACGGACAACCCAACTGCGCTTGAAAAGGCGGCTGGCGCTGCGGCATAGCAGTCGGTCCATGCGTCCATTTCGATCCGCTCGATATCGGCTATTGTGTCGTTCATCACATGAACTCGAATTTTTCAGTCGACGTCTTTATTGCCACCCGTCTGAAGATATGCGATACGCGTTAACGCAGGCAATATGAGCTTGAACAAAACGGGTTGGGCGCGATCACAAAAACGGCGCTCGCGCGGGCCGTGCGCGCATGTATCGGCGTTTCCATCGGGTGTCGGATCCGCGGCATATAGGTCGCCTGGGTGTAGCCCGCGCTGCGTCCAATGGCCGAGCGCGACTATCGCTATAAGAACGCATTCTTCAGCCTGAAAGCGCTCAGTTCATCTTCTTACCTCAGTCGAATCCCCTTCCGCGCATTTCAAAAAGTACCCGTTCAAAGCTCTGAATTACGTGTAGGATACTGTATGGATATACAGTCTTTTCCTACAATCGATGTCAACCGTGGCGATCCCTGCCGAAGAAATTCATCCGGCGCTCTGGCGAGCCTCGCAGCTTGCGCACGGGCGGGGGAAGACGGTCGACACAGGCTATCCGGTCCTGTCCGCGGAATTGCCGGGTGGCGGATGGCCGCTCGGTGAACTCGTCGATTTGATGGTGGACCAGCCCGGTGTCGGTGAAATGCGGCTTCTGCTGCCCGCACTCAGTCTGCTCAACGAGCGGCCCATCGCGTTGATCAAGCCGCCGCATATCCCGGACGGGCCGGGCCTGAACTACATCGGTCTGTCGCTCGATCGGCTGTTGCAGATCAAGGCGACGAAGATCACCGACGCATTATGGTCTGCCGAGCAGATTCTTCAGGCCGGCAGTTGCGGCGCGGTGCTGCTGTGGGTGCAGCACGCGAAAGCATCGTCGTTGCGGCGCCTGCATCTGGCTGCTCAATCATCCGAGACGCTGTTCATCATGGTTCGGCCGCTTACGGCCGCACAAGATTCATCGCCTGCCTTATTGCGATTGGCGTTACGGCCGGCCGCGGAAGGTTTGATGATCGACATTGTGAAACGACGAGGTCCCATGCGCGCGGAGCCTCTGTCGATTTCCCTGCAACCCACTCCTGTTCTGTATTCCCGTCATGCGCGTCTTTCTCGCCGTCCATTTGCCGAAGCTGCGCCTCGAAGTCTTCCAGCCGAAGTGGTCGCGTGAGCATGCGGCAGCCGGGGTGGCGCATGGCTGTGCCGTGCTGGAGAAGGGCGTGGTGGTCATCGTCGATCGCGCGGCCCGGGCGGCCGGTGTGCGTCCCGGCATGAAGCGGGGAGGCGTGCACACCCTCGCACCGCAGACACGTTTATACGAGCGCGACATCGCACGCGAAAACGCCGTGCAGCAGGAAGTCGGCATCGCGCTCATGAAGTTCTCACCGGATGTCGCCTTGCTCGACGAGGCGACGATCATCGTCGAAGTCGGCGCGAGCCTGCGGCTTTTCGGTGGCGTGCTGTCGCTGTGCCGGCAGGCAAAGGCGTTGCTCGATACGTTCGGCCTGACCGCGCGCATCAGCGCGGCGCCGACCGGCCAGGGCGCGTGGCTGCTCGCGAAACACGGCAATCGGAGAGTGCTGCAAATCAGCTCGCTCGAGCGCGCGCTCGCGCCATTGCCGATGCATGCGGTGCCGGAAATCCGTCCGTTTGCCGACTGGTTCACGGGGCTTGGCTGCGAAGCGATTGCCGATGTGCGTCGTCTGCCGCGCGCGGGCTTGCAGCGTCGTTGCGGCGAGCATCTGCTCGATTCGCTCGATCGCGCCTTCGGCATGGCGCCCGAGCTGTTCGACTGGCTCGAGTTGCCGCCCACTTTTGCCGCGCGCATCGAGTTGCCTGATCGTCTTGAGCATGCGGACGGTGCGGTATTTGCCGCGCATCGGTTGCTTGCACAACTATGTGGCTGGCTATGCGCGAAGCAACTCGCGGCCGCCGCGGTGATGCTTACTTTCGAACACGAACGGGGCAGGCAGGCGCTCGAGCCGACGCTGATCGAAATTGCACTCGGCGAACCGGCATGGCGCGAGGAGCATCTGCTGCGGCTCGTGAAGGAGCGTCTGCATCGAGCGGAATTGCCGGCGCCGGCCATTGCGCTGCGACTCGATGCGACAAAAATCGCATCGGCGAAGCCCGCCACCGACAGTCTTTTCCCGGAGCCGGGCGGCACACGCGAAGACCATGCGCGTCTGCTTGAATTGCTCATCGCGCGTCTGGGCGCGGAAAACGTGCTGCGTCCCGCGCCGACGGCCGATTACCGTCCGGAGATCGCGAATCGCTGGGTGCCGGTCGCCGATCGGGAAAAGAAGATCGCATTGCCGCAGGGCTTGCCGCGCCCGACATGGCTGCTGGAAACACCGGTGCGCCTGTTGATGCGTCAGAACAGGCCGTTCTACGGTTCGCCGCTGCGCAAGGTATCACGAGCCGAACGCATCGAAGCCGGCTGGTTCGACAACGGCTTCATTACGCGCGACTACTACGTCATGCAGGCGGAAGATCTCAGCTGCTACTGGATCTACCTCGAGCGCGTCAACAGCCGTGCGGCCGCTGATGAGGAACAGCGCTGGTTTTTGCATGGTCTGTTCGGCTAACGGCTGCAGGAAGCGCGACAGGAAGCGCGACAGGAAGCACGACAGGAAGCACGACAGGAAGCACGACAGGAAGCACGACACAACGAGACCATGGATCCATCTTCCGCTCAGCCCATGCCCCTGTCGGCCGATACGTCGACGTTCGTCGAACCATCCGTTGCATCGTTCGCATTGCCGGCGTACGCGGAGCTGTTCTGCTTCTCCAATTTCACGTTCCTGCATGGCGCCTCACATGCGGAGGAACTGGTGCAGCGCGCGCTGGAACTGGGCTATTCGGGACTGGCCATTACCGACGAATGCTCGCTTGCAGGCGCTGTGCGCGCTTATGTCGCGGCAAAGGAAACGAGCTTGCCGCTCGTCATCGGCTCGTATTTTCAGCTGCGCAATGCCGATGGCTCGCCGGCTTTCGGACTCATCCTGCTAGCACAGAACCGCGAGGGCTACGGCAACCTGTCGGAGCTGATCACGCTTGCCCGCAAGCGCGCGCCGAAAGGCGACTACCGCGTGACGCCGCATGACCTGTCGCGACCCGATCGCGATCACGCGCATCTGCGCGGCATGCCCGACTGTCTTGCCATTCTGGTGCCGGAATTTCCCGCGAAAGAGGAAGCGCTCGAGGCGCAAATCAAATGGCTCGACGAGACTTTCCCGGGCCGGGCATGGGTCGGCCTCGTGCTGCATCAGCGCGCGATGGACGATATTCATCGCGGTGCGGTCGAACATGTCGCAGGCTATTTGCAGGTGCCGGTCGTCGCGCTCGGTCACGTCGTAATGCACGTGCGCTCGCGCAAGCCGTTGCAGGACACGCTGACGGCAATTCGCATCGGCAAGCCGGTATATGAATGCGGCTACGATCTCGCGCCGAATGCGGAACAGCATCTGCGTGCGCGAGTGCGCCTCGCCAAGCTTTATCCCGAGCACACGTTGCGAGAGACGCTCAGTGTGCTTGGACGTTGTACGTTTCAGCTCAAGGAAGTCGCCTATGAGTATCCCGATGAGATCATCCCCGCAGGCTTCACGCCGACCACCTATTTAAGGCAGGAAACGTACAAAGGCGCACAAGGACGCTTTCCATCGGGCATTCCCTGCGAGACCCGGCAGCAAATCGAACGCGAACTGGCGCTAATCGAAGATCTGAAATACGAGCCGTTTTTTCTGACGGTCTATGACATAGTCAGCTATGCACGCAGTCAGCACATTCTGTGTCAGGGACGTGGCTCGGCAGCCAACTCGGCTGTTTGCTATTGCCTTCGTATCACCGAAGTGAATCCGGACCAGGGCAACATGCTGTTCGAGCGTTTCATTTCGAAAGAGCGTGGCGAGCCGCCGGATATCGACGTCGACTTCGAGCATCAGCGGCGCGAAGAAGTCATTCAGTATATCTACAACAAATATGGCCGCGACCGCGCGGCGATCGCAGCGGCGGTATCGACTTACCGGCCGCGCGGTGCGCTGCGGGAAACCGGCAAGGCGCTCGGCATCGATCCGCAGATCGTCGACAAGGTGGCGAAGTCGCATCACTGGTTCGATTCGAGCCGCGATCTGCTGAAGCGTTTCGAAGAGGTAGGCCTCGATCCGGAAACGCCGTTGATCCAGATGTGGGCGAAGCTCGCATCGCAACTACTCAATTTTCCGCGGCATCTATCGCAGCATTCGGGCGGTTTCGTGATCAGCCGCGGCAAGCTGACACGGCTCGTGCCTGTCGAGAATGCGGCCATGCCGGATCGGTCGGTCATCCAGTGGGACAAGGACGATCTCGAATCGCTTGGTTTGCTGAAAGTGGATGTGCTGGCGCTCGGCATGCTGTCGGTGATTCGCCGCGCGCTCGATTTCGTCGCGCAGCGGCGCGGCGAGCCTTTTGAAATGCAGTCGATCAAGGATGATGACGAGAAGACCTACGAAATGATCTCGCGCGCCGATACGATCGGCGTGTTCCAGATCGAATCGCGTGCGCAGATGAGCATGCTGCCGCGGCTGAAACCGAAGGAGTTCTACGACCTCGTCATTGAAGTCGCGATCGTGCGGCCCGGGCCGATCCAGGGTGGGGCGGTGCATCCGTATCTGCGGCGGCGTCAAGGGCTCGAGCCGGAGAGTTATCCGAGCGACAGGCTGAAGACTGCGTTGGGCCGCACGCTCGGCGTGCCGATTTTCCAGGAGCAGGTGATGCAGGTCGCAATTATCGCGGCTGGATTCACACCGGGCGAAGCCGATCAGCTGCGTCGTTCGATGGCGGCCTGGAAGCGCAAGGGCGGCCTGCAGAAATACTATGATCGGATCGTCAACGGCATGCTGGAACGTGACTACGAAAAGAGTTTCGCCGACTCGATCTTCGAGCAGATCAAAGGCTTCGGCGAGTACGGTTTTCCGGAGAGCCATGCCGCCAGCTTTGCGCTGCTCGTCTATAAGAGCAGCTGGCTCAAGTGTCACGAGCCCGAGGCGTTTCTCGCTGCGTTGCTCAATAGCCAACCAATGGGTTTTTACTCGCCGTCGCAGCTTGTGCAAGACGCGAAGCGTCATGGTGTCAGGGTGTTGCCGGTCGACGTCATGGTGAGCGGCTGGGATTCGTCGCTCGAGACACTCGCGGGCGAAGCGCGTCCTGCGGTGCGTCTCGGGCTTTCGCTGCTACGCGGTATGAAGGACGGCGCAGCGGAGCGCATCGAGATTGCACGCGCCGTGCGGCCATTCATCAGCGTGCACGATCTCGCGCACCGCGCGCAGCTCGACCGCCGCGACCTGCATGTGCTGGCCGATGCGAATGCGCTCGCGACGCTTGCCGGCAATCGTCGTGAAGCGTTGTGGCAGTCGGTGGCCGCCGTGCCGGACAAGGACATGCTGGCGGGCACCGCGGTCACGGACGAAACGCCTGCGCTGGGCGCACCGTCGGAAGCGCAGGATATCGTCGCGGACTATCGGTCCGCCGGCCTCACGCTCGGGCGCCATCCGCTCGAGTTGCTAAGACCGCAGTTGCTCGAGCACCGGCTGATACCGGCCGCGACGCTGAACACGTATCGCAACGGCCGGCTTGCACGCGGCTGCGGCATCGTCACGGTGCGGCAGCAGCCGGGCACCGCGAAAGGCGTGATTTTCGTGACGATCGAAGACGAAACCGGCAACGTCAACGTGATTGTATGGCCGAAGCTCGTCGAAGCGCAGCGCAAGGAGTTGCTGGGCGCATCGCTGCTGGCGGTGTACGGCGTCTGGCAATGTCAGGGCGACGTGCGGCACCTCGTTGCGCATCGGCTTGTCGATATGTCGCATCTGCTCGGCGGATTGCAGTCGACGAGTCGGGATTTTTGCTGATGAGCGCGCTGCGCCGTCTCACCTCGCCTTGCCGTGCCACGGAAACCCGGCCAGCACCTGCCGGATCGCGACATCGAATGGCGTGCGGCGACCGATGCCGAGCGCTTCGAGCACGCTCGAATCGAGATGGCAATCGCGCGGACGAGGCGTCGCGTCGGCCGGCGTGTGCTGCGGCGTCAATTGCGCATCGACGCCGAGCGCATCGGCGAGTCGCTGCGCGATGTCGTACTTCGTCATCGGCTCGTCGCCCGACCATTGCGTTATGCCGCACACCGGCTCGCCGCGCGCGTGCCGCTCGAGCATTTGCACGATCACGAAGGCGACATCGGGCGTGAAGGTCGGGTAGCGCGTCGCCCATGCGTCCATCACGGCGGGATGCCGCGCAGCGCTCGCCGAAGCGGCGATCGCCGGCACGAGGCTCGTCACCGCCGACTCCTGCCAACCGACCATCGGCCCGTACAGCAACGGCAACCGGAGCACGCAGCCATTGCCGGTCGTATCGAAGAGCGCCTGCTCGCCTTCCAGCTTGCTGCGGCCATAAGCATTGACCGGCGCAGGCGGGGCATCGTGACGATAGGGCGGCCGGGTGCCGTCGAACACGTAATCGGTTGAAATCGACAACACCCACGCGCCGTGCCGTTGCGCCGCGCTTGCAATCGCACGTACCGCGTCGACGTTCAACGCACGCGCAAGAGCCGGATCGTTTTCGCAGACGTCGGGACGCCGCTCGGCCGCGGCAATCACGATCGCGTCCGGCGCTTGCTGGTCGACGAAGCGCGCAATGGCGTTTTCATCGCGGATATCGAGCGGGACCTGCGACGCCTGCGCATGCGCGAACGCCGTTTGCACGACCTGCCACTGTGTCTGCTGCGACAGCCGTTGCGCGATCGCACGGCCCAGCAGGCCCGATGCGCCGATTAAAGCGACCTTGTACATGCGATGGTCCTGATCACGTTTTCGCGACGTTATGGGTTGGCGACGGCGACGACCGTGTAGCCCGCATCGTCGATGGCCTCTTTCAAAATCTCGACCGATGCGGACGATTCGACGGCCACCTTGCCCGCCGCCAGATCGACCCGGACATTCGCGGCCGCGTCGCGCTCGCGAATCGCGTTGGTGACGGCCGATACGCAATGCTGGCAGCTCATGCCTTCCACGTTGAATTCGATGGTCATTTGAGACTCCTTATGCAAACAGGTAGGACGACGGTTGGATTATGCCTAGCGGATCGCAACGGCCTTCCGGCGGGAGGCTGAGCTTCCCATCATGGGAAGATGTAGGATCGGACGGCACGGTGATGAAACAGGAACAAGCGACATGAATATTGGCGAAGCCGCTCGCGCATCGGGCGTCACGGCGAAAATGATCCGCTACTACGAGAGCGTGGGCCTGCTGGCGGCGAGAGAACGCACGCCGGCGGGTTACCGCGTGTACGGGACGCAGGAGGTGCATTCCTTGCGCTTTATCCGCCAGGCGCGGCGCCTCGGCTTTCTCGTCGACGATATCCGCCGCCTGCTTGCGCTGTGGCACGATCGCTCGCGCGCCAGCGCCGAAGTCAAGGCGATCGCACTCGAGCATGTTGCGGAACTCGACCGGCGGATCGCCGAACTGACGGAGATGCGTGACACGCTGGCCCATCTCGCGGCCCATTGCCACGGCGACGACCGGCCCGACTGCCCGATCATCGAGCGGCTCGCGGCCAGCGACGGCTATCACGACAGCGGCGCGTGCCACGGCGGATGAGCGCCGAGCCGTAACGGATCGCCGGCCGCTGTTGTATCGCAAAACGCACAACTGTGGTGCATTTTCCTGCGAATGCGCTGAGATTACGCGCTCCGTCGGCGGAAACTGACGTGAAATCAATCGCTTGGATCCGCCAGCGCGACGCACCATTCCAAATCGGAATGCACGCGATTCAGGCATTTCACTGGCAGACACGCGGCGGACGGTTATAATGCGGGTTAACCCTTTTACGGGAAATCCCTGATGTCCAATCCACCGGGGATTCATACTGGTCCTTGGAGAAGCATCATGATCGCGTACATCGTCGAAAAACTGAGCAACTGGTTCGAAACCGCTGAACAAAGCCGTCGCGAAACGTATCTGGCCGAATCGACCGATATCGTTCAGCTGGAACAGCGGATCCGCGAAGTGGAAAAGGGCGGCTATTCGCTGTAAGCCACCCGAAGCGGCGCGACGCCGTAGTTGATCAAGCCCCGTTTTGCGGGGCTTTGTCGTTTCTGGCACCCGTACACTGAATATTCACTAGTCTGAACGTTGCCACTGCGGTAAGGTAAAGCGGTTTTTTGATATGGGCCTATGTGCCCGTCATGGACCTCGCGGCTGGCTCCGCAGGTGGCCTTCGTCGTTATCCCGTAACCCGATTCGCTTACTCATGCGCAACGCCCGTTCGATCCGCTTCGCGACCCCTGCCACGGCTTCGATGCTGCTGGCGACCGCGCTCATTGCTTCGACCGCTTTCGCGGCGGGCGCCGGACAGCCGCTGATCCTCGACACGCAACACGGCATCAGCGATGGCCAAAGCGGCATCGTGCTGCAAAACGCGCCGCTCTCGCAGGAACCGATTGTGCAGGCGGCGCCCGCGGCCCAGCCCGAGCAGCTTGCGCCGTACAACCAGTCGACGCCGATCTATGTGGCGCCGTACATCAATCTGCCGACGAATGCGTCGAATGGCGGAAGGCCGCCGCACTCAGGCGGGACGCAACCTCAAGCGCCGCGTCCGACGCCGCAGCCGCGGCTTCCCCAATAGCGCGCCAGCCAGCAGGCGCAGGCAACGCGAAGGCCGTTCACGCACCGCCAGGCAGCGGCCTCGGCAACGTCCGACAGCCCGTCTAGTCCAGCCGGAACTCGACCTTGAATTGAGCCGCTTTATCCTGTCCTAACGCTTCGACAAGCCAGGGCATCGTTTCCTTCATCGCATTCGGCAGCGTGTACGGCGGGTTCACGACGAACATGCCGCTGCCGAACAGGCCGAATCCATCGGCCGGCGGGCTGGAAACGGTCAGCGACACATGCAGCCAGTTCTTCTCCTGCAAGCGCTTGAGCTGATCCGCGAACCGCTGCGATTCGGGACGCGACACCTGCGGATACCAGACTGCATACGTGCCCGTCGCAAAGCGCTTCAGACCGTCTTCGACGCAATTGAGCGTGCGCGTGTAGTCGCGCTTGTCCTCGTACGATGGATCGATCAGCACGAGTCCGCGCCGGGGCGGCGGCGGCAGCAACGGCTTGATGCCTTCGAGTCCGTCGCCCGCGAACAGCATCGCCCGCTTGCCGGCGTCGCGGAAGTTGTGCCGCAGCACGTCGATTTCGGTGCTATGCAGTTCGAACAGACGCATCCGGTCTTGCGCGCGCATCAGGCGCCACGCGAGATAGGGCGAACCGGGGTAATAACGAAGCTCGCCGTCCGGATTGAGGGCCGACACTTCCTCGACGTAGTCGGCCAGCACCGGCGGCAGGTCGGTGCGCTTCCATAGCTTCTCGATGCCGCTTGCCGACTCGGCGGACTTGGCCGCGTAGCCTTCTTTCAACGCATACACGCCGGCGCCGGCATGTGTGTCGATGTACCAGTACGCCTTGTCTTTCTGGCCAAGGTAGTGGAGCAATTGCACGAGTACGGCGTGCTTCAGAACGTCGGCATGATTGCCCGCGTGGAAGGCGTGTCGATAGCTGAGCATGGTGGGATCGATCCGGGGCGGGTGTCCAAAACAGATAGGCACGTGCCGGCCGTTCCGACCGGTGACGCATCGTTTAACACGTTGACGGTTCGTGCAACGCGGGCGCGTATTGTAGTACGCGACGCCGGGTGTACGCGACGCCGCGTCCGCTGTATTCAGCCTCCACCGACGACGACCCGGCGTTGCCGCGTTACGCTCCGCCCATGTTCATTGATCCGCGTCGCCGACAATCGCCTCGATGCGCTCCTTGATTTCCGGCGTCATTTTCGCGGCGACGTCTTGTGCCTTCATGTTTTCGCCGATCTGTTCGACGCGCGACGCGCCGGTAATCACGGTGCTCACATTCGGGTTCTTCAGGATCCACGCGAGCGCCAGTTGCGCGAGCGAGCAGCCGAGTTCGTCGGCAACATTGCCAAGCTTGCCGACGATATTGTTCTTGTTCGTGTCGGTCAGCGCGTTGCGCATCCAGTCGAAGCCTTGCAGCTCCGCGCGGCTGCCGGCCGGTACGCCGTTGCGGTACTTGCCGGTCAGGAGGCCCGATGCGAGCGGGCTCCATGTTGTCAAGCCGAGGCCGAGGTCTTCGTAAAGCCGGCTGTACTCCTGCTCGACACGTTTGCGGCAAAACAGGTTGTACTGCGGCTGCTCCATGACCGGCTTGTGCAGATGATGCCGCTCGGCTATTTCGTACGCCGCGCGGATTTCATCGGCGCTCCATTCGGATGTGCCCCAGTACTGCGCCTTGCCGCGCGCGATGATGTCGCTCATCGCCCAGACCGTTTCCTCGATCGGCGTATGCGGATCGGGACGATGGCAGAACACGAGATCGACGTAGTCGAGCTGCAGGCGCGCAAGCGAGCCGTCGATCGCGTTCATCAGGTACTTCCGGTTCAACGTGTGATACTGGTTCGGCGCTTCTTTGAGGCCCCAGAAGAACTTCGTGGAGACGACATAGCTGACGCGCGGCCATGCGAGTTCCTTGAGTGCATGGCCCATGATTTCCTCGGACTTGCCGCCTGCGTAGACTTCGGCGTTATCGAAGAAATTGACGCCCGCGTCGCGTGCCGCGGCGAGCGATTCGCGCGCGACGCGACGGTCCACCTGATTGCCGTATGTGACCCACGAGCCGATCGACAATTCGCTAACCTGAAGACCCGAACGGCCCAGACGACGATAGTTCATGCCTTTCCCCTTTATTTATCCGACAGTTGTTCAAGCACTGCTTGAGAGCCGCCTAGCTTAATCCGATTCCGCGCAGCGTGTGACACGTGCCTTGCGCGTTCCGCTTCATGCACAATAGCAGCGCTGGACGCAGTGCAACATTCGGCCGAACGGCATATGCCGTTCGGCTAGCTTCACGGCGCACGCGCGTCATGGTTTCATTGTTCACCTACTGCATGGAGGTTCTGGATGTCGTCACTGAATACGAGTCTCACGGGCAAGGTCGCGGTCGTTACGGGCGCGGCGAGCGGCATCGGCAAACAGATCGCGTTGACGCTGTCGCAAGCCGGCGCGGCCGTCGCCATTGCCGACCTGAACCAGGACGGCGCGAATGCGGTTGCCGACGAAATCCGGAAGGCAGGCGGCAAGGCAATCGGTGTCGCGATGGACGTGACGAATGAAGACGCCGTCAACCAGGGCATCGACAAGGTCGCCGCCGAATTGGGCTCGGTCGATATCCTTGTTTCGAATGCCGGCATCCAGATCGTTAACCCGATCGAGAACTACGCGTTTTCCGACTGGAAGAAGATGCAGGCGATCCACGTCGACGGTGCGTTCCTCACCACGAAGGCGGCGCTCAAGCATATGTACAAGGACGATCGCGGCGGCGTCGTGATCTACATGGGCTCGGTGCATTCGCATGAGGCCTCTCCGCTCAAGTCCGCGTACGTGGCCGCCAAGCATGCGCTGCTCGGTCTCGCGCGCGTGCTTGCCAAGGAGGGCGCCAGGCATAACGTGCGCTCGCATGTCGTTTGCCCGGGCTTCGTGCGCACGCCGCTCGTCGACAAGCAGATTCCCGAGCAGGCGAAGGAACTTGGCATCAGCGAGGAAGAAGTCGTCAAGCGCGTGATGCTGGGCGGCACGGTGGACGGCGTGTTTACCACCGTCGAAGATGTGGCGCAGACCGTGCTGTTCCTGTCGGCGTTCCCGACCGCGGCGTTGACCGGTCAGTCGTTTATCGTGAGCCACGGCTGGTACATGCAATAACCATGGAGATCATGCATGGCACAACGCAACGTCAAAGAGGCTCGCGCCGGCGCGGCCGGCGAACGTAGCGGCGAGCGGGCAGGTGCGGCTGCCGGCGCCGCTGCTGCCGACGCGACTATCGAGGTGACTGCCCGCGCAACTGCCAGCGCAACTGCCCGCGCGGCCGCCAGCGCGGTGGCCAGCGCACGCGCAAGCGGTCGCATCGGGTTGCCGCAGTACGAGACGATCGCGCTGATGCTGCAAGGCGGCGGCGCGCTCGGCGCGTATCAGGCTGGTGTGTACCAGGGCCTCCACGAGGCGGGCATTGTGCCGAACTGGCTCGCGGGTATTTCGATCGGCGCCCTGAATACCGCGATTATCGCCGGCAATGCGCCCGAACATCGCGTCGAGCGGCTGCTCGAATTCTGGGAAACGATCTGTCAGCCTGCGTTCGGGCCGCCGTTGCCGCCTTTCGTCGAGCACGCGCTCTTCAACTCCACGGACGCGGTCCGCAAGGCGTTCACCGCGATGCAGGCCGTCGGCGCAATCGTTGACGGGCAGAAGGGCTTTTTCGTGCCGCGCTTTCCGCCGCCGCTGCCGACCGTGTCCGGTCCGCCGCAAGTCGCGAGCTTCTACGACACGACGCCACTGAAAGCGACGCTCGAGCGGCTCTGCGATTTCGATCGCATCAACTCGGGCGAGATGCGGGTATCCATTGGGGCGGTCAACGTCGGCACCGGTAACTTCGCTTACTTCGACAACACGCATCCGGACACGGTGCTCAAGCCGGAGCACTTCATGGCGTCGGGCGCGTTGCCGCCGGGCTTCGGCGCGGTCGAGATCGACGGGCAGTACTACTGGGATGGCGGACTGATGTCGAACACGCCGCTCTATCAAGTCGCGCAGACGACGCCGCGCCGCGATACGCTCGCCTTCCAGGTCGATTTGTGGAGCGCGGTCGGCCCTGTGCCGGACAACATCACCGATGTGCAGGGGCGGTTGAAAGACATCCAGTATTCGAGCCGCACGCGTTACGTCACGGACACGATGCAGCGTACGCAGCGCTTCAGGCACGTGTTGCGCGAACTGCTCGAGCGCGTGGCGCCCGAACATCGCAACGACCCGTGGTGCAAGCTGGCCGACGAACTATCGTGCTCGAAGCGCTACAACGTGATCCATCTGATCTATCGGAACAAGGAGTACGAGGGGCACTACAAAGACTATCAGTTCGGCTTGTCGACGATGCGCGAACACTGGCAAAGCGGCCTCGACGACATTCAGGCGTCGCTTGCGCAGCCGGGCTGGCTCGATATGCCGGACAACGACTCAGGCTTTGTCACGCACGATATTCATCGCGACGCGCGCTGATATTCGGCGCGGCGCGCGGGCGGCTGCTTGCGCCTTTCCTGCCGTAAAAAAGCGCGGAGCAAACGCGCACAGCGAATGAGCAAACAAAAAGCGGCACTGATTCTACAGTGCCGCTTTCGTTTTCGGATCCTGCGTTGACCGCAGCCGAATGCGGCATAGCGCAACCCGCCGCCCAGCCGCTACCGCTCGCCGCTTTACTTCAACACTTGTGCGATCGCATTCGCCACTACATCGAGGTTGCGCGTGTTGAGCGCCGCGACGCAGATACGGCCGGTGCTGACCGCATAGATGCCGAACTCTTCGCGCAGACGATCGACCTGTGCCGCCGTCAGCCCCGAGTACGAGAACATGCCGCGTTGCGCGTTCACGAAGCTGAAGTCGCGATTGACGCCCGCGGCCTGCAGACGCTCGACCAGGCCATTACGCATCGCGCGGATACGATCGCGCATTTCGCCGAGTTCCGCTTCCCACGTCGCACGCAGTTCCGAGGAGCCGAGCACGGCCGCCACGACCGAGCCGCCATGCGTCGGCGGGTTCGAATAGTTCGTGCGGATCACGCGCTTCAGCTGCGACAGCACGCGCGAGCCTTCTTCCTTGCTGCTCGTGATGATCGACAGTGCGCCGACGCGCTCACCGTACAGCGAGAACGACTTCGAGAACGACGACGATACGAACACGTTCAGTTCCGACTGCGCGAAGAGACGCACGGCTGCTGCGTCCGCCTCGATGCTGTCGCCGAAGCCCTGATACGCGATATCGAGGAACGGAACGAGCTGGCGTGCCTTCACGACTTCGACGACCTGGCGCCACTGGTCGGCCGTCAGATCGACGCCGGTCGGGTTGTGGCAGCACGCATGCAGCACGACGACCGTGCCCGGCGCGTAACCGTTCAGTGCCGTCAGCATGCCTTCGAAATTGACGCCGTTCGTCTTCGCGTCGTAGTACGGATACGAGACCACCTCGAAGCCGGCGTTCTCGAACAGCGCACGGTGGTTTTCCCAGCTCGGGTCGCTGATCGCGACTTTCGCCGACGGGTTCAGACGCTTGAGGAAATCCGCGCCGATTTTCAGTGCGCCAGTGCCGCCGAGCGCTTGCGCGGTGATGACGCGGCCGGCTGCGACGAGCGGCGAATCCTTGCCGAGCAGCAGTTGCTGGACTGCCGCGTCATAAGCGGCGATGCCTTCGATCGGCAGATAGCCGCGCGGCAGCGCCGCCTCGATGCGTGCCTTTTCCGCGTCGCGCACTGCACGCAGCAGCGGAATCTTGCCTTCCTCGTTCGTGTAAACGCCCACGCCGAGATTGACCTTGGTCGGACGCGGGTCGGCGTTGAAGGCTTCGTTCAGGCCCAGGATCGGGTCGCGGGGGGCAAGTTCGACAGCGGAAAAGAGAGACATGATGGTTCGGCAGTAGTGAAAGGGAAGACGGCGACGGGATAGCTTCTCGATCGGGTTAAAGCGGGTTAAAGCGGGTTAAAGCGGGTTAAAAGCGGATTAAAAGCGGCTTGAAACGGCCTGTAAGCGCGCGGCTCGTCACCTGCAAAAAATGCAAAGAGGCGGCCTCGCCGCGAAGCGTAACGTGCCATTGTAGCGAATTGTCGGGCGATTTTCGGCGCGAATCTGTTGGAATGCAGCATGATGACCACATATGCGAGCTTGCGCGGGTCGCCGCGGCGCGCAGCGCAGTGAGCCGCGCGACGAAACGCGTTGGGCGCGGCGACAGGACGGTTTGAGCGGGTTCGAGCGGATTTGAGTGCCGGATGCCTGCCGGCGTCGCCCCGCTTCGAGCCCGCAAGCCAGCTTGCAAACCGGCCGGCAAACCAGCCCGAAACGCCGCACCAAAGGTCCCGGCGCGCCGGAAGTACCGCGCCTGAAGGTTCGCACCTCGAAAACGAACCGACCGGCCTGACACGCGTATCTGAATCTGCGCTCAAACCGCAATCCACTCACAGCCCGCCGCTTCGCAAATCGCTAGAATAGTCGTTTGCTTTCGGCCCAGGATGCCGCCTCATGTCCGAACATCACCTGAGTGAAGTCAACGACACGCTCGACGAATCCAAATTCGTCTCGTTCGAAGACTCGCCGTTTAAGCTCTACCAGCCGTATCCGCCGGCCGGCGACCAGCCGACGGCTATCCAGACGCTCGTCGAAGGGGTCGAGGACGGGCTGTCGTTCCAGACGCTGCTCGGTGTCACCGGCTCCGGCAAGACCTACACGATGGCCAACACCATCGCGCGGCTCGGCCGCCCGGCCATCGTGTTTGCGCCGAACAAGACGCTCGCCGCGCAGCTGTACGCGGAGTTTCGCGAGTTTTTTCCGCGCAATGCGGTCGAGTACTTCGTCTCGTACTACGACTACTACCAGCCGGAAGCGTACGTGCCGCAGCGCGACCTGTTTATCGAGAAAGACTCGTCGATCAACGAGCACATCGAACAGATGCGTCTGTCGGCAACGAAGAGCTTGATGGAGCGCCGCGATGTGGTGATCGTCGCGACCGTGTCGGCAATCTACGGTATCGGCAACCCGTCCGAATACCACCAGATGATTCTCACGCTCAGAACCGGCGATCGGATGGGGCAGCGTGAGGTGATCGCGCGGCTGATCGCGATGCAGTACACGCGCAACGAGGCCGATTTCCAGCGCGGCACATTCCGCGTGCGCGGCGACACGATCGACGTGTTTCCGGCCGAACACGCCGAAATGGCGGTGCGCATCGAGCTTTTCGACGACGAAATCGACACGCTGCAACTGTTCGATCCGCTCACGGGCCGTGTGCGCCAGAAGATTCCGCGCTTTACCGTCTACCCGTCGTCGCACTATGTGACGCCGCGCGAAACCGTGATGCGCGCGGTCGAAACGATCAAGGCCGAACTGCGCGAGCGGCTCGAGTTCTTCCATTCGCAAGGCAAGCACGTCGAAGCGCAACGGCTCGAGCAGCGCACGCGTTTCGACCTCGAGATGCTGCAGGAGCTCGGCTTTTGCAAAGGCATCGAGAACTACTCGCGGCACTTCTCGGGCGCGTTGCCGGGCGAGCCGCCGCCGACGCTGGTCGACTACCTGCCGCCCGATGCGCTGATGCTGCTCGACGAATCGCACGTGCTGATCGGCCAGTTGAACGGCATGTACAACGGCGACCGCGCGCGCAAGGAAAACCTCGTCGATTACGGCTTTCGCCTGCCGTCGGCGCTCGACAACCGGCCGCTCAAGTTCAACGAGTTCGAGCGCAAGATGCGCCAGGTCGTGTTCGTGTCGGCGACGCCCGCCGACTACGAAAAGAAGACGGCCGGGCAGGTGGCCGAGCAGGTGGTGCGTCCGACGGGCCTCGTCGATCCGCAAATCGAAGTGCGTCCGGCGCGCAGCCAGGTCGACGATGTGCTCGGCGAAATCAACGAGCGCGTGAAGGCGGGCGACCGCGTGCTCGTCACGGTGCTGACAAAGCGCATGGCCGAGCAGCTGACCGAATTCCTCGCGGACCACGGCGTGAAAGTGCGCTATCTGCACAGCGATATCGATACGGTCGAGCGCGTCGAAATTATCCGCGACCTGCGTCTTGGCACGTTCGATGTGCTCGTCGGCATCAACCTGCTGCGCGAAGGGCTCGATATTCCCGAAGTGTCGCTCGTCGCGATTCTCGATGCGGATAAGGAAGGCTTCCTGCGCGCCGAGCGCTCGCTGATCCAGACGATCGGCCGCGCGGCGCGTAACGTGAACGGCAAGGCGATTCTGTACGCGGATAACGTCACCGATTCCATGCGCCGCGCGATCGACGAAACCGAGCGCCGGCGCGCCAAGCAGATCGCGTACAACGCAGAAATGGGTATCGTGCCGCGCGGCGTCGTCAAGCGGATCAAGGACATCATCGACGGCGTCTATAACGCGGACGAAGCGCGCACCGAACTGCGCGAGCAGCAGCAACGCGCGAAGTTCGAGGACATGTCCGAAAAGCAGCTTGCCAAGGAAATCAAACGCATCGAAAAGCAGATGATGGACTACGCCAAAAATCTCGAATTCGAAAAGGCGGCGCAGGCGCGCGATCAGCTCGCATTATTGCGCCAGCGCGTGTTCGGCGCGAACGTCGGCGACCATCTGACGGGCACCGATTGATGGCCGGCACCGATTGATTAAGTGAAACGTGGATCGGTTACGCTGCGTGCGGCATCGCGCCGCATGCGGTGTGACCCCTTGGCGTCCACCGGTTGTTTCACTTCGGCAAGACGACTACAAGCTCCCCGTAAACCCCTGTCGCAACTAGGTTTCCAGCGCGTTTTGCATTTGTCCCGGAAACAGAAGAGTGATAAACTCGCGACAAGTATTGAGAATGGTTCGCATTACCGTTATTTACTGGTTTCGCAATCGCAGAAGTCCGCGGTGAGCAGGCCGCAGCGATGTAGTCGGCGGCCGTGGTTGGCAGTCGCAGTTGGCAGTCGCAGTCGGCAGTATCAGCAAGCCTTGAAGTGAGTCGTCGCAGCGGATCGTGACGGTCCGCTTCGACTTACAAAAACAAAGGAGTTTCAATGCGCGTTTCGTCAATTTTGTGCGGTGGTCTTTTCGCCGTCGCCGCGGCTGTCGCTTTGCCGGCTACGGCCGCCGAGTATCCGATCGGCAAGCAGCAGATTCAGGGTGGCATGGAGATCGGCGCGGTGTATCTGCAGCCGATCACGATGGACCCTGAAGGGATGATGCGCAAGGCATCGGATTCGGACGTTCATCTCGAAGCCGACATCCATGCGGTCAAGAACAATCCAACCGGCTTTGCGGAAGGCGACTGGATGCCGTACCTGCAGGTGCATTACGAACTGACGAAGAACGGTTCGAGCTGGTCGCAGAAGGGCGATCTGATGGCGATGGTCGCGAACGACGGCCCGCACTACGGCGACAACGTGAAACTGTCGGGGCCCGGCAAGTATCACCTGAAGCTGATCGTCGAGCCGCCGATGCAGACCGGCCATATGGCCTTCGGCCGCCACGTCGACAAGGAAACCGGCGTGGGCCCGTGGTTCAAGCCGTTTACGCTCGACTACGACTTCACGTTCGCGGGCATCGGCAAGAAGGGCGGGTATTGAACCCGCGGAACGCAGCGGAACCCGGCGGGTCACGTAATCGGACTGCAATGCGTGGCGCGCGGCGCCACGCGTTCTTAAGCGAAGCTTCAGGGATGGTGCATGAGACTTAACAACAGGATGGTGCGTGCGGCAATCGCGGTGGTGTCGCTGGTGGGTTCGGCGGCTGTCGCCGACCTTGCGCATGCAGCCGATCTGCCGACGTTCCAGCTCGAGATGAACGACGGCAAGCTGAACCCGGCTCGCATCGAAGTGCCGTCCGGTCAGCGCATCAAGATCGAGGTGCATAACGTCGGCAAGGGCGCGGCCGAGTTCGAGAGCGTCGAGTTGCGCAAGGAAAAGGTACTGGCACCTGGGGCGTCGTCGTTTGTCGTGATCGCGCCGCTGTCGCCGGGCGAATACAAGTTCTTCGACGACTTTCATCAGCAGGCGCAAGGCGTGATCGTCGCGAAGTAAGGCAAGCAGCAAGGCAGGGCGGAAATTGCGGGACCGGGTTCGGGCAGTCGGTCGATGTCCACGGTCGCACAGGCAAGGTTCGGGAGCGCGCAGGCGCTTCTTGCAATGCGGTGGGAGGGATTGATGGGTCAGGTGATGTTCGTGGTGTGGCGTGAGAGTGTCGAGGCGCTGCTGGTCGTCGGCATCCTGTATGCATGGCTGAAGAACGGCGACGAGAATGCGCGGCGCGGCTTGCCCTTTTTGTGGGCGGGCGTGGGCCTGGGTGTGCTCGCGGCGATCGCGCTGGGCGCCGCACTGGTCGGCTTCACCGAAGTCCTGTCGGGCGACGCGCAGGACTATTTCCAGACCGCGATCGTGCTGATCGCCTGTGTGCTGATCGTGCAGATGGTGCTGTGGATGAAGAAGCACGGCCGCACGCTCAAGCGCGACATGGAACAATCGCTGCAAAAAAGCACGCAGGACGCGAACTGGTGGGGCATCACGCTGCTCGTCACACTCGCGATCGCGCGCGAGGGCAGCGAGACCGTGATCTTCCTCTACGGCGTCGGCTTCGGGCAGTCGGGGCATGTGCCGGTGAGCCAGCTGCTCGCCGCGGTGATCGGCCTCGCGCTCGCTTTCGTGACCTTCTACATCCTGCAACTGGGCGGCAAGGTGTTCTCGTGGCGTCTTTTCTTCCGCGTTACCGAGATCATGCTGCTGTTCCTCGGCGCGGGACTCTTCGAGACCGGTGTCGACAAACTGATCGACAAGGAATTCCTGCCCACCATCGTTGACCAGGTATGGAACACATCGTGGCTGCTCGATGATTCGAGCACGTTCGGCTCGCTCGTCGCGACGCTGACCGGCTATCGCGCGCATCCGGCGCTGATGAATCTGATTGCGTATGCGGTGTATTGGGCCGTCGTCTATCTGCTGATGCGCCGCGCACAGCGTCCGCTCGCGCAACGTCAGGCGGGGCGCGCCGCATGAGTAGCGTGGCGAGCCGACCGGGCCGGCTGGCCGAAGTCGGCCAGTGGATGCAGCGCCACGGCGCGGCGATCCGCGGCATCCAGTGGGTCGTCGTCGCGGTCTATGCATTTCTGATTCTGGTGCCGGCCTTCACGCCGCTGCCCGGCGATACGGCGCACTTGTGGAACAACCTCACGCTTGCCGCGCAGTTCGTGTTCTGGGGCATCTGGTGGCCATTCGTGCTGCTGTCGATGGTGATGCTCGGGCGCGTCTGGTGCGGCGTGCTATGCCCGGAAGGCGCGCTCGCCGAGTTCTCGAGCAAATTCGGCCGCGGCCGCGCGATTCCGCACTGGATGCGCTGGGGTGGGTGGCCCTTCGTCGCATTCGGCATCACGACCATCTACGGCCAGATGGTGAGCGTCTATCAGTATCCGAAAGCGGTGCTGCTCGTGCTCGGCGGGTCGACCTTCGCGGCGATGATCATCGGCTTGCTGTACGGGCGCGAGAAGCGCGTCTGGTGCAAGTACCTGTGCCCTGTGAACGGGGTGTTCGCGCTTCTGGCGCGGCTCGCGCCGTTTCACTACAAGGTCGACGAAGACGCATGGCGCCGCTCGTACAAAGAGGGCGAGCATGGCCATCGCGTGATTCCGATCAACTGCGCGCCGCTCGTGCCACTGCGCAATATGAAAGGCGCTTCGGCGTGTCATATGTGCGGGCGCTGCGCCGGCCATCGCGATGCGATCGCGCTCACGTGGCGCAAGCCCTCGACCGAAGTCGTCGAACTCGGCGACAAGCAGGCGAGCGCGTGGGACACCGCGCTGATCCTTTACGGTCTGCTCGGTATCGCGATCGGCGCATTCCACTGGACCGTGTCGCCGTGGTTTATCGGCGTCAAGCAGTTCCTCGCGACCTGGCTCATCGATCGCGACATCACATGGCCGCTCGACACCGATCACGTGCCGTGGTTCCTGTTCACGCATTATCCGGAGCAGAACGACGTCTTCTCGTGGCTCGACGGTACGATGGTGATCGGCTACATCGTCGTGACGGGGCTCGTGTACGGCACCGTGCTGCTTGCGCTGATGGCGGGTGCGTCGCGCGCGCTCGGCCGCTTCGACCGTACGCGGCTCCATCACCTCGCACAGGCGCTGATTCCGATTGCGGGCACCGGCGTGTTTCTCGGACTATCGGCCACGACGCTGTCGCTGCTGCGCGCCGAGCATGTGCCGCTTTTCTGGGCGTCGGATGTGCGGCTCACGATTCTCGCCGTCGCGAACCTCTGGAGTGCATGGCTCGCATGGCTCGTGACGCGGCGTTACAGCGCGCGGCTTTTCCAGCGCGGCTTCGCCATGCTATGGTTTATCGCTGCATTGGCGGTCGTCGATAGCGCGTGGTGGCTGATGTTCTGGGGCTGGGCGCGCTAACGGCGTGTCGAGTGACCCGAGTGTCGACCCAGTAGGCATTACGTATGACGTAGGCCTGTACGGAGGCTGCCCGTGAGAAGCAAACTTGTTCTGACCGACGACGACGTCAAAAAGATGGCCGCCGCTGCCGAAGCGTACGCGGCCTCGAACCAGTGGCATGTGACGATCGCGATCTTCGACGAAGGCGGTCACCTGCTCTATCTGCACCGCGGGGACGGCGTCGCGGCCAGCACTGTCGAAATGGCGATCGGCAAGGGCCGCACGGCGTTGCTCGGGCGGCGCGAAACCAAGGTCTACGAAGACATCATCAAGCAGGGCCGCACGGCGTTCCTGAGCGCGCCGCTTATCGCGATGGTCGAGGGCGGCGTGCCGATCATCGCGAACGGCGAAGTGGTCGGCTCGATCGGCGTATCGGGCGTGAAGTCCGATCAGGACGCGTCGATTGCGCGGGCCGGCATCGCGGCGCTCGATGAAACGCAGAAGCAGTGAGGCGTCACGGCTGAAAGCATCAAAGCCGCGCGATGGTCTGATCCATCGGCGCGGCTTTCGTCGTATCGCTTGATTGCATCGCGATGCACCGGCCCGTTAGCCGTGTGACGCGTTGCCTGCGTGAGAACCAAAAAAACGGCCTGGCTGGCTTCGACGGCTGGCTTGGTGTCTGCACGAAGGGGTCTAGATCTCGCGTGCAAGCCGTCGTGGCTGGCTAAAGCCCAACACCTCTCGCAGAGGTGGTCCCCACAATACCCTGTAGTTCCTGCAATTCGTTCCTGCAATTCGTTTGCTGTAACTGCGCCTGTGCGCAGCCTTTACTTCGTCAGAATCAGCTTGCCCAGACGCGTCGCGCGCAACTGGTACGTCTCGCCGTTGTGCGTAATGCTGATGTGGCTGCGTCCTTGCAACAGCGTTTCGCTGGGAACGACCCGATCGTTGCCGGATGCCCCCGACGACGACGGCGCGGCATTACCCGTGCGTTCCGCGGACGGCGTGGTGGCCGGTGCGCTGGTCTTGCTTGCACGGCTGGTGGTCAGCGCTTGCGCGGCCGGACGGCGCAGGCTCAACGTGGAAGGGCGCGTCATGTTCGTCATTCGGTGCCATCGGTTTGTCGATTCGATGGAATGAATTCTAAATGATAACTATTCCTATTTACAAGGAATTGAAATTCATCGAAATGACAATCTGATAGACAGACTCGAAATGATCGAAAGGGGAGAATCCCGACGCGGTTTTGGCCCAGCCGTGGCCGGCTGGGGCGTCAGTGCAATTGATCCGGCGCGTTCAATCCAAGCACATACTCGCGAATCAGGCGCACCGTATCGATGTCCGACTCGCGATACGCGGATTTGACGATCTCCTGCGTCTGACGCACGTCGTTGTCGGCCGGCTTCTCGTCTGTGGTGGGCAGCGTGGTCTGGTATTCGAAGCGCAGGAAAAGCTGCAGCGAGTCGGGCTGCTCGATCGTCATTGTGAGCGAACCGCCGACATGCGCCGCCGTTGCCATGATGTCGTAGCGCACGCTTTCTTTCGGCTGAAGCGTGACGCGATCGCGTACGGTCGCATGGCCGTAGTGCAATTCGCGCTCGAGCGTGCTTTCGGTGCGCGACAGGATCGTGCAGCTGTCGAGGCCCAGCACGAAGAGCTGCGGCTGTTCGGCACGCAGCACGAGACCTTCCCAAAGCTGATCGCGCGTCATGTCTTCCATGAGCGGGTTCAGCGGGTCATTGATCTGGATCAGGTGTTCGAAATTCAAAACAGCAGCTTCCTCGTTGTCGCGGACGGCGCACCTCGGCGCCGCATCGTAGCGCACCTCAAACGGCGGTCAAACCCGTGCGGATCGCAATCGGCCGCGTCAGGATCTTGTGCACCGGACATGCATTGGCGATTTGCAGCAGCCGTTCGCGCTGCTCATCCGACAAATTGCCTTCGAGCGAAATCTGGCGGTCGATCGTCGATCCTTCGTCACCGGTTTCGATCGACAGTGTGACGTGCACATCGTCGAGCGGCCAGCCTTTACGTTGCGCATACATCTTCAACGTGATCGACGTGCATGCGCCGAGGCTCGACAGCAGCAGGCTGACCGGCGTCGGCCCGCGGTCACCGCCGCCCAGCGATTCCGGTTCGTCGGCGAGCCACGTATGGCCGCCGTCGTCGAAAAGAACCTGAAAGTTCGTCGAGCCGATATGCGCGCTGACCTTGGGCTCTGCCATGTACGCTCCTTTAACGATAGTTTGCCGCGCGCGGCATGAGGCCGTAGCGTCATGAGGGCCGTGTAGGTGGCCATCGGATGCCGCGCGCAAGGCGAACCGCTATTGTGACCGAAATCGCGTGAAACATCGCGTTGCCGTGGGCAACGCCAGCGTGCTCGCCGATGCACGCACTAACACCTGCATGTACGCGCGCATCAGGCGTGCATCCGTCAATGCGCGATGCGCCCCATGCGGCCCGCCTGGTAGTCGATCACGGCCTGGCGGATCTCGTCCTCGGTGTTCATCACGAACGGACCGTAGCGCACGACCGGTTCGTTGAGCGGCACACCGCCGAAGAGCAGCACATCGAGCGGTTCATCGCCGGCCGCCAGCGTGATGCTGTCGCCGTCGCTATGGAACACGACCATCCTGCGCGCGTCGATCGATTGCCGGTCTTCACCATACAGGCCCGTGCCCGACAGGCCATAAGCGAACACGCGATGCTCGCGCGGCACCGGATGCTCGAGCTGCGCGCCCGGCTGCAGCGTGAAATGCTGATACAGAATCGGCGTACGCGTTTCGATGACCGCTTTGGCGCCGAGCGCTTCGCCTGCAATGACCTTCACACGAACCTTGCCGTCCGCTGACGTCGCAACCGGAATACGCGTCGACGGAATCTCCTGATAGTGCGGCGCGACCATCTTGTCGCGGCGCGGCAGGTTCACCCAAAGCTGCAAGCCGTGCACGCGGCCGCCCGTTTCAACGAACGAAGGATCGGGCATCTCGCTATGCACGACGCCGGCGCCCGCCGTCATCCATTGCACGTCGCCCGCATGCAGCGTGCCGGAATGTCCCGCGGAATCCTTGTGGCCGAACTGCCCTTCGAGCACGTACGTGACCGTTTCGAAGCCGCGATGCGGGTGGTCCGGTGCGCCCTTCGCTTCGCCCGGTGCGTAGTCGACCGGTCCCATTTCGTCGAGCAGCAGAAACGGGTCGAAGTCCATCAGCATCCGGGTAGGGAACGGGCGGTGGACCACAAAACCGCCGCCTTCGGTTGTGCGAATAGCGGGATACGTGCGTTCGATGGTGCGGGTCGAGCTCATCAAAGTCACCTCAGAAAATGGGGAATGGCGTCATTTTTGAAACGTAGGGCTATTATATGGACCACTTTTGGCGCTTACAGTGGGCGCGCCGCAATGGATTGTTCTACTAGTGGAACGATGAGATGAAGATCGATTCGCATAATCTGAACGACCTGATGTACTTTTCGCAGGTCGTCGAGCACGGCGGATTTTCCGCCGCCGAGCGCGTGCTCGGCATCTCGAAGTCGCGGCTGTCGCGCCGTCTGACCGAACTCGAAGGCTCGCTCGGCGTGCGTCTGTTGCAGCGCTCGACGCGCAAGCTCGCGCTGACCGAAGCGGGCCACCTGTTCTATCAGCACTGTCAGGCGATGCTCACGGAGGCGCAGGCGGCCGTCAATGTCGTTCAGCAGCTGCGTTCGTCGCCGCGCGGAACGGTTCGTGTAAGCGTGCCCGTCACCGTGTCGCAGACCATCATGTCGCAGATTCTGCCCGAGTTCATGCATCGCTATCCGGAAGTGCACATCGTGATGCGCGTGACGAACCGCGTCGTCGATCTGTTCGAAGATTCGATCGATGTCGCGCTGCGTGTGCGTTCGGATCCGCCCGATAACTCGAACATCATCGTGCGGCCGTTGTGGCGCACGCAGCAGATGCTCGTCGGCGCGCCGAGCCTGCTGGGCCAGAATGCGCCGCCGCTGCAGCCTGCGGACCTGAACCGCTTCGAGACGCTCGATACGCCAACCCACGATGGCCGCTACGTATTCGCTCTGATTGCGCCCGATGGCACGCGGCATATGCACGAGCATGAACCGCGCCTCGTCACGGCGGACCTTGCGACGATCCGCGAGGCGGCGATGGCCGGCGTCGGCATCGCGGCGCTGCCGGAAATGCTGTACGGCGCGGCATTGCGCTCGGGCCAGCTATCGCCGGTCATGCCGGGCTGGACGCTGCCGTCGCCGCAGTTGTATGCGGTGTTTCTGTCGCGGCAGGGGATGGTGCCCGCGGTGCGGACCTTCGTCGATTACCTCGTCGAAATGCTCGATCCCGATTCGGGCAAATACATCACGCGCGAATGCCCAACCCGATTTTCCACCGAGTACGAGCAAGCCGAAGCGCACGTGCAGGCGGAACCGCTATAGGCAGTCCCAGGTATCGGAGATGCTGCATACGGTCGCTGTATCGCACGCGCTTTGATTTAGGCATTCGAGTGCGCGCATCGATCAGTACTTTCAATGGCGGTTTGCTTGAATGCGTGCGCCGCCGGACCTATATTGGAATCCCGTTCGCAAGGGAGCTTCCTATGCGAAAACTCATGGCCGCTATCATAGCGAGCCTGATAGGGCTGACCGCGCTGTCCGTGTCGACCACGGCTGTCGCATGCGGTGATGCTGGCTACTCTTCCGATGGCAAGTAATCCCGCCGCCCGAAGGCGCCGAGTGCGCAAGGAAAAAAGGCCTTCATCCGACGATGAAGGCCTTTTACTTTGTCTGCTCGGTGCGTGATGTTCAGGGCTTTCCGGCCGGCTGCGTGACGAAGCCGATTTTCGTCAGCCCGCCCGCCTGCGCAGCGGACATCACATCGGCCACCTTTTCGTAGGCAACCTTACGATCCGCATTCAGGTGCAGTTCCGGCTGCGGCGTTTGCTGGGCCGCCGCGGCGATCTTCGCGCGCAGATCTTCGTCGGAGATCTTCTTCTCGTCCCACATGACGTTGCCGTCCGCATCGATCGACACGGTAACCTGCGCCGGCTTCGTGTCTTCCTTCTGACTGCTCGCGTGCGGCAGATCGATCTTCACGGCGTGGCGGATCACCGGAATCGTCACCATAAAGACGATCAGGAGAACCAACATGACGTCGACGAGCGGCGTCATGTTGATTTCGTTCATCAGGCCGTCGTCGTCATCGCCGGCGAAAGGGCTCATTGCCATCGAAGTGCCTCGTCAATCAGTTTGCATTGGCGGCGTGGGCCGGGCGGCGCTGCGCCGCGAGCCGCAGACCGTCCGCACCACGCTTGGACGACGACAGGCGCGCACCCGTCACGAAGAACGCGTGCAGGCCATGCGCGAAGCGATTCAGTTTCGTGACGATTCCTTTATTTGCACGCGTCAGCGCGTTGTACGCGAGCACCGCCGGAATCGCGACGAACAGACCCGCCGCAGTCATGATCAGCGCTTCGCCGACCGGGCCCGCGACCTGGTCGATCGACGACTGGCCGGTTGCGCCGATCGTCAGCAGCGCGTGATAAATGCCCCACACGGTACCGAACAGGCCGACGAACGGCGCGGTACTGCCGATCGACGCGAGAATCGCGAGGCCGCTTTGCATGCGCGCGACGCAATCGTCCATCGTGTCTTTCAGGCAGCGCGTGATCCAGTCGGACACATCCATGCGGTCATGCAGATGCGGTTGCGTCTGGTGATGATGGTCGGCGGCTTCCTGGCCCGACAGCGCGAGCGCGAGGAACGGGTTGTCGTGCGGCGTCGACTTGCCGCTGCCGAGCTTCTTGATGCCTTCGGCGAGGTCGTCCGAATGCCAGAACGAGCGCTCGGCGTTTTTGGTGAGCCGGTTCAGGCGCATCACGCCGAGACTCTTGACGACGATCACGGTCCACGACAGCACCGACATGATCAGGAGCGCGAGCGCGATGCCGCGCGTCACGAAATCCCCTTGTGCCCACACGTGGGCCATACCGTAGTTTTGCATTGCCATTCCTTCTTTTTGAAAACTGCGTCAGCGGTTCGACGGACCGGGCGGATCGGGTCCCGCGCTCAAGTCCCGAGTTCAAGTCCCGCGCTGGATGCCCCGGTCCCGGCTCAGTCCTTGAGGCCGAACTCGAACGGTTGCGTGTACGTTGCGCGGATCGGCTGGCCGTTTTCCAGATACGGCTTGCACGAGCTCGAGCGCATTGCCGACATGGCGGCGTCGTCGAGCCGGTCGAAACCGCTGCTCCTTTTCAGCTCGATGTTTTCGATCTTGCCCGTCAAGCCGACCACGAAGCGCACATACGCCGTGCCGCTTTCGCCGCGCCGGCGCGACAGCGCCGGATAGTCGGGTTCCGAGATGCTGCAATCGAGATGCGACACGCTCTTCGGAGCGGACAGCGCAAGCGTCGGTCTCGCGGCAGCGGGGGGCGCGGCTGCTTCAGGCGGCGCGGCGGGCGCAGGCGGAGCGGGCGGCGCCGGCTCGGGCGAAGCGATTTCGTGCTGCGACGGCGCGGCTGCTTCGGGCAGCGGCGTCGGAGTCGGCTTTTGCACCGGCGTCGGACGCGGCTGGACCTTCGGCTTTTCGCGATGCACGGGCGGCGTGGGTTTCGGCGGCGGCGTAGGCGTCGACTGGATCGCCGCGGGCGCGGCCACCGGCGGGGCGGGCGGACTCAGCAACTCGGCGGTGATCGAGCGCAGCTCGACCGGTTTCGGCAACGGCTTGTCGCGCATCGTCAACGCAATGACGACGAGGACGGCATGCGCGACCAGAACGGCGACGATCGCCGCCGCCAGACGCGGATTGAACCGGGCGGAACCGGCTGCCGGGAAGCCTGCTGTGGTAGGGGAAGAAGCCTGCATGTTTAGCGTAGCGGCGCGCCGGCGATGCAGCACGTCAGGCAAAGCAACGTCATTTTCGGAATATAAGCAGCGAAATGAACAGCGTCGTGACAAAACCAATCAGCAATTCCATCCCGAACTCCTCGAGGAATCGTGTCGCTGGCTTGAGTCCGATGACTGGATACGGTGGCTTGCTGACGGCGGTTGAGCGCGGAGACTGCCGCGCCGGCAGTTTTACGCGGCCTTGCGTTCGTAGAAAGTCAGCGGGACGGCCTCGACAGGCGGTTCGACGCCGCAACGGCTCGCGCAGACGCCGCTTTGCGCCATCACGTCGCGCACGGATTCCTCGCACTTGCCGCAGCAAATGGCTACGCCGAGTTCGAACTGAAGCTCGTCGAAGGTGTCGATGCCCTCGGCGATCGATGCCCGGATTTTCCGGTCGGAGACAGATTTGCACACGCAGACAATCATGGTGGATCGCGATAGGCAACGTTAATGCGAATTATTATCATTTTGTAGGGGCTGTTTGGCAAGCGCTACGTGCGGAATTTTGTAACAAAACCAGCCTCCTGGCAGGGTTTTCGCCGGACGGGCGTGGTGTGCCGCACGCTGGTGCAAAGGCGCGGGACGGCTGGAAGTGGGCCGCCCGGCGCCGGCAAGGCGGAAGATCAGGCCGCTTCGGGCGCGGGACGGGAGGTGGGTGCCAGATCGGCGAGCCGGCCGCCGCCGGGCGTGGCCGGCGGCGACTCGATCTCAACGTCGACCTCGATCTCAGCGTCGACCTCGGCCGCTTCGAGTTCCATCGTGCGGGGAGACGGAATCGTCACGCGCTCGACGGGGGCGTCGATATCGAGCAAGGTTCGCGACAACTGTTGCAGATGCGCCCCGTCGCTCGTCGAGCAGAAGCGAGGCGTGGCCGCCGGGGCGCCGGCCGCCGCGCGCAAACCGTGCTGTTCGAGCACGCGCTCGAGCTGACGCGCGATCGCGACACTCGTGTCGATCAGCGTAAGCCGCTCGCCGACGAGCTCGCGGATCGTCGCATCGAGAAACGGGTAGTGCGTGCAGCCGAGCACGAGGGTATCCGCGCCGGCATCGAGCATCGGCTGCAGATAGTCGGCGAGCAGTGCGCGCAATGCGGGCGAAGCGAGGTCGCATCGTTCGATTGCCTCGACGAGACCGTGACCGGGCTGGCAGAGGAACTTGCAATCGGCCGCGTAGCGCTCGTGCAGCGCGAGAAACCGCGCGCTGCGCAGCGTGACCTGCGTCGCGAGCACGCCGGCGACGTGCGTTCTGGATTGCAGCGCGGCGGGCTTGATGCCCGGCTCGACGCCGATCACCGGGATCGGCAGGCGCTCGCGCGCCAGTGCGATCGACTGCGCGGTGGCCGTATTGCAGGCAACGACGAGCGCCTTGGCGCCCCGCGCGATCAGCCATTCGCCGATCGCAAGCGTACGCTCGGCGATGAAGTGGTCGTCGCGTTCGCCGTATGGCGCGTAGCGCGAATCCGCCACGTAGATCAGCGCTTCTTCGGGCAATTGCGCACGCACGGCGCGCAGCACGGACAGGCCGCCGAGACCCGAATCGAAGATGCCGACCGGCGCATGCGAGCCGGCGGCCACCGCGATACCGTCCGCCGCCGGTGCGCCGGACGGCGAGGCAGGGGCGATGATCGAAGCGGATGGCAAGGCGGTCATGAAAAGAGGAAAGCGAAGAAAGCGCTCGGGTCAAAATCGCGCGGCGTACACCACAGGCCTGCCGTCACGAGGAACGGCGACGATGGCGAGCGCGATGCAAATGGCCGGCAGTTTAACAGCCCCGCGCATCGACGCGAACCTCGCGCTTACGACTCGATCGAGTCGCCCATGCCCGATTGCTGGTAGTTCTGAATGCCGACCTTGTCGATCAGGTCGAGCTGCGTTTCGAGCCAGTCGATATGTTCTTCGGTGTCTTCGAGGATCGACACGAAAATTTCACGCGACACGAAATCGCGCACCGATTCGCAATGGGCAATGGCTTCCTTGCACGTCGCCTGGGAGCCTTGCTCGAGTTTCAGATCGCACTCGAGAATCTCTTTGGTTTCTTCGCCGACGAGCAGCTTGTGCAAGTCTTGCAGATTGGGCAGCGCATCGAGCATGAAAATACGTTCGATCAGTTTGTCGGCGTGTTTCATTTCGCCGATCGACTCGTCGTATTCATGTTTGCCGAGCTTGTCGAGGCCCCAGTGCTTGTACATCCGCGCATGCAGAAAATACTGGTTGATCGCGGTCAGTTCGTTCTTCAACTGGGCGTTCAGATATTCAATGACCTTCTTGTCGCCTTGCATGATGGTATTTCCTCTTGGAGACCGGGCAGATTTGATTTTCCACAACAATAAACGTCCGATTCGAAAATGCCAAGGACAGATGTTGTTGATGAGAATCGTTCGCGTAAATCGATCTCGCAGACTGATTTACGAGAATGCTCTGAACGAAAAAAGCCGGGACTTGAAGCCCCGGCTTTGCTTCTTTAAAGCAGTGGATAACAGCTTAAGCGGCTTAAGGCGTTCGGATGCTTATGCAGTCGCGACCGGAATCTTGCCGATCTTCGCTTGCCATTCCTTCGGCCCGGTCTGATGGACCGACGTGCCGTGCGAATCGACGGCCACCGTTACCGGCATATCCGCCACGTCGAACTCGTAGATCGCTTCCATGCCGAGGTCTTCGAAGGCGAGCACCTTCGCGCTGCGAATCGCTTTCGATACGAGATACGCGGCGCCGCCCACTGCCATCAGGTACGCAGCCTTGTGCTTCCTGATGGCCTCGATCGCAACCGGACCGCGCTCGGCTTTGCCGATCATCGAGATCAAGCCGGTCTGCGCAAGCATCATGTCGGTGAACTTGTCCATGCGCGTCGACGTCGTCGGGCCCGCGGGGCCGACGGCTTCGTCGCGAACCGGATCGACCGGGCCAACGTAATAAATCACGCGATTCGTGAAATCGACCGGCAGCTTTTCGCCCGCGGCCAGCATGTCCGCGATGCGCTTGTGCGCGGCGTCGCGGCCCGTCAGCATCTTGCCGCTCAGGAGCAGCGTCTGGCCCGGCTTCCAGCTCGCGACTTCTTCAGGCGTGAGCGTATTCAGATCGACGCGCTTGCTCGTTTCGGTGTTCGCGGTCCATTGCACCTTCGGCCATGCATCGAGCGACGGCGGTTCGAGCTTCGCGACGCCCGACCCATCGAGCGTGAAATGCGCGTGGCGCGTGGCCGCGCAGTTCGGGATGATCGCGATCGGCTTCGAAGCCGCATGCGTCGGCGCCGCCATGATCTTCACATCGAGTACCGTGGCAAGACCGCCGAGACCTTGTGCGCCGATGCCGAGCGCATTGACCTTCTCGTGCAGCTCGACGCGCAGCTCTTCGATCCAGTCCCGCGGGCCGCGCGCGATGACGTCCTGGATGTCGATCGAATCCATCAGCGATTCCTTCGCCATCAGCATCGCTTTCTCGGCCGTGCCGCCGATGCCGATGCCGAGCATGCCCGGCGGGCACCAGCCCGCGCCCATCGTCGGCACGGTCTTGAGCACCCAGTCGACGATCGAATCGGACGGGTTCAGCATCGCGAACTTCGACTTGTTTTCCGAGCCGCCGCCTTTCGCCGCGACCTGCACGTCGATCTTGTCGCCGGGCACGATCTCGTAGTGAATGACCGCGGGCGTGTTGTCCTTCGTGTTCTTGCGCGCGCCCTCGGGCGGGCTCACGATCGATGCGCGCAGCACGTTGTCCGGGTGCAGATAGCCGCGGCGGACACCTTCGTTGATCATGTCGGTGACGCTCATCGTCGCACCGTCCCAACGCACGTCCATCCCCACCTTCACGAACACGGTGACGATGCCCGTGTCCTGGCAGATCGGCCGGTGGCCTTCGGCGCACATACGGCTGTTGGTCAGGATCTGTGCGATCGCGTCTTTCGCAGCGGGACTCTCTTCAAGCTCGTAAGCGCGGCCGAGCGCCTGAATATAGTCCTGCGGGTGGTAGTAGCTGATGTACTGCAGCGAATCGGCAATGCTCTGAATCAGGTCTTCCTGTTTGATAACGGTCATAGCTAGCTCAGTGGGGACATGGGCGTTTTTTGTCGTGATCGCGAATGCGCTATCACTCATGCGCCTTCAGGGGAGGACAAATCGGTTGCATCGGATGGCTTCGGCGCGTGCGGCGCCGGCTCGTGAAAGTGCTCGGGATGCGTATGCGTCGTCAGGCGGTCGACCCATGCCATGACCACCGCCGACACGAGGAACGAAAGGTGAATGATCACCTGCCACATGATCGCGTGTTCGCTGCGCTGGTCGGGATCGATAAAGGTCTTTAACAGATGAATCGACGAGATGCTGATCAGCGCCATGGAAAGCTTGACCTTCAGCACGCCCGCATTCACATGGTCGAGCCACTCGGGCTCGTCGGGATGGCCTTCGACGCCAAGCCGCTGCACGAAGGTTTCGTAGCCGCCGACGATCACCATGATCAGCAGATTCGAGATCATCACCACGTCGATCAGGCTCAGCACGACCAGCATCGTGGCCGTTTCGTCGAGCTTCATGGCCGACGTGACGAGGTGCCAGACTTCCTTGAGGAAAAGCACCACATAGACCGCCTGCGCGACGATGAGGCCCAGATAGAGCGGCACCTGCAGCCAGCGGCTCATGAAGATGACGGCGGGCAGAGGGCGCATGCGACGGCGGGGCGAGCGGCTGCCGGGATCGAAGTTCGAGGCGGACATAGGCGGTCAGGATCGCGGAAGAAGGCGCCGGCGGTGCCGGCTGGGGCTGCGTCGGGCGGGTTTCGTACCTGCGCGCGGCGCGACATTGTACCGCGACACCCGCCGGCGCCGTGCCGGTGCGGTTAAGGCCGCCGATGGGCAGGCAGGTTGCGGCGTTGCTGGAAGGGAAATGGTCAGTTCAGTTAGCATTGCAGGAGCGGGTTTCATCATGCAATGCCGCGAGTAGGGGATGACCCGAATGCGCAGAGCCGCGTAAGTGCACGGTAAGTTGCAGCGCTTACTTTGGCACGGGAACGGGTCAATAAAGTGTTATATGACTTGTACACGGAGCGCGCGGGTTCGGGTTCATGCATGCACCGGCGCGCGGGCGCCATGTTGCGCCGCCGCACGCGGGTTCCTTCACGTGTGCCTCGCCTCGCGAATCGTCAGGCGGCTTCGTTGTGCATGAGGGTTGGGAGACAGGCGCCGCGCGGCGTTCGTAAGCGCCGCGTGCAGGCACGCGCCATACGGTGTGCTCACATTACACCGGCACAGGTTTTACGTTTCATCTTCACCAAGGGGTAGTCGATGTCAGCGATTGAATCCGTTCTTCAGGAACGCCGCGTGTTCCCGCCGTCCGCCGAAACGATGAAGGCGGCCACGATATCCGGCATGGACGCTTACAAGGCGCTCGTCGCCGAAGCGGAGCGCGATTACGAAGGGTTCTGGGCGCGACTGGCGCGCGAAACGCTCAGTTGGCACAAGCCGTTCTCGAAGGTGCTCGACGAATCGAACGCACCGTTCTACAAGTGGTACGACGACGGCGAACTCAACGCTTCTTACAACAGCCTCGATCGCCATGTCGAAGCGGGCAACGGCGACCGCGTCGCCGTGATCTTCGAAGCCGACGACGGCGCCGTCACGCGTATCACCTACAAGGACATGCTGCAGCGCGTGTCGCGCTTCGCCAATGCGCTGAAAAAGCGCGGCATCAAGAAGGGCGACCGCGTCGTCATCTATATGCCGATGTCGGTTGAAGGCATCGTCGCGATGCAGGCGTGTGCGCGTATCGGGGCGACGCATTCGGTCGTGTTCGGCGGCTTCTCGTCGAAATCGCTGAACGAGCGCCTCGTCGACGTCGGCGCGGTTGCGCTGATCACCGCCGACGAGCAGATGCGCGGCGGCAAGGCGCTGCCGCTCAAGAGCATTGCCGACGAAGCGCTCGCGATGGGCGGCTGCGAGGCGGTGAAGGACGTGATTGTCTATCGCCGCACGGGCGGCAAGGTGGCATGGCACGAAGGCCGCGACCTGTGGATGCATGAAATCGCGCAAGGCGAGAGCGACCAGTGCGCGCCGGAATGGGTCGGCGCCGAGCATCCGCTTTTCATTCTTTATACGTCGGGCTCGACGGGCAAGCCGAAGGGCGTGCAGCACAGCACCGGCGGTTATCTGCTGTGGGCCGCGCAGACCATCAAATGGGCCTTCGACTGGAAGCCCAGTGACGTGTTCTGGTGTACGGCCGACATCGGCTGGGTGACGGGCCACAGCTATATCGCCTACGGGCCGCTGACGCTCGGCGCCACGCAGGTCGTGTTCGAAGGCGTGCCGACCTATCCGAACGCGGGCCGCTTCTGGGAGATGATCGCGAAGCACAAGGTCACGCTGTTCTACACGGCGCCGACGGCGATCCGTTCGCTGATCAAGATGGCCGACGCGGACCCGAAGGTGCATCCGAAGAGCTACGACCTGTCGTCGCTGCGCGTGCTCGGCACAGTGGGCGAGCCGATCAATCCCGAAGCATGGGTGTGGTACTACGAGCAGGTCGGCGGCTCGCGCTGCCCGATCGTCGATACGTGGTGGCAGACGGAAACCGGCGGCCATATGATCACGCCGCTGCCGGGCGCGACACCGCTCGTGCCGGGCTCGTGCACGCTGGTCCTGCCGGGCATCATGGCGGCCGTCGTCGACGAAACGGGCCAGGACGTGCCGAACGGGCAGGGTGGCATTCTGGTCGTGAAGCGCCCATGGCCGTCGATGATCCGCACGATCTGGGGCGACCCGGAGCGCTTCAGGAAGAGCTACTTCCCGGAGGAACTGGGCGGCAAGCTGTATCTGGCCGGCGACGGCAGCATCCGCGACAAGGAAACTGGCTACTTCACGATCATGGGCCGTATCGACGACGTGCTCAACGTGTCGGGACACCGGCTCGGCACGATGGAGATCGAGTCGGCGCTGGTCGCCAATCCGCTCGTGGCGGAAGCGGCCGTGGTCGGGCGTCCCGACGACACGACCGGCGAAGCCGTATGCGCGTTCGTTGTGCTGAAGCGCTCGCGTCCGGAAGGCGATGAAGCGAAGCAGATCGCCAACGACCTGCGCAACTGGGTTGGCAAGGAAATCGGGCCGATCGCGAAGCCGAAGGACATCCGCTTCGGCGACAACCTGCCGAAGACACGCTCGGGCAAGATTATGCGGCGTCTGCTGCGCTCGCTGGCGAAGGGCGAGGAGATTACGCAGGACGTGTCGACGCTCGAGAATCCGGCGATTCTCGATCAGCTGGGCGAGTCGCGCTAAGCAGGCGATTCGCTTTAAGAAGCAGTACAGCAATACCACGACCGTAGTATTGCAGCAGCACAAAAGGCCGTTGCGCGGACAATCCTGATTGCGTGCGCAACGGCTTTTTGTTAAATAGGCGCATGGCCGCGCCACACGCTTCTACCCGACCAACAATTAATCCACCGCCTGAACCGCCGCCGGTTTCGGACGCGATGGCGCTCGCGCATCGGCGTTACTGGCGTTTCAATCTGATATTGATCGCGACGCTGATGGTGATCGGCTTCGTCGTGTCGTTTATCGTGCCGGCCGCCTCGCGCGGGCTGGCGGGCGTGCGGCTTTTCGGTTTCAGCTTCCCGTTCTACGTCGGCGCGCAAGGCGCGATTCTTGTCTACCTCGCGCTGATCGTCGTCTATATCGTCTCGATGCAATTCGCCGACCGCGCGCTGCAGCGTGCATTCGAAGCGGATGCCGCCGCGCGGCAAGCGAACCGATGAAGCTCGCGCATCGGCTGATCCGTTCCTATTCGATCTATACGCTCGGCTTTCTGCTTTTTATCTATATTGCGTGGCGCATCGAGGCGGCGAACGGGCCGGGCATGTGGGTCGGCTATGTGTTTCTGTTTGTGCCGATTGCGGTTTATGCGGTGATCGGCTTGCTGTCGCGCACGTCGGATCTGGTCGAATACTACGTGGCCGGGCGGCGTGTGCCGTCGGTGTTCAACGGCATGGCGACGGCGGCCGACTGGCTTTCCGCAGCATCGTTTATCGGTCTTGCGGGCTCGCTCTATGCGACCGGATACGACGGTCTTGCGTACATGATGGGCTGGACCGGCGGCTACTGCCTGGTCGCGTTTCTGCTCGCGCCGTATGTGCGCAAGCTCGCGCGCTATACGATTCCCGATTTTCTCGGCACGCGGTTTTCGAGCAACGCGGTGCGCGGCCTCGCGGCACTCGCGGCGATTCTCTGTTCGTTCGTGTATCTGGTCGCGCAGATTCAGGGTGTCGGGCTGATTGCGACGCGCTTTATCGGCGTCGATTTCGCCATCGGGATTTTCTGCGGACTGGCGGGCATTCTCGTGTGCTCGTTTTTGGGCGGCATGCGCGCGGTGACATGGACGCAGGTCGCGCAATACATCATTCTGATCGCCGCGATCCTGATTCCGGTGTCGATGATCGCGCATAAGGACGGGCTCGGCTGGGTGCCGCAGTTCAACTATGGGCGCGTGATGGAGCGCGTCGAAGCGCTCGAGCGCGATGTGCGCAATGCGCCGCAGGAGCAGGCGGTGCGCAATGTGTATCGACGGCGCGCGGCACAGATGCAGACGGAGATCGACGCGTTGCCGCAGTCGTTTGTCGCTGAAAAGAATGCGTTGACGCAGCGGCTCGACGAACTGCGCCGACGCAATGGGCCGCTGCGCGAGATTGCGGAACTCGAACGCACGCTTGCGCGGTTTCCACGCGACGCGGCCGCGGCGCGCATCGTGTGGACGCAGCAACGCGACGCACTGCTCGCGCTGGCTGCGCCGCCCGTGCCGATGCATGAGCCGTTTCCCGATGAAGGCGACGAAGAGCGACGCGTGCACAGGCGCAATTTTCTGTCGCTGCTGCTGTGTCTTTCGTTGGGGACCGCGAGTCTGCCGCATATCCTGACGCGCTATAACACGACGACGTCGGTCGCGTCCGCGCGGCGCTCGGTCGGGTGGACGTTGTTTTTTGTCGCGCTGTTCTATCTGACCGTGCCGGTGCTTGCGGTGTTGATCAAGTACGACATCCTGACGAATCTGGTCGGCGAGCGCTTTTCGGAACTGCCGCAATGGGTGATGCAGTGGCGCAAGGTCGAGCCGTATCTGATCAGTATCGCGGACCTGAACGGCGACGGCATCGTGCGCTGGAGCGAGATTCAGATGCAGCCCGATATGGTCGTGCTGGCCGCGCCGGAGATTGCGGGACTGCCGTATGTGATGTCGGGGCTGATCGCGGCGGGCGCGCTCGCCGCCGCGCTTTCGACGGCGGATGGCTTGTTGCTGACGATCGCGAATGCGCTGTCGCACGATGTCTACTACCACATGGTCGATCCGGAGGCCTCGAGCCAGCGGCGCGTGACGATCTCGAAGATTCTGCTGCTGGGCGTGGCGTTGTTTGCGTCGTATGTGGCGTCGTTAAATACGGGAAACATTCTGTTTCTGGTGGGCGCGGCGTTTTCGCTGGCGGCGTCGAGTCTGTTTCCGGTGCTCGTGCTCGGCGTGTTCTGGAAGCGGACGACGCGTCTTGGCGCCGTGGCCGGGATGGTGGCGGGGCTCGCGGTGTGCGTGTATTACATCGTGTCGACGTATCCGTACTTCACGCAGATGACGGGGTTTGCTGGACCGAGGTGGTTTGGGATCGAGCCGATCAGTTCGGGCGTGTTTGGCGTGCCGGCGGGGTTTGTGGTGGCGATCGTGGTGAGCCTGGTTGACCGGAAGCCGGATGCCTATACGCGGGCGCTGGTGGACTATATTCGGCACCCTTGAGGGGGTGGTTGTCCGGTGTTCGTCTGGCGTTCATAGGCCGTTCCGCTGTCAGCCGTTTGGGATATGGGCGCGCGCTCAGGAGTTTGCTATAATGCGCGTCCCCGCCGGAGAGATGGATGAGTGGTTTAAGTCGCACGCCTGGAAAGCGTGTATAGGTTAATAGCCTATCCGGGGTTCGAATCCCCGTCTCTCCGCCAAGGAATACATTCCGAAGCCCGTAATGTCGATGACTTACGGGCTTTGTCTTTTTCAGTCCACGCCGTCAGGCTGCGCTGGGCTGCTGCTCACCGAGGTTGCAACCGCGGCGGGGAAGATAAGGGTCGAGATCGATGCCTCCGACCGGTTCGACGTGTGCACGGATAGCGTCGCCGAGAGAGCCTGTCTTCCGTGCCGTTTCGTGTCGCGCACGATTCGCCTCGGGACACTTGAATCTCCCCTGGATCGCTACATACCGCTTGGACCTCAGCAATTACCTAGACCAAGTGAACAGTGTGCATGGGTCACTGAGCTCCCCTTTTGTCATTCATTCGAGGGATGACCGGGTGTTGAAATGCTGCAATTCCACCACGATCGAAGTGTCGGCGAACATTTCCTGGAGATGTATGCGGGCGGCGGCCTACTGTTTCCGCCAGATCCTCTCGTCGATGTCGCCGCCGAAGTTCTGGCTTGCCGTGAAATCCCGACTGATCTTGTCGAGACTGCTCTCGAGTCGTTCACAAGCGATCCTTATGGAATTCTCCCGGAACATGTACCTGCCTTGCGTAAGGAGAGATTGCGACGCTGGCAACCCACGTGAGTTATAGAAGGCTCCTGACAGATCGCCAGATTGTTCCCCTTCTTGCTGACGAGAAATGGACAGAGAAGATGCTGAGCCAAGTGAAGGCCAGAGCAGTTGCGGTTCGTCGCGTGCAAATTCCTGGAGCGGGAACGGACGCGGAAGGTGAAATCTCTGGCTGATGTGAGCGGTCACCTTAGGAGCTTCGATGAGGCGCCGTAGATTTATTGACAATAAAACCACAGTAACTATACCGGACCAGAACGAATTAAGAGTCTTGTGGGCACTGTTTCCTGCAACCCTCCGAGAATAAACACAAGCCCCTACGTTTTACCGGATAGCGCCATCAGCGCATCAAGAGGAAACGGCCCCGAGGCATGCAGAACCATTTGCGAATGAGCCTTAACAATTTTTGACTGCCCGCTCATCGCTTGAACTTACATTGTGCGAACCTCAGTGTTCCGCACAATGCTCATGGCAACAGAACTAAAGACAGACTCGTGGCGTCGCTACATGTTGTACAAGCGGGGTAACTATCTTCGAAGCGTGATTGTGTCGGACGAAGAGCGGATTGCGATAGAAGCTGGCCAGAAATTCGCCTTGGCCGCTTACGTGGATATATGGGCGATGGATGCTGCTCTTGTAACGCGCTTGCGGCAGTTTCTCGCGGAAGAATTCCACTGGTACGACCGCGTTGCTAAACACGGTACCGATCTGGAAGTCGTGCAGACATTGCAGGACCTCGTGCGGGAAGGCGCAGCGGTGGTCGTTCCTGAAGATGCGCCTCCGGCCGCTGGACTCGTATGGCCGCCCCGGAAGCCTTTGACGTCTTCCTTTTGGGGCGTGGTCGATTACGACGGGCGCTCGATGTTCCCGTAATGGAGCGATATCGCGCACAGTTGGAACGATTGAATGCAGAGCGCCCGACGTGGGCCGAAACTGCCGTGATGATGGACGGTGTCAACGCCGATTTCATGCGGGCCATGTTCAGGCTCATCCCGCTCACCAGCGCCGTCGTGTTCTCTGCAGCCGGTTGGATCAGCAAGTACGGCATGCCAGACCTCTCGGGCGTGAGTGAGGATGTCGCCGAAGATGACCTGTCCGAACTGGGAAGTGCGGGCGAAAGTGGCAACCTGGTCGGCAAATCTACGTTGCTTGGCGACGCGCGTTCTTTCGAGTACATACTGGCCGGACCAATGGGTGAAGCTCAGGAACTGGCAGCAAAAACCGGCAACGAAGACTTTGCGGCAAAGATGCCTGGCTACAACCGTAGTGTCTTCGGCGGCATGATTCACGACATGAAGCATGCGAATGGGCTGAGAGGAGACGATAACGTCATCTGGCATGACAATGGGGACGTCTACTTTCGCGGCAAACTGATCGACAACATGCACAACTACTAATCACGGAGCCGTCATGAACTTAGCTCGACGTGCGCACGCATCCTTTACTATTTCGGGTGATCAAGTATTGCCGAATTCCTGGACTGACTATTTCGGCGTTGCACCGGATCTTGCGATCAGCAAAGGGGATCCCATTCCTGATCCTACCGGGCAGGGACGCAACTTGACGCGTCGGACAGGCGTATGGAGCGTAAGCAGCAAAGATAAAATCGTCGGTGACGAACTGGAGCCGCACTTGCGCTATCTGATCGAGCGCCTGGAACTTCCGCGAGACGATTTTCGCAAACGTGTCGACCGGGAGAACGCGAGCGTTCGACTCTTCTGCTATTGGTACAACGACACCGGTAACCGCGTGCCGCACATACCAGATGACATCCGCAATCTATGTGAGATCGAAGGCATCGAAATCGACATTGATGAGCATCGCTGATCCATTTGGCCTGTCTCTGTGTGGCAAAGGTGTGCGTTCGAGCGGCGCATTCCGCTAGACGATCTTTCCACCTTCAAATACAAAATGCTCATTTTTTCCCGGAGCAAAAAGGCGCCAGTCTTCAGCATCGGCAACGTGAGCAGGCGTAGTCAAAATTCTTACGCTCGCCGATAGCAAAAGATCAACATCACCCCATTCGGTAACTCGCGCCGCTCTACAATGTGTAAACCGTGTACGCGTATTAGTTCGCCTAGCTTATCGACGACATGGGCGGCTTGACCATCCGACCCGCGAAGGTCCGCTTGACTGGCAAGCACGCAGCCAGCGCACTCGATCTGCCACGGGCATTGAATGTGAAGCGCCCGTTTCCCCACATGCTTGACGGCGCCTTTCCGGTTTCTCACCGGTGTTAGCGGCCCGAACTGAAGCATGAGCATATCGGCCGCGCAGGTGATTCCGCTGAGTTCCAAACCAACGAGTATAGAAATACGTTCCGAAATTTCTTCGTGAATTCTGCTCATTGGACACTTATCTCTTGCTCGTTGAACCAAGGCCGTGCGAACGCAGTGATTGAGTTCATCACATCGGGCCCCGAAGTCTACCAACAGCCGCTTGCCAATCGACTGAGTTCATAAAGACTCCCAGCTCCGACCGCAAGCTCACGCTTCAATCGCCCTCCCCACCAACACCACCCTCCAATACTGCCCCAACGCGTCATAGTCACAGGCGACAAGCTCCATCGCCCAATCCGCCCGATCGAGCAACCGTTCATCCGAGCAATTCGAGTAAGAGAAAACAAGCTTCCCACCCGGCCGAAGATACCGAGCGGCCTCATCAAAAAACCGCCTCGTCAATTCCCCATTCGCGCTTGCAAGCGTCCTTTCCTCGACACTCACCATCGGCTTATGCACAAACGGCTGATTGAAAATAACCACATCGAACTGCTGACCTTCGAACGCCTCAAACAGATCCGAGCAGACAAACTCAGCCTCAACCCCATTGTGTTGCGCATTGCGCCGCGCCGCGCTCACTGCGCGCTCATCGATATCCGAACCCGTCGCTTGCCATCCGAGCCGTGCAGCATGCAGCGTCAGCGCACCGGAACCGCATCCGAGTTCAAGCAGCGAGCCCGTCGGTTCACCGAGCCCCGCCGCCGACCAGTTCTTGCAGAAGAACTCCGTCGCGCTGCCAGGCCGCGGCGGGTACACCCCGCGCGGCACCATCAATTCGAGCCCTGCGAGATTAAACTGTCCGCCCCGGTTGATCGCTTCGAGCGTGTCCTGATAACCGGAATAGAACGCGAGCGCAGGTTTCTTCGCGATCGCCGATTCGAGCAATGTCGTCAACGGTGAACGATCAAGCATGATGTCGCTCCACAGATAAAAGTCTCTTTTTGGATATGCAGGCCCATCACGCGCAGCGTCCAGCACTTGCCATTCAAACGAGTGCATAGCAATCGAGCGGGCCCACATGACCAAGGCTAGAGCGAGCGAATTAGGTGGGAGTTAGACAAAGGCGAAGGCAACGTCAAGCCGAAGACCGCAGCGATGCTTCACTGCCTTTTAACAACCACATGCCGATAGACAACGGTCCACACCGTCAACGCGGCATACACGGCATACCCGACGTAAGTCGAAACGCGATGCGCGTCATCATTGTCAAACGACGAAACCACCCATAACCGCGCAGCGTTTTCACAGACGAGGCCGACGCCCCAAACAGCCGTCATCAACCGGATGGATCGTGCGAGGGCTGGCCGCTTCTGCCACCTCGCGTCGAATTCGACCTCACTTCCCTGCCGCTCACGTGACATGGTCGACCGCGCGAGATAGAAAACCAGTGGCCGACGCAGCAGAAGCGACAGCAGAAAAAACACACCGACAATACCGCTCACCAAAGGCTCACGCGCCGCGCGCAATGCTTCGGCGGCACCGGACACATAGACCAGCAACGACATCGCAATGCTCGCCAGCACCATCCCACTCAACGCATCGAAGTGTCGATAACGCACAAGATCGATACCGATCCACACCAGCGGCGGAACGGCAGAGGCGAGCAATGCACCGAGCAGCCCAACATGGGGAAGGGCAATGCGATACGCCGCCGTCGGCAATACCACATTGACGACAAACGCCGATGCATAACGAACGGAGGGAATCATCGTGACTTCCTGTTTCGGGTGGGACAGGTGTCGCGAGACGCAAGAAAGCCTGCCAAGTATATCCGTTCAACTTTCCGTCAATGCGTTGTAAGAAACGTGCCCTTGCGTGGCCGCGCAAAACGCCCGCGTCGCTGAACAACTTTTTTTCCGGATGTATAGTCGCGGCCTCTCCGCATCTCGCGGAGGAGCGCTCTTGCGTTTTTGTTAGGAATCTGGAGGATTTATGGCATTCAATCACCGTGGCTTTCGGGTCACTGTCGATATGGCGCCCGATGCGTCCGGCACTCAATGGCATTGCGAGGCCACGATCGAGGGCATCGAAGAGCGCACAAGGCAAGCCCATATTCCGGGCGTTGACGTGACCTTCCCGAAGCTGAAAATCGATGTGCTGATGGCGATGAGCATCGTCGAGCGCAACGCCGTGACGTCGATTGACGATTGGTATACAGCGCAGCCGACAACGGACCGACCGCCGCGCGAGCTTCACTAAGTCACCAAGCGGCGCTTGCTGTCAATACCGTAAGCGAGGCGGCACCCTGTCGTGGCGATGCAAAATCGCGACATCGCAGGAGGAGACAAATTGACGCACCGCCGAAACCGGCGATGCTCGAACAGGCCAACCAGGCAAGCTTACGGGTTTCGTCGTACTCAAGCTTCGGGTAAGCTAAAAGCAGATCAAAACCGGGGAGCAGCAAATGACGCTCAGAATTACAACTGTCACAATCAACCGCGACGTCCATCCGAATACCGTCTTCGTGGTTCTGCAAAATCCGGCAGGGGAGTCGGCGAAGGTGCAGATTCACTTTCAAGCCAGCATGAACGTCAACGACTTCACGCTCGAAGAACTCGAGCGGATGGCACACGAAGAACTCAAGCGTCTGGAAGAGTGACGGGCCGCAAACTAGGTCCCAAGCAGATGCAGCACGATATCGCGCGTTGACGGTTCACGCCGATGCTCGAACAGGTAGATGCCTTGCCACGTACCGAGCACCAGGCGCCCTTCCTCGACCGGTACGGACAATTGCACCTGCGTCAATGCCGTGCGCAAATGCGCGGGCATATCGTCGAGTCCTTCCGTGTCGTGCTCGTAGCGATGCGCGTCTTCGGGCGCGATCGTTGCGAAGTATCGCTCGATATCCCGTTGCACCGATGGGTCCGCGTTCTCCTGAATCAGCAGCGAAGCCGAGGTATGCCGGCAAAAAATCGTCAGCAGGCCGACCTCAATTGCCTGTTCCGCGACAAACTCCCTGATCTGCTTCGTTATGTCGACGAGCCCGCGCGTGCGTGCCCGCACGTGCAGATGATGAAGCGCTTGTAGCATCTAAAACTCCCTAAGCGGTTGTGCCGGTTCAGGCGGCCGCGCAAAAACAATCAAAGCAAAGAATCCCTAAGGCTCAAGCATAGGCGGCGATGTGCATTCGCAGCAATCGCAAAGCGCATAACGCTTGCGCAGGTTCGCGGCAATCCGTCCACGGGTAAACACCCACGGAAACATCAGACATCTGATGTATATTCGGTCCGTTAGCCGACTCCTCAGACACCTATGCGCCTGTCCGTCGAACACTCGATGAGCGAAAAGATCCAGGAATCGCTGATGTCGATGATCCGCGAGCGTTCGCTCAAGCCAGGCGATCAAATCCCCACGGAAATGGAGCTTTGCGAGTTGTTAGGGGTCGGGCGGTCGAGCCTTCGGGAAGCCGTCGCGCAGATGATTTCGCACGGTCTGCTGTCACGGGTGCAGGGTCGCGGCACCTTCATCAGACAAATTTCGCTTAGATTGCAGGGCGGCCTCGATGATCTGATGTCTGTGACCGACATGATCCGCAGCGTCGGCGCGGTGCCGTCCACGTGCCGGATCCAGATTGAGCCTATCAAGGCGTCGGAGGCGCTGGCCGGCAAACTGCAAATCAACGTCGGCGACGATTGCGTGCGCATCGAACGCGTGCGCTGCGCCGACGATGCCATTGCCGCCTATTGCATCGACACCGTGCCGAAGGCCGTGTTCGATGCGGCCGGCGGCGATCTCGGCGAGTCGCTGTTCGCGATGTTTGCGCGCACGGGACGCCGCCTGTCGCATACGCATACGTCGATCCAGCCGACCATCCTCACGCCGCGCGACCTACCCGAACTGGGCGACGGCTTTGGCCTCTTTCTGCTGCTGGATGAAGTGGATTTCGATCAAAGCGGCGAGCCGCTTTGCTATAGCAACGACTACTACAACACGAGCATTTTCAAGTTCGACCTGGTTCGCAAGAAGCGATAACCCGCTAGCGGGCAACGCTTCGCATAAAAAGCCTGGCGGATAAGCGCCAGCGAACGACCAGGGCATTGCGGTTCAACCGTGGAGGAGACAGTCCATGGAATTTGAGGCAATGAGTTGTGACGAGCTATCGGCTTATCTGCGCAGCGTGCCTTCGGTCTATGCGCTGCTGAACGAACCCGGCGAGCTCGATATTGCCGAGGTCGGCGACGGCAACCTGAACTACGTCTACTTCGCGAGCAATACGAAGAAGCCGGAGAACAGCGTCGTCGTCAAGCAGGCGCCGCCGTTTCTACGGCTTGTCGGCAAGACGTGGCCGTTGACGCGGCATCGGATGGAGCGCGAAGTCGCCGCCTTGCGGCGCTTTGGCGCGCTGTGTCCGCAGCATGTGCCGCGCGTCTATCACGCCGACAACGAGCGCTTCCTGATGGTGATGCAGCGGCTCTCGTCGCATCGGATCCTGCGGCAAGGGCTGATGGACGGCATCGTCTACCCGAAGCTTGCCGGTCACCTGTCCACCTATCTCGCGCATACGCTCTTTTTCGGCTCCGATCTCTATCTTGCGCCGGACGTGAAGAAGCAGGCGGTCAGCGCTGCGATCAACAGCGAACTGTGCAAGATCACCGAGGACCTCGTTTTCACATATCCGTTCGAGGACCATGCGTCGAACGTCTACAGCGCCGCGTTTCCGCGCGCGGAAATCGAGCGGCTGTGGAAGTCGCCGGCATTGCGCGTCGCTGTCGGCGAAATGAAATGGTCCTTCATGAATGACGCAGAGACGCTGCTGCACGGCGATTTGCATACCGGTTCGATCATGGTCAATCAGGACGAGACCTATGTGATCGACCCCGAGTTCGCGTTCTACGGGCCGATGGGCTTCGATGTCGGCGCGGTGCTCGCGAACCTGCTGCTCGCTTATTTCTCGCGCGACTGGCACGACCACAACCCCCGTATAAAAACGCAAGCGAAAGCGAGTGCCGAGCTGGCGTATCGCGAGTGGCTGCTCGAACAGACCACGCTGATCTGGAATGGCTTTGCCAGCCAGTTCGCCGCGCTATGGCGCGAGCATGAAAGCCGCCGCAAAAGCCATTTCATCGGCGACGACCGCGGCGGCGCATGCGCCGAAGCATTTCGCGCGCGCTTCATGCAGCGGCTTTTCGCGGCATCGCTCGGCTTCGCGGGCTGCAAGATGATCCGGCGCATCGTCGGCATGGCGAAGGTCGCGGACGTGACGAGCATTGCCGACGAAGCGTTGCGCGCAACGGTCGAAGTGCGCGCGCTGCGATGCGCGGAGCGGCTGCTTGTCGACCGGCATTCGATTGCGTCGATCGACGACGTGATCACGCTAGCGCGCGACATTCAGGCGACGCATTACGAATAGGAGCATGCATGGTTTCGCCGTCGCTTTTCCCGAACCTGCCGGCCACGCTCGCGTGGGACGACGACAGTCTGCGGATTCTCGATCAGACCCGCTTGCCGGCTGAGACGGTGGTCGAGACGTTGAGCACCGCACAGGATGTCTGGCGTGCGATTCATGAATTGCGCGTGCGCGGCGCGCCCGCCATTGGTGTGGCGGCCGCATATGGCTTATGCGTCGCGGTGCAGCGCGTGCGGCATCGGCCGCTCGATGCATTTCGCGCCGCATTGAAAGAGCAGGCCGCCTATCTCGACAGCGCGCGTCCGACCGCAGTCAACCTCAGCTGGAGCCTGAAGCGCATGCTGCGCGCGGCCGACCGCGCGCCCGCCACCGATACGCCCTCGCTCTATCGCGCGCTGGTCGAAGAGGCGACGCGCATCCATCACGAAGACGAAGCGCTATGCGAAGGCATCGGCCGGCACGGCTTGCCGCTCATCACCACCGGTTGCGGCGTGCTCACACACTGCAACGCAGGGGCGCTTGCCACGACCGGTCTTGGCACCGCGACCGCGCCGATCTACACCGCGCAGCGCGAAGGTATCGCGTTTCGCGTCTACGCGGACGAAACGCGGCCGTTGCTGCAGGGCGCGCGCTTGACGGCATACGAACTGCAACAGGCCGGCGTCGACGTCACCTTGATTACCGACAGCATGGCCGCATCGTTGATGGCGCAACGATTGATCGATGTCGTGATAGTCGGCGCGGACCGCGTGGCCGCGAATGGCGACTTCGCGAACAAGATCGGCACGCTGAGCGTCGCGCTTGCCGCGCGCTATTTCAACGTGCCGTTCTACGTCGCCTGTCCGTCGTCGACGCTCGATTTCCAGACGCCGACCGGCCGCGGCATCGTCATCGAAGAGCGTCGCGACAGCGAAGTCACGCATCTGGGCGGCAAGCCGATTGCGCCTGCGGGAATCAAGGTTCGTAACCCTGCATTCGACGTGACGCCGCACGATCTCGTGACGGGTTACCTCACCGAACGCGGCATCGTCCGCACCCCGTTCGAGGCGAATCTCGCGGCGCTTTTCGGAGGAGCCGCGGCATGAGCGACACAATCGGTGCAAGCGGCTCAAGCGGCGCCAGAGCGGGCAACCATCCCTCCGGCGCGCGGAATGCGCAAAGCGCGCAAGAAGCCGCATTGCGCGCCGACATCGTGCATACCGCTCGCGAAATGGAGCGCCTCGGCATCAATCAGGGCACGTCCGGCAATATCAGCGCGCGCCTCAACGAAGGCTTGCTGATTACGCCGAGCGGCGTGCCCGCAGGCGCACTCACCGCCGAGGCAATCGTGTGGCTGCCATTCGATGTCGAGGCCGACGCGCCGATTTTCGCGCAAAGCCGTCCTTCGACCGAATGGCGCTTTCATCGCGACATCCTGCGCGCGCGCAGCGAAACCGGCGCGGTCGTGCACACGCATTCGAGCGCGGCCACCGCGATTGCGATTCACGGCAGGGACATTCCCGCGCATCACTACATGGTGGCGGCCGCGGGCGGCAACTCGATCCGCTGCGCACCGTACGCGACCTTCGGCAGCCAGGCGCTGTCCGACTATGCGCTCGAAGCGCTGAAAGACCGCACCGCATGTCTGCTCGCGCATCACGGCGTGATCGCACTCGGCCGCGATCTGGCAAAGGCGCTGTGGCTCGCGAACGAAGTGGAAGTGCTTGCGAAGCAGTATCTGCTCGCGAGTCAGCTCGGGCCGCCGCCGGTGCTGTCCGACGACGAAATCGCCGAGGTGGTGAAGAAATTCAGCAACTATGGTTTGCGCCGCGCAAGCGGTAGCGACGGGTCCTGACGCGCATCGCACGATGCGCGTCACGGGCCTCGGGTCTTGCATCGCAGTTTCGTTTTGCCGCAGTTTCGTTGCACCAACGCCAGACCGGATGTGCCGGTACGGCGCACACAACTTGAACAATGGAGACACTCATGGCCTGGAGCGCAGGAAGATTCGATCGCTGGACCTCATTCGGCCCGTCGGCCGCGGCCGTACTGCTTTGCACCGCCGCCGTCCTGAGCGGCTGTTCGAAAAACGAGTCGTCGTCGGGCAGTAACGCCGCCAGCGACACGAGCGCCAGCGCGCCCGCCGCGGCCAGCGCGGCGCCGGCCGCGTCCGCGTCGGGTGGCGGCGAGAACGGCGGCAAGACGAAGATCGGCTTCTCCGTCTCGACGCTGAACAATGCGTTCTTTGTGGGCCTGAAACTCGGCGTCGAGAAGGGCGCGAAAACCGAAGGCTTCGAACTCGTGCAAACCAATGCGAACGGCGATGCGCAGCAGCAGGTCAACGATGCGATCAATCTGCTGAGCCAGGGCGTCACCGCGCTGGTGCTGAATCCGATCGATTCCAAGGCGATCATTCCCGCGGTGCAGAAGGCGAACCAGATGGGCGTGCCGGTCTTCACGCTCGATCGCGGCTCCGATGGCGGCAAGGTCACGTCGTTCGTCGCATCGGATAACGTCGCGCTGGGCCAGACGGCGGCGAAGTGGATTGCCGATCAACTGAAGGCGCGTTACGGCTCGCCGAAGGGCAATGTGGTCGATCTGATCGGCCTCGTCGGCACGACGGCCGCAACGGACCGCGAAAAGGGCTTTAGCGATGAAATCGCGAAGTATCCGGACATCAAGGTCGTCGCGCGTCAGGAGGGCGGCTTCGATCAGGAAAAATCGTTGAACGCGATGACCAACATCCTGCAGAAATTCCCGCAGATCGATGCCGTGTTCGGCGCCAACGACGACAACACCGTCGGCGCCGAAAAGGCGATCGACAACGCGGGCCGCTACAAGCCGCTCGGCGACAAGGAGCACATCATGGTGATCGGCGCGGACGGCACCGCCCAGGCGCTGTCCGCGATTCGCGCCGGCAAGCAGGACGCGACGATCTCGCAGAACCCGATCCAGATGGCCGCGAAATCGCTGAGCTTCATTGCGGATTACGTCGCGAAGAAGGACGTGCCGGCGAATTACGCGTGGCCGACGCTTCTGATCGACAAGGCGAATATCGATTCTGACGAAGTGAAGAAGTACGGTTTGTGGTCGCTCGAAGTCAGCCAGTAAGCGGCGGGATCGATATGGCGCGGGCGTCGCGCCGCAGTCCCTCGCGACCCGATGCGACGCACGCGCTTCCTTGCACGCTCCGCTTTAACGCATGCATTGAAGCAGGACGGAATCATCCATGAATGCCGAAATGAGTTCGCAGCAGGAGGCCGCCGCCCGCGCCGAAGGGCGCCTGGGCGGCGCGCCGCCGTTGCTGCATATGGAAGGCATCGTCAAGAGCTTTCCCGGTGTCAAGGCGCTGCGCGGCGTGAGCCTCTCGCTGCATGCAGGGCATGTGATGGCGATTGTCGGCGAGAACGGCGCGGGCAAATCGTCGCTGATCAAGACGCTGTCCGGCGCCTACGAGCCGGACGAAGGCACGATCGAGATCAATGGCGTGGCGCTTGCGCGCGGCACGCATGCGGCCATCGATGCGGGCGTCGCGGTGATCTATCAGGAGCTGTCGCTCGTCAACGATATGACGGTGGCCGAAAACCTGTTTCTCGGCCGTATGCCGGCAAGCGGCGGTTTCGTGAACCGCCGTGCCGCCGAACGGCGCGCACGCGAGGCGCTCGCGCAAGTCGGGCTCGATAACGTAGCGCCCTCGATGCGGCTCGGCGATCTGCCGCTCAACCGGCGGCAGCTCGTCGAAGTCGCGAAGGCGCTGGCGCGCGACGCGCGCATACTCGTGATGGACGAGCCGACCGCCGCGCTGCAGCACGACGATATCGCGAACCTGTATCGCGTCGTGCGGCGGCTGCGCGAAGCGGGCATGGGCATCATCTTTATTTCGCACCATCTGGAAGAGGTGTTCGAGCTTGCGGACTCGGCCGTCGTGATGCGCGACGGCGCCACCGTCGACGCACGGCCGATGTCGCAATGGACCGAACAGGACCTCGTGCAGGCGATGGTCGCGCGCAACCTCGATTCGTTCTATCCGTGGGAGCCGCGCGAATACGGGCCCGTCGTGCTCGAGGTGCGCGACGTCGCGAGCCCGCCCGTCGTGCGGCACGCGAGCTTTTCCGTGCGCGCCGGCGAAATCGTCGGCATCGCGGGCATTGCGGGCGCCGGCCGCACCGAGTTGCTGAAGGCGATTTTCGGCGCGCAGAAGGTGACCGAAGGCGAAATTCACGTGCGCGGCCGCAAGGTCGATATTCATTCGCCGACCGCCGGCGTCGGCGCGGGTCTTGTCTATACCGCCGAAGACCGCAAGCTCGAAGGGCTCGTGCTCGATGCGAGCATCGAAGAAAACGTCGCCCTATCGAGCCTTAAAGCACTTGCCACAGGCGGTTTCGTGAGCAGCGCAAGCAAACGCAAGCTCGCACAGGAGGCCAGCGCGCGCTTCGCGGTGCGCGCGCCGTCGGTCGCCGCGATCACCGGCAATCTGTCCGGCGGAAACCAGCAGAAAGTGATTCTCGGCCGCGCCACCGCAACCGGTCCCGCAGTGATCATGCTCGACGAGCCGACGCGCGGCATCGACGTCGGCGCGAAAACCGAGATCTACGCGCACATGATCGCGATGGCGCGCGCGGGCGCCGCGGTCGTGATGGTCAGTTCCGAATTGCCGGAGCTGCTTGGCATGTCCGACCGCGTGCTGGTGATGTACCGCGGCCGTATCGTCACTGAATTGCCGCGCGACGAGGCCGATTCGGAGACGGTGATCCAATGGGCGACGACAGGAGTAGGCGCATGAATTCGACGGCAGCAAAAGAAGCCGATTCGCAGGCGTGGTCGACACGCGTGATCCGGCAATTGCGCAGCGGCATCGGGCCGCTGTTCGCGGCACTGGTGATTATCTGCATCGTGTTGTCGTTCGCGTCGCCGGAGTTTCTGACGACGAGCACGCTGACCAACATCATGGTGCAGGTGTCGGTGGTCGGCATCGCGGCGGTCGGCGGCACCTTCGTCATCATCACGTCGGGCATCGATCTGTCGGTCGGCTCGCTCGTCGCGTTGACGGGCATGGTGGCCGCAACCTTCATGGCCGGCTCGCCGCCGGATGCGCTCGGCCTCGGTCTGGCGGGCCTCGTGATCGCGCTTGCGGTGGGCGCGGGCGTGGGCGCGCTGAACGGCTTTGCGGTCGCGTGGCTGCGGCTCGTGCCGTTTATCGTCACGCTCGCGATGATGGCGATGGCGCGCGGTCTCACGCTCGCGATTTCCGACGGCCGCACCAAGTTCGATTTTCCGAACGCGTTCACCGTGTTCGGCGCGAAGTCGATCGCCGGTTTGCCGATGCCGATGCTCGTGATGCTCGTCGTGTTCGTGATCGGCCATGTGCTGTTGAGGAAGACGACCTTCGGCCATCAGGTGTTCGCGGTCGGCGGCAATCGCGAAGCGGCGCGTCTGGCCGGTATTCCGGTGCAGCGCGTGATGTTCATTACGTATGCGCTCGCCGGCCTGACCGCGGCGATCGCCGGCATCGTGCTGGCCGGGCGCCTGAATTCCGCGCTGCCTTCCGCCGCGAATGGGCTCGAACTGCAGGTGATCGCGGGCATCGTGATCGGCGGCACCTCGCTCGCGGGCGGCCGTGGCTCGATTGTCGGCACCTTTATCGGCGTCGTGCTGATCGGCGTGATCAACGTCGGGCTCTCGCTGCTCGGCGTGAACCCGTTCTGGACGCAATTCATTCAAGGCGGCGTGATTTTCGCCGCGGTGATGCTCGATGCGCTGAGCCAGCGCCGCAAGAACTGAATCCCTTTTCTTTTCAGGCAAACCAATCTCTGGAGAAACGCGTGAAAAAGATCATCAATCAGCCGGACCGATTCGTCGACGAAATCATCGAGTCGCTGTTTGTCGCTCACCCGGGCTGGATCAAGCCCGCCACCGACGATCACCGCGCGCTCGTGCGCGCCGATGCGCCGCGAGCCGGGCACGTCGGCATCGTGACGGGCGGCGGGTCCGGCCATCTGCCGGGCTTTCTCGGCTATGTGGGGCAGGGGTTGTGCAGCGGCGTCGCGGTCGGCAATGTGTTTTCGTCGCCGTCGTCGGAGCAGATTTTCGAAGCGACCAAAGCCGTGAACGGCGGTGCAGGCGTGCTCTATGTGTACGGCAATTACGGCGGCGACGTGCTCAACTTCGATCTCGCGGCGGATCTCGCCGAAGCGGAAGGCATCGACGTGAAGACGGTGGTGCTGACCGACGATGTCGCGTCGGCGCCGCGCGAGCGCGCGAGCGACCGGCGCGGCGTCGCGGGCATGGTGTTCGCGTTCAAGTGCGGCGGCGCGGCCGCCGAACGCGGCGATTCGCTCGAAGACGTCGCGCGCATCACGGCAAAGGCAAACGACGCGTGCCGCACGATGGGCGTCGGCTTGTCGCCGACCATTCTGCCGGCCGCCGGCAAGCCGACCTTCACGCTGCCCGAAGGCCAGATGGAAATCGGCATCGGCATTCATGGCGAACCGGGCACGCATCGCGGCGCGCTGGAAACGGCCGATGCGATTGCGGACCGGCTCGCCGGCGAAATCCTGCGTGACCTCGCGGCGCCGAAAGGCACGCGCGTCGCGGTGCTGGTCAATGGCCTTGGTGCCACGCCGCTCGAAGAGCTGTATTTGTTGTATCGGCGCACGGCGAAAAATATCGCGGACCAGGGGCTTACGATTGCACGCTCGTACGTCGGCGAATACGTCACAAGCCTCGAGATGGCCGGCGCATCGATCACCGTGATGAAGCTCGACGACGAACTTGAAGCCTTGCTCGCGGCGCCCGCGCGTTCGCCGTTCTTTCGCGACTGGATGTTGAGCTGATCGCGTGTGATGGTAATCAAGCGGCAATCAGGGCATCTCGTTGAACCGGAGTGAGGAGCGATTCACATGACCGTTTCCAGCAATGAAATACGCGAGCGCGTAAGCCGCGCGCTCGATGCGCTGTCGGCGCATACCGACGAATTGCGCGACCTCGACGCGGCGCTCGGCGATGGCGACCTCGGCATCACTGTGCAGTCGGGTTCGAAGGCGGTGGTCGCGGCGTGGGCCGCGCTGCCCGCCGATGCGTCGGCGTCCGACCTGTTGCTCGCCGCGGGCAAGGCGTTTTCAACCGCGAATCCGTCGACGTTTGCCGCGCTGGTCGGCGGCGGTTTGCTTGCGGCGGCAAAGACCGTCACAGGAAAACAGGCACTTGAAAAAGCCGACGCGCTCGCCATCGGCCGCGCGATTGCGGCGCGCATTACCGAACGCGGCAAGAGCAAGGTCGGCGACAAGACCGTGCTCGATGCGCTCGTGCCGAGCCTCGATGTGCTTGAAGCATCGCCGAGCGACGCGGCCGCCTTGCTCGATGCGATGATCGGCAAGGCGAAGGAGCAGATCGACGCGACGGCCGCGCTGCAATCGCAGAAGGGCCGCGCCGCGTGGGTTCAGGAGCGCAGCATCGGGCATCCTGATCCGGGTGCGACTGCGTATCTGAGGTTTCTCGAGAAGCTGCGTCATGCGTTCGCGGCGGCTTGATGGAGGCAATGCGCTTGTAGCGGCGAGTGAAGGGCCGCGTGCGGGCTGAGTGCGGGTTGCATTCCGGCAGTGCGGTTCTGAAACGGCGAAGCGCTCGCTTCGCGTAGCTTTGCAAGACTGATGGCGACGCAGAGGCGCGCGGCATATCGGCCGCGCGCGCCGCTGCAGCGGGCACATGAATAGTCCAGGCAGCGATTTGATTCATCAGCATGTAAATCCTATAGTGCTCGGGTCGCTCAAGCCTTTCAGGAACCTCCTTCATGCCTTCCGAAACCGTCCGCGCGCCTTCGCAGCCGCCGCGTTCCGGCCGCGCCGCGGTGCGGCTCGCGGTGGCGACGGTCGCGACCGGCATCGGCGCGGGGCTCGGCGGCGCGCTGCTCGCGCTGCTGCTGCACGGCATCCAGCATGTCGCGTACGGCTACAGCCTCGACAAGCTCGTCGATACGCAAACCTTTCTGCAGGGTGTGACCGATGCGTCGCCGCTGCGTCGTGTGATCGTCATGTTTGTGTGCGGCGTGATCGCGGGGTTCGGCTGGTGGGCGCTGCATCGTTTCGGGCGGCCGCTCGTCAGCATCGCGAAGACGCTCGCCTCATCCGATGCGCCGATGCCTGCTCGCACGACGCTCGTGCATGTGCTGCTGCAAATCGTCACGGTCGCGCTCGGTTCGCCGCTTGGCCGCGAGACCGCGCCGCGCGAACTCGGCGCGGTGATCTCCGGCTGGCTTGCGAAGCTCGCGCGGCTCACGCCCGCCGAGGTTCGTCTGCTGATCGCATGCGGTGCGGGGGCGGGGCTGGCGGCGGTCTATAACGTGCCGCTCGGCGGCGCGGTGTTCGTGCTCGAAGTGCTGCTCGTCACGTTGAATGTAACGGCGGTGGCGATGGCGCTCGCCGCTTCGGTGATCGCCGCGCTTATCGCGCGTCTCGGTCTCGGCAACGCACCGCTTTACGTCGTGCCCGAGCTCACCGACAGCACGAGCCTGATTATCTGGGCTGTGATCGTCGGACCGGTTCTCGGCGTGGCCGCCTACGGCTTCAGTTGGGCCGCGAAGAAGGCAGGCGCGGCGGCCCCGCGCGGCGGCTGGCGCCTGGCCGTATTCTGCATGCTGAACTTCACGGCGGTCGGCGCGCTCGCCATCTACTTTCCGCAATTGCTCGGCAACGGCAAAAGCGCCGCGCAACTCGGCTTCGACACCCATCTGACCATTGGGCTCGCCGCCGCGCTGCTCGCGCTCAGAGTAGCGGTGACGATCAGCAGCCTGCGCGTGGGCGCGTATGGCGGTGTGCTGACGCCGAGCCTCGCGATCGGCTCGCTCGCCGGCATCGTGCTGGGCAGCGTGTGCGGCCTGTTCGGCATCGGTTTGCCCACCGGCGCGTTTGCGCTGGTCGGCGCGACCGCGTTTCTCGCGTCATCGATGAATATGCCGATCAGCGCAGTCGTGCTGATCGCGGAGTTCACCCATATGCGCTATGCGATGCTCGTGCCGATCGTGCTCGCCGTTGCCGGGTCGATTGCCGCCAGCCGGTTATGCAAGATGCTTGCGCGCAAGCCGCGGCAAGGCGCGCCCACACAAGGCGCGTCGGTATAACGCCGGTCGTCGCTTGCGCCGGGTACGCCCGTTGCTGCGTCGTGTGCTCAGCAGTGTTCATGGAGCGCACGATGGCCACGACCAGACCCGGCACCGGCGAAGACAGCACGGCGCCGTTCGATCCTTCTGAAGAGTCGCCGACTGAAACATCGAAGCCGATCGGCGATGCGATTCCTACGCCGGTCGAACCCGGCCTCAATCAGCCGCTGCCTGAAAAGAGCGAGTCGCCCGCGAAACACGATCAGGCAAATTCTGCCGATCCCGCAGACCCCGCCGATGCCGCCGACCCGTTGGGCGAACCGGACCCGCCGAAAGGCGTGCCCGCGCCCGGACCCTCCGACTTTGCGCTGCGCGAAATCGTCGGGAACCGGACCCGCGCCGGTACTGCCTGACCGGTAACGATCACGATCGCTGGAGGCAACCCATGCATGCGGACCCCGCCATCCGAGCCGATGCAACGAAACTCGCTGTCGAAGTATTCAAGCTGGCGCCTCACGACTGGGTGCCGAACAATCGCAAGCTACCGGTAGTCGTGTACCGCAATGCGCTGCAAGCCGACACGGGTAGCGACGCGGAAGAGCGCGCCGCCGCGATCGAAGCGCTGTTCGATGAACATCAGTGGCCGGCGCGCTGGCGCGACAGCATCTTCGACTATCACCATTTCCATTCGACCGCGCACGAAGTGCTCGCCATCGTGTCCGGGGAAGCCGATGTGATTCTCGGCGGGCCGCGCGGCCGGGTGCTGCACGTGCGTGCCGGCGATGTGATGTTGCTGCCCGCGGGCACCGGTCACTGCCGGCAATCGGCAAGCGGCCGGTTCAGCGTGGTCGGGGCGTACCCGGCAGGACAGCAGTGGGACATTCGCCGCGAGGCGCTGACGCGCGAAGAATGCGCGAAGATGGAGGCGTTGCCGTTTCCGCCGTGCGATCCGGTGCTGGGCCGAACCGGACCGTTGATCGATTACTGGTTGCGCGCCGGCTGAGCATAAAGCGGACAACGACGGCGTCGCGCGTCAGAAGCATTCGAACGTGATTTCGATGGACTCGTTGTCGACGCCGCGCACACCGATCGTATGCACCGAGATCGCGTGCATACGCTTGTTCTGCTCGCGGCAGTACGTATTCGCGTGCTTCAATCCCGCATTGCGGATGCTGTTCCATGACGCAAAACTGTTGCGCGCACGGCTCGTGATAATCAACGAGCCATTCGGCCGCACTTCCACATTCGATACCGCCGTACAGGCAGTCAGCACGCTCACCCCAGCGAGCAGCAGACGTCTCTTCATGTTCCTCCCGAAGTGCGCGCATTGTGAGGGCGCGGCGGCCCCGACGGCAATAGGTACAAAGACCCGGTTCGGCCATCCGTCGACAATGTTTGACAACGGCGTTGCCGCTTTGCATGCGGCAGCGTGCGGCAGATCGTTGCGCGTCCGTTCGCAGCCGTCATCATACTGGCATCGGATCGCACCCCGGTTCCAGCCTCACACGACCGGTGTCGCGCAGCCATGATGCCGGCCCGCGGATCGACGCGGCCCATGCGCCTGTTTTCTGTAGTCAGTAAGGAGAACCAATATGAACGGCTGGATGCAGGAGGTCTGGGCTGTCGTGCAGCGCGAGTTCTCCGATCTCAACGATGTGTCGAGCATCACTCAGCTTGTCATACGGCTGTGCGTCGCGCTCGCGCTCGGCGGCATGCTTGGCTTCGAGCGTGAACTGGCCGGCCGCGATGCCGGGTTGCGCACGCATATGCTCGTCTCGACCGGCTCCGCGCTTTTTGTGCTCGTGCCGTTGCAGGCCGGTTTTGCGCAGGACGACATGAGCCGCGTGCTGCAAGGGCTGGTGTCGGGCATTGGCTTTCTCGGCGCCGGCGCGATCATCAAGCTAAGCGCCGAGCGCGAAGTGCGCGGACTCACGACCGCGGCGAGCCTGTGGTTTGCCGCCGGCGTCGGCGTCGCGGCCGGGCTCGGGCGCGAGGCGACCGCGATTCTTAGCACCGTGATCGCGCTTCTGATCCTCGCGGGCTTGCGAACGTTGAAGCCGTCGGCAGGGCAGACCAACAAGTGAGCGTATCGTAAGGATGTGCGGCGTAAGATCGCTGGAACACGCTCCGATCAAACTTCAGGCGAACAATATTCGGAGGCTTCATGCTGAATCGTTTCGACGGCTACGAGGAGACATCGTCGCGTTTCGAATGGCGCATTCCCGCGCAGTACAACATCGGCGTCGATGCGTGCGACAAGTGGGCCGATGGCAGCGGGCGTCTCGCGATTGTCCAGCAGTCGCAGGACGGCCGCATCGAGCGTTATACGTTCGATGTACTGAAGCGCTGGACCGACGGCTTCGCCCATGCATTGCGGCGCGACGGCGTGCGAAAGGGAGACCGGGTCGGCATCTTTCTGTCGCAGTCGGTCGAGACGGCGATCGCGCATCTGGCCGTCTATAAGTGCGGTGCGATTGCCGTGCCATTGTTTGCGCTGTTCGGCCCCGACGCGCTGCAGTATCGCCTCGCCGATAGCGGCGCGGCCGCGCTCGTCACCGACTTGGCCGGCCTGCGGAAGATAGCGCCGTTGCGCGAGTCGCTGCCTGAACTTCGCACGGTTTATTGCGTCGATGAAGACGGCCGCGACAGCGCGTCTGGTGCTGCATCGAGCGGCGTGCGCCCGTTCTGGGACGCGCTGAATTCGAGTTCCGAAGCGTTCGACGTGCCGCCCACCTCGGCTGACGACCCGGCCGTGATCATCTACACGTCGGGCACCACCGGCAAGCCGAAGGGCGCGCTGCACGCCCATCGGGTGCTGCCCGGACATCTGCCTGGCGTAGAGATGTCGCAAGGGTTCTTTCCGGACGGCGCAGAGCTGATGTGGACGCCCGCCGACTGGGCGTGGATCGGCGGCCTCTTCGACGTGCTGCTGCCGTCGTTGCATCACGGTGTCGCCGTGCTCGCGCGGCGTTTCGAGAAGTTCGATGCGCGGGCGGCCTTCGATCTGATGCAGCGGCACGCCGTCACGCACGCGTTCGTGCCGCCGACCGCGCTCGAAATGATGCGCACCGTCGAGCATCCGGAGCGCTGGCGCCTCGCGTTGCGTGCGGTTGCAAGCGGCGGCGAATCGCTCGGCGCGGAGTTGATCGAATGGGGTAAGCGCGCGCTCGGCGTGACCATCAACGAGTTTTACGGGCAGACCGAGTGCAATGTCGTGCTGTCGTCGTGCGCGACGCTTTTCGCGCCGCGCGCGGGCTCGATCGGCAAGGCGGTGCCCGGCCATCAGGTCGCGATTATCGACCAAACCGGCAAGGCGGTCCCCGCCGGCACGCAAGGCGATATCGCCGTGCGCGTGCCCGACCCTGTGATGTTCCTCGGCTATTGGCGCAACGATGCGGCGACGCGCGACAAATTTCGCGGCGAGTGGCTCGTGACCGGCGATACCGGCATTGCGGACGACGAAGGGTTCATTCGCTTCGTCGGCCGCGACGACGATGTCATTACCAGTGCGTCATACCGGATAGGCCCCGCGCCGATCGAAGACTGCCTGTTGCGGCATCCGGCGGTGCGCATGGCTGCCGTGGTGGGCACGCCGGACCCGCAACGCACCGAGACGGTCACCGCATTCGTCGTGCTCAACGGCAGCTATGCGCCCGACGATGCATTGCGCGCCGACTTGCAGCAGCACGTAAAGACCAGACTCGCCGCTCACGAATATCCGCGCATCATTCATTTTGTCGGCGATCTGCCGTTAACGGCGACAGGCAAAGTGATCCGGCGCGAACTACGCGAATACGCGGCGCGCGCGGCATTAGCAACTTTGCGAGACAACAATGTTCTGTAAAGCGCGGATATTTGATTGAAGCCATACAAAGTGTCGACATATTGTGGGCATCATTTTTTCACTTGAGCTATACTCAACCCCGCGCAGCTGGTAAATTCGGCTCGTTGGGCGGAGTTCATTAAAAAGATGTAGATGTTTGCATTTTTAACTTGACTAAAGCTCAACCAGCCTCTGATTTGTTCAGGTGAGGCTAGATGACTTCAGGGACCGATAAGGATCGCAAAAAATCGTGTGCGGGAACGACACTGGACGCTACTGACCGCAAACTATTGGCGTTGTTATCGGAAGACGCACGCCTCACGTACGCCGAACTCGGCAAACGCCTTCATCTATCCGCGCCTGCGGTACACGAACGAGCGAAGCGCTTGCGCCAGGATGGCGTCGTCAAGGCAACCGTCGTGACGATGGATGCCGCAAAACTTGGACGGCCCTTACTTGCATTCGTGCATGTCGATACGACGAGCTGGATGGTGACCCGCCAGTTGCTGCAGCTCGAAGAGTTGCCCGATATCGAAGAGATTCACACCGTCACCGGCGAAAGCGCAATGCTCCTGAAGGTTCGCACGCGCGACACGCAAAGTCTTGAACGTTTGCTCGAGCGCATTCATTCAATTGAAGGCTTTGCCGGAACGCGAAGCTATATTGCGTTGACCACCTATCTCGAACGCGGCCCGAGCCCGTGCGTGTGAGCGTGCCCTGGCGCGCGCCTGCACGCCGCGCGATCCGCGTGACGCCTCTTTCATCTCCCTTTGCCTGTGCGGCGACCATCATTCGCCGCGCAGCGCCTTTCCCGCCGCGTTATTGATCGATATGTTTGAGCGACGCGGCGACGTCCTCGCGGAACCGGCGAAGGCGGCGTAATTCGTCGCCATTCGGCGCGATCGCCTTCATGATGAGCCGGGTGACTTCCGATGCGATAGCGGGGATGTCCGGAGCACGGTCGGCTTCGATATTGCGCCACAGGATGTGTTCCATCATACCGAACAGCATGTCGCGCACAATCGATAAGCGGATTTCCGGGTCGATCTCGCCGGCTGTTTGCGCGTCACGCAACGCGACCATGAAGCTCGCCAGGTAGCGGCGTTTCAGATCGGCAAGATCTTCGGCGAACTCGCCGTGCACCGTGCGCCCTTCGCTAAGAATGAGCGCGCAAAAACCTTTCGTATCTTGCATCAGGTAATTGAGGTGCCGCGTGACCACGTAGTCGATCTTGTTGCGCAGGCCTTCGGTGCGCGGAAAGTCCTCTTCCATTTGCGCGGTGATCATCGTGTACCAGGTGTAGAGCAGTTCCTGGCAAAGCTCACGCTTGCTGCCGAAGTACGTGAAGATCGTCGCCTCGGAGATGTTGAGCCGGCGCGCGATCTCCGCGGTCGTGCCGCGGTCGAAGCCCTGCTCGCCGAATACAACTTGAGCCGTATTCAGAATGTCGATTACGCGTTGTTCCGAACGTGCGCCAAGAATCTTCGCAGCCAGTTTGGGGCTGGTGAATTTAGGCGATAGAACCACGAAACCCCCTGAGGATCGAGATTTGATTATTACTCAGGTTCGCGGAATGCTGCAAGTCCCAAACAAAACGTTATAAGGCATTCGGCATACGGTGCCACACGAAGTTAGACGATTGTGACTTTCTTCGCATTACGCGGTCCGCGCGATTCGGCCATGCGCAGGGCTTTTTCTTACGATCGGATGACCATCAGGTTCGCGTCTCTTGCGAGCACCCACTTGCCATCCGGTTCCTTGCGCAAAATGGTCAGCGTATAACCTGCGCGGCGCACGGATTGCGTCGTGCCGGGCGGTGTCATCGTCACGTCAAGATAATTGCGTATGAAGGCCCAGTCGCTCAGCACCTGTCATTCTTCGATATTGCCTTTCGCTTCGAAATGGGCCGGTTTGAAGCTTTCGGCACTGGCCATGAAAGCTGTTTTGCCGAATGGTTTTTCGCCCGGCACCATAAAAACGGCGTCCTCGGCCATCAGGTTCGACACCGTAGCGAAATCGCCCGCTCGCGTGGCGGCAAGCCACGTATCCACGACGTCGCGAATCGCGCGTTCATCGTCAGTCATTTGTCTTCCTCTATTCATTTCGTAAGGGTTTTCGAATTACTGTCCTCCGGTCCTCCCTGAGTTGAGTTGGCGTTTAAGTCGATTTCCCAATCGGCGCCGATGGGAAGATGGAATGAAGAAATGAAGGGTCTTTAAGCTGCGCTATTCGCCCAGGACGTTGCGGATATTACACAGTGCCTGCTGAAAGCCGTTGCCAACTCAACTAAGATAGCCATGTCCCGATATAGGAGTCCCTTTGTCCAACTCGTCTTCGGAACGACGTCGGCCGAAGCAGGCCAGGGCGTCATTCGCACTCGACAGCATTCTCGAAGCCGCTGCGCGCACTCTCGAAGCACATGGCAAATCAGGACTGACCACTCAGCGCGTGGCCGACGCCGCGGGCTTCAGCATCGGCGCGCTCTATCAGTATTTCCCGAACAAGGAGGGCCTCGTCGAAGCGCTTGCGCGGCGTGAGCTGGACCGCCTTATCGAACTGATGAGCAACGCGCTCGTCGACACCGCGCCGTTCGGCACCGGCATCAATGCGCGCCGCATGATACGCGCCATGGCCGCATTTATCGGCGACAGGCCGCGTCTCTATGGCATCTTGCGCGCCGAGTGGGGCGACGCCGCGCCCGACTCGCCGATCGGCGCAGGCATGCAGCGCTACTTCCGGATGATTTCGGACACGTTGCATAACGAGAATCCAGAACTCGGCAAGCGCATCGCGGCCGACGAAGCGCGCTTCGTACTGTTTCGCGCGATCTCGGGGGTGTTGCTCGCAACGGCGCTCGAGCGGCCCCAATACCTTGGCACGCGCAGGTTCGAGGACGAAATGGTGCGGCTCATTCTCGGTTTCATCAGCCACGATTTGCCGCCAGGGGGTGTGCCAGTGACCGATGGGGTATCGCCCGATGTCTCCTGATTTCGCCGATGCGTGGGGCATATAAGGCCCACGGCATTTGCGCGGAAGGCTAAGTTCTGAGGAATCCTCGCATACTGTGCGAGCCTCTTGCCCGACCTTTTGTGACGATGTCATATTGTCGGTCCGCGGACGGGCCCATGGCCTGTTCAACTCTCCACTCGAACAAGAAAGCTTGTGTCGGACGCCCGGCGGTCGAATAGCTGTCAAAAAACGCCAGGCGGTCACGGGGGAAGGCCATGAATCATTACCAGCTGGAAACGGATATCCAGCACCTCGAGCAGGTGCTCACCCGTATCTCGGCGAATGATCGGATTCCGCTTTCATACTGGCGCAAGCGCGTGGAGAGCGTCATCTCCGCTGCCTCTGTGCCGTCGCAACGCCGTCGGGTAAAAAAGCTTAACGAAGCGTTGCTGGCACTCGAAGCGCGAGCCCAGTCGTAAAGTCCTCAGCTGGAAGGCCGGGTTCGACGGCCAATCTGCGCCGTCGGTGCAGCCCGTTTGCTATCCGAATTATTCGCGTCTGGACTGATATGACGTACCGGCGCGGCGGCAACAATTTCAATTGCATTCGCAAGAGTTGCAATTTTTGCGGCCGCGCGCGCCGGGGCGCGCCTGGCGTCGTGCGCGTCAACGCCTGACGACGCCCATCAGCAGCGTCACGAGGAAGATCACGATAAAGATAAAGAACAGTACCTTCGCGATTTCCGCGGCGCCAGCCGCTATACCGCCGAAGCCGAACACGGCCGCGATGATGGCAATCACGAAGAAGATGGCAGCGTATCGAAGCATGAGTCCCTCCATCGTTGAGTAGCTGAATGGTCTGAGCAATTCGCATTGCGGCACGAGCGCAGGCACTGCGCGGCAGCCGCCGCCTCCACCGGAGCAACAGCCGTGCCTATTGCGCCCGGAATTTTCCGCGCAGTTTGCCGATATTTCCACCGAATTTTCAGACAGTAAAAAAGAAGCATGCAGCAAATGCGTTTTTATGCAGAAATTCTGTTTAACGTTTGCGCGGCTTTATCGATAAGGGCTATTGATCAATCAGATGTTTCATTCGGTAGTTTTTGCCCGGTTTATTTCGACAAAAGAGCTTTTCTTTGTGCGGCAACGCACGCTAAAATGCGCGCCGATTCAGGGAATAGCGCTTCGTGAAGTCCGTTCGTTGCTGGTCTGCGATTCACCGTGGAAATAGCTGCTTCGCAGAGAAGAAAACCGGTGCGTTGGAATCCGATTCAGGAAGTCGCATAAGCCGTCGATAAGCAGGTAATTCGATGGTCCGGTTAAAAGCAATAAGCGAACGGACAGCCATCATGTCAACGGAGTCAAGGACGGGGGCGGCGAAGCCGCTATCGGCGGGCGTGCGCCGGTTTTTTTCGGCATTTGCGGTGCGGCATACCGCGTGCGTCTGGGCGACGCTCGCCGTCGTCATGCTCGGCGCGGGCGCCATGTCGCAGCGCGGCGCGCAAGCCCAGACCTATCCGCAGGCTCCCAGCATTCAGGACACCGCCGCGCCTGGCTCCCCAGCGCCGGTCAACCTCGCACCAGGCGGCCACGCGCCGAACGTCGCCTTCTTCGACGGCGCGCGTCCGCCCGTCGATCTGTTGCAGGCCTTCGATGCCGTGGTGATCGACCCGGCAAGCGGCTTCGATCCCGCCGCGCATCCGCTCGCGCATACGGTGTGGATCGCGCGCACGCACGCTGCGGGCGGCGACGCATCGTCGTTCGTCTCGCAGCAGATCGAGCCGCTGTGGCAGCGCGGCTATCGTGGTTTCCTGCTCGACACGCCCACCGCGATTGCCGCGATCGACGCGATTCGCACGGCGCATGCCGACGCGCGTCTGATCGTCGGCGGCGACGACGCGCTAGCGGCCGCGCTGCCGCACGCCGCAGCGCTCTATGCCGTGGTCGGCGCCTCGCTCGTGCGCGGTCCCGCACCGGGCGCCGGCATGCGCACGCTCGACGTCCCGGCCGACGAGCGGGCCGCGCGCAGTCGCGCCGCGCGTGCGTTCATGCAGCGCACCGGCGTGCCGGTCATCTCGATCGAATCATGTCCCGGCGACGATCGCGCCTGCGCGCGTGCGACTGCCGCGCAGGTCGTGGCGAGCGGCATCACGCCGTATGTGACGAACGTTTCGCGCAACGTGGTCGGTATCGGCGCGATCGAGGTGCTGCCGCGCCGTGTGCTGATCGTGCAGGATCGCGCCGAAGATCTGCCGCTCGACGAAACGCCGGGCGTGCGCGATGTCGCGACGCCGCTCAACTATCTGGGCTACGACGTCGCATACGCGAATATCAACGAGGGCTTGCCCGACGATGTGACGCCGGACCGTTATGCGGGCGTCGTCGTCTGGCTCGAAGGCGATGAAGCGCGCGACACCGCCGCGTGGCGCAGATGGCTCGATGCGCGCATCGCGTCGCATGTGCCGGTTGCGTTTATCGGCCAGTTCGGTTTCGACGCGGCCGAAGACGAAGGCCCGGCGCTCGATCTCGTGCCGGTTGCGGGGCCGTTCACGGAACCGGTCAGTGTCGTGTCGCGCGATCCCATCATCGGCTTCGAGACGGACCCGAAAGTCGGTCCGCGCGATCTGACGGGCGTGCGCGTCGGTGCGGCGAGCCGGTCGCTGCTGCGCGTGAAGTCCGGCGAAGCGACGCTCGATCCGGTCGCGATCACGCCGTGGGGCGGTTACGCGTTGAGCCCGTACACCGTCGTTTCGCTGAACGGCATCGGCCAGGAGCGCTGGGCGATCCAGCCGATCCAATTCTTCGCCGACGCGCTGCGGCTCACGCCGATGCCGGCGCCTAGCGTCACGACCGAAAATGGCCGGCGTCTTTTCATGACGCACGTCGATGGCGACGGCTTTGCGTCGCGAGCGGAATTTCCCGGCGCCGATTACTCGGGCGAAGCGCTCTACGAACAGATCTTCACGCGCTACAAGGTGCCGATGACGCTGTCGGTGATCGAAGGCGAGGTCGGTCCGAAAGGCCTGTATCCGCAGATCTCGCCGCGCCTCGAAGAGATCGCGCGCAAGATGTTCGCGCTGCCGTATGTCGAGATCGGCACGCACACGTATTCGCATCCGTTCGAATGGGAGAACGTCGATGCGCAAACCGGCGAGCGGATCGACCGCGGCGGCGGCGACACCGCGTTCTCGCTGAACATTCCGAACTACAAGTTCAATATCGACCGCGAGATCACGGGCTCGATCGACTACATCAATTCGCGCCTCGCGCCGCCCGGCAAGAAGACGGTCGTGCTGCAGTGGCCAGGCAACTGCGAGCCGCCGGCGATCGTCGTGCGCAAGGTGTATGCGGCGGGCGTCGACAATATCAACGGCGGCGACACGGTCATCACGAAGAGCGCGAACAGCTGGACGAATATCGCGCCGATCGGCGTGGCGAAAGGGCCGGGCGCTTATCAGGTGTATGCGCCCAATCAGGACGAGAACGTTTATACGAACGACTGGCTGGGCCCGTTCTACGGCTTCACGCGCGTGCTCGAAACGTTCGACATGACCGACCGGCCGCTGCGCTTCAAGCCGATCGACATCTACTACCACATGTACAGCGGCACGAAGATCGCATCGCTGCGTGCGCTCGACCAGATCTTTGCCGCGGTGTTGAAGCAACCGGTGCTGCCGGTGAAGATCACCGATTACACGCATAAGGTGCTCGACTGGCGCACGTTCGCGGTGGCGCGTGAAGTGCGCGCGGCGAGTGAGAAAAATGCGGCGGAAAACGCGGCGGGGAGCACGTGGATCGTGCGCGGCAACGGCGAAGTGCGCGAGTTGCACTGGCCGGGCACGAATGCGCCCGACCTGCGCGCATCGCGCGGCGTAACCGGTTACACGGCCGGCCCGGACGGCACATATATCCACATTGCCGACGGCGCCGCGCGCGTTGCATTCGCCACGCCCTTGCGCGAGGCGGTTGCAATGCAGGCCCCGGCGGCTCCGGCCGCGGGCGCGGCGGCGACCCGCCCGCCGGCCCCGGCCGCCTCTTCGAACACCATGCCTTATATCTCGCAGGCCAACGGCTTCGTGCGCGACTTCAAGCGCGACGGCCGCGGCATGTCGTTCGCGTTCGGCGGTTATTACCAGCCGTTCGTCGAGCTTGCGGACGCGCAGCGCTGCAGCGTCAGCGTGGCGGGCCGCCCGGTCGCGGCGAAGCGCGACGGCACGAAGCTGCGTTTCGATACGGCGCCCGCCGCCGGTCTGAACATCGACTATCAGCCCGTCGAGGTTGCTTGCAATGGCTAATCCGACGGCGAATGTGGAAACCCAAACGGCCGGTTCCGCGGCGCAGAAGCGCCCGCGCATCGTGTCGACGTGGCTCGTGCTGACGCTGGCCGCCGTCGTGCTTGCAACCCTGTACGCGGTGGCGCCGCGCGGCGGCATGCGTCAGCGCATCGCGTCGGTCGGCGCGCCGAGCGATCTCTCCGTCGCCTATCTCGAAGCGTGGTCGCGCGTGCAGCCGGACAACGAAGAGTTCCTGTCGCTGCTCGGCGCGCAGTATCTGTATCTGGGTCGCGCGGATGATGCGGAGCGCGTTGCCGCACGCATGGATGCCCTGCATGGCGACGACATGCGCCGCGCCGCAACGATGCTGCGTCTCGGCGTTGCCGAGCAGCGCACGTTCGCGCTTGTCGAAACCGATCCGCGCCGGGCGGCCTCGCTCGAGGACCTGCGCGCGAAGCTGGCAGCGGCCGCAAACGGGCAATGGGCGCCGCGCGATCTCGAATGGCTCGCGCAGCGCGCGGCGGCGGCCGGATTGCCGCAGGTCGCACTGGATCTTTATGCGCAGCTGTCGGCGCACGATCCGAAAGGCCGCAACGAGTGGGACACGCAGATCACGCGCTACGCGCTGCAGGTCGGCGACTACCACGCGGCCGCCGACGCGTGGTTCCGCAAACAGGACGCCGCACGGACGCGCGACGAAGCGCGCCGCTGTTTTATCGCGGGCATCCGCACGCTGCAGTCGGGCAATCTGCTCGACGACGCGCTGACGGCGGCGGACGCGCATCTCGGCACGCTCGCCAACGATCCGGCGACGCTGATCGTCTTGCTGAACCTTGCACGCGCGGCGAACCGGCCCGAGGTGGTCGATCGTTATGCGCGGATGCTGGCCCGCTACGCGCAGGCGCAGCCCGATGAACCGCACGCGCCCCACGCACTGACA
>NZ_BAAILL010000045.1:321612-323196 GCF_054589215.1 Paraburkholderia sp. 2C | reverse complement strand
GAAGTCGCGTGCGCGCGCGCACGCGCGTTCACGTTCCGCGTCGTACGCGTATCTGGATGGTCCGGTCGTGCGGCGCGCGGCGAGCGCGTCGTTGGCCGCGCGCAACGGCGTGCGTTTGATCCGCGTCGCCGCCTCGACGCAGCCAGTCGCGGCGCCGGAACAGCCGGCGGCGCCGGTCGCGGCTTCGTCGTCAGCCACTTCGTCGGGCGCTGCGAACGGCAATGTGGCCGATGTCGTCTACCACGCCTTCGTCGAATCGGGCGACCTCGCGAGCGCCGAGAAAATCGCCGCGCAACAGGTGCAGCGCGACCCGCGTTCGGTGCTGTGGGTCAAACGCCTCGCGCAAACGGCCGAATGGAACCGCGACGCACCGCGCGCGCTGAAATCGTGGCTCGACTACGCGCAACTGTCGGACGATCCGGTCGGCTGGCAAAACGTGCTGCGCATCGCGCCGATGCTCGACGACGACGAAGCGTATCTGACCGCGCTCGTTCATCAGGCGCGCCAGACGCCGAACGACCTGAAGCTGGTCGACAACGTCACCGCGACCTACGAGCGCCTCGGCCGCCCCGACGACGGTCTCGCGTTTCTGCGTTCGTTGCCGCGCGGCACGAATGCCGATGCGCTCGATCAACGCATTGGCGGCCTCGCGGAACGCGCCGGTCACGACGACCAGGCGCTCGCCGCCTATCGCGCGGTGCAGGCGCGTCATCCGAACGACGCGCATGCGGCGCTGCGTACCGCCAGCGTGCTGTATCGCGACGGCGACTATCGCGCGTCGTTTGAAGCGTTGAAGCGGGCCCGCGTCGGCGCGAGTGACAAGGACGAGGATTTCTGGCGCGATTATGCGGAGCTCGCGCGCCTGTTGCAGCTCGACGACGAAGCGAACGACGCATATCGGCATCTGCTTGCGAGCGGTGCCGCAACGCCCGAAGAGCTCGGCGAGATGACGTACTTCTACGATCCGTATCCGATCGACGCGGGACGCGTGGCCGAGCTGCGCTACCGGCGCGATCACACGCCGCGCGCGCTGCAGGATGCGATCTTCTATTACACCGATGCGCAGGCCTACGACCGCGTCGCCACGTTGCTCGCGAGCCTCACGCCCGAGGAGCTGCGCGCAGCGGAAGCGTCGCCGGGCGTGCTCGCCGTGCGCGCCGAGTACGCGCGTCTGACCGACCGGCCGCTCGATGCGCTCGCCGATCTCAAACGCGCCGTCGAGCTGCCCGATGCGACCTCGGACATGCGCGCCGCGTATCTGTGGACGCTTGTCGATTACGGCACCGACGCGGAGCTCAAGCTCGCGCTCAATCGCTGGCGCGGCACGATCGATCGCAGCGCCGCGCTGTGGGAGCCGTATGCGGCAGCCGAGATGCGTCTGAACCGGCCGGTTGCCGCGCTCGAGTATCTGCGTCGCCAGGCCGGCGCGCTGTCGCGTGATCCGCTGTGGCTACTCACCTACGCGGATGCGCAGGAAATGGCGGGCCATGACGAGCTCGCCTGGTCGATTCGCCATAAGGTGTGGCTGCAACTGCAACAGGACGCGGCCGCGCTCGCGAAGCTGCACGGCGCCCCGCGCGGGGC
>NZ_BAAILL010000045.1:312919-321531 GCF_054589215.1 Paraburkholderia sp. 2C | reverse complement strand
GCGCGGCCGCACCGCGCAGGATGCCGAAACACTCGCCGATGTGCGCGGCCGGCGCGTCGCGCTGTCGACCGATTACACGACGGCCGATGCATCGGCCGCGCTGCTCGACGATCTGCTGTCGACGCAAGCCGCACCGGCCGATCTTTCTTACGTGCGCCGCACGCTGCTCGGCAACGATAAGGGCTTGCCGGGCGGCGCGCCCGACGCCGGCGCAAAGCTGCCGCAGAACAGCCGGCTGCGCGATGCCGTCGCAAAGGACGTGGCGATCGCATGGGCGCTGTCGCACGAAAGCAATCCGCTGGCAAAGCGCTGGCTCGCGCAGCAATACGCGGCGCGCCTCGCGCGCCCCGCCGATGCGCAATTGACGATCGCGCTGGCGGACAACGACATTCCCGCGATGGAGCGCCTGCTTTCGCAGGAACGCTCGCGCTTGCCGATCGCGGACCGCATCGATGCGACGATCGCCGTCGATCAGCCGCGGCGCGCGCAGCAGATCGCGTTCGAAGGCCTCGAAGGCGCGCCGGAAGACACGGCCTTGCATACGCGCGTGACCGAGACGGCGCTCGACTGGCCGCAATCGATCGACGCGACGGTAACGAGTCATGTCGAGCATCCGCTTGACTATATCGAGCAGACGCTCGCGGCGAGCCGCAAGATCGCCGAACGCTATATGGTCGGCGTGACCGGCGTGCAGAACTTCCAGCACTCGACCGACATCACGCAGCTCGTCAACGTGCCGTCGGTGGACCGGTCGTTGAGCATCTATGGCGAGCGCCAGACGCGCGATACGTCGTTCAAGGTGACGGGCGGCCGGCGCGATGCGCTCGCCAGCTTCTACACATTTTCGGTTGCTGCCGAAACGGGCCGCAATTCGCCGCTCACGCTCGGCGTGCATGCGGGCCGCAATCAGGTTGCCGACGAAACCCAGACGCTGCAGGTCGGCGGCATGAAGGACAACCTCGTCGGCGATTTCACGTATCGCGTGACCGAACGCATCACGATTACCGGCAGCATCGAAGCGGATCGTTTCTACAGCCAGGCGCGCAGCTATATCGGCAGCGGCGTGTTGTCGAACGGCGAAATCAGCTATCGCTTTCACACCGAATACCCGGATTACACCGTGCGCGTGGTCGGCACGCATGGCGGCTACGGCGCGAGCGGCAGCGCGGATCCGCTGATCTCGCGGCTGATTCCCGCGGCCGATCAGCCCGCGCTCGCAAGCGATTTCATGCCGGACACGTACACGCAATATGGCCTTTACTTCGGCTTCGGCAACGACCTGCTCGAACAGTACACGCATCGCTGGCGGCCGTTTCTCGATGTCGGCATCCTGCACGATTCGAATCAGGGCTGGGGGCCGGACCTCAACGTCGGCGTGGCGGGCACCGTGTTCGGTGGCGACCATATGGCGTTGTTTATCCAGCATCAGCGCGTGTCGCGTCTCGGTACGCCGGTCACGCTGATGGGGGCGAGATATAGCTGGTACTACTGATGGGGCAGGGCGAAGTGACCAACTCGCAACGAATAAGCGCGGCAACGCAAAACGTGATGAAAAGGAAAGGAGTGGTTCGATGAACACCAGAGACAAACTGATGCATACGGCACAGGGGCGCGTCCGTGCGCTTCGTTGGCTTGCTGCCGCCGCGACGTCCGCGCTGCTGCTCTGCGCATGCGGCTCGATCAGCCAGACCGCGGCCACGCCGTCGCTCGGCGCGGGCGACCCGGTTGCGGTCGTGGGCCTTGCGAATTTCACCGAGACGCCGGCCGCCGGCGGCAGCGCAACCGCGATCGCCGCGAACGTGCTGCGTCAGAACGGCTTGACCGATGTGCGCATCGCATCGGCCGACGCTTCGTCGAACGCGATGTTCGATACCGCGCAGCGCGAGATCGGCGAGAAGAAGCTCGCCTGGGCGCGCGAGCAGCACGTGAAATACGTGCTGACCGGCGCGGTCGAAGAGTGGCGCTACAAGGCGGGCGTCGATGGCGAGCCGGTGGCGGGCGTCACGTTCGAACTCGTCGACGTCGCCTCGGGCCAGGTCGTATGGAGCGCGACGGGCTCGCGCAGCGGCTGGAGCCGCTCGAGCCTCGCGAATGTCGCGACGTCGCTGATCGGCAAGCTGCTCGCGCCGTTGCGCGCGCACGCATGAAGCGGCGCATGCCGTCATCGGGTTCTGGACAAGCCATCAGGAGTCGGCCGTGAATACCGCCACTTCCCGACCGGATAGCAGCGCGAACGCGGCAGCCGTCAAGCCGCGCAGTGCGCATCCGTTCGGTCATCTGAATGCCGTGCGGCGCTTCGTTGCGCCTGCGGTCACGCGGCCTTTCGCGATCGTCGAGACGATCGGCTTCATGCTGATCGTCTGCCTGCTGTGCTGGCATTTCGATCCGTCCGACCCGCTGCTGCTCAACACGGGCTTTCCGTGGCTATGGTTCGCGACGCTCGTCGTCGCGCTGCGCTACGGCACGCTGCTCGGTCTGCTGGCGAGCGCGATGCTGGTCGGCGCGTGGCTCGTGCACACGCACGGCGGCGGCGACACCTGGCCGACGATGTTCTTTATCGGCGGCCTGTTGCAGACCATCCTCGTCGGGCATTTCGGCGATATCTGGGGCGCCCGCGCGCAACGCGCGAATGCGCTCAACGGCTATCTGAACGACCGGCTCGTCGCCATCACGAACAGCCACTATCTGATGCGTCTGTCGCACGAGCGGCTCGAAAAAGACCTGCTGTCGAAGCCGACCACGCTGCGCGACTCGATTACCGAATTGCGCCGGCTGTCGGTCGCGCATGGCCTCGAGGCGCCGCGCGCGCGGGCCGCGGGCGATATGCCGGGCACGCACGAGATGCTCGAATTCGTCGCGCAGGCGTGCCAGATCGAAGTCGCCGCGCTGTTTCCCGTGCAGGGCGGCAGGGCCGGTGCCACGGCGCTCGCGCGCGTCGGCGATGGGTTCGAGCTCGATGCGCACGACGATCTCGTGGCGCGCGCGCTCGAAACGAAAAGCGTCGCGCATCTGCGCAGCGACGAGCGGCCGGTCGTGCATACGGCGCTGCTGGTCTGCGCGCCGGTGGTTGCCGCGGACGGCGATGTGCTCGCGCTGCTCGCCATCCGCCGCATGCCGTTCCTGTCGCTGAACTTCGACAATCTGCAATTGCTGCTGGTGCTGCTCGGCTATTACGCCGATGGCGTCGAGCACTCGCGGCAGGTGCGCGAGATTCTCGACGTCGTACCCGATTGCCCGTACGACTTCGCGCTCGATATGAGCCGGCTCTCGCGGCTCGCGCGCACGGCGGGCATCGCGTCGTCGCTCGTCGCGCTCGTGTTCCCGCACGACGATGCCGGCGATTCGTTCTTCGAGCATGTGATGCGCCGGCGACGTTCGCTCGATTTGCTGTGGCCGGTCAGGACCGCGGGCAAGTCGGTGCTCGTCAATCTGATGCCCGCGACCGACGAGACCGGTGTAGACGGTTACCTGGCGCGCATCGAAGCGAGCCTGCGCGTGCAGTTCGACCTCGATCTCGAAGGCGCGCGCATCGGCGTGCATACGCTGCATCTGGGCAGCGGCGCGCCCGGCCCGGCGCTGCGAGGGCTGCTGACACGCAGCGGCATCGATGGCTAGGCCCGAGCGCTCTTCCAACGCGTCGAACGTGGGGCGTGTCGCGTTGTCGGTCGTCGCCGTGCTGGCGATCGCCGCGCTTGCGCTCGTGCAAGTCGACGCGCTCTGGCAACTCGCGCCCGGCGCGACCGTCGAGGGGCCGATCCTGCCCGCGATGCTGCTCGATACCGTCTGCGGCGCGCTGCAAGCTGTGTTGTTCCGGCTGCTGCTGCCCCAGCGCTACCGCGAGCCGCGCGGCTTCACGCTGCTGTTCCTGTGGCTCTTCTGCACGTTCGTGCCGGTCGCGGCCGGCCTCGTGCTGCTCGCGAGCTGCATCTGGGCCGCCTGGTTTCCGGGTAAGCGCAGCGACGACGAGCTGCGGGAAGTGCCCGCGCCCGAATTCGTCACGTATCTGATGTCGCGCGTCTCGCATGGCGGCGGCGCGCGCTTGCAGGCGCGGCTCGTGAATACGCAGGTCAACGCGTCGGACCGGCTGTCCGCGCTCGTCGCGATCCAGAGCATGCCGACCCGCACCACAGGCACCTTGCTACGCGATCTGCTCGCCGATCCGATCGAAGACGTGCGGCTGATTGCGTACGGCACGCTCGATCAGGCCGAAAACGATGTGATGCAGAAGATTTTCCAGACCGCGCAGACGCTCGAACTCGCGCAAACCGACGGCGAACGGCACGCGATCAACCGCCAACTGGCCGAGCTGTATTTCGAACTCGTTTATCAGAACCTCGTGCAGGGCGCGGTCTATACGCACACGCTCGAACAGGCCGATCGCCACGCGAGCGCCGCGCTCGAGATCGACGACGGCGATGCCGCGCTGTGGCTGATCCGCGGGCGTCTCGCGCTTGCGCAAGGCGCGGCTGAAGACGCCGCGCACTATCTGGCGCGCGCCCAGGCGCTCGGCTTTCCGCGCGAGCGCCTCGTGCCGTGGCTTGCCGAAGCCGCATTCCTGCAACGCGATTACGCGCGCGTGGCCGAATTGCTCGCATCGCTCGGCCATGCGTCGGCCTTGCCGCTGCTCAAACCTGTCGTTCAATACTGGTCGCCATGAATCCGTCACTTTTCCGTCGCGCCGCCGATGCCGATGTGTGCCTGCTGCTGGAAGGCACATTCCCGTACGTGCGCGGCGGCGTGTCGAGCTGGGTCAATCAGATGATCCGGTCGTATCCCGGGATGCGCTTTGCGATCGCGTTCGTCGGCAGCCGCGAAGAGGACTATCACGGCGCCGCGTATGAGCTGCCCGACAATGTCGTGCACTTCGAAGCGCATTACCTGTATGAAGCGGCGCATGCCGACAGGCAAATGGCGCGCGAAATTCCCGGCGACGCCGCGGCGTTTGCGAAATCGGCCGAACTGCACGAGGCGTGGCGTAACCGGCACGGCGCAAATCCGGCCGCGCTGATGGCCGACCTCGTGCATCTGATCGGCGACGACGGGCCGCTCAACGAGCAGCAGTTCGTCTCGAGCCGTGCGGCCTGGGACTTTATCGTCGACCAGTACCATCGGCATTGCACGGACCCGTCGTTTACCGACTACTTCTGGACCGTGCGCATCATGCACAAGCCGCTGTGGCAACTGGCGCGAATCGCCGCGCAATTGCCGCCGGCGCGCGTGTATCACACGGTGTCGACCGGTTACGCGGGCTTTCTCGGCGCGCTGCTGCACTACCGCACAGGCCGGCCGCTGCTGGTGTCCGAGCACGGCATCTACACCAAGGAACGCAAGATCGACTTGCTGCAAAGCCAGTGGATTCGCGACAATCGCGGCGCCTTCGAGCGCGACATCTCGAAGATCAGCTATTTCCGCGAGCTGTGGGTGCGCTTCTTCGAAGCGCTCGGCAAGCTCGCGTACGACGCGGCCGACGATATCGTCGCGCTCTACGAAACGAACCGGCAGCGGCAGATTGCCGACGGCGCGGACGCAGCGCGCACGCGCAATATTCCGAACGGCGTCGACGTCGACGGGCTGGCGCCGCTGGTACATCAGCGTGCGGTGCACGGGCCGGGGCAGACGAGGGCCGGCAATGTCGTCGCGCTGATCGGGCGTGTGGTGCCGATCAAGGACATCAAGACGTTTATCCGCGCGATCTTTATCGCGTCGCGCACGATGCCCGATATCGAAGGCTGGATTGTCGGCCCGGAAGAGGAAGATCCGGCCTATGCGCGGGAATGTCATGCACTCGCGCAAAGTCTTGGCCTTGCGCAGCATGTGAAGTTTCTCGGCTTTCAGCGTATCGATGAAATTTTGCCGAAGGTCGATGCGCTCGCATTGACGTCGATCAGCGAGGCGCTGCCGCTCGTCGTGCTCGAAGGGTTCGCCGCGGGCGTGCCCTCGATTACCACCGACGTCGGCTCGTGCCGGCAACTGATCGAAGGCTATGGCGACGAAGACCGCGCGCTCGGTGCGGCGGGCCTCGTCGTACCGATCGCGAACCCGGCCGCGTTCGCGCAGGCAGTGCTCGAACTGCTCGGCGACGTGCCGCGCTGGCGTGCCGCGCAGAGAGCCGGACTCGAACGCGTGGGCCGCTTCTATACGAAGGCGCAGATGATCGATCAATATCGCGAGTTGTACGAGCGGCTTGCTGCCGCGCCGACGCGGACCGCACGCGGCGGCGACGCGAACGGCTCGTCGGGCGGCTCAGCGGGCCCCTCGGCGGGCACCTCAGCCGGCCCCTCGGCGGGCATCATCGGTTGCCCGGTACACGCGGCCGCGCGAGGAGCGCCGGGCGCCGCCGGTGCGGTGGGCGCACGGCCTTCGCCAGCGCAGGAGAATCGCTAATGGCAGGCATTGGTTTCGAGCTTCGCAAGATCCTGCGGCGCGACACGCTGACCGGCACGATGCGCGCCTACGCCTACGCGGGGCTGATCAGTTCCGGGCCGTTGATCATGTCGATTGTCGGCATTCTCGTGATCGGCCTGATGAGCCTCGCGTTCACGATCCCGAAGTACGCGATCGTGCAATTCCAGGTCTCGGTCACTTACCTGATCGCAGCCAGCCTGATTCTGACGGGGCCGCTGCAGCTATCGTTTACGCGCTTCATTTCGGATCGCCTCTTCGAAAAGCGCGACGACCTCGTGCTGTCGAACTACAACGGCGTCGTGCTGGTCTCGACGGCTGCGTCGGGTATCGTCGGCTATCTCGCGGTGTGGCTCGGGTTCGACGGCGAGCCATTGCTGTACCGGCTGCTGATGGTCGCGGGCTTTGTCGTGATCAGCAATATCTGGATCGCGGTGATCTTTCTGTCGAGCGTGAAGCAGTACCGGCAGATTCTCGTCGTGTTTTTTATCGGTTACGGCTCGACGGTGGCCTTCGCGCTGATGCTGAACCGGCACGGCATCGCGGGGCTGCTAGGCGGCTTTGTCGCCGGACATATCGTGCTGCTCGCGGGCCTGTCCGGGCTGATTTACCGCAACTACCGCAGCGAGCGTTTTATTTCGTTCGAAGCGTTCGAAAGGCGTTTTGCCTATCCGAGCCTCGCGCTCGCCGGGCTGCTGTTCAATCTCGGCGTGTGGCTCGACAAGTTCATGTTCTGGTACGCGCCGGCCACGGGGGCGACGGTGATCGGGCCGCTGCACGCGTCGGTGATTTACGACATTCCCGTGTTTATCGCCTACGTAGGCGTAATGCCCGGTATGGCGACGTTCCTTGTGCGCATCGAAGCGGACTTCGTCGAGTATTACGATGCGTTCTACGATGCCGTGCGCAGCGGCGCGACGCTGCGCCATATCAACGATATGCGCGACATGATGGTGTCGAGCATTCGCGCGGGCCTCTACGAAATCGTCAAGATCCAGGCGGTGGTGCTGCTGCTCATCCTTGCATTCGGCAGGTGGGTGCTCGATGCGCTGCATATCTCGACGCTGTATATGCCGTTGCTGATCGTCGATGTGATTGCGGCGAGTCTGCAGGTGCTGCTGCTCGGTCTGCTGAACGTGTTTTTCTATCTCGATGCGCGACGCTCGGTATGGAAGCTCTGTTTTGCATTCGTCGCGCTGAACGGCGTGTTGACGGGCATCACGTTACGGCTTTCGCCCGATACGTATGGTTATGGCTTTGCGCTGACGCTGCTGATTCTCGTCGTCGCGGCAGTGCAGATGCTCGACCGAAAATTCGCACGGCTCGAGTACGAAACCTACATGCTGCGTAACTGATCATGACCGTGCTCGCGAATCTGTTTGCGCGGCTTGGGCCGCCCTGGCTGCAGATAGCGTGCGTCGCGGCGGTGCTGGTGCTGCTGTCGGCGGTATGCGCGCGGCCCGTGTTCGCCGCGGCTTGCTCGCGGGGAGCGCAAGGTGGCGTCGGTGCGGTGGCGCTGTTCTACGGCGAGCAGGTGCCGGTCGATCGGCTGTCGCAGTTCGATACCGTGGTGGTCGAAGCGGATAGCGGCTTCGATCCGCGCGCGGTGTCGACCATGGCGGCCGCAGACGGTGGAGAAAAGTCGCGCTGCACGAACTGGTATGCGTATGTGAGCGTCGGCGAAGTCACGCAAGATCGCGACTACATGGCGTCGATGCCCAGGAAGTGGTTGATCGGGCGCAACTCGGAGTGGGCGTCGGCGGTGATCGATCAGGGCGCGCCCGGCTGGCCGCAGTTCTTTGTCGAGCACATCGTGGCGCCGCTGTGGGCGCGCGGCTATCGCGGTTTTTTCCTCGATACGCTCGATTCGTGGCAGTTGATCGCGAAGACCGATGCCGCGCGTGCCCGGCAGCAGGCCGGCCTTGTCAATACGATTCGCGCGTTGAAGGCGCGCTATCCGGACGCGCAACTGATTTTGAACCGCGGCTTCGAAGTGCTGCCGCAGATACACGGCGACGTCGCGGCGGTCGCGTTCGAATCGCTGTACGGCAACTGGGACCAGGGCAACCAGCGTTACGGAGCCGTGCCGGCCGGCGACCGCGAATGGCTGCTCGGCCAGGCGCGCACGATCCGCGAGCGTTACCGGTTACCGGTTATCTCCATCGACTATTGCGCACCGGACGATGCAGCGTGCCGGCGCGATATCGCCG
>NZ_BAAILL010000045.1:179532-312774 GCF_054589215.1 Paraburkholderia sp. 2C | reverse complement strand
GCGCGCGGCTCGACGCCGCGCAACGCAACTGAACCAGCGGAACTGAACCAGCGGAACCGAGCTAGCGGAACTGAGCTAGCGGAACTGAGCTAGCGGAACTGAGCGACCGCCAGCAGCAGGACCATCCCACCGATCGCCCCATCGAGAATGCGCCAGGCACCGGCGCGGCGAAACAGCGGCGCAAGCACGCGCGCGCCATAACCGATCGCGACAAACCATCCGGCGCTGACGGCCATTGCGCCGAGCGCGAACGCGGTACGCGCGCCTTCCGGCTCGCGCGCGCCGGCGGTGCCGATCAGCAGGAACGTGTCGAGATACACGTGTGGATTGAGCCACGTGAACGCGAGCGTCATCAAAACGATCGGGACCGTGCGCTGCACTTCGCCAGCCGATGAGGGCGTGCCGGAGGCCGTGCCCGCATCGAGCACCGCGCCGTTCGGCCGCAGCGCACGGCGCAGCGCGCTGACGCCGAACCATGCAAGATAGGCGAGGCCGACGTACAGCAGCGTGTGGATAAACACCGGGTAGCGGCTGACGAGCACCGACGCGCCGCCGACCCCCGCGCCGATCAGGATAAAGTCCGACAACGCGCACAGCAGCACGATTTTGCCGACGTGCGCGCGCATGATGCCTTGCCGCAGGACGAACGCGTTTTGCGCACCGATCGTTACGATCAGCGACGCGCACAGCGCCGCGCCATGAGAGAAAGATATCCAGTTCATCGTGTATTAAAGCGCTATAAAAGAGTGGATCGCCGCAGTCTGAAGTAATCTGTCGGCTAAGAAAACCTAATTCTCTTAATACCGATTAAGGAACGCTAATGCTGGACTATGCGTTGTTGGACGCGCTTGCAGCGGTGGTCCGCCACGGTTCATTCGAGCGGGCGGCGCGCGAACTGAACGTCACGCCGTCGGCGGTATCGCAGCGGGTGAAGCTGCTCGAGGAACGCGTGGGCAGCGTGCTCGTCAAGCGCGGCTCGCCGTGCGTCGCCACCACTTCCGGTGCGCTGCTGTGCCGGCACACCGAGCGCGTGCAGCTGCTCGAGGCCGAACTCTCCGGGCCGTTGCCCGCGCTGCCCGGCGCGCAGTTGCAGGCGTGGCCCACGCTGCGCGTCGCGGTGAACGACGACAGCGTGGGCACGTGGTTTATCGATGCGATTGCCGGCTTCTGCGTCGAGCGAGACATGCTGCTCGACCTCGTGATCGACGATCAGGACCATACGGCGCAGTTGATCCGCGACGGCAGCGTGCAGGGCGCGGTCACCACCCAGGCCGAGCCGGTGCAGGGTTGCCGCTCGACGCGGTTGGGCCGGATGCGCTACCTCGCGGTTTGCACGCCGGCATTTCATGAACGGCATTTCGCCGAGGGCGTGACGCGCGAAACGCTGCGGCGCGCGCCTTGCGTCGACTTCAATCCGAAGGACGAACTGCAGAAGCGCTTCATGCGCAAGATCACGCGCGCAGAGATCGATCCGCCGAAGCACTGGATTCCGCACGTCGCCGGCTTCGTGCGCGCGTGCCTGACCGGGCTGGGCTGGGGCATGTGTCCCGAGCGGGTGGTGGCGCCGTCGCTCGCCCGCGGCGAGCTGATCGATATGTTGCCGGGCAGGCATCTCGACGTTGATCTGTACTGGCAAAGCTGGCGACTGTCGATCGGCTGGCTCGACGAGTTCGGCCTGGCGCTGCGCGAGCAGGCGGCGCAACTGCTGGACTGAATGCGCGATGAATGTGCGGCCGGACGCCGGCGGCGCGCTGCGGGAACGTCCGGGTGCACGACAGGGGACGGCAATAATATTCATATTTGAATCGTTATTGGGTTTAATTGGTCAGATATGACAAAATATCTGCATCAGTCGCTTTGACTATCGTGCGTTTTTATCTATACTGACCACTTATCAGTCATAACGTGTCAGATACGACAAAAATGAAGCGCAACAACAAGGACTTTGCGTCCGCGGATCTCCAGCGCCGCTCGGTTGCTCTCGGGCGCGCGGTGGCTGCTGCCCGCATCGCGCGCGACATGTCGCGGCAAGATTTTTCCGAGCGCGCCAATATCAGCCCGAGTACGCTCGTGCGGATCGAAAAAGGCGATGTATCGGTGAGCTTCGCGTCGTGGCTCCATGCGTTCGAACGTGCGGGCCTTTTGGGCCTGCTCGATCCGCTCGCGATCCGGCAAAACGACGTGATCGGTGAGGCGCAGCGGGAAGCGAAATCTCGCAAGCGCGCGCGCAAACCCGTTTCGAAGACAGGTGAGTACGATTTCTAGCTCGACCAAGGCACCGGCAAAAGTGCCGGGGCCGCCGCTCGCGACATGGCCGACCGAATGGCGCAAGTACGTCTTCATCGTGCTCGAGGGCACGGCTGAAGCGGTGCCAGCGGGCCTGCTCGTCCTTTTTGAGGAAGGCATCAAGCCGGTCGGCGCGACTTTCGTGTATGGCAACAAGTACCTGCAGCGTGCGCATGCGCTCGCTGTGGACCCGGTCAGCCTGCCGCTCGAAGAAGCGAGAGCCCATAAGGAAACGGTGTTTCAGTCGCCCCCCGGACTCGCGCTGTTCGGCGCGATTCGCGACGCGGCGCCCGACTCGTGGGGCCGCCGCGTGATCGAAAACATGCTGAAGGCCGCGCCGGACAGCCTGCCGGAAACCGAATATCTCGCGCATGCGGGGCCTCACCGCACCGGCGCGCTCGACTTCCGCGATTCGCCGACCGCGCCCGCCGAACCCGGCAAGCTGCCGGACATCAAGGAACTGTCGTATCTGCTCGACGCCGCCGCGCTGATCCAGCAGGGCCGGCGCGTGCCGCGCAACCTCCAGTCGCTCTTCAGCGTCGGGGCCACGCTTGGCGGTGCGCGGCCCAAAGCGGTGCTGCTCGAAGCCGGGCGGCAATGGGTGGCGAAGTTTCCCGCGTTTCGCGACAGTTTCAACGTGCCCGTTATCGAGCGCGCGACGCTCGAACTCGCGCGTCTATGCGGGCTGCGTGTGCCCGAGACGCGACTCGTGCACATGCCCGATGGGCGCGACGTGATGCTGATCGAGCGGTTCGATCGCGTGCCGTTGCAAAGGGGCGAATTCGGCAAGCGGCACGTCGTGAGCGCGCTCACGATGCTCAAGATGCACGAGTTCGACACGGGCTCGGCCGAATACGCGAACCTTGCCGACACGATCGCTGAACTGGGCGCCAGCGGTTTCGTCGGCGCGGACAAGACCGAACTCTTCAAGCGCATGGTGTTCAACATCCTTGTCACGAATGACGACGATCACCTGCGCAATCACGCGTTCGTATGGGACGGTGCGAATCGCGGCTGGCGGCTCAGCGACCTGTACGACGTCGTGCCGAAGCCGCAACCGGGTTCGGAGCGTTTTCTCGTGCTGGGCGTGGGGCCCGTGGCGGGGCGGCTGGCCACGCTCGATAACGCATTGTCGGCCGCTGGCCGGTTCGGTCTCTTGAAGCACACGGCAGCGCAGATCATCAAGGATCTGTCGGCCGTCGTGCGCGAATGGCGCATGCATTTCGAAGCGCTCGGCGTGCCGCCCGGCGAATGCGACAAGGTCGCGTCGGCATTTCGCAAGCCCAGGGACATCGGCCTGCGCGCGGTCGAAAAGGCGTAGCGGCGGCGCGTCCACGCCGCCGCGCGCTTGTCTTACGCGGCTTTACCCGCGAGCGGTCGCGCGCGACTGCTACCCGCTACCCGCTACCGCGCTTCGGGTAACGCATCCGTCTTGTGCTGCGTGCCCGCATTGCGCGTTTCCGGCATCGCGGCCCACACCAGCAGCACGGCAAGCGCGCCCGCGCCCGCGAGTCCGAAGAAGCTGATCGCATTGCCGAAGCGGTCCGCGATAAAACCTGCCAGCGACGTGCTCAGCGTCGCGCCGATGCCCGCCGCGAGCCCGAAGAGGCCGATACACAGGTTGTAGCGGCCTTTGCCGCCCGCCACGTCGGCGGCGATCAGCGGCAGCATCACGCCGAATACCGCGGCGCTGATGCCGTCGAGCATTTGCACCGGCACGAGCAGATACGGGCTGCTCACGCCCGCGAACAGCAAGGCGCGAATCGGCAGCGCGGAAAAGCCGAGCAGCAGGATCGGCCGCCGGCCCCAGCTCTGCGCGGTCCGGCCGACCCACGGCGAGAGCAGCGCGACGATCGCCTGCGGCACGATGATGCACGCGGCGATCACGAGCTGAACGTTGTCGCCCATGCTCGCGGTCACTTCGCCGGCGGCGAGGTTCAGCATCGCCGCGTTAGACAGATGGAACAGCACGACGCACATCGCGAACACGAGCAGCCGCTTGTCGCGCAGCAGTTCGAAAATCGACTCGCGCTGCTCGGGCTCGACGGGGGCGTCGTCCGGCGCCGGCTCCGCGAGCGGCGACGCCTCGGCGTCGTCGAACGATGGTTCGCGCGCGCGCGGCGCGGCCGGCGCGCGGGGCAGCGCGTTCGGCAGATGAATCATCGTCAGCGCGAAGAGCGCGGGCATCGCGAGCGCGGCCGTCAACCAGAACACGGCGCGTGCGGAGAAATATTCGCCTGTCAGCCCCATCAGGCCCGCCGCGACCGCGCTGCCGATCGATGCCCAGCGCGCGTTGCGGCCGAGCCGGTCGCCGAGATCCGCGCGCCCGACGAGTGCGAACGAGATCGCGGCCATCGCCGGCACGAGCATGCAACTCGCGAAGCCGTGCAGTACCTCGGCGGCCATCACGGGCAGCACGGTCGGGCTGACCGCAAGCAGCAGCGCGCTGGCGATGATCGCGATGGTCGCCCAGGCGGCGGCCGCCTTCTTGTTGCGCAGCGCGTCGACGGCGGCGCCGCCCGGCACCTGGCTCACCATCGCGCTGATCGTGCCGACCGATAGCGCGAGGCCGATTTCGCCCTGGGTCCATTTGTGCGTCGCGAGATACGACGCGATAAACGGCCCGAACCCCGTTTGCACGTTCGCAACGAAGAAGTTGAGCCAGTCGAGGGCGCGGAGACTGCGTGCGTTGACCATGAGCCGGCTCGTCATCGGGAAGTGCGCGCGGAAGAAGCCGTCGCGCCGGACGACGAAGCAGGCGGCGCAGCCGTCGCTGCCGCCGGTGGCGCGCCGCTCGCGGCCGGTGCCGACGTAGCGGGCGGGCTTGACGCCGTCGACGCCGGCGCTTGCGGCGGCGCAGGCGACACCGCAACGATCGGCTTGCCGTTCTCATAGGAAGGCGACGCCTTGATCTGTGCCTCGTTCAGATCCATCAGCGCGCGCAGCGATTTGTCCTTCGGCGTGAAATGCAGCGCCGACCAGCTCGCCGCAATCGAGCGCCGGTCGAGATTGATGATGCCGCTTACGTCGATGACGACCGCTTGCGGTTGCGCATTGCCGTCGATCAGCACATCGATCACGCGGCCGACCGGTGCGCCGTTCGGCCGTTCGACGGTGGTGTCGAGCAGCGGCAACTGGCCGTCCGGCACCGGCGGCGCGGGCGGCACCCCGGCGAGCGGGGTGGCAAGCGAGGTCGACGGCTTCGCGCGGCCGACCGAGGCCATCTGGTTCGGCGGCAACGTGATGGTGATCGGCGCGGGCTTCGCGCTCGGATTGAAGCGGAATGCGCTCCACGGGAAGCTCGCCTTGCGATCGCCGATGCCCATGAAGCCTTGCAGATTGACGACGAGTTCGCGCGGCGCGCCGTGCGCGTCGACGGTCAGATCGACCGCGCGGCCGATCACCTTGCCGTCGGACCGCTGCACTTCGCTATCGAGCAGACCTCGCACCGTGCCGCGGTCGATCGTATGCGTCACGATCAGCGGCGGCGGCGGAGGCGGCGGCGGTGGGGGGGGCGGGGGCGGCGGCGGAGGCGGCTCGACCTTGTGCGGCCGCACGATGACCCGCTTGGGCTTCTTCGGCTGAGCGGGCTCGGCCGGTTCGGTTTCCTCGGGTTCGGTTTCGACGACCGGCGGCGCGGGCGGCTCGACGATGCTCGGCACGGCCTCGACAATCGGCGCGGGCTCCTGGTGGACAGGGCCGAACAGCGCGCAGCCCGACAGCACGAGGGCCGAGAGCGCCAGCACGGCGAGAAACAGCAGTCGGAAAGCCGGACGTAGGAAACCGCCGCTCATCAACAAGGACTCCATGGCGTGAAGCGGGACGCCCGGGAGCATCGCCGCGATCGGTGCAGTGAAACGTGCATTTGAAACGGGCTGTAAAGCGTGCGGTGAAACGAGCTGCGAAACGTGCTGCAAAACGTGCGGTCAAGCGTGCTATGAAGCGTGCTATGAAGCGTGCTATGAAGCGCGCGAGCGCCACATTCATCGCGAGCATGAATGCGCGGTCAAAAGCGCGCTGCGGACAGAGTGTAACCTGCTGCGCCCCCGAAGCCGGGTTTGCCGCGCGCTGCGCACCGCGGCACGACGCGCTTTTGCACGTTTTTCCCGCCTAGGTGTAAACACCGGGCGCGCCTGCCGCCACTCCCGCGCACTCGGCGATATAAGCGTCGCGACATGCCGGGCATGCCTTCGCCGCGATAGGAGACATATTTGTCTTCACCTACCCTTCGCAACTACAGAAAGGCGGCGGCGCACGCACGCGATACGCACAAGCCGCACGACAACTCGACGAGACGAACCTGATGACGGCTTCCGCATGGCCGTTTCAGCTTGCTGATAAAGGAGGCACTCACCATGATGGAATCCCAGGCGCACGCGCAAAGCTTGCCGGCAACCGACCTCGACGACGACACCGCCGTTTTCGAAGACACGTATGAGGGAATAATCGATCGCTATTTCGAAGTGTCGGCACGCGGCAGCACGCAGCGCCGCGAAGTCGTCGCCGGCGTCACGACGTTTCTCGCGATGGTTTATTCGGTGTTCGTCGTGCCAGGCATGTTCGGCAAGGCCGGTTTCGATACGAGCGCGGTATTCGTCGCCGTCTGTCTGACGACGGCGTTTGGCTCGCTGCTGATGGGCGTGTGGGCGCGCCTGCCGATTGCTATCGGCTGCGCGATCTCGCTGACCGCGTTTACCGTATTCGGGCTCGTGCTCGGCAAGGGATTGCATCCGACCGTCGCATTGGGCGCGGTGTTTCTGATGGGCCTGGTGTTCACCGCGATCTCCGTGACGGGCGTGCGCTCGTGGATTCTGCGCAATCTGCCCGCGGGCGTCGCCCATGGCACGGGCATCGGCATCGGGCTTTTTCTGCTGCTGATCGCGGCCAACGACGTCGGGCTCGTGATGAAGAACCCGGGGCCGGGCATGCCGGTGTCGCTCGGTCACATCACGTCGCTGCCGGTGGTCATGACGGTGATCGGTCTCGCGGCGATCTTCGGGCTCGTGCGGCGCCGCGTGCCGGGCGCGATCCTGATCGTGATTGTCGCGATCTCGGCGCTCGCGCTGCTGCTCGATCCGGCCGTCGCGTTTCATGGCGTGTTCGCGCTGCCTTTGTTGAGCGCGCCGGGGCATACGTCGCTGATCGGTGCAATGGACCTGAAAGGCGCGCTGTCGCTGGCAGTGCTGCCAAGCGTGCTCGCCCTTGTCATGACCGCGGTGTTCGATGCGACGGGCACGATCCGCGCGGTCGCGGGGCAAGCGGGCCAGCTCGATCAGAACGGCCGCATTATCAACGGCGGCCGTGCATTGACGGCCGATTCCGTGAGTTCGATCTTTTCCGGCCTGATGGGCGGCGCGCCGGCTGCCGCGTATATCGAGTCGACCGTCGGCGTGGCCGCCGGCGCGAAAACGGGCCTCGCGGCCGCGGTTGTCGGCCTGCTGTTCCTCGTCGTGATGTTCTTTGCGCCGCTCGCCGCGCTCGTGCCGTCGTATGCGACCGCGCCCGCGCTGATGTATGTCGGGCTCCTGATGCTGTCGAGCGTCAGCAAGCTGCATATGGACGATATGGTCGACGCCATGTCGGGCCTCGTCTGCGCGGTGTTTATCGTGCTGACCGCGAATATCGTGACCGGCATCATGCTCGGTTTCTGCACGCTCGTGATCGGCCGGATCGTGAGCGGCGAGTACAGGAAGCTCAATGTCGGGACCGTTGCCATCGCAACCATTCTTGCGGTGTTCTATCTGGGCGGTTGGGCGATCTGAGGGCGTTTGAGCTCGTCCGGAAAAACGTAACGCCTGTTGCAGGCGAATAGCGGTGTCCGGCTGGCGGTTTCCTCCACGGGTGCGGCGCGGTCTCTTTGCGCGGCACCCGTTGTTTTTTGCGCGCGGCTCGTAGGCGCGATCGAGGTCGATGCGCAAGCCGCGCTATAACGACATTTCGAAAGCGGGTCTGAGAAACAGGTGGATTGCCATCACGACGAGTCCCATCGCGGCGGCGGCGAGCGTCAGCGTACCGTACTCGTCGTATCGCATGTCGTACAGACACGCGACCAGAAAGAGAATCGCAAGCAGATTGGTCAGCCAGTCGAAGTTGAGCGCGAGCAACATCGGCGAATCCGGGCTCGCCCGGCAGAATCGTCTATTCAGGTGACGCGATTCTATCGAGTTGAGCTTACGGATTCGCAACGAAGTCGCGCAAATGCGACGTAAGCTGTTATTCAGCCGATGCCGTGCGGATCATGTCCTGCCTGATCCAGTCGATTACCGATGTGCGCTTCGGCGTCCAGCCGAGCAGTTCACGCGCGCGCGTCCCGCGCACGCGGCTGTTCGAGCCGAGACCGTACGAGGCCATTTCGTAGCCCCATTCTTTTTTCGCCTCTTCAAGCGGCCAGTCTTGCGGCGCGCCGAGACCGAGCGCTTCGGCAATCGCAGCGCTCATTTCGCGGAACGACGCTTCGCCGCTTTCAACGAAATAGAACGTGCCGGCAGGGGTTTTCTCGAGCGCGAGACGATAGAGTTCGACGACGTCGTCGAGATGCACGTTCGACCAGATATTGCCGCCGCTGCCGACGTGCCGCACGATGCCGCTCTTTTGTGCCTGGCGAACGAGGCGCGGCAACTGCACGCTTGCGCTGCCGCCGATGGCGCCATGCCCATAGATCAGCGTATTGCATAGCACCGCTGAGCGAACGCCGCGCTTCGCGGCGTCGAGCACGAGCCGATCGATTGCGACGCGCGCGGCTTTGTCGGCGGTTGGTTCGGGTAACGTATCTTCGTGATAGATCGCAGCCGCGCCCGCTTCGCCACCCGACGCATCGCCGACGATGCTCGAGCCGCTCGTATGCAGGAAGGGCTTGTTCGAACCGGCGAGCCCCTCGATCAATGCCTCGACCGCGCCGCGATGATCGCTGCTCGCTGCGTTGATGACAGCGTCGGCGGCTCGAGCCTGCGAGATCAGCAGTTCGCGGTCGTCGAGCGAACCGATGACGGGCACGACGCCGAGGCGTTCGAGTTCGGCAGCTTGTTCCGGTTTGCGGATCAGCCCGCTGACATGATGTCCGGCGCGCACGAGGCCGGCGGCGATCGAACCGCCGATAAAGCCGTTTGCGCCTGTGATGAAGATGTTCAAGATGTTCTCCCATGCCGCGTTTGGCGGCGTTGAACGGAAAGACGATATGAACGCAGTATGCGGCCGGGCGATTCTCGCAAAAAGCGTGTTAGTCTCAAATCAAACTTGATTTGAAATCAACAATGAAGACTTCGACCGATGAATTGCAGGTCTTTGTGACGGTGATCGACAGCGGGTCGATCACGGCCGCCGCGGAGAAGCTGCAACAGACGGTATCGGGCGTGAGCCGCGCGCTGTCGCGGCTCGAGAAGAAGCTCGATACCGCGCTGGTGCGGCGTACGACGCGGCGTTTGCAGCTGACCGAGGAAGGCGAGCTGTATCTCGCGAAAGCACGCGCGATCCTCACTGCGATGGAGGAGGCCGAGGAGTCGGTCGCACGGCGGCGCAGGCGTCCGTCGGGGCCGCTGAGGGTGGACGCGGCGTCACCGTTCATGCTGCATTGCATTGCGCCGCATATGAAGGCATTTTCGGCGTTGTATCCGGAGATCAGGCTCGAGTTGACGAGCAACGAGCGGACCGTCGACTTATTGAAGCAGCGGGTGGATATCGCGATCCGCATCGGCGAGTTGCAGGATTCGACGCTGCATGCGCGAGCGTTGGGCAGCAGCAAGTTGAGGCTGGTGGCCAGTCCCGGTTATGCGGCGGAGCGCGGGCTGCCGCGCTCGGTGGATGCGTTGCACGAGCATCGGCTGATCGGGTTTACGGCGCCCGAGCATTTGAACCGGTGGCCGTTGCGTGATGGCGAGCGCGACGCGTTAAAGATCGAGCCGGGTATCGCGGCGTCGAGCGGGGAGACGTTGCGACGGCTCGCGATCGATGGGTGGGGTATCGCTTGCCTTGCGGATTTCATGATCGCCGGCGACCTGCGGGAAGGGCGGCTGGTAACGGTGCTCGAAAATGTGCTCGTGGATCGGCGGCAGCCGATTCATGCGGTGTATTACCAGAGTGCTTCGCTTGCGGGGCGGGTGAAGTGTTTTCTGGATTTTATTCAGGGGAGGGTGAGGCTTTAGCGAGGGGGCGCAGTCAGTCTGGCAGCCGGATGAGTCGATGGCTTCGCGCACGGCGTGCTAGAAATGCGATGTCGTTAGATATCCAAAAAGACAGGTTATGCATGAAGTTGCGGCGAGCCGCTAGATGACTGGAGAAGCACTGCAACACGTATCACCGATGCCGATGAGTCCTCGTCCAAGCGTATAGGCGTCGCACCGCTTTTCTCTGCTGCTTCGTCGTGGCGAAGCGAAAGAAAGTGCGGTGAGTCGATCCCGAACAACCCTTCGCATGACTTGACTTGCAGTAACCATCGATCTGCGAGGCTCGGGTAGAGCGGGGCGTTCATCCCTCACGCGAATCGAAGCAATTCAAACAGGCCCCAAACACCGCCCCTAATGGAATCCCCTGGCCCACCCAGCATAAAAAACAACTTGTATATACAACCCGGCGCAGCTAGACTGCCGCCATAACTTGTCTATACAGGAACGCTTTCCATGATCCTCACGCCCGGCCGCCTGACCTTGCCGCAACTTCGCCAGATCGCACGCGAGCAGGTCACGCTCGAACTGGACCCCGCGAGCTTCGCCGCCATCGATGCCTGCGCGAACGCGGTCCGCGACATCGCGGCGAAAGGCGAGCCCGCGTACGGCATCAATACCGGCTTCGGGCGTCTCGCGAGCACGCATATCCCGCACGATCAACTCGAACTGCTGCAACGCAATCTCGTGCTGTCGCACGCGGTCGGCGTCGGCGAGCCGATGTCGCGTCCGGTCGTGCGCCTGCTGATGGCGCTGAAGCTGTCGAGCCTTGGCCGCGGCCATTCCGGCATCCGGCGCGACGTGATCGACGCGCTGATCGCGCTCTTCAACGCAGACGTATTACCCGTGATTCCCATTAAAGGCTCGGTCGGCGCATCGGGCGATCTCGCGCCGCTCGCGCACATGTCCGCCGTGCTGCTCGGCGTCGGCGAAGTGTTTTGCAAGGGCGAGCGCATGTCGGCCGTCGACGGTCTGCGTCTCGTCGGTCTGAAGCCGCTCACGCTGCAGGCGAAAGAAGGTCTCGCGCTGCTGAACGGCACGCAGGCGTCCGCGGCGCTCGCGCTCTACAACCTGTTCGCGATCGAAGACCTGTATCGCACGGGCCTCGTGGTCGGCGCGCTGTCGGTCGATGCGGCCGCGGGCTCGGTCAAACCGTTCGACGCACGCATTCACGAACTGCGCGGACATCAAGGCCAGATCGATGCGGCGTCCGCGTATCGGGCGCTGCTCGACGGCTCGGCGATCAACCTGTCGCATCGCGATTGCGGCAAGGTGCAGGATCCGTACTCCTTGCGCTGCCAGCCGCAGGTGATGGGCGCCTGCCTCGACCAGATGCGTCACGCCGCCGATGTTCTGCTTATCGAGGCCAATGCGGTTTCCGATAACCCGCTGATCTTCCCCGACACCGGCGAAGTGCTGTCCGGCGGCAACTTCCACGCGGAGCCCGTCGCGTTCGCCGCGGACAATCTCGCGCTCGCCGCCGCCGAAATCGGCGCACTGGCTGAGCGCCGCATCGCGCTGCTGATCGACGCGACGCTGTCGGGTCTGCCGCCGTTTCTCGTCAAGGATGGCGGCGTCAACTCCGGTTTCATGATCGCGCACGTCACGGCCGCCGCGCTTGCTTCGGAAAACAAAACACTTGCGCATCCGGCGTCGGTCGATTCGCTGCCGACTTCCGCGAATCAGGAAGACCACGTTTCGATGGCGACGTTCGCCGCGCGCAAGCTTGCCGATATCGCGGAGAACACCGCGAATATCCTCGCGATCGAACTGCTCGCCGCCGCGCAAGGCGTCGATCTGCGCGCACCGCATCGCACGAGCCCCGCGCTGCAGCGCGTGATGAGCGTGGTGCGCAACGAAGTGCCGCATTACGAGCTCGACCGCTACTTCGCGCCCGACATCGCCGCGATTGCGCGCCTCGTGCAGAGCGGCACGATCGGCGCGCACAGCCCGTTTGAATTTGCGTCCGAGTGTCGCTGATATGAACGCACCCGCCTATCAGGGCATCAAGGACTTCATCCTCGGCCGCATTCACGCGGGCGAGTGGGCCGAAGGCGACCAGGTGCCGTCGGAAAACGAGCTCGCACGCGATTTCAACGTCGCGCGCATGACGGTGAACCGCGCACTGCGCGAGTTGACCGCCGAGCAGGTGCTCACGCGCGTGCAGGGCTCGGGCACCTTCGTCGCGCGCCCGAAGTATGAGTCGACGCTCGTCGCGATTCGCAGCATCTCCGATGAAATCGTCGCGCGCGGCCATCGCTATCACGCGAAGGTGCTGCATATCGGCGGTGCCATTGCCGATGCCGAGCTTGCCGGCGAGATGCAGCTGAAAGCGGGCAGCGCGATTTTCCATTCGCGCGTGCTGCACTTCGAGAACGACGAGCCGGTGCAACTCGAAGAACGCTGGGTCAACCCGGCGGTCGCGCCCGACTATGCGCTGCAGGACTTCACGAACACCACGCCGAACCAGTATCTCGTGCGCGTCGCGCCGCTGCAGCGCGTCGAATACCGGATCGAAGCGCTCGCGGCCGACGAGGTGACACGCGACTGGCTGTCGATGGACGATGCCGAACCGTGCCTCGTATTGCATCGGCGCACATGGTCGCAAGGCGTTGTCGCGTCGGTGGCCAACCTCTGGCACCCTGGCAGCCGTTACCGTTTTACCGGGCATTTCTGATCGTGCGCAGCGTGGCCGCCGCAGTTGCCTTGTAGTTGCCTTGTAGCTGCCTTGTAGCTGCACCGCAGTTGCCCCGCAGTCGCCCCGCAGTCGCCCTGTATCTGCCATTTACTTTTCGTTGTCGTGGCCGCGGTTATCAAGCCGCTTTTATCCGCACTTTCAAGGCTCATCACCATGAACAACCCGAAGCATATCGATCCGCGCCTCGACCCGTCGCGCACGATCCGCGCGCCGCGCGGCAGCGAGAAGACCTGTAAGAGCTGGCTCACCGAAGCCGCGTACCGGATGATCCAGAACAATCTCGACGCGGAGGTCGCCGAGCATCCGCACGCGCTCGTCGTCTATGGCGGCATTGGGCGCGCAGCGCGCAACTGGGATTGCTTCGATCAGATTCTCGCGTCGCTGAAGGATCTCAACGACGACGAGACGCTGCTGATTCAATCGGGCAAGCCCGTCGGCGTGTTCCGCACGCATCCCGATGCGCCGCGTGTATTGCTCGCGAATTCGAACCTCGTGCCGCATTGGGCGACGTGGGACCATTTCCACGAACTCGATCGCAAGGGCCTCATGATGTACGGGCAGATGACCGCGGGCAGCTGGATCTACATCGGCAGCCAGGGCATCGTGCAGGGCACGTACGAGACATTCTTTTCGGTCGCGAACCAGCATTTCGGCGGTAAGCCGCAGGGGCGCTGGATCCTGACGGGCGGCCTCGGCGGGATGGGCGGCGCGCAGCCGCTCGCCGCGACGATGGCGGGTTTCTCGATGATCGCGGTCGAATGCGACGAAACGCGCATCGACTTCCGCCTGAAAACGCGTTACGTCGATAAAAAGGCGCAGACGCTCGACGAAGCGCTCGCCATGCTCGACGACGCGAAGGCCAGCGGCAAGCCAGTTTCGATCGGCCTGCTCGGCAATGCGGCCGATGTCTTCGCCGAACTCGTAAAACGCAACATCACACCCGACTGCGTCACCGACCAGACCAGCGCGCACGACCCGATCAACGGTTATCTGCCGCAAGGCTGGAACGTCGCGGACTGGCGCGAGCGTCAAAAGACTGATCCGCAAAGCATCGTGATGCCGGCCAAGCAGTCGATGGCCAACCAGGTGCGCGCCATGCTGACCTTGCAGCAGCGTGGCGCCGCGACGCTCGACTACGGCAACAACATCCGGCAGATGGCGCTCGACATGGGTGTCGACAATGCATTCGATTTCCCCGGCTTCGTGCCCGCCTATGTGCGGCCCCTGTTTTGCGAGGGGAAGGGGCCGTTCCGCTGGGTCGCGCTGTCGGGCGATCCTGAGGATATCTACAAGACCGATGCGAAAGTGAAGGAGCTGATACCCGACGATGCGCATCTGCACAACTGGCTCGATATGGCGCGCGAACGGATTGCGTTCCAGGGCCTGCCCGCACGCATCTGCTGGGTCGGCGTGAACGACCGCTATCGCCTGGGCCAGGCGTTCAACGAAATGGTCAGGAAGGGCGAACTGAAGGCGCCGATCGTGATCGGCCGCGATCATCTGGATACCGGCTCGGTCGCCAGTCCGAACCGCGAAACCGAAGCGATGCTCGACGGCTCCGATGCGGTGAGCGACTGGCCGCTGCTCAATGCGATGCTGAACACCGCGGGCGGCGCGACGTGGGTATCGTTGCATCACGGCGGCGGCGTCGGCATGGGCTATAGCCAGCACGCGGGCGTCGTGATCGTCGCCGATGGCACCGAGGCCGCGCATGCGCGACTGGGCCGCGTGCTGTTCAATGACCCGGCAAGCGGCGTGATGCGTCATGCCGATGCCGGTTACGACCTCGCGCGCAAGACCGCCGTCGATGCGGGCCTCAAGCTGCCGATGCTGGGCCGGTCATCATGACGTCGCGCACGGAGCCCATGGCATCAACGATAAAAACCACGCTGATTCGCGGCGCGAATCTGATTGCCGCGCCATGGAAAAACGGCGGCGGCGTCACGCGCGAGATCGCGGCGTATCCGCACGGCGCGGGCTTCGATACGTTTATCTGGCGCGTGAGTCTTGCCGACGTCGCGCAACCGGGGCCGTTCTCGTCGTTTGCGGGCATCGACCGTACCCTCGTGCTGCTGTCCGGCGCGGGCATGCTGCTCGATGAAGCGCAAGGGCGCACGCATGCGCTCGAGCGGCCGTACGACATCGCGCGCTTTGCCGGCGAAGCGGCGGTCGATGCACGGCTGATCGACGGCGCGACGCGCGACTTCAATCTGATGATCCGCCGCGGCGCCGCAACAGGCGATATCGACGTATGGCGCGGCGGCGAGTCGCACACGGCTTCGGCGGATACGTTGCTGCTGTTTTGCGCCGCCGGTTCGGTGGACGTGACGCTCGCCGGCATCGACGAACCCGTTGCGCTTGCAACGAACGACACGCTGTGGATCGACGACGCCACGCATGAGCTGCACTGTGCCCTGAGCGGCAACGGTGCCGTGCTTGCGATATCGATCCGTCATGCCGGGCGCGCGGCGCGCGCCTGAACGACGCGCACGCTAGCGCACACCTATCGAGCGAGCTCACGATGAAGCAAACCGTCTGGCATCACCTGAAGCTTTGCGCGCAAGGCGATCCGAACGACACGATCGCCGATGCCGCAATCGCGGTGCAGAACGGCCGCATCGAATGGCTCGGCGCCGCGCATGAACTGCCCGGCGCATACCGCGGCTGGCCGCGCGAAGATCTGGGCGGCGCGTGGGTCACGCCGGGGCTCGTCGAGTGTCATACGCATCTCGTGTACGGCGGGCAGCGCGCCGACGAGTTTGCGCAGCGCCTCGAAGGCGTCAGCTACGAAGAGATCGCGCAGCGCGGCGGCGGCATCGTATCGACCGTGCGCGCGACACGTGCCGCCGACGAGAACGCACTGCTGCGCGCAGCGGCCGCGCGGCTCGAACCGCTGATCGCCGAAGGCGTCACCGCGATCGAAATCAAATCCGGCTACGGCCTCGACCTCGAAAACGAGCGCAAGATGCTGCGCGTCGCGCGGCAACTCGGTGAGCGCTATCCGGTCTCGGTCTACACGACGTTTCTCGGCGCGCACGCGTTGCCGCCCGAATACGCAGGCCGTGCCGACGAATATATCCGCGAGGTGTGCGAACGGATGTTGCCCGCGCTGGCCGACGAGGGGCTCGTCGATGCCGTCGACGTGTTCTGCGAGCGCATCGGCTTTTCGCTGGCGCAGAGCGAGCGCGTGTTCGAGGCCGCGGTGCGCTACAAGCTGCCGGTGAAGATGCACGCGGAACAGCTGTCGAATAGCGGTGGCGCCGCGCTTGCCGCACGCTACCGCGCATTGTCCGCGGATCACCTCGAATACCTCGACGAAGCCGGCGTCGTCGCGATGAAGGAGGCGGGCACCGTCGCGGTTCTATTGCCGGGCGCGTACTACTTTATCCGCGAGACGCAATTGCCGCCGCTCGACCTGCTGCGCCGCCATGCGGTGCCGATCGCAATTTCGACCGACAGCAATCCCGGTACGTCGCCCGCCACCTCGCTGCTGCTGATGATGAACATGGCGGCCACGCTGTTCCGGATGACGGTGCCCGAGATCCTGCAGGCGGTGACGCGACATGCGGCACAGGCACTCGGCAAGGCCGACGTGCACGGCGTGCTCGCCGCCGGTCGCGCAGCCGATTTCGCAGTGTGGTCGGTCGAGTCGCTTGCGGAACTGCCGTACTGGGTCGGGCGATCGTTGTGCGCGCGCGTCGTGCGGGCCGGAGAGACCGTGCACGCGAGCCGCACCTGAACGCGCCGGCGGCCCCACCCAAACGCCATCGAATCCATCGCCGCGCGAACCCGCTTTCCGTCGCGCGAAGCCCCCTCGCGCGCGGGTGCGTCCGAGCGTGTACCAGCGTTTTCAAGCGCGCAATTCACGTGCCAAGGAACAAGGCACCGTTTCTCGCAGTCAATCCTGTCATGGAACGACGTGCCATGCGGCGCGGCTGTTGCCGTCACGCGTCATCGGCGGTGGCTGCCCGGCTTGCGCGCGGCATCACGAAGCGACTAATCTTTGACGGGAATCGGCGAGCGCGGCAGCGCACTCGATGCGCGCTGTGCCGGGTTGCCTTCGGAAGGAAAAAGCGAAAGGAAGGCCCAGCGATGGAATATTCCGACGAAACCCTGCTGTCGGTCTGGCGGGGGAATCTGCTGCTGTTGACGCGCGAGGTTGGCGCGGCGACGCGTCTTGCGCGGATGATGACATTCTCCGCGTCGTACCTGAAGCTCATGCTCGCGGGCCAGCGCGATTTCAGCGAGGAGTTCGCGCGCGGCGTCGAGGCGGTGACGGGCCTGCCGGCCGGCTGGATGGACGCACCGCACGAAGCACACGAAGTGCCCGAAGCCGCACAGACCGCCATCGACAACGAAGCGCCGCTCGCGCGCTTTCGCGGCACTGCGGCGCCGGTGCGCAAGAAGGCGGTGCTGCGGCCGCCCGAACCGATCTTCGGGCAAACGCCCGCGAAGAAGCCCGACGACGACGCGAAAGACGCCGAAGCGCATCGCAAGCAGGCGTATCTGCGCAAGGTGCGCGACCTCGCGATGCAGGAGGTGCGGCGCTTCGAGCGGCACCTCACGCATCCGCCGGTCGACGTTGGCGCACTGCGCACGAAGGTCGAAGACGTGATGGGCGCGGTCGATCTCGACGACCACGTGCATGCGGACCTCGCGGGCCGGCTCGAACAGATCGAAAAGCATCGGCATATGCTGATCCGGCATGTCGAGAAGCTGCATGAGCTGCTCGCAGGCCTCGGCGAAAGCGATGGCGCCTGAACACACGGCGCGGATGCTGGCGCGGACACTGAGCGCCGACAGCACCGTGAGCATTCGATGCGCATGCGACGATCCGCGCTGAGCGCGCGCGGTTGCGCTTGAGCGGGCCACTCGAGCAGGCCGCCTCGCGCCGCGCAAACGTCTGCACGAAATGCTCGGTAACAGTGGGCACGGCGCGATCGCTCGTCGTCCGACGTGTTTTGCGGTAAAAGAAACGCATGACCGACCGTGCCCGACTGATCCCCATCATCGTTGCCTGCCCCCTGTTGCTGCAAAACCTCGACACGTCGATCATGGCAACCGCGTTGCCGTCGATCGCACGCTCGCTTGCCGTCGAACCGCTGCATCTGAATCTGGCGATTACCTCGTATCTGCTGAGCCTTGCCGTGTTCCTGCCGGCAAGCGGCTGGCTTGCCGATCGTTTCGGCACACGCCGCATTTTTTGCACGGCGATCGTGCTGTTCTCGGTGGGCTCGACGCTGTGCGGCCTCGCGACTTCGCTGCCGCAACTCGTGCTGTTTCGCGTCATACAGGGCATGGGCGGCGCGATGATGGTGCCGGTCGGGCGGCTGATCCTGCTGCGCAGCGTGCCGCCCGCGCGCATGGTGGCCGCGATGGTCTGGTTCACGGTGCCGGGCGCGGTGGGGCGCCTCGCCGGACCGCTGCTCGGCGGCCTGGTCGTTACCGTCGCGTCGTGGCGCTGGATCTTTCTGCTCAATGTGCCGTTCGGCGTGATCGGTGTGCTATGCGCGCTCGCGTTTATCGAAGATACGCAGGAGCCGCACGATACGCGCTTCGATCTGCCAGGCTTTCTGCTGCTGTCCGTCGGGCTGGTCGGGATGGTCGGCGGCTTCGAGACGGCCGGGCGCGGACTCGTGGCGCAACCGGTGACGCTCGCGCTGATCGGCACCGGCGCGCTGGCGCTCGTCGCGTACTGGTTTTACACGCGGCGTCATCGGGAGCCGATCATCGATCCGGGTCTGCTCCGTTATCACGCGTATCGCACCGCAGTGGTCGGCGGCATGCCGTTGCGCATCGCGCTCGGTGCGTCGCCGTTTCTGCTGCCGCTGATGCTGCAGTTGGGCTTCGGGCTCTCGCCGCTCGCATCGGGCTCGATCAGTGTCGCCACCGCGGTCGGGTCGCTGTCGGTGCGTGCGCTGATGGGGCCGGCGATCCGCGGTATCGGCTTTCGCCGGCTGCTGATCGGCGCGACGCTCGTCACGGGCTGCTTCTACGCGAGCTACGGTCTTTTCAGTCCGGCCACGCCGCACGCGCTGATTTTCGTCGTGCTGCTGTTCGGCGGCCTGTTCAATTCGCTCGCGATGGTGACGCTCAACACGCTCGGCTATTCGGATATGCCGAAGCCGCAAATGAGCCGCGCGACCGCGCTCGCAAGCATGGCCCAGCAACTGTCGATCAGCGTCGGCGTGGCGTTTGCCGCGTCGCTGCTCGCGTTGACGGCGTATCTGAATGGCGGCAGCGCGGCGCAACTCGGTGCGCGCGATTTTTCACCGGCGTTTTTCGTGGTCGGCGCTTTGACGCTCTGTTCGTTGCTGTTCTTCGTCAAGCTTTCGCATGACGAGGGGAATGAATTGCGGCAGCGTTGAGATCGATCGTGCAGGACGCAGGCACTCAACGTAGGCGTTGTGCGGCAAATTCCGCTTCGAGCGTCCATGTGACGCCGTCCGGCGCGAGTGCGACGCCGGTCCAGTGAAAGGCATCGCGGCCGATGTCCGTGAAATTCCAGCGAATCGGCGTGCCGTCCGCGTGCGTGCCGATCTGCACGATCGCGTCGCCGATGCGCCGGCCAATCAGTTCGTCGCGCTGGCCCGTCGCCGGGTTCAGATACGTGACGCGCCATGCGCGCAACGCCGGGTCCCAGATGCGCAGTGTCGTTCCATACATGTCATGTGTGCCGTTGGACCTGACGGCGCCGCCACGGGCGCCGTCGCCTGCCGCGTGTGCGCGGTGCTCGCGCGGCGGCATGATCCAGACGTCCTGCACCGCGCGGCCCTCGAGCACCCGGCCGAATTCGATCTCGCCTTGCAGCGGCGCGGCGCGCAGGTCTTCGCGATAGTGCAGCACCTGCATACGCCAGCTGCCGACGAGCCAGCCGTAGACGTCGTCTGCTTCGTCGATATCGGCAGCGCGGCAAGGCGCGCTCAGCGCAGTGAGCAGCGATTCCGCTGCGACGGGTTCGTGCAGGCGATCTGCGTTCATTTCACCGATGCTCCGTTCGCGTTGAAAAGGGCGGGGCGCACATACGACCGCGCTTTGCGTCGATGTGATAAAACAACGATACGGCGTTCGAGGGGTGACATCTTGGGGAAAATTGCCGCGCAACTGGACGATGCGCTGCGCGCGCGCGATCAAGCCGGCGCGTGTGGCGCGCTGCTCGCGAGGCCGCTCGCGGCGGGCGATGGCTGGTCCGTCATGGACATGCTCTGCACATTCGGCCCGCACGACCATCCATTCGGCGAACGGCACGACGGCGTCTGCATTGCGGCGGTCGTGGCCGGCTCGTTCGGCTACCGGAGCGCGCAGGCGCGCGCGCTGCTGGCGCCCGGCGCGCTGCTCGTCGGCAACGACGGCGAGTGTTTCGAATGCGGACACCGTTATGGCGCGGGCGACCGCTGCGTATCGTTTCACTATCGGCCCGGGTATTTCGAATCGCTTGCGGCCGATGCGGGCGTTGTAAGCGGCATAAGCGTCAGCGCACGTACGAGCGGCCGCGGCACGCCGCGCTTCGCGTGTGCGAGCATCGCGCCGCTGCGTGCCACCGCGCCGCTTGTTGCACGGGCGTGCGCGGGAATCTCGACAGCCGTATCGCTTGCCTGGGACGAACTGGCTATCGAACTCGCCGTCGCGGCATTGCAGGCGGCCGGCGCCGGTCAACGCAAGCATGCGCACGAGCGACGCGCCCATGCACCGGCCGCCGCGTGGTCGCGTGTCGCGCAAGCCGTGCGCCTGATCGACAGCACACCGGACGCGCCGCACACCTTGCACACGCTCGCGCAGGCATGCGGCCTGAGCGACTTCCATTTCCTGCGCACATTCGAGCGCATCGCCGGCGTCACGCCGTATCAGTATGTGCTGCGCGCGCGATTGCGCCATGCGGCGCTGCAGCTTGCCGACAGCGACGGCACGCGCGAGCGGATCGTCGATATCGCGTTCGGTTGCGGCTTCAACGATCTGTCGAACTTCAACCACGCGTTTCGGGCTGAGTTCGGGATGAGCCCGCGCGTCTGGCGCACGCGACACGCACGGACGCCATCGGGCGCGCAGCGCGCATGAGCGGGTCGAGACGAAGCGCCCGCACGTTGGCGCAACGCGCGCTGCGCATGCTGTCGGGCCGCCGTATACCGGCGTTCCGCGCATTCACCGCCGCGAACTCGCCGCGCGCCTGTCTGCTGGCGTTCGTTTGCGCCTTGTTTGTCGCGCGAGGCGCATGGGCCGACGAGGCGACGGCCTCACCGGGCGATACCCCGCCTTCGACCATCGAGCGCGACGTCCATCTATTCATCGTGCAGAAAGACGGCTCCGTCGAAGAACACGACGACACCGTGTTGCGCGCGAACACGACGAGCGGCGTCGACGATATCGCGCAGCGCTACGTCTGGTTCAACAAGGACATCGAGCAGGTGCAACTGCTCGCGGCGGACACGATCGACCGCGACGGCGTCGCGCATCCGGTCGGCCCCGACGGCATTCGCGACGTGCAGGAGCCGCGCTCGGCCGGCGCACCGACGTTCCAGGACGGCGTGTTGCGCACGGTAATCTTTCCGGGCGTCGAACCGGGCTCGCGCGTGCATCTCGCGTTTCGCAAGACGCGCACGGTGCCGCTGCAGACCGGTACATTCGCGTATTTCGTCGAACCGTCGCGTGGGCCGATCGAGATGCAGAAGCTGATTTTCGATCTGCCCGCCGACGTGCCGCTCTATGCCGATGCGCGCGGCTACGTCGCGGAGCCGCCCGTCACCGAAAACGGCCGCACGCGCTACACGTTCGATTATCAGCACGGCCCCTATGCGCCGATCGAATCGGGCGCGGTCGGCTATGCGACGTGGGGCGACCGGCTGATGGTATCGACGACGCCCGATTTCGCCGCATTTGCCGCGCGCTATCGCAACGCGGCCGCCGACCCGTCGACGAACGATCCGACCATCGTGCGGCTCGCGCGGCAGCTGACCGCGCAGACCGACGACCCGCGTGAGAAGGCGCGGATTCTCTACGACTGGATGCGCTTCAATATCCGCTACGTCGCGCTTTTTCTCGGCGAAACCGCGGCGGTGCCGCACAAGGCCGTCGACGTGCTGCGCAACCGCTACGGCGATTGCAAGGACCATGTCGCGCTATATGGCGCGCTGCTGGCCGCGGTCGGTATTCAAAACCAGCCGGTGCTGCTGAACCTCGGGCCGGTCTATACGCTGCCCGATGTGCCGGGCTACGGCGCGAGCGCGATCAATCATGTGATTACCTGGATTTCTTCGCTCGCGCTGTTCGCCGATACGACCGCGGGCGGCACCGGCTTCGGCTATTTGCCGGCCAGCGTGATGGACCGGCCGGTGCTGCTGGTCGACGACGGCATCCTCGTGCGCACGCCGGCCGTGCAGCAGCGTGCGCGCGACGCGCGCCTGCAGATCGACATCGATCGCGGCGGCGCGGGCCGTTTCAGCTATCGCGTCGAAGATGCCGGCGCGCCGGCCGAAACGGAACGCAATATGTTCCGGCGTTCGACGCGCCAGCGCTGGCAGCAGATCGCTGCCGAACGGCTGCGGCAAACCGGCCTCACCGGCTTCGCGCGGATGCGGCCTGGGGAATTGAATGCGACCGCCGGGCCGTTCGTCACGTCGATGCAAGGCACGCTCGAGCACGTGACGTGGCCGGACGGCACGACCGCGCTGCCCGCGTTGACGAGCCTGTCGGGCGGTATCGCGACGCAGGTGCAGGTCTGGCTTGCCGAACCGCAGCGCACGCAGCCGTGGGTCTGCATCGGCGGCGACTTCGACGAGACCTCGCAAATCACGCTGCCCGACAGCGTGCGCGTGACCGATCTGCCACAAGACGCGCAGGTGCACGACCGCTTCTTCGATTTCTCATCGCACTACGTGTTCGATCCCGATACGCGGATCGTGCAGATCACGCGGCGGCTGAGCGCGCGCTTCGGGCACCAGATGTGCAGCGCGGACGAGTTCGCCGCGGCACGTGCATCGCTTGTCAGAGTCGAACGCGATGCGCTGTCGCAGATCGTCGTGCGCGCCGGAAACGAAGCGCGGCCGCCCGTCGCGCCACTCGCTCCTAAGGCGGCACAGTAAGCGCAACGGGCGAGCAAGGGCCTACGTGCCGGTCTTCGTCACAACCGGCACCCACACGCCGTTCTTCACCTGATACAGCGTCGAGGCGGCATTCTTCAACGCACCGGTGCTGTCGAACGCAATCGTGCCGGTCACGCCTTCGAAGCTGATGCTTTTGAGTTTCGGCCGGTAGGCGGACGGTGTCGCGGAACCTGCTGCCTGCATCGCCTTGATCGCGGCCCACGTCCCGTCATAGCCGAACGGCGCATACGACAGGATGTCTTCGCCGAACTTCGCCTTGAACTTCTGCGAGAAGTCCTTGCCGCCCGGCAATTGCGCGAGCGGCCGGCCGTATTCCCAGGCCATCGTGCCCTCGGCCGCGTCGCCGGCAAGCTTGATGAACTCGGGGTCTTCCACACCGCCGCCGCCGAGCAGCTGCGCACTCATGCCGAGCTGTTTCATCTTCTTCGCGATCGCGGCCGCCTGCGTATCGAGGCCGCCGAAGAAAATCAGATCCGCGTTGGTCGATTTGATCTTCGTGAGCTGCGTGCTGAAGTCGACCGCGTGATTGTCCGTGTACTCGCGCGCGACGATGTTGCCGCCGGCGGCCTTGACGGCTTTTTCGAATTCATCGGCTTCGCCCTGGCCGAACGCGGTGCGGTCGTCGATGATCGCGATGCGCTTCGCTTTCGTCGTCTTGACCGCATAGGTGCCTGCGTTGCCGGCATTTTGCGCATCGGTCGAAATCACCATGAACGTGTTCGCAAAGCCACGATTCGTGATCGTCGGATTGGTTGCCGCCGGGTCGATCATCGGGATACCTGCTGTTTCGTAGACTTGCGACGCGGGAATCGTCGTGCCCGAATTGAAGTGGCCGACCACCACGGCGACGTTCGCATCGACGAGCTTCTGCGCAGCCTGCACGCCGACGCGCGGGTCCGCCTGGTCGTCTTCGGAGACGAGCACGAAGGTCGCCACCTGGTCGCCGATCTTGATCTTCTGCGCGTTCGCTTCGTCGATGGCGAGCCGGATGCCGTTTTGCAGATCCTTGCCGTAACCGGCGTTCTGCCCTGTCAGCGGTGCCGCGGAACCGATCTTCACGGTCAGTTCGTCCGCCGACGCGGCGGACGCGGCAATGGCGAGCACGACTCCCAGCAACAGCGCGAACGGCTTTAGTGTTTTGCACAAGCTCATGGCTTCTCCTTACGTCGGCACAGCTGATGGACAGGAAAGCAGGCGTTTCGCGCAGCGTAATGATAGGCACGCGTGGCGGCGCGGTTTGCCGGATGGTTCGATGCGATGACGCCTCACACGATCGGAATGCACGAGATTACGGATGACGCGAAGCAGCGGGCAATGCAGGAAAACGCGAAGCCCGCGGGCCGCAAGCGCAAGCGGCTGTCGGACCGATTGGCGCGAATATAGAAAGCCAATTTCTGGCCGTCTTGGCAGATCGCGGCATGCGCAATGCGGATTTCGGCACAGCCGCCGTGCTGTGAAGCGGCGTGCGAGTCACGATGGAAATGGGCAGCAGTGCAGAAAAGCGCGGAACGACCGGCGCCCGATAGGGGCGTATCGGGCGCCGGTGTATTTGAGCGGTGTGAAAAGAAGCGTCGCGCTACTAGCGTTCTGCTTGTTCGAGCCCTGCGGCAAGTGCTGCCACGATCACGTCGAGGTGCTTCCTGTCGGCGACCAGCGGCGGTGCGGCAACTATCACCGTTCCCATGGGCCGCACAAGTGCGCCGTGCGCGCGTGCGATATCGCACACGCGATTGTGGTACCCGCCCATCAGATCGACCGGCTCGCGCGTCGACTTGTCCGCCACGAGATCGAGCGCGACGAGCAGGCCCTTGCCGCGCACGTCGCCAACCGTGTCGAAACGTTCGGCAAACGGACGCAGCGCGTCGAGTAGATAGTCGCCCTGCGTCGCGGCATTGGCCGTGAGCTGGTCGCGTTCGATGATATCGAGCGTGGCGAGCGCGGCCGCGCATGCAACCGGATGACCGGAGTTCGTATAGCCGTGCATGATCGCGCCGGTGAAATCGCTGTTGGTGTGAAACGCGCGCTCGATGCGTTCGTTGACGACGGTTGCGCCGAGCGGCACATAGCCCGACGAGAGGCTCTTCGCGAAACACATGATGTCGGGTTTCACGCCCCACAGGCGGCTGCCGAATAACGCGCCGGTACGTCCGAAGCCGGTCACCACTTCGTCGGCGATCAGCAGCACCCCGTGGCGGTCACATACCTCGCGCACAAGCGGCCAGTAATTCGCGGGCGGCACAATCACGCCGCCCGCGCCCTGAATCGGCTCGGCGATAAATGCAGCGACCGTGTCCGGCCCCTGAAACACAATCTCGCGTTCGAGCAGCGCCGCGCAAAGCTTGCCGAGTTCATCGGGATCCTCAGTGAACGGATTGCGATATAGCCACGGCGGCTCGACATGAAAAACACCGGGTAACGTCGGTTCGTAATTGCGCCGGAATACGGTAAGGCCGTTCACGGCGCCTGAGCCGAAATGCGTGCCGTGATAGGCCATGCGTAGCGCGATGAACTTGCTACGTTCTGGCTGCTTTTCGATTTTCCAGTACTGACGCGCGAGCTTCATGGCAGTTTCGACCGCGTCCGAGCCGCTCTGGCTGAAAAACACGCGGCGCATGCCTTCTGGATCGAGCATGTCGACGAGGCGTTTCGCGAGTTCCTCGGCACGCGGGTGCGAGATCGCGCCGCCGAAAAGGGTCGAGTATTCGAGCTCGTCGAGTTGCTCCGAAATCGCTTGCTTGACTTCGCGGCGGTTATGTCCGACCGCGACGTTCCAGAGTCCGGACGAGCCGTCGACCAGTTCGCTACCCTGATCGTCGTAGAGGATGCAGCCGTCGCCGCGCACGATGCGCAGCGGCTGGACGGCCTGGTCAGCGGCCGGATGGGATTCCCAGTTCCAGAAATGGCTTTGAAACGCTTGCATGCAGGCTCCTTGAAGCGAAATGTAGGGGGCAGCGTGTCGTGCGACGCGTGCGGACAATGGCGCGTGGTGCGGTTGAGCGGACCGGTTCGGCAAGCGTAAGGAAACGGTGCGCACGGCAGTGTTCCAGGACCGGCGAACGGGTTGGCCGAAGCGCGCTTTTTGCGCGGCGGCGAAAGTGCGTGCGGCGGCCATGCGCCTTTCAGGCCGTGTAACCGGCTTTTGCTGGAATAAGCGGTCGTTGCGCTCTGTTCTCCATGTAGGCATCGAAAGCGCTGGATCTTTCGATCTACGTTTCATGACTGACAACCTCTTGAGCACATGCAAAACGATTACTGCCGCCACCTGGTGCTGACCCACGAGCCCGACAGCAAGGACAGTTGGCGCCGTGACAGCGCGATGAAGCTGCACCTCGATTGCGAGTACGAGTCGGGCGATCCGGCCGGTTCGTGCCTCGATGCGTGGAGCCTTGGCCGGCTCGACATGCTGGACGGGCGTTTCGCACATATGTCGCTGTCGCCGCTGGCCGACCGCGGCGATACGTGGCTATATCTGAAGCTCGTCAAAAGCGGCGCGATGCATATCGAGCAGGGCGGGCAGGCGCGGCGCATCGGACCCGGCGAGATCGTGCTCGTCGAGTCTTCGCAGGATTACTGGCAGTCGTTCGGTGGGCAGACCGATTTGATCGCGCTGCGTTTCCCGTCGCATGCGCTGAAGGAGCGTGGCCTGCGGCACACGCTGCGCGGTCTGATCACGCCCGATATGTCGGCCGCCGATACGCGCGCGATCAGCGAACTCGTCACGTCGATCGCCGCGCAGCGCGGCGAGACGAGCGCGAGTCTGCGCCACCGCCAGGGCGATCAGTTGCTCGAACTGATCGATCTGCTGATCGAGGACCCTGCCGCGCTGACGCGTGCGCGCAGCGGCGATGCGACGCTATTTCGCGCCAAGCGCTTTATCGCGCAGAACCTGCGCAATCCGGAACTGACAGTGCCGCTGATCGCCGCGGCGGTCTGCGTGTCGGAGGCGCACCTGAGCCGGCTGTTCCGCGGCGAAGGCCAGTCGGTCATGCGCTACGTGTGGGAGAGCCGTCTCGTGCTGGCGGCGGATATGTTGAGGCGCGGCGGGCATGGCGATAAAGGCCGCGTGCAGATCAGCGATATCGCGTATCGCTGCGGGTTTTCGACGCCCGCGCACTTTAGCCGCGCCTTCAGGGAGCGTTACGGCGTCTCGCCACGCGAGGCGCTCGCCGCGAATGGGCGCGAAACCGCGATCTGGTTCAGTGCGGCCCGCCCCCGTGCCGCTTAGAACGGCAGTTGCGGCAACGCTAACGCGTGCACGCCGAAGCCGACCGCGTCGAAGCGCTCGGCGCCGCCGCTTGGCGTATTCACGATAAACGGCTGCCCGAGTACATCGGCCCGCACCATTTCGGTCGAGCCGCCGCCGTCGAGATTGATCGCGTCGGTGGCGCCTGCCGCTAGCATCAGTTGCGCCGATTGCTCGTTCGTCGTGCCGGTCGAATAGCCGGGCAAGCGGCCGTCGACCACCGCGAAATACAGATAGCGCCCGTTTTGCGACAGGCCGACGAGCGTGCGCGGATTCGGATTGAGCGGATCGCCCTCGTTCGGGCTTTGCGCGCTGACGTCCTGGCCGTTCTTCACAAGGATCGCCGAACCGGCGACCGCGTACTGGATCAGCTTCAGTTGCGCCGGCGAAATCTCCGGCGCTTCGGCGATATACGCGCGGTTCTGCCGCGTCACCGCGAGCACCGCTTCGCTTTGCGTCGGATCGGTCGTGAGCGGGCTCACCACCGTGCCGTTCGAGACGAGCAGGCCGATCACGGTTTTCGGTTCCGGCGCCGCGTTGCAGCACGGCGCGAAGAAATTGCCATTGATCGCGATGCGCGTACGCGTACGCGCGGCGAACTGCGAGATCGTTTCGGCCGTCGTGTTGAGCGACCCGCTGTGCTGCGTCGTTTCGAGCGAGATGCCCGGCGCGAACAGGTCGATGCGCGTGATGTAGGCGCGGCTGATGGTCGGCGCGCCGCCGGCCGTTGCCGGGTTCGACGGCACCGTCGCCGTTTCCGCATCGACGCCGAGGTAGACCGGCGAGTAGCCGCTCTGCGTGATCTCGGTGCTCGGGTTGGGGATCTGTGATGCGGTTGCAGCAGTCTGCGCTTGCGCGCCGAGCGAGGCGAGGCTAAAGACGGCTGCTGCAATGGCGGTCTTTAAACCCGCGGTCTTCAGACGGAACGATGCAAGGGGGTGGGCACGTGCCATGTCGTAGTCTCCCGGGACTAGCGTTGGAAAACGGTTTGGGATCAGTCCGGGAGATGACGATAGGGGCGGAGGATGAACGTCGCGTGATATTCGGCTGACGTTTAAATTTCTTCTTTTTAGATTGCAAGTTACTTACAAATGCATGGGTGGCGCGTGCAAACACACGAATGCGTGTGGAAGTAAGTCAGAAAAAACACGGCAGGGCCGCGTGCGGGCGCGAGCGCAACCCGCAGGCATCGAAAATCGATCAGGCGATCACTGCTCGCCTTGCATGCGCAGCAGTTCTTCGCGAAGTCCCAGTAGCGGTTCTTTCGTTTCGTCGTCGGCCCACGTGTCGAGGTCGTCGAGCGCGTTCTGGCAGCCGTCGAGCACGATATCGAGATCGACCGGCACGCCGTTGGCCATCGCGAACTGCAGCGTCTCGGCGAATTGCCGGCATTCTTCCTCGCCGTACGAAATATCCAGACTGTCGGCGATCACAAACGCGATATTGCTGCGCGCCTTGTCGTCGGGCGTGACCATGTCGACGATGCCGCGCGCCACCGCGGGCGAATAGTAGAGCGCAATATCGAGCCATTGCGCGGCGTCGAAGCCGTCTTCTCCGAACTGCGCTTCGAAAAACTCGATCGCTTCCTGCTCGTGTGCTTCGTCTGCGTCGACGCTGACGCACAGCGCCTCGAATTGCTCTTCGCGTTCGCTGCGGATATAGCCGTCCATCGATACCTCTTTGCCTTTAAATAAAAACTGCGCGTTCGTGGTGCATGGGCGCTTCGATCGCGCTGTGAGCGCGCTGGGGTTGCCTGTCGCGCGGCACGCATTATAGGACGTGGCAGGGGGCAAAAGCTTTCTGCAAGGAATAATGCAACGCCATCGTTTGTTATTTGTACGCGTCACAGGAATTGATTTGAAGCCGCTCGCTCCGAGGAGATCGTGTCCATGTCCGTAAAACCCCATTCGCGCTTCGTGCGTTTCTTTCTGTTCGCGTGCGCGGCGCTGGCCATGCAGCATGCGCAGGGCCAGTCGCAGGCCAAAGGCGAACAGCCACCCCGCTGGCAGATCTTGCCGCCGACGCCTGCGCCCGTCGCGGGCGAGCAGACGGGCCGGGCAGAGGTCAACGGCATCCGCCTTTACTATGCAACGATCGGCCGCGGTTCACCGGTCATTCTGATGCACAGCGGGCTAGCGAATTCCGACTATCTCGGCAACCAGGTCCGGGCGTTAATGAAACATCACAAGGTGGTGGTCATCGATAGCCGAGGCCACGGTCGCAGCTCTCGCGATTCGCATGCGTTCGGCTACGACCTGATGGCCGACGATGTCCTCGCGCTGATGGACAAGCTGCATATTCAGAAGGCCGATGTGGTCGGCTGGAGCGACGGCGCGATCATCGGACTCGATCTGGCGATTCGGCATCCCGACCGCGTCGGCAAGGTGGTCGCGTTCGCCGCCAATACGAAAACCGATGGCGTGATCGAAGGCGTCGAAAAGAATCCGACCTTCGCCGCCTTTATCAAACGGGCGGGCGACGAATACCGGCGGCTGTCGCCGACGCCGAACGAGTACGACGCGTTCGTCGAGCAGATCAGCCATATGTGGGCGGCGCAGCCGAACTGGACCGACGATCAGCTGAAGTCGATCAGATCGCCGGTGCTGGTGCTCGACGGCGACCACGACGAAGCGATCAAGCGCGCGCACACGGAATATATCGCCGCGACGATACCGGGCGCCGGTCTGGAGATTTTGCCCAACACGAGCCACTTTGCGTTCCTGCAGGACCCGGCGGCGTTCAACTTCGCGGTCCTGCATTTCCTCGGCGACGAGTAGCCGGGCAGGCGTGACGGTGCCCGAGAACGTTCATTCGATCTCGCGCACCTTGACACCTCACGCCGATTCGACGACCCATGCATCGAACCACTCGCGCGGATGCGCGATGTCGTTCTGCGCGGCGATCAGCTCGAGTTCGTAGCGGCCGGCGTCCCATGTCGCGCGCATCACGCCGTTGACGGCCGCCAGCGTATGCTCGAACGCGACACGCAGCGGGTCGCCGAGCAGCGTACGCGTGACGAACACTGCGCTCGTCAGGTCGCCGACACCGACCGGCTGGCGCGCGAACGGATAGAGCGGGCGCTGTCCGACCCAGCTCTCGCGCTCGGTCACGACGAGCATGTTGAAGCGGTCCGCCGGGCTGTTGCGATCGAGCAGATGCTTGACGAGCACGAGCTTCGGCCCGCGCTGCATGAGTTCGCGGCACGCCACGACCGCCTCCTCGGTGGTCTCGATCATGCGGCCGACGAGGCGCTGCAGCTCGCTGTGGTTCGGCATGATCGCGTCCGACACCTCCGGCATCGACTTCACGAGAAACTCCTGGATGCCCGGTTCGACGCGGCAGCCGGTTGCCGTGCCCATCACCGGGTCGCAGAAGTAGCGCGCATGCGGGTTGACCGCCTTCACCGCGCGCACGATTTCGATCACCGCCTGCGCCTGCTCGGGCGTGCCGAGATAACCGGAGAGCACGGCGTCGCAGCGCGGCAGCATGCCGATCGCGCCGATCCCTTCGACAAGCTCCTGCATCTGCTTCGCGTCGATCGCGCTGCCGGCCCAGTGGCCGTATTGCGTGTGATTCGAGAACTGGACGGTGTTGAGCGGCCACACGTTGACGCCCAGACGGCGGATCGGGAATTCCGCGGCGCTATTGCCCGCGTGCCCGAAGACGACGTGCGACTGGATGCTCAGAACGTTTTTCATGACTGGCGGCGCGGGGGGGCGCGTATTTTTATAGCGAGTGCTTCGCCGGGTTGCCTCGATCGATCGGACTTGCGGCCCGATGCCTATGCGCATTGAGTGTCGCGCGCGGATGCTGCGCGCGCAACGTGCGTCAATGAACAATACATGACTTTTTGTGCCGTGCAACGATCGGGCGACTCGCGCTGTTGCGCCGACCCGTCAGGCGCGAGCCGCTATCGGCATTCAGACCAGCTCGCGATACAACGCGAGATACCGCTGGGCCGAGGTGCTCCAGCCGAAATCCTCGCGCATTGCGCGCTGTTGCGTGGCCTTCCATTCGCTGCGCCGCGCGTACAGCGCAAAGGCCCGCCGGATCGCGGCGGCGAGCGCCTCGGGCTCGAAGCGGTCGAAGACGAAACCGGTCGCGGCCTCGTCGGCGAGATTTTCGAGCGACGCGTCGACGACCGTATCGGCGAGGCCGCCGACCCGGTGCACGAGCGGCAGCGACCCGTAGGCGAGCGCATAGAGCTGCGTGAGCCCGCACGGCTCGAAGCGCGACGGCACCGCGACGACGTCGCTGCCCGCGATGATCGCGTGCGCAAGCGCCTCGTCGAAGCCGAGTTCGACCGCGACCGATTCCGGATGCGTCTGCGCGACGCGTTGCAGGCCGGTTTCGAGCGCGGGGTCGCCGGTGCCGAACACGACCAGCTGGCCGCCGCGCCGGATGATTTCGGGCAGCGCGGCGAGCAGCAGGTCGAGGCCTTTCTGCTCGGTGAGGCGGCTCACCACACCGAACAGCAGCACGTCGCTTTTCTGCGGCAGGCCGAAGCGCGCCTGCAGCGACGTCTTGCAGGCGCGCTTGCCGGCAAGCCGCGTATCGGTATAGCGCGCGGGCAGGAGCGCGTCGGTCGACGGTTTCCAGACCGTGTAGTCGACGCCGTTCAGAATGCCCGACAGGTCGTGCGTGCGTTGGCGCAGCAAGCCGTCGAGGCCGCCGCCTTGCGCGATGGTCTGGATTTCGCGCGCATAGGTCGGGCTGACGGTGGTCAGGCGGTCCGAGAAGTAGAGGCCCGCCTTCAGGAACGAGATCTGGCCGTAGAACTCGACGCCGTTCATGCCGAAGAAGTCGGACGGCAGCCCGAGCATGCCGAACTGCTGCGCCGGGAAAATGCCTTGATACGCGAGGTTGTGCACCGTGAACACGCTTTTTGCGAGCGGCCGGCCCCGCTCGCGTTCGGCGGCCTTCAGATACGCGGGCGCGAGGCCCGCATGCCAGTCGTGCGCGTGCAGGATCTGCGGCGCCCAGGCCGCATCGAGATGCTGCGCGAGTTGCGCGGCGCACCAGCCGAGCAGCGCGAAACGCTGCGCGTTATCGCCGTACGGCACATGCTGGGGGTCGAGATACGGGTTGCCGGGCCGCTCGTAAAACGTATCGGCGCGAACCACGTAGACGATCACCCCGTTTGCCGCGAGCGTGCCCTGTTCGAGCCACGCCTCGGACGCGCCGAAAGTCCGCTCGAGGCGCGCGACGCGCTTCAGGTCCGTCAGTCCGGCGAGCACGGACGGGAAGCCGGGCAGCAGCACGCGCACGTCGGCGCCGAGCTCGATCAGCGCGGGCGGCAGCGCGCCGGTGACGTCGGCGAGGCCGCCCGTCTTCAGTAGAGGGTACAGCTCGCTTGCGACGTGCAGCGCGCGAATCGTCATAGGCGTCGTCCTCGCAGTCCGGGTTCAGGGAATTGTGCCGCACTACCAGGTGCGCCGCGTTGAGCTAGCGTTGGGCGTCGCGTCGTAACGCCTCGGCCGTGACGAGCACGACGCCGCTCTCGGTTCGATAGAAGCGTTCGGCGTCGCGCGCCGGGTCTTCGCCGATCACCGTGCCGTCCGGAATCTGGCAGCCGCGGTCGATCACGACCTTGCGCAGCCGGCAGCTCGCGCCGATCGTCACCTGCGGCAACAAGACTGCCTCATTGATGTTACAGAATGAGTTCACGACGACATTCGTCGACAGCACCGAGCGGGAAATCTGCGAGCCCGAGATCACGCAGCCCGCGCAGACAATCAGATTGGTCGCCGACCCTTGCAGTCCGTTCAGGTCGCGCACGAACTTGGCCGGCGGCAACTGTTCGAGATGCGTCCAGATCGGCCAGTTGCGGTCGTACAGGTCGAGCGTCGGAATCGTCGAGGCGAGGTCGAGATTCGCGGCCCAGTATGCGTCGATCGTGCCGACGTCGCGCCAGTACGACTCGACGCTCGGGTCCGACGATACGCACGACATGCTGAACGGGTGAGCGATCGCCTTGCCCGACGTCACGATGCGCGGAATGATGTCCTTGCCGAAGTCGTGGTCGGTCGCGGCGCTCGTGATGTTGTCCTCGAGCTGGTCGTACAGGTATTGCGCGTTGAACACATAGATGCCCATGCTCGCGAGCGCGATATCGGGGCGCCCCGGCATCGCGGGCGGATCGGCCGGCTTTTCGACGAAGCCCGTCACACGGCGCTGTTCGTCGACGGCCATCACGCCGAAGGCGACCGCTTCCATGCGCGGCACCTCGATGCAGCCGACCGTGCAGTCCGCGCCGCTTTCCACATGGTCCATCACCATGCGCGTGTAGTCCATCTTGTAGATATGGTCGCCGGCCAGCACGATGATGTACTTCGGGCCGATCGAGCGGATGATGTCGAGGTTCTGGAACACCGCGTCGGCCGTGCCGCGATACCAGTGCGCGCCTTCGACGCGCTGCTGCGCAGGCCACAGGTCGATGAACTCGTTGAACTCGCCGCGCAGGAAACCCCAGCCGCGCTGCACGTGGCGCAGCAGCGAATGCGCCTTGTATTGCGTGACCACGGCGATGCGGCGGATGCCCGAATTCAGGCAGTTGGACAGCGCGAAGTCGATGATGCGGTATTTGCCGCCGAAGTGGACAGCCGGCTTGACGCGCTTGTTGGTGAGCGGCCCGAGCCGGGTGCCGCGGCCGCCCGCGAGCACGATGGCGAGCGTGGTGTGTTGCAGGTCGTTCAGGCTTGCCGGAGTATCCATCTGCGTCTCCCAGTTGCTTAAGGGCCCCCCGGACAGACAAGCTAGCGTGCTGCGAAGCGTATTGTTCTTGTTTGTTGTTTTTGGTGCGGCCTTCCACAGTCTGGACCTTGCGGACCCCGCGCGCAATGCGCAAGACGCACTGCATGATGCAAGCCACGTGCCTCCTCATGTGCCTCGTCATGAGGGCTTGCCGCGTGTGCTTGCGCCAGCACGTTCGAGCAGCGCCAGGTAGAATCATCCGCTCCGATCTGTGTCCGTTCAAGTTCGGGTTATTGCTGCCCACATCAGCCGCCCGACCCTGCGCCTCTTAGTCAAGAACAAGCTCATGAAACCGCGCCACACTCTCTCGCTCGCGTCGTTGCCTTCGCTTTTGCCTGCCGTTTCCCTTTCGATTGCCCGAGTTTCGTCTGCATTGATGGGTGGCGTCTGTGCGCTGGCGATCGCGCTTGCGCCGGCTGCGCATGCCGCCGGTCAGGCGGACGAGGGCGCGGGCATGGCGCCGGCTGCCGCCCGCGGCGCCTCCGATAGCGGCGCGCCCGCGGCCGCCGGCAACGCCGGGCCCGCCTATGGCCCGGAGCTCGAAGGCTTCGATTATCCGTATCCGGTGCGCCAGTTCAGCTTCATGTCGCAAGGCGAGTCGCTGCATATGGCCTATATGGACGTCGCGCCGGCCGACCCCGCTCACGCGAACGGCCGCACCGCGGTGCTGCTGCACGGCAAGAATTTTTGCGGCGCGACATGGGTCGAGACGATTCGTCGCTTGAGCGATGCCGGCTACCGCGTGATCGCACCCGACCAGATCGGCTTTTGCAAGTCGAGCAAGCCCGAGCGCTATCAGTTCACCTTTCAGCAGCTCGCGCGCAATACACACGATCTGCTCGAATCGATCGGCGTCACACGCGCAACGATGATCGGCCACTCGACGGGCGGCATGCTCGCGATCCGCTATGCGCTGATGTACCCGGAGGCGACGCAGCAACTCGTGCTGGTCGACCCGATCGGCCTCGAGGACTGGAAGGCGAAGGGCGTGCCGTCGCTGTCGGTCGACCAGTGGTATGCGCGCGAGCTCAAGACCAGCGCGGACAGTATTCGCCGCTACGAGCAGGCCACGTATTACGCGGGCCAATGGAGTGACAGCTACGAACCATGGGTGCAGATGCTCGCGGGCATGTATCGCGGACCGGGCAAGCAACTCGTTGCATGGAATTCCGCGCTGCTCTACGACATGATTTACACGCAGCCTGTGTATTACGAGTTCGGGCTGCTGAAAGTGCCGACGCTGCTGATGATCGGCGACAAGGACACTACCGCGATCGGCAAGGACGCCGCGCCGCCCGACGTGCGTGCCAAGCTCGGTCACTATCCGGAACTCGGCAAGGCCGCGGCGCGCGCGATGCCGCATGCGACGCTTGTCGAATTCCCAAGCTCGGGTCATACGCCGCAGTTGCAGGATCCGCAGGCGTTTCACAAGGCGCTGCTCGATGGCATGGCGGCGGTGCAGGGCGCGAAGTAACGCATCGCGCCGGCGTCGCGCGGCTCATCGCGTGGTGAGTTAAGGCGTTCGAGCCTGTAACAGTAAAATTGTTATTTACAGGTTAGGCGTCAGAGCGCGGGATCGCGCCCCGTCGTACAGGGCTCGGGGCGGCCGATGCAAAGCCGCCGTCACCGAGCGGCCGCGTCGAGTTCGTCGCGAATCTGCGCGGCCATTTCGAACGAATGCAGCCGCGCCGCGTGATCGTAGATCTGCGCGGTCAGCATCAATTCGTCGGCGCCGGTCTGCTCGACGATCGACACGAGTTGCTCGCGCACCGTGTCGCGGTCGCCGATCGCCGAATACGCGAGCGAATGCGCGACGCTCGCCAGTTCGAACTCCGATGCTTCGATGCGATCGACGGGCGGCTGCAACTGGCCCGGCGTGCCGCGCCGCAAATTGACGAACTGCTGCTGCAAGGACGTGAAAAGCCGCCGCGCCTCGTCGTTCGTATCGGCTGCGAACAGATTGACGCCGACCATCGCATACGGCCGCTCGAGTGCTGCGGAAGGACGGAACTGCGCGCGATACAGCTTCAACGCCGTCAACATCTGGTCCGGCGCAAAGTGCGAGGCGAATGCAAACGGCAGACCGAGCGCCGCGGCCAGTTGTGCGCTGAAGAGGCTCGAGCCGAGCAGCCACAGCGGCACATTGAGGCCCGCGCCTGGCACGGCGCGCACCCGCTGGCCGGCAACCGGTTCGGCGAAATAGCGCTGCAGTTCGACGACGTCGTCGGGGAACGAATCCGCGCTGCCTTGCAGATCGCGGCGCAAGGCGCGCGCAGTGGTCTGGTCGGTGCCTGGCGCGCGGCCCAGACCGAGATCGATGCGGCCCGGATACAGCGACGCGAGCGTGCCGAACTGCTCGGCGATCACGAGCGGCGCGTGATTGGGCAGCATCACGCCGCCCGAGCCGACGCGGATGGTTTGCGTGCCGCCGGCGACATGCCCGATCACGACCGACGTCGCCGCGCTCGCAATGCCGGTCATATTGTGATGCTCGGCCAGCCAGAAGCGTTTGTAACCCCAGCGTTCCGCGTGTTGCGCGAGGTCGAGCGTGTTGCGAAAGGCGTCGCCTGCCGTCGAGCCGGCGGTGATCGGAGACAGATCGAGAACGGAAAAGGGAATCATGGCAATCCAGAGGAAGGCCGCGCGAGCGGCGCAGAACAGAGCGGATTGTGCCAAAGCACGCTTATTTCCGCTGAAGGCCGCCATAAGTCCACATTCGCCGCAGGGTTGGACTGTCCGATGTCGCGGCGAGCTTGCCGGCGTCGCCCGCGTTGCCGATCGCGCACGGCATGCGGCCGCGATGCGCACGCGTCGGTCTTGCACGACATGCCCTAGCGTGTGAATTCGCACAGATAGTCAGGCATCGGCGCATTAGCCTGAGGGTGGCGCTGTCGACATGGCCGCGGCCTTCCCCGGACTTCGACGCCGGTCGCTTGAGCTCGTCACGCGTAGGTCGGCTACGCAGTACACCCCCGGACGCAGCGGGCGACCGGCTCAGCCGGACGCTGATTCCGGTGGCATCAGCTGCACTTGTAACCGATCCGCCCCCCGCATGATCGAAGTTTCGTCAGCCGATTCGGTGTAAACGCGCTCTCGCGCGTTCGTCGTTGCAACGCTAGATTGTGATCAATCGGCGCATAGTCGAGGGGCCAAACGGTCGCGCATGCGCGGCCGAACAAAGCGACAGAGCCGCTGCTGATACGCGGCCGGTTGAAGCGGAGCAGGTGCAACGGCCGTGAGACGAAGCGTCCACGGCCGTTGTGCCGCCGCATCCACCTTCCTTCACATTTCCCCACATCAATTCGACCGCCCACGCACAATGCGCGCTGCTTCGGCGTGTCCGCTTCGCGCGGTTCGTCTCCGCGCCTCATCTCAGCGCCTTATCTCAGCGCCTTATCTCAGCGCTTGGCCCCCGTGCTTCGCCAGCTCACTTCGTCTCATTACGCGCCGCTTCGCGCGTCTGCGGTATCCTGTCACGTCGATGACTCCGTGACATCCGTCACCTTCCACGCTTTCAGATGGCCTTCCGCTATTCATCGCTGGTCGCGGCCACGCTCGGCGCATCGATTGCGCTTGCCGGTTGCGACAATCAACAGACCGAGCACGCCGTGCAGAAGCTCAAGGATTTCTTCAACGCAATCAAGCCGGACGTGCTGCTGCTCAAGGGGCTCACGCCCGGCGTCACCACCGAAGCGCAGATTCGCGACCAGATGGGCAAGCCCGAAACCGAGCGCAACTTTACCGACGGCTCGAAGCGCCTCGAATATCCGCGCGGCCCCGAAGGCCTCAACACCTATATGGTCGATATCGGTCTCGACGGGCGCTTGCAGGCTGTCACGCAGGTGCTGACCGCGGCCAACTTCGCGAAAATCCGCGCCGGCATGAGCGAGGACGAAGTGCGGCGCCTGCTCGGCAAACCCGGCCAGATCGCCGTCTATCCGCTGAAGCCCGAAACCGTGTGGAGCTGGAAGTGGCGCGAAGGCGGGGTCACCGAGGAAGCATTCTTCAACGTGCATTTCGATGCGAACCACGTCGTCTACACGACGTCGCGCTCGGATGTGATGCGCGGTCATTGAGCAGGAAACGGAGCCGGAAACTGCGCGGCAAACCGAGAGGAAACCGAGCGGGAAACTGAGCGGCAAACCGAGCGGCAAACCGAGCGGCAAACCGAGCGGTAACCGGGCAGCTAACGCAATGACGGCAAAACGAGGAGGGGTTCGGCAGGTGGCGTATCGACGTCGTTACAAGAAGATCGGTCTCGTGCTCGGCGGCGGCGCCGCGCGCGGTTGGGCGCATATCGGCGCGATCCGCGCGCTGCACGACGCGGGTATCAGGCCCGATGTCGTCTGCGGCACCTCGATCGGCGCGCTGGTCGGCGCGGTCTATGCGCATGGCGACCTCGACTGGCTCGAAGACTGGGTGTCGCGGCTGACGTGGCAGTCGGTCGTGAGGCTGCTCGATCTGCGCTTCTCGGGCGGGCTTTTCGGCGGCAAGAAAGTGATCCAGGTGTTTGCCGAGCGCTTCAACGGCTGCGAAATCCGCGATCTGAAGATGCCGTTCGCCGCGGTCGCGACCGAACTCGATACGGGCCGCGAGACGTGCTTGCAGGAAGGCAGCGTTGTCGATGCCGTGCGTGCGTCGATTGCGATTCCGGGTATTTTCACGCCGGTGTGGCATGAAGGCGTATGGCTCGTCGACGGCGGGCTCGCGAATCCGGTGCCGGTATCGGTCGCGCGCGGGATGCGCGCGGACTGTGTGATCGCAGTCGATCTGAATAACGACATTCTCAATGGCCGCGATCTCGGCGGCGCGGCGCTGCCGTTGCCGGCCACCGCACGGCGGCCGCGTACGAGGGCGCGCAGACGGCCGGCGCCGCGCGCGGCCGGGTCTCTACCTGCCGAACCGCTGGCGAATCCGCTTCACCCGCAGGCCGATGTGCTGATCTCAGGGCCGTCGCTGGCGGATCAGGTGGTGGCTGCCGCCGCAACGCCCGCGCTGCGTCGTAACGGCAAGCCGTGGCCGCGCTGGCTGCAGCCGGCGCCGGGGTTCGAAGACCGCGTGGGCGACGTTCATATCGGCGATGTGCATCCGGGCGACGTCCGTGTGCCACCCGCGCCAAGCGCGCGCATCCCGTCGATGCTGAGTTCGATCGCACAGAGCATCGACATCATGCAGGTGCGTATCACGCGCAGCCGCCTTGCCGGCGAACCGGCCGACGTGCTGATCCAGCCGCGTCTCGGCGGCCTCGGCATCTTCGATTTTCACCGTGCGGAGCCCGCGATCGCCGAAGGGCGCGCGGCCGTCGAGGCGATGCTGCCGGCCATCCGCGCGCTGCTCGGCGAGTGACGCGCGTGCATGCCACGCGGGTTCACGCCGGTTCGCGCGGGTTCGCGTGAGTTCATATGGCATGCTCAGCGTCGCGCCTTGCGGCGCGGGTGTGCTATTTTCCGCGCTGCGCCGTACCTTGCCTTTATGCGGCAATGCGGTGATCCTGATGCCGTCGCGAGCGTTGCCGCGTCGTGATTGCCGCCGTCTGTCACCTGAAGGCGCGCCGCGCGGCACCGGCCCGCGCACCTCGCGGTGCGGCGTCATCGACTCCTCTGGACTGGAGACCATCTTGCCCGATCACACTCAAGCTCAAGCCGAAGAAGTCTGCAAGCTCGTCGTGCAGGATATCCACAAGCGCTACGGCGACAACGAAGTGCTCAAGGGCGTGTCGATGAACGCGCAGAAGGGCGACGTGATCAGCATCATCGGCGCGAGCGGCTCGGGTAAGAGCACGTTTCTGCGCTGCATCAACTTTCTCGAGCGGCCGAACGCGGGCAAGATCATCGTCGACGGCGAAACGGTGCGCACCAAGGCCGACCGCAACGGCAATTTCGAAGTGGCGGACCACAAGCAGCTACAGCGCATCCGCACGAAGCTCGCGATGGTGTTCCAGCACTTCAACCTGTGGGCGCATATGACGGTGCTCGAGAACGTCGTCGAGGCGCCGATGCATGTGCTGGGCCTGTCGCGTCGCGAAGCCGAAGAGCGTGCGCGCACGTACCTCGAGAAGGTCGGGCTCGCGCCGCGCCTTGAAAAGCAGTATCCGTCGCATCTGTCGGGCGGGCAGCAGCAGCGCGTCGCGATTGCGCGCGCGCTGGCGATGAATCCCGACGTGATGCTGTTCGACGAACCCACTTCGGCACTCGACCCCGAACTCGTCGGCGAAGTGCTGAAGGTCATGCAGGCGCTCGCCGACGAAGGCCGCACGATGATCGTCGTGACGCACGAGATGGGCTTTGCGCGCAACGTGTCGAATCACGTGATGTTCCTGCATCAGGGCCGCACCGAAGAAGAAGGGCCGCCGGCCGAAGTGCTCGGCACGCCGAAGAGCGAACGGCTCAAGCAGTTTCTGTCCGGCAGCCTCAAATAGTGCTCGTGCATGACGCGATCGATCCGCGCCGATTCCGGCGGCAGTCCCGATAAAAGCGCCGACACGAGCGCAGCCAGCAGCGCGGAAACCCGCGCGCCGGGCACCACGCAGGTGGCGATCGTCGCGTTGCCGCCGGTGTCGATGTCGGGCGTCGGGCCGATCGTCGATACGCTGAATCTCGCCAATGAAATCGATGGCCGCGCGCTGTACCGCTGGCAGGTCTGTTCGTGGGACGGCCGGCCGGTGCCGTTGGCGGGCGGCGCGCAATGGCCGGCCGACGCCGCATTCGGCGCTGCGATCGCGTGCGACTGGCTGATCGTGATCAGCGAGCGCTTCCAGCCGTTCGCCGACCACCGGCGGTTTCTCGCCGACCTCGCGCGGGCCGGCGCGCGCATACCGCTCGTTACCGGCATTCATCACGGCGTCTGGTGGCTCGCGATGGCGGGGCAATTGTCCGGCTATCGCGTGAGCGTCAACTGGGAGACGTATCAGCAATTCACCGAGCAGTTCGAGCACGCGATCGTCACGCAGCAGATCTTCGAGATCGACCGCGATCGCGCGACCTGCGCGGGCGGCCAGGCAAGCATCGACTTCATGCTCGCGATGATCGCGCGCGAGCACGGCCAGGAACTCGCCGAACGGATCGCCGATGCGCTTGGCGTCGGTACGCTGCGCACGGGCGCCGAGCGGCAGCGCATTCCGTTCGTGACCGCGCCGGGCGAACGCCATCCGCGTCTGAACGATGCGCTGCTGCTGATGGAAGCGAATATTGAAGACCCGCTCACGACCGACGAGATCGCGGACCTCGTCGGCGTGTCGCGGCGTCAGCTCGAGCGGCTTTTCCGGCAGTATCTCGGTGCGATGCCGTCCCGATACTACCTGGGCCTGAGGCTCTCGAAGGCGCGCACGCAGTTGCAGCGCACGAGCAAATCGGTCGTGCAGATCAGCCTTGCGTGCGGGTTTTCGTCGGCCGCGCATTTTTCGAACGCGTACCGCGAGCGTTTTAATGTGACGCCGCGCGAAGAGCGCCGCAACTGGCTCGATAAGCAGTCGGCGGGCGCATCGTCGCGCGCGACGCCCGCGGCGCCGGGCGAGCCGCCCGAACGCGACCGACCCTAGCGCCGCGCGCCGGCGCCCCGGGATCTTCGATAGAACACGTCGCGTATGCGCAAGACGGCGCGCGTATCGTTTTCTACACTATGAAGGTTACCCGCCCGCCTCGAGGATCCGCCATGAACGACCAGAATGTGACACGCCAGACCTTCGACGAAGTGATGGTGCCGGTGTTTTCGCCCGCCCCGTTCGTGCCGGACCGCGGCGAAGGCTCGCGCGTCTGGGACACGCAGGGCCGCGAGTATCTCGACTTCGCCGGCGGCATCGCCGTCACCGCGCTCGGCCATGCGCATCCGGAACTGCTCGAGGTGCTGAACGGGCAGGGCGCGAAGCTCTGGCATATCGGCAACGGCTATACGAACGAGCCGGTGCTGCGCCTCGCGAAGCGGCTCGAAGAACTGACGTTTGCCGACCGCGCATTTTTCGCCAACTCGGGCGCCGAAGCGAACGAAGCGGCGTTCAAGCTGGCGCGGCGCGTGGCGTTCGACCGGCATGGCGCGGATAAGGTTGAGATCGTCTCGTTTGCGCAGTCGTTTCATGGCCGCACGTTCTTTACTGTCAGCGTCGGCGGGCAGCCGAAATACTCGGAGGGCTTCGGGCCCGTGCCGGCCGGCATCGTCCATCTGCCATACAACGATATCGAAGCGGCGCGCAAGGCGATCGGCCCGAAAACATGCGCGGTCGTGGTCGAACCGATCCAGGGCGAAGGCGGCGTGATTCCCGCCGATCCCGCGTTTCTGCGGGCGCTGCGCGAAGCGTGCGACCGGCACGGCGCGCTGCTCATTTTCGACGAAGTGCAAACGGGCGTTGGCCGTACCGGCTTTTTCTACGCGTATCAGGACACCGATGTGACGCCGGACATCCTGACCACGGCGAAGTCGCTCGGCAACGGCTTTCCGATCGGCGCGATGCTGACCACGAACGAGCTGGCCGCGCACTTCAAGGTCGGCGTACACGGCACGACGTATGGCGGCAATCCGCTCGCATCGGCGATCGCGCTCAAGGTGGTGGAACTGATCAGCGATCCGCACCTGTTGGCCGGCGTCCGCTCGCGCAGCACGGCGTTGCAGGAAGCGCTCGCGAAACTCAACGAGCGCTTCGGCATCTTCACGCAAGTGCGCGGCAAGGGGCTTCTGATCGGCGCGGAGCTCAACGATGCATTCAAGGGGCGCGCGAAAGATTTCGTCACGGCAGCGGGCAAGCATGGGCTCATCATGCTGATGGCGGGCCCGGACGTGTTGCGCTTCGCGCCGTCGCTGATTATTCCGCTCGACGATCTGCACGAGGGGCTCGCAAGGCTCGCGAAGGCGATCGAAGAAGTGATCGGTGCGACGGCTGCGTCGCACGCGAAGTAGCCTGCACACAGGGAACCACGATGCTCTTTGTCCGCCCGGGTCGCCTTGCCGACCTCGATGCGCTCGAACAGATGGCGCGCGCCGCGCAGCCGGTGCTGCATTCTTTGCCGCATGACCGCCGCGCGCTCGAGGCGCGCGTCGCATTGTCGGAAGACTCGTTTCGCGCGGAAGCGGATTTTCCGGGCGAGGAGTTCTATCTCTTCGTGCTCGAAGATAGCGAAACGGGCAGGCTGCTCGGTACGGCGAGCATCGTCGCCGCGGCCGGTTATTCGGAGCCGTTCTACGCGTTCCGCAACGATGCGCTGATTCATGCGTCGCGCGAGCTGCATGTGAACCGCAAGATCCACGCGCTGACCATGTCGCACGAGCTGACCGGCAGGAGCCGTCTCGGCGGCTTCTATATCGAGCCCGAGTTGCGCGGGGCGGCGGCCGCGCATCTGCTGTCGCGCGCACGCATGATGTATATCGCCGCGAACCGCAAGCGCTTCACGCCCGAGGTATTTTCACTGCTGCTCGGCGTGACCGACGAAGCAGGCGTGTCGCCGTTCTGGGAAGCGGTGGGCCGCAAGTTTTTCGGCCGCCACTTCGCCGATATCGAAGTACAGTCCGGCGGACGCAGCAGCACGTTTATCGCCGAGGTGATGCCGAGCTATCCGATCTATGTGCCGCTGTTGCCGGAAGCGGCGCAGCGCGTGCTCGGCGAGCCCGACGAAAAAGCGCTGCTCGCGTACGAGATTCATCTCGAAGAAGGCTTCGAGACCGACCGCTATGTCGATATCTTCGACGCGGGACCGGTGCTGACCGCGCAGGTCGATCGCAGCGCCTGCGTAAAGCGCAACGAGACGCGCGCCGTGCATGCCGCAGACGAAGCGCCGCCCGAGCGCGCACAGAGCGCCACCTATATGGCCGCGAGCAATCGCCCCGGCGAGTTCCGCTGTGTGCTGGCCGAATTGCCGCGCGAGCGCAGTGCGGGCGCGCCGCTGCCGGCCGCGGCGCGTGCCGCGCTCGGCGTCAGCGTTGGCGACACGGTTCGCTGCGTGATCCTGCATCAGGAAGAGAGCAACGCATCTGCGGAGGACATGCAATGATCGTCGTGCGTGTCGTGCAGACGGGCGATCTGGACGCGCTCGTCGCCCTTGCCGGAGAAACCGGACCCGGCCTTACCACGTTCAAGCCCGATCGCGCGGCGCTCGAGGCGCGCATCGAGCGCTCGCGCCGCACGCTCGACAATCGCGCGGCGCCGCACGAGCAGGGCTACCTGTTCGTCATGGAAGACAGCGCGACGGGCGACATCGCGGGCGTCTGCGGCATCGAAACGGCGGTCGGCCTCGATCAGCCTTTCTACAACTATCGGGTGAGCACGGTCGTGCATGCGAGCCAGGACCTCGGCATCTGGACGCTGATGCGCGCGCTCAATATCTCGCACGATCTGACCGGCTATGCGGAAGTGTGCTCGCTGTTTCTGAGCCCGCGCTATCGCGCAAGCGGTGTCGGCGGCTTGCTGTCGCGGTCGCGCTTCATGTTTATCGCCCAGTTCCGCGAGCGTTTTCCGCAGCGCATCTGCGCGGAGCTGCGCGGCCACTTCGATGCGGAAGGCACGTCGCCGTTCTGGCGCGCGGTCGGCTCGCACTTCTACCAGATCGATTTCAATGCGGCCGACTATCTGAGCTCGCACGGCCGCAAGTCGTTTCTTGCCGAGCTGATGCCGCGCTTTCCGGTGTATGTCGATTTGCTGCCCGAAGAGGCGCAGGAGTGCGTCGGCCTCACGCATAGCGACACGCTGCCCGCGCGCAAGATGCTCGAAGCCGAAGGGCTGCGCTACGAGAACCACGTCGATATTTTCGATGCGGGCCCCGTGCTCGAATGCCATATCGCCGATTTGCGCACGGTGCGCGAGAGCGTTGTCGTGCCGGTGGAGATCGGCGACGCGTCGCATGCGTCCGCGGACGGCCGGCGCGAGGCGGCGCATGGCAACGAAGGCGAAGCGCCGCGTTCGCTCGTCTCGAATACGTCGCTCCACGATTTTGGCGTCGGCGTGGCGCGCGGTGTCGTCGAAGCGGGCGTCTTCCGCCTGTCCGCCGACGAAGCCGCGGCGCTGCGCGTCAACGCCGGCGACCCCGTGCGCGTGCTGCCCGCGATCCACGCACCCCAACCGAAACAGGGATCAGCATGACCGAACTATTGATCGACGGCAGCTGGACTGCCGGCACCGGCGCGGCCTTCGCGTCGCGCGACCCCGGCACGAACGGGATCGTCTGGGAAGGCAACGGCGCATCGGCCGACGATGTCGAGCGCGCGGTCATGAGCGCGCGCCGCGCGTTCGCGCATTGGTCGGCCACATCATTCGAAGCGCGGTGTGCGATCGCGCGCCGCTTCGCCGCGCTGTTGAGCGAACGCAAGGAAGCGCTTGCCGCGACGATCGGCCGCGAGACCGGCAAGCCGTTGTGGGAGGCGCGCACCGAAGTCGCCGCGATGGCGGCGAAAGTCGATATCTCGATTCAGGCTTACCACGAGCGCACCGGCGAAAAGCGCGCGGCGATCGCCGATGGCACCGCGGTGTTGCGGCACCGGCCGCATGGTGTCGTCGCGGTGTTCGGGCCGTATAACTTCCCGGGGCACTTGCCGAACGGGCATATCGTGCCCGCGTTGATCGCGGGCAATGCGGTGGTGTTCAAGCCGTCCGAACTCGCGCCGGCCGTTGCGCGCGCAACGGTCGAAGTGTGGCAGGAAGCGGGGCTGCCCGCCGGCGTGCTCAGTCTCGTGCAAGGCGAAAAAGACACGGGCGTCGCGCTTGCGAATCATCGGCAGATCGACGGGCTCTTCTTTACCGGCAGCTCCGGTACGGGCTCGCTGCTGCACAAGCAGTTCGGCGGACGCCCCGAGATCGTGCTCGCGCTCGAAATGGGCGGCAACAATCCGCTCGTCGTGGCCGAGGTGGGCGATCTCGACGCGGCCGTTCATCACACGATCCAGTCGGCGTTTTTATCGGCCGGGCAGCGCTGCACCTGCGCGCGGCGCATTCTCGTGCCCGACGATGCGTTCGGCGACCGTTTTATCGCGCGTCTGGTCGACGTCACCTCGCGGATTCGGGTCGGCGCGTACGACGCAGACCCGCAGCCGTATATGGGCGCGGTCGTCACCGCGCGCGCGGCGGCACGGCTGGTCGATGCGCAGACGCGGCTCGTGGCGGGCGGGGCGCGCACGCTGCTCGAGATGCGGCAGCGCGATCCCGCACTCGGCTTCGCGAGCCCCGCGATTCTCGACGTGACCGAGGTGGCGGATCTGCCCGACGAAGAGCATTTCGGGCCGCTGGCGCAGGTCATCCGCTACCGCAGCTTCGATGCCGCGATCGAACGCGCGAACGACACTGCGTACGGACTCTCGGCAGGCCTGCTTGCCGACGACGAAGCGCAGTGGACGCATTTCCAGCGCACGATCCGCGCCGGCATCGTCAACTGGAACCGGCCGACCAACGGCGCGTCGTCGGCTGCGCCGTTCGGCGGCGTCGGGCGCTCGGGCAACAACCGGCCCAGCGCGTATTACGCGGCCGACTATTGCTCGTATCCGATGGCGTCGGTCGAAAGCGCGCAATTGCAGATGCCCGCGAACGTGTCGCCGGGCCTTTATTTCTAGGGATCGGACGATGCAAGCGATCGAAGCGAATTTCGACGGGCTGGTGGGCCCGACTCATAACTATGCGGGCCTGTCGTTCGGCAATGTCGCGTCGTTGTCGAACGACAAGTCCATTGCCAATCCGAAGGCCGCCGCGAAGCAGGGCTTGCGCAAGATGAAGCAGCTGGCCGATCTCGGCTTCCGGCAGGGCGTGTTGCCCCCGCAGGAACGGCCGTCGCTGCGTTTGTTGCGCGAACTCGGCTTTTCGGGCGGCGACGCGACCGTGATCGCGAAAGTAGCGAAGGAAGCGCCCGAACTGCTCGCCGCGGCGAGCTCCGCCTCCGCGATGTGGACCGCGAACGCGGCCACCGTGAGCCCGTCGGCCGACACCGCGGACGGGCGTGTGCATTTCACGCCGGCGAACTTGTGCAGCAAGCTGCATCGCGCGATCGAGCACGAATCGACGCGCCGCACGCTGCGCGCGATTTTCGCGGACGAAGGCCGCTTTGCGGTGCACGAAGCGTTGCCGGGCACGCCCGCGCTCGGCGATGAAGGCGCGGCCAACCATACGCGCTTTTGCGCCGCGTACGGCGAGCGCGGCATTGAATTCTTCGTGTACGGCCGCAGCGAATACCGGCGCGGTCCGGAACCGAAGCGCTACCCGGCGCGGCAGACCTTCGAGGCAAGCCGCGCGGTCGCGCAGCGGCATGGGCTCACGGAAGAAACGACCGTCTACGCGCAGCAGAACCCCGATGTGATCGATGCGGGCGTGTTCCATAACGACGTGATCGCGGTCGGCAATGGGCATACGTTGCTGTGCCACGAACTCGCGTTTGTCGACCGCAGCGCGGTGTACGACGAACTGCGCGCGAAGCTGGCCGCGCATCATGCGCCGCTCGAGGTGATCGAAGTGCCGGATGCGCTCGTGAGCGTCAACGATGCGGTCACGTCGTATCTGTTCAACAGCCAGTTGCTGATGCGGGCGGACGGCACGCAGATGCTTGTCGTGCCGCAGGAATGCCGCGAGAACGAGCGCGTCGCGCGTTATCTCGACACGCTCGTCTCGGGGGGCGGACCGATCGGCGAGGTCAAGGTTTTCGATTTGCGCGAAAGCATGAAGAACGGCGGCGGCCCTGCCTGTTTGCGGCTGCGGGTCGTGCTGACCGATGCGGAGCGCGAAGCGGTGTTGCCCGGTGTCTGGATCGACGCACGGCTGTTCGGCTTGCTCGATGCGTGGATCGACCGGCACTATCGCGACCGGCTGGCGCCCGGCGATCTGGCCGATGCGCAACTGCTCGACGAATCGCGCACGGCACTCGATGAACTGACGCAAATTCTGCGGGTCGGATCGCTGTACGATTTTCAACGCTGAATGTTCGACACTGAACCGAGGCCGAGACCATGATGCTCGACGACTTCCTCGCCTGCACGCTAGCCGGCACCGCGCCCGATGCCGCGCAACGCGAAGGCGTGTGCGCCAATGGCGTGCGCTGGCATTGGCTCGACGACGGCGTGCTGCAATTCGAGCCCGCGGCGGCCGGGCGCGATGCACGCGATGCGGCCGCCGTGCACAGCGTGCTCGCGTCGGCCGGCATCCACGGCGACGAGACCGCGCCGATCGAGTTGTTGTCGGCCATCGTGCGCGATATCGCGAATGGCCGCGCGCCGCTCGTATGCCGGCTGCTCGTCGTGCTCGGCAATGTCGCGGCGATGCGCGCGGCGTGCCGCTATATCGACGACGATCTGAACCGTCTTTTCAGCGGCCGTCATGCGCAATTGCCGAACAGCAAGGAAGCGCCGCGCGCTGCCGCGCTCGAACGAAGCGCCGCGCAATTCTTTGCGAATGCGCCGCAACGGCGCGGCGCGCGCTGGCATATCGATATGCACACGGCGATTCGCGCGTCGGTGTTCGAGCGCTTTGCGCTGCTGCCCCATACGGGCGAGCCGATGTCGCGCGCGATGTTCGAATGGCTGCGCGACGCGCAGATCGCGGCCGTGCTCGTGCATTCGGCGAAAAGCAGCACCTATTCGCATTTCACGTCCGAAGCATGCGGCGCCGACGCATGCACGCTCGAACTGGGCAAAGTGCGCCCGTTCGGACAGAACGATCTCGTGCGTTTCGCGGGCGCCGACCGCGCGCTGCGTAACCTGATTTCGGGTCAGCGTGATGACCGCTGCGATCGCGCCGGCCGCATCCGCTCCATTGACGAAACGGCGGGCGCCACGCCGCTGCCGCGCGTCTTCACGGTGATCGATCAGATCACGAAACACAGCGACGCATTCGAACTGCTGGTCGAAGCCGACGTGCCGAATTTCACCGCGTACCCGCAACACACGCTGCTCGCTCGCGACGGCGGCTATCGCTATACGGTGAGCCATCCGGAAGAACGCATCGTGTTTCCGAATCCGTCGGTAAAACCTGGACTGCGCGCGGGGCTGATGGTCGTCGAAACGACGGCGGACGCACTCGCATCACTGCAATAAGCGAAGTTTCGTTGTGCGCACACGATTTCGCTGTCCGCGGCATGCGGGCGTGCGCTAAAATCGCCGGGCATCAGAACCCGGTGCATCGCGCATGGTCTTGAATGGGTTGGGCATCGGCCGCACGGCACTGTGGCTGCATATCGACGCATATAGACGCATATCGCCGAATGTCGCGCATTGATCGGGCCGCATCGACGAAAACTGCCTCCATGCCGCGCGAATCGCCAGGTTCATTGAATCCGCCAGGTATAACGAAGAGAGCGCAAAGCGCCACGCGCGCTTTGCCATAGGGGAGCCGCATGACCACCACCGCAGTCCAGCAGGAAGGCCGGCCAGACGGCCTTTCGGGTTCCACTGACGGCGATCGGCAAGGCGACGCCGGCAGTACCGGCGAAGGCGCGCCGCGCGACGTGTATTTCGCCCGCCAGCCGCTCTTGAACCGGGACGGCATGCTGTGCGGTTTCGAACTGAAAATCCAGCAGCCGCTTTGGGATCTCCCGGTGTCCGCAGAGCCTGCTCATGCCGGCGAGAACACCGAACCGGAAAGCGGCGCTGACGGCGACGGCGAACTGGCCGCGAACGCGAACTCCGCTCAGGCGCGGGTCGGCGCGCTGATTCGCGCGCTGGTCCGGCCCGAAGTGCGGCTCGCGCTGACCGGCCACCCCGCTTATATCGATGCGACCCGCGAATTGCTGTTCGACGAAGCGGTCAAGGCATTGCCGCCCGAGCGGTTTATTTTCGAACTGCCGTCCGATATCCAGGTGGACGACGAACTGATCGCGCGCATCGTCACGTTGCACGGCCGGCGCTTTCGCTTCGTGATCGATCATGTGACGCAGGTCGACGACCGTTTCGCGCGTCTTCTGCCGTATGCGGAGACCGTGAAGATCGATCTGCGGCAGACGCCGCCCGCGCTGCTGCCGAAGCTCGCGAGCGTGCTGAAGTCGGCCGGCAAGATGCTGATCGCGCTCAATACCGAGACGCACGACGACTTCAGCACCGCGTTCAATCTCGGTTTCGACCGCTTCCAGGGCTATTTCTTCGCGCGTGCGCAAAGCGTCTCGTCGACGCGCCGCGTGAGCGCGCCGCGCCATGCGCTGCTGAATCTGCTGCAGCTTCTGGCCGGCGAACCGACGGTCGCGCAACTCGAGGCGGAGCTGAAGCTGAACCCGGTGCTCGTCATGCACCTGATGCGCCTTGCGAACGCCAGCGGGCTCGCGCTGGGCTTGCGCGTCACGACGCTGCGCGACGCGATCAACGCGACGGGCACCGACAAGATCGCGCGCTGGACGCAACTGCTGCTCTACGCGGACGGCCGCAAGGTCGCGCTCGAAGACGATCCGCTGCTGCAATTGGCCGCCTCGCGCGCGCGTTTCATGGAACTCGCGGTTGCACGTTTGCCTGAGGCAGGGCGCGACGAAACCGACGCGGCGTTTCTAACCGGGGTCTTTTCGTTCGTCGATGCGGTGTTCGGCGGCTCGCTCGAAACCACGCTCAATGTGCTGATGCTGTCGCGACCGATCCGCGCGGCAATCGAGCATCACGAAGGATCGCTCGGCATGCTGCTGACGTTGACCGAGGCGCTCGAGCGCGGCGCGTGGGACGAGGTCGAGACTGCGTGCCAGGCGCTTGCGCCGTTGACCGCGCCGGAAGCGGCCGAACTCGCGCTGACCGCGGCTGCGTGGGCCGGCATTGCCGAGCACAGCGCCGAGGCCGAAGGGCTCGAACGGATCGAAGATTAAATCTCTGCAAGTGCGTCGAACCTGCACGCATGTGCAGGGCGCGCGCACGGCGAGATGCGCTGTAATACGCGCGGTAATATGTGCCGCGCCGGCAGGTTGGTCAGCTCAGTGATGCGTCTCGTCGATCCCGTTCGCGGAATCGAATCACGGCGCGAATCACTGCGTCTCCAGCTCACCCACCGGCGCTTGGGCGAAAAAACGCCGCAATTCCCGTGATAACTCGTTGAGCGCCGCCATTTCCTGCTGGCTGATCCGGCGCGGCTCCGTGTTGTGCGTCCAGTCGCCGTACATCAGCGCGACCGTCGACTGGTTCTCGAGCATGACCGGCAGCAGCACGAACGATTGCGCGTCGCTGAACGAGCGCTTGTACCAGTCCGGCAGCCGCGCGACCATCTTCGGGTCGCGCGCGTTCTCGATGAAAATGCCGACCGAGTTTGCGATGGCGAGGTGGAACACGTCGGGCTGGAACGCACTGGCGAACGACAGCTGCGGCATCACCGCGTCGACCTTCGGCCCGAAGCCCATGCTGGCCTTGAAGGTGCCGCTGCCCTGGCGCACGAACACGACCGTGCGGTCGAAGCCGAGCCCCGCCAGCACGGTTTCGGACGCCAGCGTCAGCGCTGGCGCGAGCGCGTTGTCCGCGGGCAGCGCGCGCAGGTCTTCGACGCCCGCGCGAATGCGGTCTTCCGGCTCGAGCGGCTCGCGGGCGATTGCATCGGCGCTTGCGCGCAGTTCGTTGATCTCGCGCATCACGCCGTCGCCGGCTTCTTCGCGCGCCAGCGCGATGCTCATTTCGATCAGCACGTCCGCCTCGGTGTTGAGCGGCCGGCTATAGCGCTGCGCGAGTTCCGCGATGCGTGCGTCGCGCACGGCGACGGGCATGTCGGGCGCGGTCAGCAGGTTCGCCACCTCGGTCGAGAAGGTCGTGACGGCGCGCATCCATTGCGTCTGGCGCGGCTCGTCGTCGCGCGCCGGGTCGAACGCGGTCATGCCGATGCGGATGATTTCCGGCAAGCGCCAGCGCACCGCGGCTTCGATGCCGATCTCCTCGTACGACACACCGAGCACGCTCGCGCACGCATCCTTTTCGGAGATGCCCGCATCGAGCTGGCGGCGAATCTGATCCCATTCGGTGTCGAGATAGAACACGACGAGCAGCTTGCCGACCTGGCGCATCAGCGTGCAGACCACGGCTTCCTCGCCCGCGCGCAGGTCGCCGCGTTCGGTCAGCTTGCGCGCCACGCAGCCCGAGAGCATGGTGCGGTTCAGTTCGAGCTTCGCGTCGATGCGGCGCGGCACACTGTGGTGAAAGTGATCGACGATCTGCAGGCCGACGACGAGGTGGCCGACCGCATCCATGCCGAGCACCATCAGCGCGCGCGAGACGGTGGTGATGTTGCCGCCGAACGCCATGTACATCGCCGAATTCGCAAGACGCAGCACCTTGTGGGTCAGTGCGAAGTCGGAGAGCACAACCTGAACGAGCGACGTGAAGTCGAGCTCGTCGTTCTTGACGGCGGCCATTGTCGTGCGGAGCGACTGCGACAGCATCGGAAAATCGCCGCGCTCGCTCATCTTGCCCCAGAGCCTGTCGAGCAACGCCGCCTTTAACATGTGAGTCCCGCAAAAGCCATACGTGTTCCAGTGAGTAGCCGGCCGCGCACTTCGTGCGGGCCGCCGGTGCGTTGTTGCGCGGCGTGCATCACGCTGCGTCGTGCAGGTAAAGCGCGCGCGATTCGAAGCGCTGCGCGAGTTCTTCGGACGGCAGCGCCTTGCACACGAGCCACCCCTGAATGTGATCGCATCCCATCTGGGTCAGCAACGCACGCTGCGCTTCCGTTTCGACGCCTTCGGCGACCAGTTCGAGATCGAGTGTCTGCGCAAGTCCGACCACTGCGCTGACAATTGCCTGATCGTTGCGCGAGGTTAGCAGATTCTCGACGAAGCTCCTGTCGATTTTCAGCTTGGCGAGCGGGAACCGTTGCAGATACGCGAGACTCGAGTAGCCCGTGCCGAAGTCGTCAACAGCAAAACGTATGCCGATGGCAGTTAATTCCGCGAGCAGCGCGGTGGCATGCGCGGGATCGTGCATCAGCAGGGTTTCGGTGATTTCGAATACGAGCCGGCGCGGGTCGATGCCGGTCAGCGCGATCGCTTCGCGCACGTTGTCGGTGAAGCGCGGGTCGCGGAACTGCTGCGGCGACACGTTGACCGCCACGTATTGCAGCTTGATGCCCTTGGCGTCCCACTGGATGAGCTGCATGCACGCGGCTTTCAGCACCCAGTTGCCGAGGTAATTGATGAGGCCGACCGACTCCGCAAGCGGAATGAACATCGACGGCGGCACGAGCCCGTGCAGCGGATGGTGCCAGCGGATCAGCGCCTCGACGCCGACCACGCCGCGCGAGTGGCTGCTCGTGATCGGCTGGAAGTGCAGCGAGAACTCGCCGTTGCGCACGCCGTCGTAGAGGTCCGATTCGAGCTTGAGGCGCTCGGCGTCGGCCGGGCTGTCGTCGGGCACGTAGAACGCGAGCGTGTTGCCGCCCGCCGCCTTCGCGCGCAGCAGCGCGTGGTCGGCCCAGCGCAGCAGCTGGCTGTCGCGCGAAGTCGAGTCGTTCGAGTGCTGCACGTCCGGATACAGCGCGATGCCGATGCTGGCCGACAGATGCACGGGCTGCCGGTTGTACGAGTAGGGCTGCTGGATCGCGGTCAGCAGGCGCCGCGCGAGCGCTTCGGCGGCGATCGCGGCGTCGGTGCGCGTGGCGGCCGGCGGCAGCAGGATCGCGAACTCGTCGCTGGCCACGCGCGCAATGATTTCGCCTTGCGTCGTCATGTGCGTGAGACGCCTCGCGGTGTCGCGCAGCATTTCGTCGCCGGCGTCGTAGCCGAGCGCGCGGTTGACGCGCTGGTAGTCGTCGAGGTCGAGCAGCAGCAGCGCGGCCGGCGTGCCGTTGGCGTCGGCCTGCTGCTGTGCGTCGCGCAGCGCGTCGACGAGCGCCGGCACGTTGGCGATGCCGGTCAGATGATCGGTGTGCAGCGCGCGCTTGAGGCTCGCTTCGTTGGCGCGCCACGCGGACACGTCGAAGCCGGCGATCGCATAACCCTCGATGCCGTCGTGGTTATTGCGCACGACGCGCAGTTCGACGGCGATCGGGTAGGTCAACGACTTGACGAGATCGAGCGAGACCTTTTCGACCGTGCCGCTTGCCTCGGCACGCGTCAGCACGGCTTCGAGGCGCGCGCTGTCGGCGGGCGCGACGATGTCGTGCAGGCTGATGGTTTGCAGATACTCGCGGTGGTAGCCGATGAAGCGCAGGCTCGCGTCGGTCACGTACAGGAAGCGCAAATCCCTGTCGACGTGAGCGAGGAAGTCGACGGCGCCGACGGTCTGCTCGAGACCGAGGGCGGCGGCGCCCGCACCGGCCGCGTGCGCCTCGCCGCCGCGCGGGCCCAGTACCGTGCGCCAACGCTGGATCGCGTTGCGCAGCCAGCCCCGTCGAGGTGCGGTAATCCTGTTCGCTTCCATGTAAGTCGCTGACAATCCTGTTTCGTCGCAGGCGGGCGAGCCCGTCCGCCGGTTACCGCATCCAGCCGGAAGATGGGAAGACGTCCATCAGAGCACCATAACGGCCGGCGCGGCAAAATCTTTAGCCTTGGGTCGAAAAAAAGCATCCAAAAGACTGGTTTTCGCGTGACGGCAAGCCGTTTTCGCGGGAATAAGCGTCACTTTCGCACCGCACGCTGCACCGCATCGACGGTCCCGCTAAAGTACTGCCCCCCTTGTTCCGTTAATGCGATTGTTCGTGCGGCGGTTCGGTTTTGGTACGATGCGCGGCGGTCGGTGGGACCGTTTCCATCCCTGGCCTGCACGATTGCTGTTTTTTGAATCCACGCCGCCATCCATCATGTCAGAACCATTCGACGATAGAGACGACCGCAGGACCGAGAAGGGAGCCGGCGGCATGCAGAGCGGCACACTCAGCGTCTCGCTGGATGCCCCGCGCTCCGCTTCGGAATTCGTCTATCTGGGCCGCCAGCCGATCCTCGATCGCAGCGGCGCGCTCAATGCCTATGAGTTGCTGTTTCGCGACAGTGCGCACAATCACGCGCGCGTGTCCGACGACGCGCAGGCGACCGCCCAGGTCGTGGCCCGCACGATCGGCTCGATTGGCGTGCCGGCCGTGCTCGGCCAGCATCGCGGCTATATCAACATCGGCCGGCGCCTGCTGTTCGACGACATCGTGCATCTGATGTCGCCGCAGCGCTTCGTGCTCGAGATCCTCGAAACCGTGACCGTCGACGCGCGGCTGCTCGCGCGTCTGGCCGAATTGCGCCGGGCCGGCTTCCGGATCGCTCTCGACGACGTCTGGGAGCTCTCCGAGAGCCTCTACGCGATGCTGCCGTATGCCGATATCGTCAAGGTCGATTTCCTGCTGGCTGAACGCAGCTCGCTGAAGACGCTTGCGGCGACGCTGCGCGGCCACGGCAAAACGCTGATCGCCGAAAAAGTCGAAACGCGAGAGGACTTTCTTCAGGCGCGCGACCTCGGCTTCGATCTGTTCCAGGGCTACTTCTTTGCGCGGCCGCAGGTGCTGGCCGCGCAACGCAGCCGTTCGTCGAGCGCGGCGCTGTTGCGCCTGCTCGCGCTGCTGTCGCGCGACGCGGGACTCTTCGAGCTCGAAGCGGAGCTCAAGCGCCATCCGAACGTCGTCGTGCAATTGCTGCGACTCGTCAACTCGAGCGCCTTTGGCCTTGGCCGTCATATCGCTTCGCTGCGCGAGGCGATCATCGCGACCGGCACGCGGCAGATCGCGCGCTGGGCGCAACTGCTGCTCTACGCGGGCGGCGGCGAGCTGCCGTGGAGTTCCGATCCGCTCGTGCAGCTGGCCGGCACGCGCTCGCGCTTCATGGAGCTGGCGGCGCGCCTGCTGCGTCCCGGCGACGAGGATTTCGCCGATGCGGCGTTTATGACCGGCATCTTTTCGCTCGTGCATGTGGTTGTCGACTCGACGCCCGCGAAGGCGCTCGACAAGCTCGGGCTGTCGCCGCTGATCCGCAATGCGATTGTCGAGCGCGACGGCGAGATGGGTGCGCTGCTGCGGGTCGCCGAAGCGGCCGGGCAGGGCGCCGATGCAACGGCGATCGTGCAGGCGGAGGTGCTCGAGCGTTTCTCGGTGTTCACGCCCGCGGTGCTGGCGGAACTCAACCTGTCGGCCGCCGCGTGGTTCGGTGCGCATGCGGGTGGGAATTGACGGCAGCTGAAACGGCATAACACCAAGGCGGCGACGGGTTCGGGCTGACCGCAGCATGCACGGGCGCCGGGCAAACTGTGATCCAATAGCGAATCGATGTGCGTGACGGCGAAGGATGACGACGGGGGCGGCCGGTGTCGCCCCTCCGCCCGCCGCACGAACCGGAGGAGCGCAGATGAACCGTACCCTGAAGCAAACCCTGACTGCGGCGGGCCTCGCCGCCGCGCTGTCGTTTTATGCGCTTGGCGCATCGGCGACCCTGAAGCCCGGCGACACCGCGCCCGATTTCACCGCGCAGGCGTCGCTCGGCGGCAAGACCTACACCTACTCGCTGGCCGATGCGCTGAAGCGGGGGCCGGTCGTGTTGTACTTCTATCCGGCCGCCTTCACGAAAGGCTGCACGATCGAGGCGCACGAGTTTGCCGACGCCGTCGACGAATACAAGCAATACGGCGCGACCGTGATCGGCGTGTCGCACGACAATATCGACACGCTGACGAAGTTCTCGGTCAGCGAATGCCGCAGCAAATTCCCCGTGGCCGCCGACGCCGATGCGAAAGTGATCGGCAAGTACGATGCCGGCCTGCCGATGCACGACTCGATGGCGAACCGTGTGTCGTATGTGATCGCGCCGGACGGCAAGATCATTTACGAATACACGAGCATGTCGCCGGACAAGCACGTCGAAAACACGCTGCAGGCGGTCAAGCAATGGGCGGCGACGCACAAGTCGCAGTGACCTGTGCCCCTGGCCGCGCGGCCGGCGCCGCGCTGTGCTGCGCCTGACGCCGTCGTGCGTGCTCGCGAACAATCACATTGAGCAGCGCTTGATCAACGATTGACCGACGTTCTTACGGAGGCGCGATGCCGATCTTTGTCGCTCTGTTCGTTCTGATTGCGTTGATCTACGGTGCGGTGCGCGCGTACGATGCGCTCGCCGCGCATTTCGGCATCGGTGTCGCGATCGGCGCGGCGGTGGTGGCGGCGATCGTCGTGATTGCCGCGGCGGCTTACTGGTGGCGGCGTCATCGCGAGATTGCACCGAACATCCACGACGGCGACTGGACTCATGAGCTCAAGCAATCGTGGGGCAGCGTGCGGCTCGCCGCGGGCAAAGGCCTGTGCTCGATCCAGCTCGGCGGCGCGAAGGGCGACTATATCTTCGGCGACCTGCAAGGCGCGCGGGCCGAACGCGACGGCAGCGGCTGGCGCGTCGGGCTGAAGGTCAAGGATACGGCGCGGCCGGTCTGGCAGTTGCCGATGCAAAACGAGCGGCAGGCGCGCCAGTGGCAGCGCATTCTGACGCGCGCGATGGCGCAGAAGCTCTAGGCGGCGCCCGGTCGGTGTCCCCGCTTGGTGCCTGGGATGCCCGCTTGACCGGCACTCGTGCGGCGCGCGGCGCCGGTCAAACGGTGGAGCGATAGACGAGCGAGCCGTCGGGCAGCTTCGTCATCAGGCCGTCGGCGTTGTTGGCCGTCGAGAATAGCGCAAACGTGATGCCCTGGTGTTGCATGACGCGCCGTAGTTCGAGCGATACGCCCGGCCCGACCGCCACCATGCCCAGTCCGTTGCCGTGCGAGAGATTCTTTTGCGGCACGCTCGCGTCGAAAATCAGAATCGCCGGCTTCAGATTGCGCTGCGCTTCCCGTAGATGGCGCAGCCAGATTTGTGCGTGAGGCAGCGCGACGGACCCGGTCTGGATGCCGTCGTCGAAAAAGCGCGTATGCGTGCGGCGCAGGAGCGCGTCGAGCGCGGCGGGCTTGAGCCATGCCGCACGATACGATTCGCCGCGATAGTCGCGCAGTCGCGCGAAGTCGGAAAGGAACTGCTGCATGGCCGGCGTCCGTTGCCGACGCGTACGCAAGGTGCGGTTGATATGCGGGTCGCCGTCTTCGATAAACGATTGCAAGCTCGCGAACTGGCCGGCGTTCGATTGCTGCGTGAGGTCGTCGATTTTCCGCGCATCTTTCAGCGATATCACTTCATTCCATGCGCCAAGCGTGCGGAACATCAATGCGGCGTCGGGCACCCGCAAGCTCGGCGTCGCCCGGCCAGGCGGCACGGGCGCGATATGGCCGGGCATAGCCGGCAAGGCTGCGGGCTGCTGTTGATGAGCGCTCGCCCGCGCGCGTGCCGCGGCGACCGGCGCCGTTTCGTTCGCGGGCCGCGAGGCGTCGGGTGGTGGCGGCGAGGTGTGCCAGCGTCTGAACACAGGAATCACATCGCACCTCCGCCATGAGCCGGTTGCGGCGCCCCGCCTGCGAGAGCCGGGCCCTGAAGGTTCTCATGCTAGAGACGCAGGAGGCGGGGCGGGCAATGAGCGGCTAGTGCGGGCCGCCGCTCATTCACTTCGCCGCGGCCGCCGGCTCACCGGTACCGCCGCGCCGCTTTTCCCACCAGAGACGCATCCGGTCCATATACAGATAGACGATCGGCGTCGTATAGAGCGTGAGCATCTGGCTCACGATCAGCCCGCCGACGATCGCAAGACCGAGCGGCGCGCGCAGTTCCGCCCCTTCGCCGCGACCGAACGCGAGCGGCAGCGCGCCGAGCAGCGCCGCGCAGGTCGTCATCATGATCGGGCGGAAGCGCAGCAGACACGCTTCCTCGATCGCGTCGCGCGACGACAGTCCGCGCGTGCGCGACGCGTCGATCGCAAAGTCGACCATCATGATCGCGTTTTTCTTCACGATGCCGATCAGCAGAATCACCGCGATCAACGCGATGATGCTGAACTCGGTATTGAAGAGCAGCAGCGCGAGCAGCGCGCCGACGCCCGCCGACGGCAGCGTCGAAAGAATCGTGAGCGGATGGATATAGCTCTCGTACAGAATGCCGAGCACGATATAGACGGCGGCCAGCGCGGCGAGAATCAGGATCGGCTGGTCGTTCAGCGACTGCTGGAACGCCTGCGCAGTGCCCTGGAAGCTGCCGTGTATGGTTGCGGGCACGCCGAGCCGCGCCATGGTCTCGTCGATGGCCGCCGTTGCGTCCGATAGCGACCGGCCCGGCGGCAGATTGAACGAGATCGTCGAGGCGACGAACTGCCCCTGGTGATTCACCGAGAGCGGCGTGTTGCCGGGCCCGAACGTCGCGATCGCCGACAGAGGAATCATCGTTTCCTTCGAGGTCGACACCGCCGCGCCCGTCGACGCGCTCGACTTGCCGCTCGCCGCGATCGAATTGTTCGCGAGATTGCGCGCGGCGTCGGCGGCGATGGCCGCGGCGTTCGACGAACCGGCGGTGCTCGCCGATGTGCCGCTGCCCGATGTGCTCGTTGCGTTGCCCGAGGCGTTCGTCATCGTCACGGTGCCGGCCGTCGCGTTCGTCGATTGCGAGCCGCTCGCCGTGCCGCCGGTCGTACTGATCCATACCTGCTTGAGCATCTCCGGGCTCTGCCAGTATTTCGGCGCGACTTCCATCACCACGTGGTACTGGTTCAGCGGGTTGTAGATCGTCGACACCTGGCGCTGGCCGAACGCGTCGTACAGCGTGTTGTCGATCTGCGATGGCGTGATATTGAGGCGCGCGGCCGTCGCGCGGTCGATCGTCACGAACGCCTCGAGGCCGCTTTCCTGCTGGTCCGAATTGACGTCGGCCAGTTCGGGGCGCGCCTGCAGCGCCGTCGTGATGCGCGGCGTCCATTTGTAGAGATCGGGCGTCGAATCGGCGAGCAGCGTGTACTGATACTGCGCGTTCGACTGCCGGCCGCCGACGCGGATGTCCTGCACGGCCTGCAGGAACGTGCGGCCACCCGCCACGTGCGACAGCGGCCCGCGCAGTTGCTGGATCACCTGGTCGGCCGAGAGCGTGCGGCCGGGCTTCGGCTTGAGCGACACGTACATGAAACCGGCGTTCGTTTGCCGGCCGCCGGTAAAGCCGACCACGGTATCGACGTTCGGGTTCGACTGCACGATGCTCATCATCTCGGCGAACTTGCCCTTCATCGCCTGGAACGACGTGCTCTGGTCCGCCTGAATACCGCCGATCAGCCGCCCCGTATCCTGCTGCGGGAAAAAGCCCTTCGGGATGATGATGTACATCCAGATGTTGAGACCGACCGTTGCGAACAGCACGAGCAGAATGATGCGCGGATGGCGCAGCGACCAGCCAAGCGTGCGCCGGTAGCCGTCCTGCATGCGGGTAAAGCCGCGCTCGAGCCAACGCGAGAAACGGCCTTCCTTTTTCTTCTCATGCGGCTCGTGGAGCAGGCGCGAGCACATCATCGGCGTGAGAGTCAGCGACACCACGAGCGAGACCGCGATGGCCAGCGAGAGCGTCAGCGCGAACTCGCGGAACAGACGCCCGACAATGCCGCCCATCAGCAGAATAGGCAGGAACACGGCGACCAGCGAGATGCTGATCGACATCACCGTGAAGCCGACCTCGCGCGCGCCCATGATCGCCGCTTTCATGCGCGGCACGCCGCTCTCGATATGGCGCTCGATATTTTCGAGCACGACGATCGCATCGTCGACGACGAAGCCGGTGGCGATCGTCAGCGCCATCAGCGACAGGTTGTCGATCGAAAAGCCCATCAGATACATCGCGGCGAACGTGCCGATGATCGAGATCGGCACCGCGACGCTCGGAATCAGCGTCGCGCGCCAGTTGCGCAGGAACAGGAACACGACCATCACGACCAGCGCGACCGCGATCATCAGCGTGTGCTCGGTGTCGAGCAGCGATGCGCGGATCGTGGTCGAGCGGTCCGCGGCGGGCACCACTTGCACGTCGCGCGGCAGCGACGCGACGAGTTGCGGCAGTTCCTCCTTGATGCGGTCGACCGTTTCGATGATGTTCGCGCCCGGCTGCCGGTAAATGATCACGAGCACCGCGCGCGAGCCGTTCGAGAGGCCGAGGTTGCGCAGGTCTTCGACCGAATCGACGACTTCGCCGATATCGGACAGATGCACGGCCGCGCCGTTGCGGTATGCAATGACGAGGTCCTTGTATTGCGACGCCTTGCTCGCCTGGTCGTTCGTATACAACTGCACGTGCTTGTCGCCGAACTCGATCGAGCCTTTCGGGCTGTTCGCGTTCGCCGAGGCGAGCGCCGCGCGCACGTCTTCGAGGCCGACGCCGTAATGGAACAGCGCATGCGGTTCGAGTTCGACGCGCACGGCCGGGTTTGCCGAGCCGCTGACGTCGACCTCGCCGACGCCGTCGACCTGCGACAGCGACTGCTGCAGCACGGTCGCGGCCGAATCATAAAGCTGGCCGGCCTGCAGTGTTTTCGAGGAGACCGACAGAATCAGGATCGGCGCATCGGACGGATTGACCTTGTGATACGTCGGATTCTGCCGCAGGCTGGTCGGCAGATCCGCGCGCGCCGCATTGATCGCGGCCTGCACATCGCGCGCGGCGCCGTCGATATCGCGGTTGAGGCCGAACTGCATCGTGATGCGCGTCGAGCCGACCGAACTCGACGACGTCATTTCGGTGACGTCCGCGATGGCGCCGAGGTGCCGCTCGAGCGGACTCGCGACACTGGTCGCGACGTTTTCCGGGCTGGCGCCCGGCAACGTGGCCTGCACCGAGATGGTCGGATAGTCGACCTGCGGCAGTGGCGCGACCGGCAGCTTCGAAAACGCGAACAGGCCGGACAGCGCGATGCCGATCGACAGCAGCGTGGTGGCGACCGGGCGCGCGATAAACGGACGCGACAGGTTCATCGGTCAGCTCCCGGCATCGGTGGCGGGCGGCGTCGCGCCGTTGCGAGGATCGCGCTGAAAGCGCGCGCGCAGACGGCGCGCGAGCGAATCGAAGCCGAGGTAGATAACGGGCGTGGTAAACAATGTAAGCAGCTGGCTGACGACGAGACCGCCCGCGATCGCGATGCCGAGCGGCCGGCGCAGCTCGGAGCCCGCGCCGCTGCCGAGAATCAGCGGCAGCGCGCCGAGCAGGGCCGCCATGGTGGTCATCAGGATCGGCCGGAAGCGCAGCAGGCAGGCCTGGTAGATCGCCTCGCGCGGCGATTTGCCATGCTCGCGCTCCGCTTCGAGCGCGAAGTCGATCATCATGATCGCGTTCTTCTTCACGATACCGATCAGCAGCACGATGCCGATGATGCCGATGATGTCGAGATCGTGCCCGGTCATCAGCAGCGCGAGCAGCGCGCCGACGCCGGCCGACGGCAGCGTCGACAGAATCGTGACCGGATGCACGAAGCTTTCGTACAGCACGCCAAGCACGATATACATCGTGACGATCGCCGCGAGAATCAGGAACAGCTCGTTGGACAGCGATGCCTGGAATGCGAGTGCCGCGCCCTGGAAGCGCGTCTGGAACGACGCGGGCAGGCCGATGTCTTTTTCCGCCTGCTGGATTGCCTTCACGGCCGCGCCGAGCGACGCGCCCGGCGCGAGGTTGAACGACACGGTGGTGGCCGGGAACTGGCTCAGGTGCGTGACGAGCAGCGGTGCGGGCCGCTCGTGGAACTTCGCGATGGCCGAAAGCGGCACCTGGCCGCCGGCCGCGGTCGAAGAGGGCAGGTAGATCGAATTGAGCGACTCCGTGTAGTGCTGCAGCGTCGGCGTCGCTTCGAGAATCACGCGGTACTGGTTCGACTGCGTGAAGATGGTCGAGACGATACGCTGGCCGAATGCGTCGTAAAGCGCGTTATCGACGGTCGCGGGCGTAATGCCGTAGCGCGCGGCGGTGGGCCGGTCGATTTCGACGTACACCGATTGGCCGTTGCTCTGCAGATCGGTGGCGACGTCGGCGAGATCCGGTACCTGCTGCAGCCGTTCGACGAGCTTTGGCACCCACGTCTGGAACTCGGCGATGTTCGGGTCCGTCAGCATGAACTGATATTGCGTCGGGCTGACCGTCGAATCGATCGTCAGATCCTGCACGGGCTGCATGTAAAGCGTCGCGCCCGGCAGATGCGCGGTCGCGCGCTGCAACTCGCGGATCACTTCGCTCGCGGTGGCATCGCGGTCGTCGCGCGGCTTCAGGTTGATCAGCATGCGGCCGCTGTTCAGCGTGATGTTGGTGCCGTCGACGCCGATAAACGACGTGAGGCTGTCGACGTTCGGATTCTTCAGCACTTCCGCGGCGAGCGCCTGCTGGCGTTCGGCCATCGACTGGTACGACACCGACTGCGGCGCCTGCGTGATCGCCTGGATCACGCCGGTATCCTGGACCGGAAAGAAGCCCTTCGGAATAAACACGTAGAGCAGCGCGGTCAGCACCAGCGTGAGAACCGCGACGACGAGCGTGGCGGGCTGGCGGTCGAGCACCCAGCGCAGCGCGACCGCGTAGCGGTCGATCACGTAATCGATAAACGCGTGCGCGCGCGCTTCGAAGCGGTGGCTTTCCTTCGGCGGCGTGTGGCGCAGCAGCTTCGCGCACATCATCGGCACAAGCGTGAGCGATACGACCGCCGAGATCACGATGGTCACCGCGAGCGTGATCGCGAACTCGTGGAACAGGCGCCCGACCACGTCGCCCATAAACAGCAGCGGGATCAGCACCGCGATCAGCGAGACCGTCAGCGAGATGATGGTGAAGCCGATCTGCTTCGAGCCCTTTAACGCCGCCTGCAGCGGCGGTTCGCCTTCCTCGACGTAGCGCGCGATATTTTCGATCATCACGATCGCATCGTCGACGACGAAGCCGGTGGCGATGGTCAGCGCCATCAGCGACAGGTTGTCGAGCGAGAAGCCGCACAGGTACATCACCGCGAGCGTGCCGATCAGCGACAGCGGCACCGACAGGCTCGGGATGATCGTGGCATAAATGTTGGCGAGGAACAGGTACATCACGAGCACGACCAGCACGACCGACATCAGCAGCTCGAATTGCACGTCGCGTACGGAGGCGCGGATCGTCGTGGTGCGGTCGGTGACGATCTGCACGTCGAGTGCGGCCGGCAGCGATTGCTGCAGCGACGGCAGCAGCTTCTTGATGCTGTCGACCACCTGAATCACGTTCGCGCCCGGCTGGCGCTGCACATTCAGGATGATCGCGGGCGTGTCGTTCACCCACGCGCCGAGCTTGGTGTTCTCCGCGCCGGGAATGATCGTCGCGACGTCGGTCAGCATGACCGGACGGCCGTTCTTGTAGGCGACGACCGCGCTCTGATACGCGCGGGCGTCGGTCAGCTGATCGTTCGCGTTGATCGTGTAGGCGTGCGTCGGGCCGTCGAAGCTGCCCTTCGGGGTGTTGACGTTCAGGTTAGCGATGGTGGTGCGCAGATCGTCGAGATTCAGGCCGTACGACGCGAGCGCAAGCGGGTTCGCCTGGATACGCACGGCCGGACGCTGGCCGCCCGACAGGCTCACGAGACCGACGCCGCCGACCTGCGAGATTTTCTGCGCGAGGCGCGTGTCGGCAATATCCTGCACCTGCGTGAGCGGCAGCGTTTTCGACGTGATCGCGAGCGTGAGGATCGGCGCGTCGGCCGGATTGACCTTGGCGTAGATCGGCGGCGCGGGCAGATCGGACGGCAGCAGGTTGCCGGCCGCGTTGATGGCGGCCTGCACTTCCTGCTCGGCGATATCGAGCGGCAAATCGAGGTTGAACTGCAGCGTGATGACCGATGAACCCGCCGAGCTTTGCGACGACATCTGGTTTAACGACGGCATCTGCCCGAACTGCCGTTCGAGCGGCGCCGTGACCGACGAGGTCATCACGTCGGGGCTCGCGCCGGGATAGAACGTCTGCACCTGGATGGTCGGGTAGTCGACTTCGGGCAGTGCGGAAAGCGGCAGAAAGCGCAGCGCGACGAGGCCGACCAGCATGATCGCGGCCATCAGCAACGCGGTGCCGACGGGACGCAGGATAAAGGCGCGGGATGGATTCATGCGATATCAGCGGGTCCTTGAGGCGGGTCCTTGAGGCGGGTTCCAGGCAGGGCCTTATTGCGACGACGCTTGCGACGCGTGCCGGTGGCGATGGGCATGCGGGCCCGATGCGCCCGTGGCCCAGGACGCGCCTGCTGTGCCCGATGCACTCGATGCGCCCGATGCGCCGGCCGGTTGCTCGGCCGGAATCGTGATCTTCGCGCCTTCCTTCAGGCGGTCCGAGCCGTCGGTGACGACGCGTTCGCCGACCTCGAGGCCCGACGCGACGCTCGTGCGCTCGCCGTCGACGGGGCCCGGCTTGATCTTGCGTACCGTGACCGTGTTGTCGGGCTTCACGACATAGACGAACGGGCCGATCGAACCGTTCAGCACCGCGGAGGTCGGCACGATCGTCGCCTGGTGGATCACGTCGACCAGCAGACGGGCGTTGACGAACTGATTCGGGAACAGCATGTTGCCGGTGTTCGCGAAGGTCGCGCGCAGCTTGACGGTGCCGGTGGTCGTATCGATCTGGTTGTCGATCGTTTCGAGGTAGCCCGCTTCGAGCGACGTCGAATTCGTGCGGTCGTACGCGGTGACCGACATTTTCGTCTTGCCGTTCAGTTGCTTGAGAATGGCCGGCAGATTGTCTTCGGAGGTGGTGAAGATCACGCTGATCGGCTGCAGCTGCGTGATGACGACGATGCCGTTCGCGTCGCCGGGCGTCACGTAGTTGCCGGGGTCGACCTGGCGCAGGCCGACGCGGCCCGCGACCGGCGCGGTGATACGCGCGTAGGTGAGGTCGAGCCTGAAGGTGTCGATATTCGCTTTGTCCGACTGCACTTGCCCTTCATATTGCTTGACGAGTGAGGCCTGCGTGTCGACCTGCTGGCTCGCGATCGAGTCCTGCGCGAGCAGCGTCTGATAGCGCTTCAGGTCGAGGCGGGCCGTCTGCAGCAGCGCCATGTCTTTCGCGAGCGTGCCTTGTGCGTTCGCGAGCGAGATCTGATACGGGCGCGGATCGATCTGCGCGAGCAGCTCGTCTTTCTTCACCATCTGGCCTTCCTGGAACGCGACCGTTTGCAGCGTGCCGGACAACTGCGTGCGAACGGTGACGTTCGCCAGCGGCGTAACCGTGCCGAGGGCGGTAATGACGATCGGCATGTCGCCTTGCGTGACCGATGCGACCTTGACCGGCTGCGGCTGGTTGGCGAATGCGCCGCGCCGGCCGCCGCCCGTGCGCCCGGCGTGCGCGCCGCTCGCACCGGCCGCGGCGCCGGCGCTCGCGCCTTCGTCGGCCTTACGCCACGGATGCCAGCGCACCAGCACGATCGCCGCGATGACGACGATGGCTAGCCCCAGCCACAGCGCGCGGCGGCTGCGCCGCGGTCCGCCGCCCGATCCGGGGGGCGGGCTCGCAGGGGCAGGCGCGGGAGGCGGGTTGCGGGTGGTGTCCGACTGCTTTTGTTTTTCGTCCATCGGTTCGATCAGCTGGCTAGCGAGGAATGGGGCAAAACTACGGGGCATCGCCACGCTGCACGACGGTCCGCGTATCGAAATGGCGGTCGCGCGTGCGGCGCGCTCATCGGCTGGCGCGGCCGATGGGCGAACGCGATGCGGCGTTTAAAAAAGCAAGAGACAAGGCGCTGACTCAAGCGGGATAAAGAGCGAAGGCAAAGAGCGAGGGCAAAAAGCGCAATGCCGGTGGCGCTGTGGGCGTATCCATTCAGAACACAATGAACCGTCCATACGGAGCAACCGGGCGCCGCAGCCATACGATAAGGCTTGAGCATGTAGGCGACGTGTACCTGGCGGCACGCACCCTATCGATCCGGCGCTTCGCGCGTCCACGCAGCGGATGGTGCGCGACGCTGCTTACGCGACGCCTTTTGCCGCCGCCGTCTCGAGCTTGCAGCAAGCTTGCGCGGACGGGCATGACCCGCAAGAAAGCATGATGCTACGTCCCACCCTGGTAACAGTCCAGCCTGTGTATTTTTCGCAAGGTTACGTAGGTTACAGATTGAAAACGTCGTGGCGCGGCAGCAGGAGCGTGCCGTTTGGGCATGCCGGCCAGCGCGGTCAGTCGTGTTTCACATGCGTTCGGATTTCCGGCCGACGCTGCGGCAGTGGGCCCCGGCTGGCGACTTCGATGGTCGGCGGAAATGTTTAAGTGTCCGTTTCATTGAACACGGACCGATTTTTCCGAAGAGGCCGATGCAGGAAGAATTTGCTTGACTTGATCAGCATAACCATAAAAAATTGGCAGTTCATTCCGAAAGGGCGCTTAGCTATTCTGACGGCCACATTACTTTCTTCATTTTGTCGCCGCCGTGTCGCATGGATGTCGTATGGCAGCACTAACATCCCAGCATCGCTGGCGACTACATGGCTAGCTCAACTAAATTGATGCAGCTCACGCGTTTCGGATTCCGTCTCTCAGGTTCTAGCACGGCCCTCGGAATGGCTAGAACTTTTTAAGGCGCCACGGTTACGTGGCGCCTTTTTTTTGGTTTTTTGCGGCTTTACTTCTTTGCGGATGAGTCTGGATGCGGGGAGTAATATGGGCCGGCTGCGGCCTTCGTCTTGATACTTCAACCTCGAGTCTCAATGCTTCGTCGATCAGCGTCGCGACTTCGACAGCCGATGTCCTAATCCAAGGTCGGTTGCGATCTGCCAGGTGTAGACGCGCGAGTAATGCACCCCATACCGCGAACCGATCAGTTCGCGCAGCCTCCCGTTTGTCCATGCATCGCTTGGAAAGCCATGTTCTTTCGCCGAACCTCGTAATGCGTTGGCAATCCATTCTCGCGCCATATCATCGAGCACCGATGTACGGCCACCGATGCTAATCCGGCGCAATGCGTCGAGGCCGCCGTCGTCGAGAATCGTTTTATAGCGTCGCACGGTATAGGTCGATATATGAAGTGCGTCGGCAACGGCGTCGACAGTAGCGCCGTCAGTTAACATTCGGCCCGCCAGCATTCTGCGGGCGACGCTCGGAAGATTGTCTGCAGTTGAGCGCATTTCTTGTCTCGTCCATTGGAATTCCGTTGGGCGTCGCGTCGCGTCGCTTACCGGAAACGACTTGATATTTCCGCTTGACGCGGGGCTTCCTGGAAAGCACGACCAAAAAATTCGCGCCTCCATTTCTGATACGTGTAACAAAAGCTTGTTTTCAATACTAATAGCCCTTTCTTACCGGTTTTGACAGTGACCCGATAAAAAATCATCATCGTCTGATTGTTAATCCATTTTTCCTATGAAATGAACAATTCACCGGGCATATTGGTGGCCGCGCCGTTATCTTCCCTGGCGCCGCTTATAACCGGTCCGACATGAGGCGCGCCAATGTTCGCCAACTTTCAGTCGGCAGGATATGAAGGCATCGGAAATTTCAGTCGGCAATCGAAGTTGCAGGCACTTCATGCAACACCGACAACAAAAGATAAATAAATATTCTTGACGCCAGGACGTGGCCTTGAATAACTCTTGAAAATGGTGTAGGGAATTGGTGCCCGGTGTTTTTTTACTTTCTCTTTAGAAAACTCTGAATAACGGAACCGATAAGCTAAAAATCGCCTGTATTGAAACGACAGCATTCGAATGCACGCGAATCATCGGCAACGTTTGATGTCGCCGCATTGCCGGGTATTAATTTATCTGGCAATGCGGCGATACAGGGAATGAAACGGTATTGTAATAAAGCGCTATTGCTTCGCGAGACTCGGTTCTTCCGGCGGCTTCGGAATCGTATCGCCCCAGCCGCCGCCCAACGCGCGGATCAGCGCGACGGTCGACTCCGCCTGCACGCCCTGAAGCTGTACATCGACGCGCCGCGCGTCGAGCACCGTGCGTTCCGCGTCGATCACATCGAGGTAGTTCACCGCGCCCTCGGTGTACTGCACGCGCGACAGGTGCGCGGCACGCGACGAGGCCGCGACCGCGCGTCCTTGTGTCTGCGTCTGGCCTTCGAGGATGCGCAGGTCCGACAGGTTGTCTTCGACCTGCTGGAATGCGATGAGCACCTGCTCGCGATAGTTCGCGACCTGCTCGTCGAACTGCGCGTGGGCATTCTTCAAATTACCCTTGCGCCGTCCGCCGTCGAAAATGGTCTGCGTGAGCGCGGTGCCGGCGGCCGGCCCGGCGAGGAACGCCCAGCTGCTCGCGCGGAACAGGTTGGCGAGCGTGCCTGCCTCGAAGCCGGCGTTCCCGGTCAGCTCGAGCGACGGAAAATACGCGGCGCGCGCGATGCCGATGCGCGCGTTGGCCGCCGCCATCGCGCGCTCGGCCGCGGCGATATCGGGCCGCCGCTCGAGCAGCGCGGACGGCAGGCCGGGCGGAATGCGTATTTCGACTGGCGACAGCGGATTGGCCGCCATCGTGAACTCGGACGGCGTCTTGCCGAGCAGCACGGCGAGGCCGTGCTCGGACGATGCCCGTAGCCGCTGCACGGTCATCAGGTCCGAGCGCGTGCTTTCGAGCTCGGCCTTCGCGCGCGCGACATCGAGTTCGCTGATTTCGCCGTCGTCGAAGCGATGCTGAACGAGACCCAGCGCCTGCTCGCGCAGATCGACCGCATTGGCGAGCACCGCGGCTTCGCCGTCGAGTTCGCGCAGCGAAAAGTAGTTCTGCGCCACGTCCGCCTGTAATGCGAGCAGCACCGAGCGCAGCAGCGCCTCGGTTTGCTGTGCGTCGGCCTTGGTCGCGTTGTAGTTCGAGTCGACGCGCCCGAACAGATCGACTTCATACGAGGCGCTTGCCTGCGCGCGCCAGATCGTCTGTTCCGGAATATGCGTGCCGTCCGGCTCCAGGAACGACACCGCCGAGATCTGCTGGCGCGTCGGCCCGAACCCCGCGTTGAGGGTCGGGAAGAAACCCGCGCGCGCGACTTCGTTCAATGCGCGCGCTTCCTTGACGCGCGCGACCGCGGCCTTCAGATCCTGATTCGCGTCGTGTGCCTGCTGTTCGAGCGAGTCGAGCGTCGGATCGTTGAAGAGGGTCCACCACTCTCCGCGCGCGATCGCTTCGGATGGCTGCGCGGTTTTCCATGTGCCGTCGGTCGGCACCTTGATGGCCGTCTGCGTGAAATCGGCCGCGGTTTCCTTGTAGGCGGGCGCGACCTGCGCATCGGGCACCTCGTATTTCGGCGCGAGCGAGCAGCCCGTTGCGACAAATGCCGCGGCAACGAGCGTGGCGAGCAGCGCCGGGCCTTTCAGAGGCGCTTTTTTCAGAGGCGCGCTGTTCAGCGTCGCATTGTCTGGAGATATTTTCATCGTCGTACGCCCCTTATTCTTCATAGACCGATGCGCCGACCTGCACATGCGGATGGTTGCCATGCCTGTCGACGAGATGCTCGTCGCCGGTCAGCTTGCGCAGCACGACATAGAACACGGGTGTCAGCATGAGCCCGAAGAAGGTCACGCCGAGCATGCCGAAGAACACCGCGATACCCATCGCGCGGCGCATCTCCGCGCCGGCGCCGACCGAGATGACAAGCGGCACCACACCCATGATGAAGGCGATCGACGTCATCAGAATCGGCCGCAGGCGCAGCCGGCACGCTTCGATCGCCGCGTCGACGATCGAGCGTCCGCCCATTTCGAGTTCGCGTGCGAACTCGACGATCAGGATCGCGTTCTTCGCCGATAGCCCGACGAGCACCATCAGCCCGATCTGCGTGAAGATGTTGTTATCGCCGCGCATGAGCCACACGCCCACCAGCGCCGACAGCAGGCTCATCGGCACGATCAGGATCACCGCGAGCGGCAGCGTGAGGCTTTCGTACAGTGCGGCGAGCACGAGGAACACGAGCAGCACGCTGATCGGGAAGATCCATAGCGCCGAGTCGCCGGCGAGAATCTGCTGGTAGGTGAGGTCGGTCCATTCGAACTTGATGCCGCGCGGCAGCACTTCCGCGGCGATCCGCTCGGCGGCGGCCTGCGCCTGGTTGGACGAGTAGCCGGGCGCGGGGCCGCCGTTGATGTCCGCGGCGGTGTACGCGTTATAGCGCACGACCATCTCCGGCCCGTAGGTCGGCGTCACTTTCACGACCGACGACAGCGGCACCATTTCGCCCGCGGCATTACGCGTCTTCAACAGGCCGATGTCGGCGGCGGTCGCGCGGAACGGCGCGTCCGCCTGCGCGCGCACCTGATAGACGCGGCCGAAGCGGTTGAAGTCGTTGATATACAGCGAGCCGAGATAGATCTGCATCGTATCGAACACGTCGGTGATCGAGATGCCCAGCTGCTTCGCGCGCACGCGGTCCAGATCGACGTTCAGTTGCGGCACGTTGATCTGGTAGCTCGAGAAGGTCGGCCCGAGTTCCGGCGTTTGCGCGGCCTTCTTCACGAACGCCTGCACCGCGCTATTGAGCGCGTCGTAGCCGAGCGCGCCGCGATCTTCGAGCTGCATCTTGAAGCCGCCGAGCGTGCCGAGACCCAGCACCGGGGGCGGCGGGAACACCGCGACGAAGGCGCCCTTGATACCCGCGTATTTCTGGTTCAGCGCGGCGGCGATTTCATTGCCCGATTCGCCCTTGCCGCGCGACGCGGACGGATACAGCTTGGCGAACATGATCCCGGCGCTCGACGAGTTCGTGAAACCATTCACCGACAGGCCCGGGAATGCGACTGCGTGCTGTACGCCCGGCTGCTTCAGCGCGATCTCGCTCATCTGGCGGATCACGTCTTCGGTGCGGTCGATCGATGCGCCGTTGGGCAGCTGCGCGAAGCAGATCACATAGTCCTTGTCCTGCGCGGGCACGAAGCCGCCCGGCACGATTTTCGCCATCAGGCCCGCACAGCACAGCAGCACCGCATAGACGCAGAGCATCAGCCCGCGGTGGCGGATCACGCCTTTGACGCCCTTGCCGTAGTTCTCCGAACCGCGGTTGAAGACGCGGTTGAAGTGGTGGAAGAAGCGCCCGAGCACCTTGTCCATGATGCGCGTGAGCCAGTCCTTCGGCGCGTGATGGTCCTTCAGCAGCAGCGCGGAAAGGGCGGGGGACAGCGTCAGCGAGTTGAATGCCGAGATCACCGTCGAGATCGCGATGGTCATCGCGAACTGCTTGTAGAACTGGCCGGTCAGGCCCGACATGAACGCGAGCGGCACGAACACGGCGACGAGCGTGCAGGCGATCGCGATAATCGGTCCGCTCACTTCGCGCATCGCCTCGTAAGTGGCCTCGCGCGCGCTCAGCCCGTTGCCGATATTGCGCTCGACGTTCTCGACCACGACGATCGCGTCGTCGACCACGATACCGATTGCCAGCACCATGCCGAACAGCGATAGTGCGTTGATCGTGAAGCCGAACGCGAGCATCAAGGAGAACGTGCCGATAATCGACACCGGCACCGCAAGCAGCGGAATGATCGACGCGCGCCACGTCTGCAGAAACACGATTACGACAATCACCACCAGCACGATCGCCTCGATCAGCGTGTGGATCACCGCCTTGATACTGTCGCGCACGAATTCGGTCGGGTCGTACGCGATCTTGTAGTCGACGCCTTCCGGCATATCGGCTTTGAGTTCCTTCATCGTCCGGTAGACGTTCTCGGCGATCGCGAGCGAGTTCGCACCCGGCTGCTGGTTGATGACCATCATCACCGCCTGCTGGTTGTCGAGCATCGCGCGCAGCCCGTACTCCTGTGCATCGAGATCGACACGCGCGACGTCGCCCAGGTGTGTGACCGCGCCGTTGGGCGCCGCCTTCAGGACGATGTCGCGGAATTCTTCGGCGGTCGTCAGGCGTCCGCGCGCGTTCACGTTCAGCTGCAGTGGCGCGTTCGACGGCGCGCCGCCGACGATACCGGCCGCCACCTGAATGTTCTGCTCGCGGATCGCGTTGATCACATCGGTGGCCGTCATATCGTGCTCGGCGATCTTCTGCGGATCGAGCCAGATACGCATGGCGTAGTCGCCCGAGCCCCACAGCTGCACTTCGCCGACACCGGGAATGCGGCTCAAGCGGTCCTTGACGTTGATCAGCGCGTAGTTGCGCAGATACGTCATGTCGTAGCGGCCGTCCGGCGAGATCAGGTTCACGCCCATCGTCAGCGTCGGCGAACTCTTGATGGTCGTGACGCCGAGGCGCTGCACTTCGTCGGGCAGGCGCGGCAGTGCCTGATTGACGCGGTTCTGCACGAGCTGTGTCGCGAGGTCCGGGTCCATGCCGAGCTTGAACGTGACGGTGGTCGTCATGTTGCCGTCGCTATTGGCCTGCGACTGCATGTACAGCATGTTCTCGACGCCGTTGATCTGCTCCTCGATCGGCGACGCGACGGTCTCGGCAATCACCTTCGGGTTCGCGCCCGGGTATTGCGCCTTCACGACCACCGACGGCGGGATCACTTCGGGGTATTCGGCAGTCGGCAGATTCACGAGTGAGATGATGCCGCCGAGCAGAATCAGCATCGAAAGCACGCCCGCGAAGATCGGCCGGTCGATGAAGAATCGGGATATGTTCATGATGGACTTCCGTCGTATTGCTTCGAATGGCTTCGAATGACTGCTTCGAATGACTGCTTCAAATCGCTGCTTGAAACCGCCGCTTCAAACTGCTGCATGAAACCGCTGCATGAAACCGCTGCATGAAACCGGTCAGGCCGCCGAACCGGTCGCGCGCGCGGCAGTGGCCATATCGACGTTGTGGACCTTGATGAGGTCGCCGGGACGCGCACGCTGGATGCCGCTCACGACGATCCGGTCGCCTGTTTTCAGGCCGCTCGTCACGACGCGCAGGCCTTCATGCAGTTCGCCCTGGACGATTTCGCGGTACTGCACGTGATCGGTGCTGTCGACGACGAGCACGAATTTCTTCGCCTGGTCGGTGCCGATCGCCGCATCGTCGATCAGGATGGCCGGATGCCGCTGGCCGCCGCCGACCTGCACGCGCGCATAGAGGCCGGGCACAAGCGAGCCGTCCGCGTTGTCGAGGCGCGCGCGCACGCGGATCGTGCCGGAGCTCGTATCGAGGTGGTTGTCGACGAAGTAGATCGCGCCCTCACGCGAATACGTCGTTTCGTTGGCCAGTTCGATCGACACCGGCACCGGGTGGCCGGCGTCGCGATTCAGATAGGCGAGATACGTGTGTTCGTCGACGTCGAACGCCGCATAGATCGGCGAGACCGACACGAGCGTCGACAGCACGGGCGCATTCGCGCCCGGCGCGACGACGTTGCCGACCGTGAGCAGCGCGCGCGACATGCGGCCCGCTACCGGCGCCGTGATATGCGTGTAGTCGAGGTTGACCTTCGCCGCCTCGAGCGCGGCCTGCGCGGCTTTCACGTTAGCGATCGCTTCGTGCGCGCGGCTTTGCGTTTCGTCGTAATCGCGCTTCGCGATCGCGTTGTCGGGCAGCAGGCGGTCGGCGCGCGCGGCGTCCGCGTCGGTGTATTTTTCGTGCGCGAGCGCCATGGCAAGCTGCGCGGCCGTGCGATCGACTTCGGCCTGATACGGACGCGGATCGATCGTGAACAGCGGATCGCCCTTCTTCACGAGTGCGCCGTCCCTGAAATGCACGGCGACGATCGTGCCGGGCACGAGCGGCTTGATCTCGACGGCGTCGATCGCTTCGAGCCGTCCGGAATAAACCTGATAGTCGATAATCGGACGCGAGATAACGGTCGCGACATCGACTTCGACTGCAGGCGGCGCCGCATGGTCGGCCGCCGCGGCCTGGCTCACCGGGCTCGCGTCATTGCGCCACGCGACGAGGGCGCCGGCCCCGCCGATCACAATGAGTGCGCCAAACACCCAGATCACTCGTTTTGAGTTTTTCAGCATATTGGTATCCCGACCGAATCAAGTTAATGCTTTAAAACGAAGGCGGATTCGACGGGCGAGTGGGTGCAGTGCCGCCTCGCAAGGAGGCTGCCTGACGCATTCGCACGACCGGGGTTGTCCGCCGCGACAAGAAGACTGCATGGAGGCCGCACACATATGCGGTCCACACGAAGCACATAACACCCGAGCGGCCGTTTAATGCCGAACTGGATCAGGTGAATTTCTTAAAAAACGATGTTTGCAACAGCGCAGAGAATTGACTCGTGCCATGCGCGCAGCGATTGAAAGGGTGGCGACGTGGCTTTGCAAAGTCGCCGTGATTGTCGCTGCAAGCATGCCGTCGGATAAACGCTGGAGCCTGGAGGAAACTATTGTGCGAAACGGCTTCACGTTTAATGTTTTGCGCGGAATAAGCGCCGGCGTTCGAGTGTTCGTGCCTGTTGCCACTGTGCGTTTACGCGATCTCATCTTCCGGTTGCTGCGGGTTCGATGGCGCGCGCGAGCGTAATCCGTGTTCGTCGGCGAGCGCGCCGATCGACCGGCGGGCACGCGCCAGCCGGCTCATCACGGTGCCGATCGGTACATCGAGGGCGACCGCTGCTTCCTGATAGGTCAGTCCTTCGACTGCGACGAGCAATAGCGTGCTGCGTTGCGCTTCCGGCAAACGCGCGACCGCCTCGATGATCTGCCGGTTCATCACGTCCTTTTCGGGGGTGCGTGCACCCGGGTCGGCGACCACTTCAAGCAGTGCGTCGTCCCATGCGACGTTCGTGCGGCCCCGGATGCTGCGCGCGCGTACCTCGTTGAGCCAGATCGAATGCGCGATCGCGTATACCCAGCTAAGCGGCGACGTACCGGCTTTCAGTTGATGCTGCCGTTCGAGCGCGCGCACGCACGTGTGTTGAACGAGGTCTTCGGCGTCGTGACGGTTGCCCGCGATCCGCAGCGAGAATGCCCAGAGTCGCGGCAGCAGGTCGGGGAGCAGGGTGGAGAAGTCGGAGCCGGCCATCGGTGCTGATTCCTGATGGAATGCGGACGGCGCGCGTGCCGTTCAGGGAACCGCGAACCGAATAAGGTTCGGGTGAGGTTTATTTTGACATTCGTGTCAATATTGTCAACGATGTCGACCATCGCGTAACGCGAACAGTGTTTTGCGTGCCGGAACGGTAATTCTCTCGTCACGGGTTGGCCGTGCCTTGCGGTTTTCGCTACGATGTGGCCCGTGTTGCCACCGCCTGGGAGCCGTTTTGCAGCCGCCGCGTTTCATCAGTTGCGCTTATGCCGCTCATGCCGGTCGCAATCGTTTCCGACGCCGTATGCGGTGATGACGGTGGGGCTGATCGTGGCAGCCGCGCTGTTTCTCTATGAGGCGCACAAGATCGTCGACGACGGTTTGCGCGACGAGGAAGCGTTTGCGGTGCTGGGCGCGGCAAACCGGCTGCCGCACGATGTCGAGGACGCGGAGAAGTCGAGTCGCTTCGCGGCGTTGCTTTGCGGCCTTGCCTCGCGGCGTTGCTTCGCGGTGTTATTTCGCAGCGTTGCTTTTCAGCGTTGCTTTTCAGCGTTATTTCGCCGCGATGCCGATCGTTGCGAGTCCGGCGATGGTCGCGATGACCGACGCGGCCACGTGAATCCCGATTTCCGCCGCCGCCCAGCCGTAGCGGCCTTCCTGCAACCGCTGCACGACTTCGGCGGAAAACGTCGAAAACGTCGACAGGCCGCCCATCAGGCCGGTGATGATAAAGAGCCGCCATTCCGGCGCGAGACTCGGATTGCGCACGAAGAACGCGACCGCGACACCGATGATGTAACCGGCAATCAGATTGGCCGCGAAGGTGCCGAGCGGCAGCGGGGGGAACACCCCGTTGAGGCGGATCGCCAGAAACCAGCGGAACAGTGAACCCAGCGCGCCGCCGATGCCGACGGCAAGAATCGATAGATACATGGAAAGGCCTGGAAAGTCGGAAACGTCGACGAACCCGGCTGACTGGCGGTTGACCGCAGTTCAGTTGCTGACGAACCGCGGACGTGATGACGCCGCGTCCGTAATCAGCCGGACGAAGCAGGCATCATCAGCCACAAGGGCGGTTAAAGGAGAATGCCATCTCCGGTGCGCAAGTCTATCATTGTCGTTCGCCAAACGGGGCGCGATGGACGGACGCCCCGCGCGGCCGCCGTCAAACGACCGTCTCGCGTTCGGGCGTCGACGAAATGCGGTGGATGGTCAGGTCCGCGCCATCGAACTCCTCTTCCTGTTCGAGACGCAGGCCGACCATCGCGCGAATCGCACCGTAGACGATCGCGCCGCCCGCGGCCGCGATCGCGATGCCGCCGAGTGTGCCGATCAGTTGGGCGGCGAACGACACGCCGCCCAGACCGCCCAACGCGCGCTGCCCGAAGATGCCGGCCGCGATGCCGCCCCATGCGCCGCACAGTCCGTGCAACGGCCACACGCCGAGCACGTCGTCGATGCGCCAGCGATTCTGCACGCAGGTGAACATATAGACGAACAGCGCACCGGCGAGCGCGCCGGTAATGAGCGCGCCGAGCGGATGCATGAGGTCCGATCCCGCGCAGACGGCGACGAGCCCCGCGAGCGGCCCGTTGTACGTGAAGCCCGGATCGTTGCGGCCCGCGATCCACGCGGTCAGCGTGCCGCCGACCATCGCCATCAGCGAGTTGACCGCGACGAGGCCGCTGATCCTGTCGATGGTTTGCGCGCTCATCACGTTAAAGCCGAACCAGCCGACCGCGAGCACCCAGGCGCCGAGCGCGAGAAACGGAATGTTCGACGGCGGATGCGCGGCGATGCGGCCGTCGCGATGGTAGCGGCCGTGCCGCGCGCCGAGCAGCAGCACGGCGGGCAACGCGATCCAGCCGCCGAAGGCATGCACGACGACCGAGCCCGCAAAGTCGTGAAACGGCGCGCCGAAGGTCGCGGCAAGCCAGTTCTGAATACCGAAGCGGCCATTCCAGGCGATGCCTTCGAAAAACGGATAGACGAAGCCGACCAGCACGAAGGTCGCGAACAGTTGCGGATTGAATTTCGACCGCTCGGCGATCCCGCCCGACACGATCGCCGGGATCGCGGCCGCGAACGTCAGCAGGAAGAAAAAGCGCACGAGCGCGTAGCCGTTATGCGCGGCGAGCATCTGCGCGCCGTCGAAGAACTGCACGCCGTAGGCGATCGTGTAACCGATAAAGAAATACGCGATGGTCGATACCGCGAAGTCGACGAGAATCTTCACGAGCGCGTTGACCTGGTTCTTCTTCCGGACCGTGCCGAGTTCGAGAAATGCGAAGCCCGCATGCATCGCGAGCACCATCGCGCCACCTAACAGCAAAAAGAGCGTGTCGGTGCCGGTTTTGAGGTTGTCCATTTATGTTGAAAATCTGCGTTGCGCAAAAAGCGCGCATTGGACGCAAAAAATGGGCCAATGTGGTTCCTGTGCGCGTCTATAAGGTGCAAGTCCGCACTGAAGTGGACTGATGGCGCAGTGGCGGGATAAGTGTTCCGCCCGGAATTCGCCGCGGTGGGTATGCGATGCGCACTACAACTGTGCTTTCGCCCGAAAATTGGGCGTTTGGATGTGCTATTTGAGGGCATAGTCTTCCAGTTCTATTACTACGCATATCCGATTAGAATCTCGCGCTATTTTTGTCAGGCCACTCAAACAACGACATAATGTCCGTCCCGCGTGCGCCGCCCGGCGGCGCCTTCGAATCCTGCCTGCGCTTCAATGAGACTGACCACCAAAGGGCTGTTGCTGATCGCGATTCCGGCCGTCATCGAACTGGCGTTGCTCTCGGGCATCGTCAAGGCGCAGGCGGACGCGCGCGAGGCGGAGCGATGGAGTCTGCATAGCGAAGACGTGTTGCACCAGACCACGGCGATTCTCGAACCGGTGCTGCTCGATTCATTGCGCGTGCGCGGCGCGGTGGTCGCCGGCGCGCGCGAGGCCGGCACGCCGGATACGCTGTGGGTCGAGATCGACCGGCGCATCGACCGGCTCGCCGAGACCGTGTCGAACGATCCGGTGCAGGTGGAGCGCGCGGTGCAGATCCGCCAGTCGGTGCAGGCATACCGTCAATGGACGGACCGCGTGCAGGACCTGATGCGCGCGGGCCGGCGGCGCGATGTGATCGAGCGCTTCCGCGATCTGGCGAACGCCGACGCCGTCGACAATTTCCGGCTGCAGGTCACCGCGTTCCAAACCGAAGAACGGCGGCTCGATGCCTTGCGCACGAGCGCTGCCGCGGCGGCGCGTGCGCGGCAGCAGGTGCTGATCGTCGCGGCGGTGCTCGGTTCGCTCGCGTTCGTGGCGACCGCATGCTGGCTGTTTACGCGAGGCGTAGGCGGCCGGCTCGACCTGCTGTCCGACAATGCGATCCGTCTGGCGAGCAACGAGCCGCTTGCGCCGCTCGATACCGGCAGCGACGAAATCGCGCGCCTCGATCGCACGCTGCATGAAACGAGCAGGCGTCTGCTCGAAGCGGAACGGCTGCAGGCGCGCTTCCAGTTCGATCTCGCGCGGCGCGCGGGCGAACTGGCGCGCACGAACGAAACGCTGCGCCAGCAGACCCAGGAAAACGAAACGTTCATCTATAGCGTGTCGCACGATCTGCGCGCGCCGCTCGTCAATCTGCAAGGCTTTTCGAAGGAACTGCTGCACGCCTGCGACGATCTGCGCAAGGCGGTGCGGCAATCGTCGCTGCCGGGTGCGCAGCGCGAGCATATCGAGCGGCTGATCGACGGCGACATCAGCGAGGCGCTGCATTTCCTGCAGACCGCGGTGCTGCGCGCGTCGCACATCATCGATGCGCTGCTGCGGCTGTCGCGCGTCGGGCGCGTCGAGTACCGGCGTCAGCAGGTCGACGTGCGTGACATCGTGCAGCGGGTCATCGATGCGATGCAGGTGTCGATTCGCGCGCGCCGCGCGCGCATCGTCGTGCATACGCTGCCGCGCGTCTGGGGCGATGCGACCGCGCTCGAGCAGGTATTCGCGAATCTGATCGGCAATGCGGTCAACTATCTGCATCCGGAGCGCGACGGCATTGTCGAGATCGGCACCGCGCCGGCGCCGCCGGGCGTGCAGTCGTTACGTATTTTCTACGTGAAGGACAATGGCCTCGGTATTCCGGAGGTCGCGCTGCCGCGTCTTTTCAATGCGTTTCAGCGCTTGCACGGCGATATTGCCGCCGGCGAGGGCATCGGCCTCGCGATGGTGCGCCGCGTCGTCGAGCGGCATGGCGGGCGCGTATGGGCCGAGTCGATGGAGGAGGTCGGCACGACGTTCTATCTGTCGCTGCCCGATTCCGCTTCGCGCTTGCCGCAGGAAGAAGAAGTCGCTGAAGAGGCGGGCGCGACGCACGACCTCGGTTTTGCGATCTGGCCGCTTAGCACGAGGTGAAAAGCCTGCGCGCCTTGACACGCTTCAGGCCGCAGATCAGCCAGTAGCAGGCGCATATCGCGAGCGCCGCGGCGACGATGAACCACGCGAGCGGCGCCGCATGGCTCGTGCGCGGTACGCCCAGGTGCGTAAGACCGCGGACCACGATCAGCGCCGCGCTCCACGCCGCCAATACCGCTTGCGCAATGAGCCGCGTACCGGCGCGGCGCCGCGCGCGATTTTCAATCGACCAGTTGGCGCGCGGGCGCAGACAAAAAAACGCCACCGCGGTCCACGCGATGGCGAGAATGACGATCCAGTTGGTCAGGTCCATCAAGAGGCCCTCAAAAGTCAGCCGCCGACTCTAGAGATGCCTTTGTTTTCAAACCATCGGATTAGTCTCAATCGCGCATGGTAGCGCCAAATTGCCGCTTATCGGGTCGCGCGCGGGCCGCATTCCATGCTGCACTTCATACCTTATGCCCTACGATCCACGCGCCGCGCTCAGAGTTCGATACGCGTGCCGAGCACGACGAGAAACTGGCGCAGCCATTCCGGGTGCGCGGGCCACGCGGGCGCGGTGACGAACTGACCGTCGGTATGCGCGGCATCGATCGCGATATCGGCATACTCGCCGCCCGCCAGTCTGACCTCGGGCGCGCAGGCGGGATACGCGGAAATGCGCTTGCCGCGAATCACATCGGCGGCGGCAAGCAACTGTGCCGCATGGCAGACCGCCGCGATCGGTTTGCCGTTCGACGCGAAATGGCGCACGACGTCGAGCACCTTCTGATTGAGCCGCAAGTATTCGGGTGCGCGGCCGCCCGCGATTGCCAGTGCGTCATAGTTCGCGGGTTCGATTTCGTCGAACGTCGCGTTCAGCGTGAACTGATGGCCTGGTTTCTCGCTATAAGTCTGATCGCCTTCGAAGTCGTGAATCGCGGTCTTCACGCGTTCCCCTGCGCGTTTGCCGGGGCACACCGCATCGACGCGATGGCCGACCGCCTGAAGTGCCTGAAAGGGCACCATCGTTTCATAATCTTCGGCGAAATCGCCGGTGAGAAAGAGAATCTTTTTTGCCGCCATCGAATGCCTCCGTTGAGGATGGAACACGTTGGTCGCTGACGAGTCTACTCCATCGAACTCGACGGAGGCGCGACAGAAACGCGAATGGTGAAGCGATGGCAATCAATCATATTGAGTGGCGAACTTTGCGAGCCGGTGACACGCCCGTGCTCGCCGACCTGTTTCGCGACGCGGTGATGCAACTCGCCGCGTCGCATTACGACGAAGCGGGCCGTGCCGCATGGGCGGCCTCGGCCGACGATCTCGAGGCGTTCGGCGCACGTCTTGCGCAGGGCCTGACGCTCGTCGCGGTATCGAGCGATGCGATCGCCGCGTTCGGGCAGTTGCATCCGGCCGATCATGTATCGATGCTTTACACGGCGCCCGCATTCGCGGGGCAGGGCATTGCGTGGACGCTGCTTGCGCGTTTCGAAGCGGTGGCGCGCGCGGCGGGCACGCCGGTGCTGACGGCCCATGCGAGCGCGAGCGCGAGGCGCAGCTTCGAACGTGCGGGGTTTCACGTGCTGGCCGAGGAGGACCTCGATCGCAACGGCGTATCATTGAAGCGTTTTCGCATGCAGAAGCCGCTGGTCGCGGCTCACATTCCTCAATGATTCCGTTCTCCCGACATCCGCTCGTTCGCTGTACCTTATTCGCCGCCGTGCTGCTTGCGGGCCTTGCCGCATGTCAGAAAAACGACGCGTCGGCGGGGCAGACGGGCAACAGTACACTCAACAACGTCGCGCAGCAGGCAGGGCAGAAACTCGATCAGGCGGCGAGCTATGTGGGCCAGCAGACCGACGCCGCGCGCGCGACGGTGCAGGGGAACGTCGCCACGGCGGCCTCCGATGCATCGAATCCGGCTGCAACCATCAAGATCGACCCAAGCCAGCTTGCGTCGACCGCGCAAGCCAATCTGCATGATGCGGCCAGCGCAACCAACGCGGCGCTTGCTAAAGCGGCAAGCACGGCGGGCGTCGGGCTCGAAACGGCGGGGCGCAAGCTGCAGCAGTGGTCGAACGAGAACTCGGGCAGTAATTCGGCTGCGGCATCGTCCGGCGATACGAGCGATGCGCAAAAGCAGATGGATAAATAGTGTTGCGTGAAATGCCAAACCGCGAGGACATCTTTAATGCGAACGCGGCGCGCAGGGCTAATGCGTAGAACGTTAACGCCGGATCGCTAACGGCTGACACTCGAACTCACCGTTGGAATGGCGAACGGCGCTGCCTGAAGTGAAAGTGAAGTGGTGCGTCGGCCTGTTGGCACATCGCGCGCACCTTTTGATGGATTTGTCTGCAAGCGCATTTGTCTGTAGATGTTGCAGCGCGGAACGCGTATCGCGCCTATGCGCAAGCGTTCTAACATTCCGTTACGCATCCCTGTGCCCGTTTGCGGCTTGACGGGTGCAACTGCGGCTAAACTTGGCCGTCTGCCGTTTAGCTCATCCGACCGTCATGAAGTTATGTCCGCCGCGGCGTGAATGTCGAGCTGCGCCGAACGCCGGCGGGCGTTCCGTGCGCTCCGCATTCTCTGGCGCCGTCTCCGCATTTGCGATCCTTTCGTTCTGCTTTGCGCTGGCCTGTGCGCTGCTACTGACTCCGCGCGCCGCGCATGCTGCAGCTGGCCCCGTGCTGCCGGCGCTGCAAAGCCTCATCAATAGCGCAACTGCGGCGCCCGCGTCGTCGGCGTCGGCTGCCACCGCCGCGTCGGCGCCTTCTCCCGCAAGCCAGGCCGAACTCAACCACTCGCTCGACAGCGTCATCACCACGCTCGATAACGATCGTCAGCGCAGCGCACTCGTCGCACAACTGAAGAAGCTGCGCGAAGCGACGCAAACCGTCGGACCGGTCGCGCCCGCGCAGCCCGGTCCGGGCCTGCTCGGCGCCATTGCGTCGGGCATCGCGTCGGTCGAGGCAGACGTCAATCGCGGGCGCACGCCGATCAGCTATTGGTCCGGACGTCTGAACGCCGCGGGCAACGAGCTGTACACCATCGTGTCGAGCCAGGGCCGCGAGAAGTTCGGCCGCATTCTGCTCGATATGTTCGCGATGCTCGCGGGCTGGGGCGCATGCGCGGCCGCGCTGATCTACGTGCAGCGCAAGCTGCATGTGCGCTATGGCATTGTCGTCAGGCTCAACGCGAATCCGACCACGCGCGAACTGCTGATCTTCGCGCTGCGCCGGGTGGGGCCGTGGATCGTCGCGTTCGTCGCCGCGTTGATGTTCACGCGCTCGATGCCCGACGCGCTCGGCCGCACGCTCGCGATGGTGATCGCTTATGCGATCGTCGCGGGCGCGGTGTTTTCGGCAATCTGCCTGATCATGTTTTCGCTATTCGGCTCGGGCCATCGGCGCGTGGCTGTACAGCTGCTGATCGAGCATGCGCGCCGGATGCTGTTTGCGATCGGCATCTGCAGCGCGCTCGGCGATGCAGCCACGAACTACGAGGTGGCGCATCAGCTCGGCACCAATCTGGCCGCATTGATCTCAACCGTGTCGAACATGACGGCCGCCGCCTTGACCGCGTACTTTGCGATCGCGTTCCGCCGGCCGGTCGCGCATCTGATCCGCAACCGCTCGTACGAGCAACGGCATGGCCACAAGGTCGCGACCGACGCATTCGACGTGCTCGGCTCGCTGTGGCATCTGCCGATGCTCGTGCTCGCGATCGCTTCGGTGGCCGCCACGATCAGCGGCATGGGCAGCGGGGAAAACGTGCTGCAGATCTCGGTGATCACCGCGTTGCTGCTCGTGCTCGCCTTCTTCCTGTCGGCCATCGTGATCCGCATCACGCGGCCGCAAAGTGCGCGCCGGCGCCGGCGTTCGCCGTATGTGACGCGGCTCACGCGTTTCGCGGGCACGCTGCTGATGCTGGTGATCTGGCTCGCGTACTTCGAGCTCGCGGCGCGGCTCTGGGATATCTCGCTTGCGCGGGTCATCGAGGAAAGCGTGACGGCGCGCGGCATCGCGCATGCGATGACGGCGATCGTCGTCACGCTGTTCCTGTCGTGGCTCGTGTGGATTCTCGTCGACACCGCGATTCTCGAGGCGCTCAATCCGGGCAACCCGCGCAACAAGTCGCGGAACCCGAGCATGCGCGCGCGCACGATGCTGCCGCTGCTGCGCAACGTGCTGTTCGTGCTGATCCTGACGGTTGCCGGCATCGTGACCGCGGCGAATCTCGGCATCAATGTGACGCCGCTGCTCGCTGGCGCGGGTGTGATCGGCCTCGCGATCGGCTTCGGCGCACAATCGCTCGTGGCCGATCTGATCACCGGGCTGTTCATCATTCTCGAAGACACGATTTCGGTCGGCGACTGGATCGACGTCGACGGCGGTCATGCGGGCACGGTCGAGTATCTGTCGATCCGCACCGTGCGGCTGCGCGACGGGCAGGGCGCGATTCACGCGATTCCGTTCTCGCAGATCAAGATCGTGAAGAACCTGTCGCGCGATTTCGCCTATGCGGTGTTCGAAGTGCGCGTGCCGTTCTCGGCCGATGTCGATCAGGTGACGCAGTTGATACGCGCGGTCGGTGCGGATCTGATGGCCGATTTCCGCTATCGGCGCGAGATGCTTGGTCCCGTCGAAGTGTGGGGACTCGACCGGTTCGATCCGAACTGGATGGTCGTCAAAGGGCAGATCAAGACGCGGCCGCTGCAGCAATGGAGCGTCGCGCGCGCGTTCAATCTGCGCCTGAAGCGCATGATGGATGAAGCGGGTATCGAGATTCCGGTTCCGCAGATGCGCATCTTCACCGGCGCGCAGGATCAGCAGGGTGAACCGTTTTTCGATCACGCGGCCGCGACGACGTCGATGCGTGAAGCCGCGGTCGGCGAGGCAAATCCGGACGTCGCACACGAGCCGGATAGCAGGCAAATGTCTCACGAAGCGCGCGCGACCGCCGCAGGAACCGCTGCCATGACGCCGGGATTTGCCGCGACAGGTGCCGGCCTCGCGGGTGTCGGACTGGCCACTGCGCCGGCGCGCGACGTCTCGCACGAACCGCGTCCCGCGCCGCCATCGACCGGGCAAACTGCATCGGTGCCGCCGCAAATCCCCACTGCAGGAGAAGCGGGGAAAAGTTAGAAACGCTCAGACACGCACGGCCGGCTGCATCGGGTTTTGCGTGAGCGCGGCGCAGCGCACCACATCATTCACCCGAGTCGCGAACTCTGCTTCCGGTACGCCATATACATGCAATGAGATCGCGGGCGTGTCGCTCGTGTTGCCGAGCCGATGGATGCAACCGCGGCCCGCGCGCGTATAGGAAACCGCGCCGCAGTCGCGCGCCTGCGTGCGAACCGGTACCGCGAAATCTTCTTCTTCGTTCCAGTCATAGATTGCTTCGCTGAGCGTGCCTTCGAGCACGACGTAACCGCACCACGTGTGATGCGCATGCACGGGGCTGAGCTGGCCCGGCATCCAGACCAGCGAGGCAATCGCGTAGCGGCCGAGCGGGTCTGCAGCGAGCAGATGGCGCTGATATTTTTCCGCCGCGCCTTCGCGCTGCGCGGGTGTCAACCAGTGCGTGTCCGCGGCGGCTTCGACGAGCGCCGCACGCACCGCGCGCGCGAAGCGGGCGTCGCGCGATGGATCGGCTGCGTCGCGGCACGCATCGAATGCGAGATCGAGCACGGCGCGCAGCCGTTCGGTTGCGTTCGCGGGACGCGGTGCGGCGTCGCCGGACAGTGGCAAACGGGTCGCCGCGGCGGCGTGACGGGTGGCCTGCTTGCCATGACGATCGACAGTGAGCGGTTTGATTGGGTGGCTCATCGGAAACTCCGTTGACGGGCTGGTTCGGACGTGATCAGGCAGTCACATTTATACCGGTTTGCGCGGAGAAAGAGTTTTCATATAATTTCCTCAGATCGTCGTCGGATAGAAGATTTTTCTATCCGTAAGCCAAAATTAAAACTGGGCGCCAATCCATGGATATCATCGATAGAAAACTGCTTGAGCTGCTGCAGGAGGACGCGACGATGCCTGTCGCCGAACTCGCGCAGCGTGTGAACCTGTCGCAGACGCCTTGCTGGAAGCGGGTGCAGCGGCTCAAGGAAGCGGGCGTGATTCGCGCGCAGGTCGCGCTGTGCGACCCGCGCAAGCTCGGCGTGGGAACGACGGTGTTCGTCGCGGTGCGCACGAACCAGCACACCGAGGAATGGGCGCAAACCTTTACGCGCGCGGTGCGGGACATTCCTGAAGTGGTCGAGGTGTACCGGATGAGTGGCGAAACCGACTATCTGCTGCGCGTGGTCGTATCCGATATCGACGACTACGACCGCGTGTACAAGCAGCTGATCCGGTCGGTGCCGCTTTACGACGTGAGTTCGAGTTTTGCGATGGAGCAGATCAAGTATTCGACGGCGTTGCCTGTGAGGCCGCAGGTGACGGCGTCGAATAGTTGAGGGAGTGCGAGAAACACCGGCTCGGGAGCCGCCCGGCGACCTCGTTGGGCTTAAAAAGCGCAACGCTTGATCTGCAGCGATTGATACGTGAAGCCGCGGCGGACACGGCGCGTGTGTTTTTCCCAAAGCACGCCACGCAACGGATGCGCGAGCGAAAAATCACGCCCACTCAGATTTACGAGTGTTTAAGGCGTGACTCGGTGTCGGAGCCGGCGCATATGAATCTGCACGGCAACTGGCAATGCGTTGAAATGGCGTCACGCGGGCGATGCTCCGCACGCACTGCAAGCCGACCGCAAGGCGGGCCGGCGTAGAATGCCCGCTTTGTCGATCAACCGCACGCCGAGCCTTAGATGAACGAACCGCGCAAGAAGAACCCGACCACCCGTGTTGCCGTGCTGATCGTGGTCGTGGTGGGACTGGTGATAGCGACCGTGCTGTACAACGCGATTACCGAGAAGCGTGAGTTCGATCGCGAGAACCCACCCGATGCGACGTCGAGCGCCGCGTCGGATACGCCGGCGGGGGCTTCCGGTGCAGCAGCCGCATCCGGCAGTGCGGCGCAGTGACGCAGCAGTGTTTTCAATCGAGCCTCCGAACAGGCGTCGACTCAATTCTCCGGTAGCCGGATCACGCTTGCATCCTTGCGGATCAGAAACGACGCCGCAAGCATCTGCTTGCATTGATGCGCGAGCAGTTTCAGCTCACTAACCGTTTCGGCCTTTCCCGCACTCTCCGGCGCCTTCTCCGCTTCGATCACCATCGAGTCGAGTTCGCGCGTCAATTGCTTGACGACGTCGCTTTGATCGGCGGGTGTCGCGGTGCCCGCTTCCGCTTCCTCGAGATTCTCGCGTACGACGCTCAAGGCCCGCTGCAGTGGTTGTTGCGACTGGCGGTCGATCTGGATGATGGTGCGCAACAGCGGCGCCGCAGCGGCGATTTCCGATGCCAGCACGTGGCTGCGTACGAGCAGGTTGTTTAACTCGGGCACGAACTTCTGCGCCGATTTCGGCTCGAGCATCATGCGCTGGAATGCCTGCCCGAGATTGGCAAACGCGACGTGCACGTTCTTGCGCGCAAGCCGGTAGCGATAGTCGCGATCGAGCGCGCTGGCTGCGGCCGGCGTGCCGGATGCCGGCGTCGCGCCGCGTGCGTTCGAGGTGCGCGTCGAGGCGGGCGACGCAGCGGATGTCGAAGCGGGCAGTGGGGCGTCGTCTGCGGGAATCGCATTGGCGGTCGCGGCCGCGAGCGTCGCGGTCAGTTCGTCCTTCCGGTCGATCTGGTCTTCCGGGGCGACGCGCTTTGCATCCGATGCGCTGTTCGTCCCGCTGCCGTTTGCCGGTGACGGCGCGGGCGCCTGCGCTTGAGCGGTGGCGGCCGCGGCGACGCCAGCGGCAACCTCGTCACGCTCGACGGCGGCACGAGGCGCGCGCGCACCGGCTTCGGTCACGGCGGCCGGCGCGACCGCGAGCGCCGGTTTGCCGCTCCACCACCAGCTCGCTTCGAGATACTGGCGCGTCGCCGCGATCATGTTGTTGACGAGCTTGCCCATCAGCCGATATTCCCAGTACGGGAAAAGGTGGCTCGCGGCGATCGCGATCGCGCAGCCCACGACGGTGTCGATCGCGCGTTCTCCGATAATTCGCATGCTGCCCGGCGCGAGCAGATGGAACAACAGCAGCACATACGACGACGTGAACACGACACTCGCCGCATAGTTGAAGAGCAGCAGGCTGTAGCTCATCACCATCGATGCGAACATCACGACGAGCAGAATATGCGGCTCCTTGACGAACATCATCAGCGCGATGCTCGCGGCGCAGCCGATCGCCGTGCCGACGATACGCTGCCCATTGCGCTGCTTCGTCAGCGAATAACCCGGCTTCAGGATGATGATGACCGTCATCACGATCCAGTACGCGTTGGTGAGCGGCAGGATTCGCCCGAGCCAGAAGCCGATCGCGACGGCAATCGTCACGCGCAGTGCATGGCGAAAGCTCGGCGATGCCATCGTCAGGTTCGAGAATATTTGCCGAAAGGGCACGCGCCGGCTTGAGACAAATCGCGCGAGCGTCTGGTCGATTCGAAGTTCGGTTTCAGTCGTTGACGTTTCGTTGGCGAGGCTGCGCCGCATTCTGTCGATGAGCCGCGTGGCGCTCCACAGGCGTCTGAACGACGCGGACACCGCCGCATAAGCCTCGGGATTTTTTGCCGGCAAGCCATGCTTGCGCAACTGATCGAGCTCGAATTCGATCGCGCGCAGCTCCGCTTTCATATTGATGCGTCCGCGCGGCGGGCGGTCCTGCAGGACCGCGAGGCCGATGTCCTCGAGATCGGCCGCCGCCTTGCGAATCAGATCGCGATAGAACACGAGCACGTCCGACCCGCCGAAGGTTGTGCGCACAAGCGGATAGTCGGTATGCGCGCCGACAAAGAGTTCATGCAGGTCGACCGTGTTGATGAACAGATTGAAGAGCGTGATGCGCGCCGGTTCGAGCTGGCCGCTCTTCAGTTTCGGCAGGTTGCGCAGCACGATGTCGCGCGCGGCATCCTGGCGCTCGACCGCCGCGATCTGCTTCGCGACGAGATTGCGATAGCACTCGTCCAGGTCGTTGTCGAGATCGTAGAAATCGGCGCGCGCGAGCAGGTAGTCCGCGCAGGCGAACACGCTTTCGGCGAGCGCCTGCTGTTCGATCCGGTGCACCATCCAGCGGCTGACCAGCGTCGACCAGTATGTGTACCAGAGGCTGCCCAGCAGAATCCACGATGCATTGACGAGCGCCTGCAGCGGCGTGAAGTGCTCTTCGAGCGTCATCGTCATCATGAACAGCGTCGCGAAGCTGATCTGCGGCCAGCGGTTGCCGTATACGACGATCAGCGACAGCACGAACGTGAGCGGCACGACGGTGCACCACAGCGCAAGCGCATTGACGGTGGCGAGACCCGTGGCGAGCGCCGACAGAAAGCCGATCACGCTGCACGCGAGCATTTCGTTGTGCTTGTACTTGAGCGGGCCCGGCATGTCGACCGCACATGCGCCGAGCGCGCCGGTTGCGATCGTGAAACCGAGCTCGCGATCGTGAAATACGGTTAAACACAACACGGCGGGCAAGGACACGCCGAACGCAATGCGCAGGCCACCATAAAAATACTGGCTGTACAGAAACTTCTTAATCTCGACCGAATAGCGCATCGAATGGACCGGGCCGCTTGCGTGGTAAATGTTGGGATGAAGCGTGGCAAAAACTGCAGGCGAGTCTAACTGATTTTATCCGTGCTCTGACCTCGTCCGTTCGGCCAGGTTTCGCTGGTCGCAATGTGTTTGCTATGCTGTGCCCGATCATGACCTATCGCTACGACATTCCGCCTGACGAGATCGAGTTGACGGCCGTGCGCGCGCAGGGCGCGGGCGGGCAAAACGTCAACAAGGTGTCGAGCGCAATTCATCTGCGCTTCGACGTGCGTGCTTCGTCCTTACCGGAGGTGCTGAAGATGCGCCTGCTCGCGCTGTCCGATCACCGGATCACGCGCGAAGGCGTGATCGTGATCAAGGCGCAGGAATACCGCACGCAGGAAATGAACCGCGCGGCGGCGCTTGCGCGGCTCGATGAGCTGATTGCAAGCGTCAGCGTGATCCGCAAAGCGCGTGTCGCGACGCGTCCGACTCGCGCATCGCAGCAGCGGCGGCTCGAGAGCAAGTCGCGCCGCGGCGATGTCAAATCGGGACGGCGCAGAATTAGCGACGAATGATGGGCAAACGAGCGAGGCGGGAGCGGCGTAGCGAGTGGCCGCACGAGCGGCGAACGCTCGAACGCGACGGGCTACGCGCGCTTGCGCGGCAGGAAGTCGACGCAAAACACGTTCAGCACGCCGTCGCGCGGCACCGCGACAGCGGCCGTATAGCAGTCTTCGCCATCGGTGAGCGAACAGTGCGGACCCATCATCGCGACGCGTCCGGGCGCGGCGAGTGCATGTTTGAAATACGCGCGCCGCGACCAGTTGTTGCGCGTATCGGGAAAGAGCGGCGCGAGCCGCGGCGAGGGCGGTGGCGCGTCGGCCGCGGTAATCGAAGGCTGCGTCTGCTCGCCGTGCTCGTTGAGCACAAACACGCGGCGTGCGTCGGCAATCCTGAACACCGGCTGCGCGGCCTGGCTCAGGTCGCCGGTTGCTGCGAAGATCTGCGCGCCGTTCAGCACGGCCTCGGTGAAACCTTCGAATTCCGGGCGCTGATAGCGCGTGTGTGTGCGCTCGTAGTCGTTAAAGTGCTGCCACATCTGGTCGATCAGTTCGGGCACACGCGCGTTCGCGGCCTGGATCGACGGCTTCGGTTGCCCGAACCAGAAACCTTGTACGAAATCGACGTCGGCCTGCATCAGCGTCATCAGTTCGTCTTCGGTTTCGACGCCTTCGGCGAGCACCATCGTGCCCGATTGATGCAGCATCGTGATCAGATGATTGATGAGTGCGTTATCGCTGTCGCGCCGCCCGGCACGCGCGACGAGCGAGCGGTCCAGCTTCACGATGTCGGGGCGGAAGCGCCACACGCGATCGAAGTTCGAAAAGCCCGTGCCGAAATCGTCGATCGCAATCAGGAAGTCGCGCGGTTGCGACGCGGCCAGCATGCTCGCAACCGCGGATTCGTCGTCGGCGGGCTGCTCGAGCACTTCGATCACGACGCGTTCCTGCGGCAGTCCGAAATGCTGCGACAGTTCGTCGATAAACGGACGTTGCGGCCAGCCAGTTTCGAATACTTGCGGGCGCGTGTTCAGAAACAGCCATCCGCTGTCGATGCGCTGCTCCATGAAGTTTGCAACGTGCAGGCAGCGCGCGAGCCGGTCGAGCGCACGCGCATCCGATGTGGAGCGGGCGCCGGAAAAGAGCACGGCGGGAGAGATCGGATGACCGATCGGATCGAACGCACGCAGCAACGCTTCATAGCCGACCACGCGCTGGTGGGTAATCGATACGACAGGCTGGAACACGCTGCGCAAGGTGATCGTGCGCCATGGCGCGGCCCAGCCGGTCTCTTCCAGCACCATGTGCTGCAACAGGCCAGTGAGCGTCGTATCGTCGACGTTTGGCATGGCGTCAGAATGTCCTATGCAGCGTGCGGCGCGTGGTGGGACGTGGATGCCGGAAATCGCTCGGCACGAGTCTCAAGTTTCGGCGGCGGCAGATGCGTCGTGCCGATCGGCGTGCGGGGCGCACCAGCCGTATGTGGCCACATGCACGGCCACCTGTACGGCCCGATGAGGCTCCCGCGAGCTTGCCCGAAGCAGTCTAGCAGTTCGAAAGCTACACGAATGTTCGGGTTATCACAGACCCCGGGAAGTATCGACGTTCATCCGGACGACGCTCGCGCATCAAGGTTCGAGCGTGGTCAGCGGGATCGCGGCTTCACGGGTATGCTCTTCGATTTTGCACGAAACAGGGAGGTCGGCAATGAGTGAAATCGCAGTGGTGGCAATCTCGATCGCGAAACCGGGCTTTGAAGAGTCATTGCGCGAGGCGCTCGAAGGCATCGTCGCGCCATCACGCGGCGAAGCGGGCGCGTTGCAATACGACCTGCATCGCGATCTGCGCGAGCCGCGTCGCTTCGTTTTCTATGAGCGTTGGGAAAGCGAGGAAGCGCTGGCCGCGCACGCGCAGTCGGCGCATATCGCCGCTTATCGGAAGGCGATCGCCGACTGGGTCGAGCACTCGGAAATTCGTGTGCTCAAGAAGATCAGATAATCGACGCGGCGAGCGATGCGCGGCGCCCGTTGGGTAGCCGCGATCAGTGCGCCGCCTGCGGAACGTCGAGGATCAGTACGATCGTCCAGTCCGCGTCACCGTCGTGATGATATTGGCGTTCGGCCACGATGAACGGTTGCTGCTTGCCTTCCGGTCCGAGAAACAGCACATCGCCTTCCATCGGCAGGCATTCGACCGGCGGCAAGGCGAGGAACGCTTCCTGACCGCCGCGAGGCATCAGTTTTTCGATCTTGCGCGATGCGGCTTCGGTCCATTCGATGTCCAGCTGGATGTTGCTCATGCTTTCCTCCGCACCTCGGTGCGCGTGGTTGAATCGTCTATCCGTCGTATCGGATTTCGGAGCGGGACTTTAGCACACCACTGCAACGCAGCCGCGCCGCAATGCATGGGCGAAATATGCGCGGCAATCGCCTGCAACGAGGTCCAGCGGCGAAAGAGGTCCGGCTGCGAAAGAGGTCCGGCCGCGAAACGACAAAGGCCGGAGCCGCGGTCCACGGCTTCGGCCTTTTCTTCATTGCGCATACATCTGCGTCAGCGTGCGCACACGCGAATCGCATACGAGCGGCGATGCCGGCGCGCTGCGGCCAGCGCGTGCAATGCCGCGATGCGCATTCGCCTTATTGCGCGGACTCCGACTTCGGCTTCTTGTGATGCGTCATTCCCTTTTGGTGGCGCGGCGCCGGTGCGCTTTCCATCTGCTGCTGACGGGCTTGCACGTCCTGCGCATGTTGCTCGATCTCAGCGGCTTTTTGCGGGTCGGTGCTCATCGTGATGCCGTTGTCCTGCGCGTAGGCTGCACCGGTCAATGCCGAAAGGGAAACCAGGACTGCTAGGGACACTTTCTTCATCGCTACCTCCGGAGAGTGGTTGTGGACCCAAGTATGGCCTGTCCAAGGGGAAAGACAATGCATTCTATCCAGCAATGTCCGGCCCAGCGGTGACAAGGTAACAGAATTCACATATCGTTACATTTGGTAACGTCTGCGCCGCATGGCGGCGAAGGCCCGCCCATACGGCTCGCGGACCCGCATGTTTCGTGCCGCGTCGAGCGTGCTTACGCAAGGAAAGGTAAAAATGGGCGATTCACGTGTGTTACGGCCTCGCGATGCGGCGGAGCAAGTGCTTGCACGCGTTTGGCAAGACCTCGAGCGATCCGGTGCCGTTTCGTTATCGCTCCGTACGCTCGATGTATCGGATCGCTAAGTAATTCGTGATGGGCGGAGGTGGCACACGTCGTGAGCCATGTGAAGGCGCCATGCGATGCGAGGGCAAGGCAATATTCAATGCCCGCGCCCGATGTGAACGCACAAACGCGCATCAAAACCACCCGATCGCGCGATAAACATGGAACTGGGCGAGGCCGATCAGCTCATGCAGCGCGATCTCCGCGCTAACGAGGTTTTCGTAGCGCGGCAACACGCCGCGCCGTGCGTGTCGCGTGTCCGACACCACGGGCAGCGGGACCATGCCGAAACGATGGAAATCGAGCAGCGCGCGGGGCATCTGGTATGCAGAGGTGACGACAATCAAAGAACCGTAATATCCGTGCGGCAAAATAGCAGCGACGTTGCGCGCATTCTGATACGTGGTGAGGCTGCGGTTTTCGAGAATGATGTCCTCGCGGGGCACATGTTCGCGCAATAACCACGGCAAATAGGTGTCGGCTTCGGCTGCATCGTGATGCTGCGGATTGCCGCCGCTTACGATTACGTCGCATACGGTTGCCGCGCGTTTGCAGCGCGCATAAAGGTCGGCGCTTGCAACGATGCGGAAAACCGCATCGCGCTTCGGAATCAGGCTGCCGTTCTTCGCGTATTCGGTGCCGCCGCCCAGCAGGACGATCGCGGTGCGGCTCGCAAACGCAGAGGGCGGCAGATCTTCGAGTCTGGCGACGACGGTTTGCGTACTGGCAAGCAGCGGCGCGACCAGCCACCCCGCCGCGATGAGCCAGAACGTGGCGACGGCAGCCACTGCGACGGCGAGGCGTGCGCGCCGTATCAGCAGAAAAGCTGCGAAAAAAAGCACCAATAAAACGAATAGAATCAATTTGATTGGGGTAACGTATCGTTCTGGAACATCTGTTCCCGGAAATTTGCGCGTTCGGTATCGCAGCGGAAAGCCCGCTGCATCGCCGCATTCTTTCAGCGCGCAGCGAACGTTATCATGCCGGTCAACGGGGGCCGGAATGAAATAAATCGCGGCCGGCATCACGGCCGCAGGGCGCGCGGCACGGCAGGCTTCGTGGGCGTCGCTGTAAGCCGTCTGGCAGGCCACTGTCGCGCGACACATACGATGGCTGCACTTTAAGAAAGAAGTGAGATGACCACTTATTCCAATGAAGCGGTACTCGAAGCATTGAGGCGGGTGCAATATCGCCAGGTGCCGTGGGCGAAGCGCCCGGGCGTGTTCGAATATCTGCGCTCGCTGGGCATGATGGATACGGTGCGGCAGCGCACCGTGGCGCCGGCGCCGGGCTTTCATGCGCCGGTCGATATCGCGGTGCTGACGGAGCGAGGTCGTGCCGAATTCGCGCGGCTCGCACGCGATGAGCGGTCGCTCGACTGGGACGCGCGGCGCGCGACCAGTTACGTGGCAACCGAGCCACGCGCGGCGGCACTGTAGACGGAAAGCTGACGAGCCGGATCGCTTCGCTTTCGCTCCGGTTTGGCTTTTCAGGAGTTTCGCCCGCCGTTACTTCTGAAGACGGAATGACGCGGACCGCGAGGTTCGTAACCGCATGGCGCGCGAGCGGTGACATGCGTCGACGGTGCAGCATTGCGCCGTGAGGCAAGGCGCGCTGTCGGCTCCAGGCCTCGACCGCCGTCGCGCGTGCGGCGGCAAAAAAAAGCCCGTATCGCGAGGATACGGGCATACCGGATACTGCTGCCACGCTGTGCTTATGGCAAAGAATGAGACTGGCCGGCCGGCGCGTGGTTCCCGAATTCATCGATTGCACACCGAAGACGCGGCGCACGCGGGCGCGACTGCGCCACGCCCGGTCACGGATGCGTGGGCGGCGGCTGATGGCGGCGTGATGCGTCGTCGTCGCGCGGTTGCGCCGGACGCGGCGCGCGCACATTGCTGGCAATATCGCCGCGCAGGTCGCCACGCGGGGTAGGCGGCGTGAAATCGTGATTACGTGTTTCCGCCTGTTGCCAGGCCTCAAGCGTGGCCGGCTGGTCCGGTTTCCAGTTCCAGCCTTGCGGTTGCGGCCGTTGCTGGGCCGCTGTGTTGCCAGCAAGCGTTGAGACGACAATGCCGCAGATAAACAGGGACATTGGTCGCATGGAAGGCTCCCGTCAGGACGGTCGGTTCCGACTGGTTTGCATAATGCAACGGTATGCCTGACGAAGAAAGCGCGCTGTAAATAATGGTAAATGGTTGTTTCATCCGCCGGGGAGCGCGTGGCGCGGACGTGGGTGGCGAGTGGTGACGTAGGTGTGGGCGGGTGGCCCGTTGCGCCTGACGCGGCGTGCGGGCAGCCGCTGAAACGCATCGGGCGCCAGAAGGCGCCCGATGGCAAGCGAAGCGATAATCCGGAAGGGCAAAAATCGAACGGCGGTCGGCGTGTTCCGTCGGCCGTCACGCCATTTTCACCGGTGCACGCCACGACTCCGGATTGGTCCAGAACGCGCCGCGCAGGCGGTCGCGGCTCGGCGGTGCGGGCGGCTTGGCCGCCGTTGCGCCGATGCGTCCGCGCAGCGAGATCTGACGGCCGCTCGTTGCGAGCCGCTTGACTATTTCGGCGAGGGTGCCATCAGCCTGCCATTCGTCAAAACGGCGCCGGCAGGTCGGCGGCGACGGATAACGCCCCGGTAGCTTGGACCAGCCTTCGCCCGTCGACAGTACCCACAGCACCGCGTTGACCACGGCCCGCGCTTCCACGCGTGGCCGCCCGCGACGTTCGCTCCGCGCCGGCTCCGCACAGAACAACGCCTCGACCAGAGACCACTCGTTGTCTTTCAAATCGTCGAACAGCATCATGTTTCACCTCAGCGAAGCTAACTCCGGTGCGCTGCCCCGCGCCGCGCACTCTCGATGCACCCGGTGAGCGCGAAGCCGTATGAGTCGTGTACGGGATTCTCGCGAACCGGATGCCAGGCGGGGTCGGGCTTGCCGCGGCGGGTATTCGTGAACCTCATTCGGCGCCGACCCTTGCGCGACTTCAACGCATGAAGTGTGCCAATCGGTCGCCAAACTGCCTCAAAGTCCCGTGGCATCAAGCCGACACGGGTGCTAGCCAGGCCCGTATGAGAATCCAAAAAACCCGACACGCAAATCGGGACAATCACCAATCTTGTGCAACGAGGCTCACCGTCCGTGCGTTTGCGCCTTATTGCTGCACCGCAGCGAAATGAGGGCGGCAACATCGCACGCCTGCGCGGGGCTGTTGAGGATTCGCGCATACAATCCGCATCAAACGATGACATTAATGAGGGCATCAAATGAATGTGACGCTGCGGCAACTGCGCGTCTTCATCGAAGTCGCGCGGCGGCAGAGCTTTAGCCGGGCCGGCGACGAAATCGGCCTGACGCAATCCGCGGTGAGCCGGTGCGTGCGCGAGCTCGAGGCGGAGCTTGGCCTCAAGCTCATCGACCGGACGACGCGCGAAGTACGGTTGACGGACGGCGGCGGCAATCTCGTCGCGAGCGTATCGCGTCTTCTGACCGACCTCGACGACGTGCTGCGCGAGATTCGCGAAATCGGCGAACAGCGGCGCGGGCGCGTGGTAGTGGCGGCGAGCCCGACGATCGCGTGCCGGCTGATGCCGCAGGTCATCGCCGCGTGCAGCCGGCAGTTTCCGTATATCGCGCTCGGCCTGCGCGACGACGTGCAAAGCGACGTCGTGCGCAAGGTGAAGTCCGGCGAGGTCGATTTCGGCGTCGTGGTCGGACCGATCGCGGCCGAGGACCTGTTGACCGAAATGCTGATGACGGACTCTTTCTGCGTCGTGTCGCGCGCCGACCATCCGCTCGCGAAGCGTCAACAGGTCGAATGGAAGGCGCTCGATGGAGAGCGGCTCGTGATGCTCGACCAGGCGTCGGGCAGCCGGCCGATCATCGATGCGGCGATGAGCGAGCAGGACGTGCATGCAACGGTCGTCCAGGAGCTCGGCCATCCGGCCACCGTCTATGGACTCGTCGAGGCGGGTATCGGCGTCAGCGTGCTGCCGTGGCTCGCGCTGCCGCTGCCGGCCGATGCGACGCTCGTGGCCCGGCCGCTCATGCCGCGCGCCGAGCGCACCGTCGAGCTCGTACGGCGCCGCGACCGCTCGCTGTCGCCGGCCGCCGAGGCGGTGTGGGGATTGATCACCCAGGTTCCGCCGCGCACCGAGGATCTGCATTGAACGCGCTGACGGGTGCTGTTTACCGCGCCATGAGGTTTTCTCGACAGGCAAAGGGGGCAAGATAGACTGTCGGTTTCCCGACGAATTTTCCCCGGATGTTTCGATGAGCGGAATGGACGTAAAAGCGGACGTAAAAGCGGACATAAGAGCGGACGCATCCCCAGCCCTCCTCCCCAATGCGCGCGACGCGGTGCGCGCGCTGCGGCCATCGCAGATTCGCGAGGTCGCGAACGCGGGCCTCGGGCTTGCCGACGTGCTGCCTTTCTGGTTTGGCGAATCCGACCGCGTGACGCCGGCGTTCATTCGCGACGCCGCGAGCGAGGCGCTTGCCGCCGGCGCGACGTTCTATACGCATAACCTCGGCATCGCACCGCTGCGCGCGGCGCTGGCCGGGTACGTCAGCGCGCTGCACGGCGCGACCGCGATCGACAACGTCGCGGTGACGAGCGCCGGCGTCAATGCGCTGATGCTGGCCACGCAGCTCGTCGTCGGCGCGGGCGATCGCGTCGTCGAGGTGACGCCGCTGTGGCCGAATCTCGTCGAAATTCCGAAAATTCTCGGTGCGCAGGTCGAAACTGTGGCGCTCGAGTACGGTTCGCACGGCTGGACACTCGATCTCGAGCGGCTGCTCGCCGCGCTGACGCCCGAAACGAAGCTGCTGATGGTGAATTCGCCGAATAACCCGACCGGCTGGGTCATGACGCGCGACGAGCAGCGCGCGGTGCTCGAGCATTGCCGCCGTCACGGCATCTGGATCATCGCCGACGAAGTCTATGAGCGGCTTTATTACCCCGACGAGGCGGATGCCGGCCACGCCGACGCGAATGGCGTGGCACGCCGCGCTGCGCCGTCGTTCCTCGATCTCGCGGCGCGCGACGAACGCGTGATCTGCGTCAACTCGTTTTCGAAGGCGTGGCTCATGACCGGCTGGCGGCTTGGCTGGATCGTCGCGCCCGCGTCACTGATGGACGACCTCGGCAAGCTCGTCGAATACAACACGTCGTGCGCGCCGGCGTTTGTCCAGCAGGCCGGGCTCGCCGCGGTTCAGCAGGGGGAGGCCTTTACGCAGCGGCTGGTCGGCGAACTGAAGGCGTCGCGCGATCATCTGGTGCAGGCACTATCGGCGTTGCCGGGTGTCGACGTGAAGGCGCCCGCGGGTGCGATGTATCTGTTCTTCTCGCTGCCGGGCGCGGACTCAGGTACGTCTGGCGCCTCAGGTGTCTCATCAGGCGTTTCCTCAGTTGTCTCCTCAGTTGTCCCGCCAGGCAGCCTCGCTCTGTGCAAGGCGCTCGTTCGCGACGCGCGTCTTGGCCTCGCCCCGGGCAGCGCGTTCGGGCCGGAGGGCGAGGGCTTCGTGCGCTGGTGCTACGCGTGCGACACCGCGCGGCTCGACGAAGGCGTCGCGCGCCTGCGACGCTTTCTGGACGCCAGGCGCGCAGGGTGAGGGCGCGCGGCTGCCCCGAGCGGGCGAGCGCGCCCGCCTGTCGGCGTTTTGCGGTCGTGCCCCCGTCGCTCCCCGTCGCTTTACGCACCGAATCTTTTTGCGTAATATGGCACCCAGCCACGCGATTCCTTTCCGGAATATCGCTGCTTCGTCGTCCGGCTGGGAATGGCCTGAATGCCTGTTTGCCTCCCCCCGGTGCGTGCTCCCATCAATATGACCGATCAAAATCGGGCGAGCGCGTCTTCTGTTCCATATCGTCTGCTTGTCGTCTGTTTGATCCGGTTCTTTTGACCACAGGGTCTGACCTAGCTGCATGAATACCCAAGAGGCGAAGATCGTCCTCGAGACTGCATTGATCTGCGCGCAGGAGCCATTAAAGCTCGGTGAGTTGCGTAAGCTCTTTGCCGACAACGTGTCGGCGGATACGATTCGCACGCTGCTTGAAGACCTGAAGCAGGACTGGTCGGGGCGCGGCGTCGAACTGGTCGTGCTCGCGACGGGCTGGCGTTTTCAGAGCAAGCCGGCCATGCGAACGTATCTCGATCGTCTGCATCCGGAAAAACCGCCGAAGTATTCGCGCGCGGTGCTCGAGACGTTGGCGATCATCGCTTACCGCCAGCCGGTCACGCGCGGCGATATCGAAGAGATTCGCGGCGTCACGGTGAATACGCAGGTCGTCAAGCAGCTCGAAGATCGCGGCTGGATCGAGGTAATCGGCCATCGCGACGTGCCCGGACGTCCGGCGCTGTACGCGACCACGCGCCAGTTCCTCGACGACCTCGGGCTGAAGGCGCTCGACGAACTGCCGCCGCTCGACGATCCGTCGGCTCAGGCGAACGTCGATCTGCTTGCGCAGCATTCGATCGAGTTCACGGACGGCGACACGTCCGGTGCGACTGACGAGGCCGAGGCCGGAGTTGCGGCGCCGGGCGACGCGAGTGCGGCCGAACATGATGTGTCGTCGAGCGAAGCGGCATCGCCTGAAGCGATGCCGGCGCGTATTGACAGCAGTGAAGCCGGATCGGATGCGAACGCGCGTGTCGCGCACGACACTCCAGCCGAGCCGCGTGACGATAGTGACGCGGGCTCGACGGCGACTACGCCGGCCGAAAGCGCCGCGAACGAAGACCAGGCGCGGGCCGCAGACGAACGTGCCGCGAGCGAAGATGCGCCAATGACGGAAGCGCTGGATCAAACAACGCAACCGTCGCAAACCGCGGAAGCGGTGGAGGCGGGAGCACTCGCCGCCGCCAATCACGAACCGGACGCGGCCACGAGCGACACAGCGAGCGATGACATTGCACGCGATGTAACGCCTGCGCCAACTGCAGCGCAAGCGAACGAGCAGGAAGAACACGAAGATCAGAAACAGTACGCAGCCGGCCCCGCCTCACACGATGCGGCCGGCCACGCACCGCAGAACATTGACGACGCCGCTTCCGGCGTAGCCGCACACAAGGACAGCACGAGTCCCCGTGTGCTTCACGATGAACTTCACGGCGAAGCTCGCAGCGAAGCCGAACACGCGGAACACGTGAAACACGCAACCGGGCCGCAATCGACGCATGCGGCTCACGGCGGATCGCAAGACCGCCGGGACGCCGGCGTGCTAACGGACGACGAGCCCGAGTCACGCAGCGCCTGACGTAACAAACCTATGCCGCGCCCGCAATGGGCGCGCGACCTGACATTTTGAGGTTGTTTTGACAGACATCCACGATACCGATTCGCCCGAATCCGAGCGCGCGGTGCGCCCTGCTCCCGTCGACGACATGCGTACGGCGCCGGCCAACGCCGCGGAACGTGCCGCTGGCGCGCTCGCCCCGGCCGGCAGCCAAGGTGCGGCTGGCGGTCCCGGCGAAGGATCCGACGCGGAAGGCGACGAGCGGCCGCGCCGCGGCCTGCGCCGCGGACCGCGCAGCCTGATCGCCCGCCGTCGCGCGGGCGCGAAAGGCAAGGCGCCCACCGACGCCCCGAACGCTCAGCAACCGGCGCCGGTCGTGCCCGAAGCGCCCCCGGACGGCGAGGTCGTCGCCCAGGTGCGTATGCCGCGCAAGGACGCCTCCGCGAAAGGGCAAGGCGGCCGCCGTGCCGGCGGGAAGCGCGAAGGACAACGAGATGGACAGCGGGGCGCGGCCCCGCGCGAGGGCGCGCCGCGTGACGGCGCGCGCCAGCAGAACCGGCGCGGCGCCGGCCAGAACGGTGCGCAAGGCGCACCCGACGCCGGTGCGGACGACGACCTGTTTTCCTATGTGACGTCGCCTGCATTCGATGCGGACAATTCGTCGAACGCATCGAACGGCGGTCCGGGCAGCGGTGTGCGCGCGCCGATGCTGCGCCGTGGCCGCCCCGCGCAGCCCAAGCGCGTGCTCGCCCCCGACGACGACGCACCGAAGCTGCACAAGGTATTGGCCGAAGCGGGCATGGGCTCGCGCCGCGAAATGGAAGAGCTGATCGTCGCGGGCCGCGTGTCGGTCAACGGCGAGCCGGCGCATATCGGCCAGCGCATCATGCCGACCGACCTCGTTCGCATCAACGGCAAGCCGGTCAAGCGCAAGCTGCAGAACAAACCGCCGCGCGTGCTGCTGTATCACAAGCCGACCGGCGAGATCGTGAGTCACGCGGACCCCGAGGGCCGCCCGTCGGTATTCGACAAGCTGCCGCCGATGAAGAGCGCGAAGTGGCTCGCGGTCGGCCGCCTCGACTTCAACACCGAGGGCCTGTTGATGCTCACGACCTCGGGCGATCTGGCGAACCGCTTCATGCACCCGCGCTATAGCGTCGAGCGCGAGTATGCGGTGCGTGTTGTCGGCGAACTGGCCGAGGGAATGCGCCAGAAGCTGCTCGCCGGCGTCGAACTCGACGACGGTCCCGCGAATTTCCTGCGCATTCGCGACGGCGGCGGCGAAGGCACGAATCACTGGTACCACGTTGCGCTCGCTGAGGGGCGCAACCGCGAAGTACGGCGCATGTTCGAGGCGGTCGGTCTGATGGTGAGCCGTCTGATCCGCACGCGGCACGGTCCGATTTCGTTGCCGCGCGGTCTGAAGCGCGGCCGCTGGGAAGAACTCGAAGACAATCAGGTGCGCAGCCTGATGGCGGCGGTGGGCCTGAAGGCGCCGAGCGAAGAGAAAGGCGGTAAGGGCGGCCGTCATGCCGAGCAGGAGCGGCGTCAACCCGATCCGATGCAAACGTCGATGGGCTTCATCAATCGCGAGCCCGTGCTGATGTCGCATGGGCGTTTCGATCAGCAGCGCGGCGGCGGCGGTGGTGTTGGCGGCGGCGGCGGTCGGCGCGGCCAGTCGGGCGGTGGCGCGTTCAACGCGCTGAACGCCGGTCTGGGCGGCAATTTCGGCAACCGCAACGGCAATCGCACCGATGGCCGTCCGGATAACAAGCGCGGCGGCCGAGGCGGACGCGATGTCGACGGCAACCGCGCCCCGACGGGTGGCGGCAATCGTGCACCGGGCGCACCGGGGGGCGCGCCGGGCGGCGGCAATCGTGGCGGCGGCGGTGGTGGCAACCGGGCCATGGCGGGTAATCTGAACCGTCGCGGCAACGCCAATGCGAATCGCGGTGGCGGTGGCGGCGGCGGTGGAGGCGGGGGCGGCAATCCGAACCCGAATGGTAATCGTACGCCGCGAGGCCGCACGCGTGGCCGCTAATCCGTGGCTGGGGCCGGTTCATGCGCCGGCCAAGCGCGCGCGACCATAAGCAACCGCCGCACACCCCGCATTGGGCGGCAAGATGCACCGATCCGGCGTCTCTTCAGCGTCGGATCGCCTTGGCTGGCCGCCTGGCTGAAAGCTTTGCCGGCCGTCCCTCGCGCTCCTTTTCCAGCCGGCGACGATCGGGTCGATTGCCGTCAGAACAAGCGCGGATGCGCTTTTGCGGCCGTCCGTGGTTTGCGTTTGTCCTGAAAAATGGCTACAATCACGAAGTCGCTGGGCGTGCGGTTGGGAGTCTGGTTTCCGCGTACGGCTCGGGTGCGACCACCGGCAATAAGATGATGGGCGTTTCGCCCATTTTTTTTTGCCGCGCAAGTTCGCAAATCAATGCGTTCAACGGTGGTTCGTCACGTGGGCCAGATACACACGAAACAGCGCGAAACGGCACGAAGGCAATAGCGCGCTGTAACGTGCAAAACGACGTGCAATAACACGTGCAATGAGGCGCAACAACGCGCGCCAGCCTGGCGCGGCCCGCTGTGGCGGTGTTCCTGTGGTGGTGTTCGACAGCAGCTTCGTGGCAACCCCCGTGGCAACCCGGCAGGCGCGCCGCGCGAACATCTAGAGGGCACTTGTGCAACTGACGGAACTGATTGAAACGACGGTCGTGGGCCTTGGCTACGAACTCGTCGATCTCGAGCGCACCGGGCGCGGCATGCTGACCGTGTTTATCGACCAGGCTGCCGGCATCGCGATCGAAGATTGCGAAAAGGTCACGCGTCAGCTGCAGCACGTCCTGACGGTCGAGAACATCGACTACGAGCGGCTTGAAGTATCGTCGCCGGGTCTCGACCGGCCGCTCAAGAAACTGGCGGATTTCGAACGCTTCGCGGGCAGCGAGGCGGTGATCACGTTGAAAAAGCCATTGGACGGACGTAAATCGTACCGGGGCATTCTGCATGCTCCGCAGGGCGAAACGATCGGTCTTGAATTTGAAGGGAAGGAAGGCGCCGCGATGCTGGATTTCACGCTTGCGGATATCGATAAGGCACGCCTCGTTCCGAAAGTTGACTTTAGGAGCCGCAAACAATGAGTCGCGAAGTGTTGATGCTGGTGGATGCGCTGGCACGCGAGAAGAACGTCGACAAGGACGTCGTATTTGCCGCACTCGAAGCGGCACTCGCTTCGGCATCCAAGAAACTCTTCGACGAGGACGCGGACATTCGCGTTCATATCGACCGTGAAAGCGGCGAGCACGAAACGTTCCGCCGCTGGCGCGTGGTGCCGGACGAGGCGGGACTGCAGGAGCCGGACCAGGAAATCCTGCTGTTCGAGGCGCGCGAGCAGAAACCCGATGCACAGATCGACGACTTTCTGGAAGAGCCCGTGCCGTCGATCGAATTCGGCCGTATCGGCGCGCAGGCCGCGAAACAGGTGATTCTGCAGAAGGTTCGCGATGCGGAGCGTGAGCAGATCCTGAACGACTTCCTCGAGCGCGGCGAAAGCATTATGACCGGTACGGTCAAGCGTCTCGACAAGGGCAATTTCATCGTCGAATCGGGCCGTGTCGAAGCGCTCTTGCGCCGTGATCAGCTGATCCCGAAGGAAAACCTGCGCGTCGGCGACCGGGTGCGTGCGTATATCGCGAAAGTCGACCGCACGGCGCGCGGACCGCAGATCGAGCTGTCGCGCACCGCGCCCGAGTTCCTGATGAAGCTGTTCGAAATGGAAGTGCCCGAAATCGAACAGGGGCTGCTCGAGATCAAGGCAGCCGCTCGCGACCCGGGCGTACGCGCGAAGATCGGCGTGATCGCCTATGACAAACGCATCGATCCGATCGGCACCTGCGTCGGCATACGCGGCTCGCGCGTGCAGGCGGTGCGCAATGAGCTCGGTGGCGAAAACGTCGACATCGTGCTATGGTCGGAGGATCCCGCCCAGTTTGTGATCGGCGCGCTCGCGCCGGCAGCCGTTCAGTCCATCGTCGTCGACGAAGAAAAGCATTCGATGGACGTCGTCGTCGACGAAAACGAGCTGGCGGTCGCTATCGGCCGCAGCGGCCAGAACGTGCGTCTCGCCAGCGAATTGACCGGCTGGCAGATCAACATCATGACGCCGGACGAGTCTGCCCAGAAGCAGAATCAGGAACGCGGCGTCTTGCGTGACCTGTTCATGGCGCGTCTCGATGTCGACGAGGAAGTCGCCGACATCCTGATCGACGAAGGCTTCACGAGCCTCGAAGAGATCGCGTATGTGCCGCTCAACGAGATGCTCGAAATCGAGGCCTTCGACGAAGACACGGTTCACGAACTGCGTAACCGCGCCCGCGACGCATTGCTGACGATGGCGATCGCGAACGAGGAGAAGGTCGAGGGCGTTGCGCTCGACCTGAAGAGCCTCGATGGTATGGACGCCGATCTGCTCGCAAAGCTCGCCGAACATCAGGTGCAGACGCGCGACGATCTGGCAGAACTGGCAGTAGACGAGCTGGTCGAGATGACCGGCATGGAAGAGGACGCCGCCAAGGCGTTGATCATGAAGGCCCGTGAACACTGGTTTCAGTGACAGAGTGACATGACCATGAACCACTGACCTGACCGCGGCCGGCTTCGATGAGGCATGGTTGAAATCGCAATTGTTGAATTGCATTTCAAGCCCCATCTGAAGCCACCAGGCCGCACGACCCGATGCTAACCGCAAGGAATCGGTCCTTGCACTAAGAGGAATGAATGGCGAGTAACAACGTAGCCCAATTTGCCGCGGAACTGAAAATGCCTGCAGGCGTGCTGCTCGAGCAGCTGCAGGCGGCGGGCGTCCAGAAAGCGAGTGAGGACGATGCCTTGTCGGAAACCGACAAGGCGCGTCTGCTCGACCACTTGCGCAAGTCGCACGGCTCGCAGGACGCCGACAAGCGCAAGATCACGCTCACGCGACGGCACACGTCGGAAATCAAGCAGTCCGACGCGACGGGTAAGGCTCGTACCATTCAGGTCGAAGTGCGCAAGAAGCGCACGTTCGTGCGCCGCGACGAAACGGCCGAGCAGAACGATCAGGCCGCGGCTCATGCAGCAGCTGCCGCCGAGGCTGAAGACCTCGACCTGCAGCGCCGCGAGGAAGAAGCGCGCCAGCAGGCTGAACGGCTCGAGAAGCAGGCTCAGGAGCTGAAGGAGCGCCAGGAGCGGCTCGAGCGCGAAGAGGCCGAGCGTCAGGCGCGCGAGCAGGCCGCCGAGGCGGAGCGCCAGCGCGCGGAAGAGGAAACGGCGAAGAAGCGTGCCGCGGCGATGGCCGAGGCCGCTGCGCGTGAGCAGGCGGAAGCCGAGCGCGCAGCCGAACAGGACGACGAGCGTGCGGCAGCGGAACGCGCGGCGCAGCGCGAAGCGGCGAAGAAGGCCGAGGACGCTGCACGCGCCGCATCCGAGAAGGCGCGCGCCGAGCAGGAAGAGATTGCGAAGCGTCGCGCCGCAGCCGAAGCCGAAGCGCGTGCGATTCGCGAAATGATGAACACGCCGCGCAAGGCGGCCCAGGCGAAAGCGCCGGAACCCGCGCCGCAGAAGCCCGCCGAGCAGCCGAAGGCTGTTGAGGCGAAGGGCACGCTGCACAAGCCGGCACGGCCGGCCGGCGAGACGACGGCGCGTCCGGCGGCGAAGAAGCCTGCTGTGGCGGCAGCGCCGGCATCGACCACCGCGCCGTCGACGGCGCCTGCCGGCGACAAGAAGCGCGGCCCCGGCGGCGGCAAACCCGGCGGCTGGCAGGACGACGCGGCCAAGCGCCGCGGCATCAAGACGCGCGGCGATACGAGCGGCGGCGTCGACCGCGGCTGGCGCGGCGGTCCGAAGGGACGCGGCAAACATCAGGACTCGAACACGACCTTCCAGGCGCCGACCGAACCGATCGTGCGCGAAGTGCATGTGCCGGAAACCATCACGGTGGCCGACCTCGCACACAAGATGTCGGTGAAGGCTTCGGAAGTCATCAAGGTGATGATGAAGCTCGGCCAGATGGTCACGATCAACCAGATGCTCGATCAGGAAACCGCGATGATCGTCGTCGAGGAACTCGGTCACCACGCGGTGGCTGCGAAGCTCGACGATCCGGAAGCGATGCTGGTCGAAGGCGAAGTGTCGGATGCGGAAGCACTGCCGCGCCCGCCGGTCGTCACGGTGATGGGCCACGTCGACCACGGCAAGACCTCGCTGCTCGACTACATCCGGCGCGCGAAAGTGGCGGCCGGCGAAGCGGGCGGCATTACGCAGCATATCGGCGCGTATCACGTCGAAACGCCGCGCGGCGTCATCACGTTCCTCGATACGCCGGGTCACGAAGCGTTCACGGCCATGCGTGCGCGCGGCGCGAAGGCGACCGACATCGTCATTCTGGTGGTCGCCGCCGATGACGGCGTGATGCCGCAGACCAAGGAAGCGATCTCGCACGCGAAGGCGGGCGGCGTGCCGCTCGTCGTCGCGATCAACAAGATCGACAAGCCGGAAGCCAACCCCGAGCGCGTGAAGCAGGAACTCGTCGCGGAAGGTGTCGTGCCGGAAGAATACGGCGGCGATTCGCCGTTCGTGCCGGTGTCGGCGAAAACGGGCGCGGGTATCGACGACCTGCTCGAAAACGTCCTGCTGCAGGCTGAAGTGCTCGAGCTGAAGGCGCCGGTCGAGTCGCCGGCCAAGGGTCTCGTGATCGAAGCGAAGCTCGACAAGGGCAAGGGCCCGGTTGCGACGATTCTCGTGCAGTCCGGTACGCTCAATCGCGGCGACGTCGTGCTCGCGGGAAGCGCCTACGGCCGCGTGCGCGCGATGCTCGACGAAACGGGCAAGGCGACGAAGTCGGCGGGTCCGTCGATCCCGGTGGAAATTCAAGGTCTGTCGGAAGTGCCGGCGGCCGGCGAAGAAGTGATCGTGATGCCGGACGACCGCAAGGCGCGTGAAATCGCGCTGTTCCGTCAGGGCAAGTTCCGCGACGTCAAGCTCGCGAAGCAGCAGGCCGCGAAGCTCGAGAACATGCTCGAACAGATGGGCGAAGGCGAAGTGCAAAACCTGCCGCTCATCGTCAAGGCCGACGTGCAGGGTTCGCAGGAAGCCCTCGTGCAGGCGCTGCTCAAGTTGTCGACGGACGAAGTTCGCGTGCAGATCGTGCACAGCGCGGTCGGCGGCATCAGCGAGTCGGACGTCAATCTGGCGACGGCGTCGAAGGCGGTTATCGTCGGCTTCAATACGCGGGCCGATGCGCAGGCGCGCAAGCTTGCGGAGACGAACGGCGTCGACATCCGTTACTACAACATCATCTACGACGCAGTGGATGAGGTCAAAGCGGCAATGTCGGGCATGCTCGCGCCGGAGAAGCGCGAAGTCATCACCGGCATGGTCGAGGTGCGCCAGGTGTTCAAGGTGCCGAAGGTCGGTTCGGTGGCCGGTTGTATGGTCACGGATGGCATCGTCAAGCGGACGTCGTCGGTGCGCGTGCTGCGCAACAACGTCGTCATCCACACCGGCGAGCTCGATTCGCTCAAGCGCTTCAAGGACGACGTCCGCGAAGTGCGCCAGGGCTTCGAGTGCGGTATGTCGGTGAAGAACTTCAACGATATCGTCGAAGGCGACCAGTTCGAAGTCTTCGAGGTCACCGAAGTCGCGCGTACGCTGTAACCGGAGCGCCGCGCTAACGGGGCGGAGCGGGCGCAAAGCCGCTCCGCCCTTTGTTTTTATGCCTGACTGAACATGCCGAAAAAACGCACTTCCCCTAATCGCAACGTACAGATCGCTGATCAGATTCAACGCGATCTGTCCGAACTGCTGCGCGAGGTCAAAGACCCGCGGATCGGAATCGTCACGATCCAGAGCGTCGAACTGACGCCCGACTATGCGCACGCGAAGGTCTATTTCACGACGCTGACCGGCGACGCCGGACAAACGCAGGTCGCGCTCAATCACGCGGCCGGCCATCTGCATAACCAGCTCTTCAAGCGCCTGCATATTCACACGGTGCCGACGCTGCATTTCCACTACGACAAGACGATCGAGCGCGCAGTCGAGATGTCGCGCCTCATCGACGAAGCGAACGCGAATCGCGCGAAAGAAGACTCGCAAGACTGACCCCTGCACGCGCTGGCCGATATGACGAATGCTTCTCCGACCGCGCCGCAGCCGCGCGCGCGCGTACCGCGCCGCGCGCTCGACGGCGTGCTGCTGCTCGACAAACCGGTGGGGCTGTCGAGCAACGACGCGCTGATCCGCGCGAAGCGCCTTTATCAGGCGAAAAAGGCCGGCCATACGGGCACGCTCGACCCGCTCGCCTCGGGCCTGCTGCCGCTGTGTTTCGGCGAGGCGACGAAGTTCTCGCAGGATCTGCTCGACGCGGACAAGACCTACGAAGCGACGATGCGCCTCGGCATCACGACAACCACGGGCGATGCCGAAGGCGAAGTGCTGCAGACGCGCGACGTGCTTTGCCGCGAGGAAGGCATCGCGGTGGTGCTCGAGCGGTTTCGCGGTGAGATCGTGCAGATTCCGCCGATGTATTCGGCGCTCAAGCGCGACGGCAAGCCACTCTACGAATATGCGCGCGCCGGGCAGACGGTCGAACGGGAAGGGCGTTGCGTGACGATTCACGCGCTCGAACCGATTGCCTGCGCGCTGCCCGATGTGACGTTTCGTGTGACCTGCAGCAAGGGCACCTATGTGCGCACGCTTGCCGAGGATATCGGCGAGGCGCTGGGGTGCGGCGCGCATCTGATCGCGCTGAGACGTACCGGCGTCGGCGCACTGACGCTCGAGCATGCCGTGACGCTCGATGCGCTGTCGGATGCCGCGCAAGCCGAACTCGACCGGTGGCTGCAACCCGTCGATGCGCTGCTATCGACTTTTCCCGCAGTCCACCTCGACGACGAAGCGACACGTCGCTTCCTGCACGGACAGCGGCTGCGTCTTGCAGATCTGTCGATAAACTGCGATGCGCCGCGCGTGCGTGTCCATGCGGCCACGGGAGGGCGTCTGCTCGGCGTCGCCAAGGCCGGCGACGGCGTGCTCGCGCCCGAACGGCTCATCGTCACAGCGGCGGTTACTTCTTGATGTCGTCCGGGTTATACGTGACGTAGAGCTTCGTATAGCCCTTCGTATCGAACGTGCCGATCCAGCCCTTCGGCAGACTCACGGCTTCGCCGGCATGAACGGCGACGACCGAGCCGTCCGCCGATGTGAACGTCGCGCCGCCCGAAATGAAGTAAAGAAACTCGTTATACGGATAACCCGGCGCCTTCGAGATCACCTCGTGCAGCGGCCCGGATTTATAAAGCCCCGTTTGATATCCGTTGTCGTTCGACGTGAACGTGACGACGTCGGTCGTTGCGTTGCCGTCCTTGTTCTCATGGACGGCGTCCTTGCGCTGGAAGATCGCGCCGTTGATTTCCGGCTTCGTGACCTTGATCGGCTTGAGAACGTCCGTTTGTGGCTGTTGCGCCTGTTGTGACTGAGGCTGCGTCTGTGCTTGCGCGGCAACGGGAGCAAGCGCGACGAGCGCGAGCGTGGCGCTTGCCGCGGCGAGGATATTCGTCCAGTGTCTATTCATGTCGAGTGACCTGCAAAGCTGATCGGGGAGGTGGCGGCGCTCGTCGCGACGATGATGCAACGATGACGCGAATCTACCGCCTCGACCCCATCAAGTCACTTTATCAATGACGCAAATTCGCCGCGCGATGCAGCGATTCGTGTCCCTACGCGCCACAGCCGCTCCCAGTCAATTCTAGTGCGCGGCCGAAGCTGCCGCGCCCGCATCGCCGCCCGCGCGCTCGGGCTTCGTGATCCAGATAAGCGCGATAAGCGCGATAAAGATGCCGGCCGAGACGTAGAACAGGTCGTTGACGCCCAGTTGCGCAGCCTGTTGCGTCGCCATCGAATTGAAGAGCCCGTACGCCTGATCGTGGCTCAGACCGAGCCGGTTCATCTGCTCGATCGACGCGTCGAAGGTCGGGTTATAGGGATTGGCCTGCGCGACGAGCCGCGTGTGATGCAGAATCGATCGATGGTCCCACGCGGTCTGGAAGATCGAGGTGCCGATGCCGCCGCACATGATCCGCACGAAGTTCGACAGGCCCGACGCCGCCGGAATGCGGTTGCCGGGCAAGCCGGACAGCGTGATCGACACGAGCGGAATGAAGAAACCCGCCATCGCAACGCCCTGGATCAGCGTCGGCACCGTCAGCGCAAACGTATCGACGCCGGTCGTATAGCGCGAGCGCATCCAGAAACACAGCGCGAAAACGAGGAACGACGCAGTCGCGATATAACGCGGATCGGTGCGCGGCAACACCTTGCCCGTCAGCGGCGACAGCAGGATCGCGAACAGCCCGACCGGCGCCATGATGATGCCCGCGTCGGTGGCCGTATAGCCGAGATCGGTTTGCAGCCACAGCGGCAGCAGCACGAGATTGCCGAAGTAGAGCCCGTAGCCGATCGATAGCGCGACGGTGCCGCCCGTGAAATTGCGCAGCTTGAATAGCGATAAATCCACCACCGGGTGGTCGGCCGTCAGCTCCCAGACGACGAAAAACGCGAACGCGATAATCGCGGTCAACGCGAGCACGACAATCGTGGTCGACGAGAACCAGTCGAGGTCCTTGCCCTTGTCGAGCATGACCTGCAGCGAACCGACCCAGGTAATCAGCAGGGCAAGGCCGACCGTATCGATCGGCGCCTTCCTGATCGCCGAATCGCGATCGCGAAAGATCGCCCATGTGGCCGCCGCGGCGATCATGCCGACCGGAATGTTCACGTAGAAGATCCACGGCCACGAGATGTTGTCCGAAATCCAGCCGCCGAGAATCGGTCCGGCGACCGGCGCGATCAGCGTTGTCATCGCCCACATCGAAAGCGCCATCGGCGCCTTTGCGCGCGGATAGCTGGCAAGCAGCAGCGTTTGCGACAGCGGAATCATCGGTCCCGCGACCGCGCCCTGGAACACGCGCGACGCGAGCAGGAACGGCAGCGTCGGCGCAAGGCCGCACATCCACGACGAGATCACGAACAGCACGATCGACGCCATAAACAGGCGTACCTGGCCGATGCGCTCGGTGAGCCAGCCGGTCAGCGGCACCGAGATCGCGTTGGCGACCGCGAATGACGTGATGACCCACGTGCCCTGGTCGGACGACACGCCGAGGTCGCCCGAAATCGATGGGATCGACACGTTAGCGATCGACGTGTCCAGAACGTTCATGAACACCGCGAGCGACACCGCGATCGTACCGATCACGAGTTGCGCGCCTTCGAGCGGCGGATGAATGATCGGCGCTTGAGCCTGAGCCATTGAGCAGGAAGCCTTTGTTTTATCTTGACCGGGGTTGTTCGTTCAAACGAAACGACGCGGCTTACATGAGCTGGGCGGCCGCCGCGCGTTTGCTCGTACCGTGCGGCGCGGAGGCCGCGGTGCTCTGCGCCGCACTGCCGCCGCGTCCCGCGTTGGCGGCGATGATGCGCGCGATTTCCGCGTCGGCTTCGTCGCCGTACTTGTCGAACACCTTGGTCTGATAGACCGTGTTCTGCGCGTTGCCGAGCTGGCCGCCGTTTTCGTTCCTGATGTCGACGTCGACCTGCATCGAGAGACCGATGCGCAGCGGATGCTGTTCGAGCGCCTGCGGATCGAGTTCGATGCGTACGGGCAGACGCTGGACGACCTTGATCCAGTTGCCGGTCGCGTTCTGCGCGGGCAGCAGCGAGAATGCCGCGCCGGTACCGGCGGAGAAGCCCACTACCTTGCCGCGGTAGACGACCGACGAACCGTAGATGTCCGCGGTCAGCTCGACCGGCTGGCCGATGCGCATGTGCCGCAGTTGTCCTTCCTTGAAGTTCGCATCGACCCACACGCCGTTGAGCGGCACGACCGCCATCAGCGGCGTGCCCGGCGACACGCGCTGGCCGACCTGCACCGAGCGCTTCGCGACATAGCCGGTGACGGGCGCGGGCAGCGTATTGCGCGCGTTGTTCAGATACGCGTCGCGTACTTTCGCGGCGGCGGCCATCACGTTCGGGTGGTCGGTGATCGTCGTGTTCGAGGTCAGCGCGCGATTGGCCGCGAGCTGCTGCTCGGCGGCGTCGAGCGCGGCCTGTGCGCCGCGCACCGCGTCGCGCGCATGCGCGATCTCTTCGGCCGAGACCGCGCCCGTCTGCGCGACCGTCATGCGGCGGCGCAGATCGTCCTGCGCGCGCGACAGGTCCGACTGCCGGACGGCCACTTGCGCCTGATACTGGTTGTCGTCGACGTAGAGGCCGCGCACCTGGCGCACCACCTGCGCGAGATTCGCCTCGGCCTGCTGCAGCGCGACGCGTGCGTCAGCCGGATCGAGCACGACGACCGGATCGCCGACCTTGACGGTCTGCGTATCGTCGGCATTGACCGCGACAACGGTGCCGGTCACCTGCGGCGTGATCTGCACGACGTTGCCGTTCACATAGGCATCGTCGGTCGTCTCATGAAAGCGCGCGACGAGGAAGTAGTACGCGCCGTAGCCGATCGCGGCGAGCAGGATGATGATGACGAGCACCGTCATCATCCGTTTGCGCTTGCCGTTGTTGTTCGAAGGTCGCGCATTCGGCGCAGGGTGTTGTTGAGGCGTGCTCATGATGTGCTCCGTATTCTTCCGTGTCTCTTATATGCTGCTTGCGTGTCGCGTGTGGTGCGCGAGACTCAGCCGGTGGTCCTCGCGCGTCGCAATCGGGCGTCCGTGTGGGCCACGCCGTGCGGGCGGACCGCTCAGTTTGCTGCTCGGTTTGCTGCTCGATTCACGGCTCAGTTCACCGTCTGAGCCGAAGCGGCGCGGGTCGCCGCGCTGTCGGTGCGCGCTTGCGCCCCGGTTGCGTCGCTCACCGCGGCCGGCGCGGCCGGCGCCGCCGCGAGACCGACGGCCGTCGCGTCGAAGCCGCCGCCGAGCGCCTTGACGAGGCCGATCTGCAGATCGCGGCGGCGCATCTTCAGGTTCGTCACGGTCTGCTCGGCCGCAAGGCGGTTGTCGTCGGCGTTGAGCACCTGCAATTGCGGCGACAGCCCCGCGCGATAGCGGATGACCGCGAGCTGATACGCCTTCGTCGACGCATCGAGCGCGCGCTGCGCGTCGCCTTCCTGCTTGTCGATCGAACGGATCGACGTGATCTGCGTCGCGACGTCGTTCAAGGCGTTGACGAGCGTCTGGTTGTAGTTCGCGACGTCGAGGTCGAAGTCCGCGTAGCGGCCCTTCAACTGGGCACGCAGCGCGCCCGCATCGAAGATCGGCAGATGAATCGCCGGTCCGGCCATTACCTGACGGCTCGCCCACAGAAAGAGGTCGCTCCAGCCGAACGCATCGAAACCGAAACTTGCCGCGAGGTTCACGTCGGGGAAGAACTCCGCCTTGGCTTCCTTTACGCCTTGCATTGCCGCTTCGACCTGCCAGCGCGCCGCGACGAGATCGGCGCGGCGCGAGACGAGATCGGCCGGCAGGTTGCCGGGCAGCGCGACCGCGTCGCCGGCGTTCAGCACCGGCTGCGCGATCTGCAGACCGCGGTCCGGTCCCTTGCCGAGCAGCGCGCCCAGCTGATAACGCACGACCGTGATCTGCCCGTCGAGATCGGTCAGCGACGACTGGCTCGTCGCGATATTGCCGTTCGCGGTCTGCCGCTCGACGTTCGTGTCGAGCCCCGCGCCGATGCGGTCGTTCGTGATCGACCCAACCGTCTGACGGTTCTGGATCTCGCGCTGGGCGATATCGCGTAGCGCATACAACTGCGCGAGCCGGTTATACGTGCTCGCAACCGATGCCGCGAGCGTGACGCGCACCTGTTGCATCTCGGCTTGCGCGGCTTTTTCCTGCGATACCGCGGCCTGCAGCTTCGCGCGATTCTTGCCCCACAGGTCGAGCTCCCATGTCGCGCTCGCCAGCACGCTGTTTTCGCTGTCCCACTTGCCGCCGATCGGCGGAACGAACAGGCCGTTCGGCGAGTAACGCTCGCGCGTCCACGTGTAGCTGCCCGTGACTTGCGGGAACAGCGCCGAGCGCGAGCTTTCGATATACGACTGCGCCTTCTCGAGGCGCGCTTGCGCCTGCGCGATCGACGGACTGCCGGCAAGCGCCTCGTCGATCAGCTTCGGCAATTGCGGGTCGCCGAACTGATTCGCCCAGTCGAGCGACGGCCACGCGCCGCTTTCGTCCGGCATGCTTTGTGTGGTCTCGTATTGCGCGGGCGCGGCAATCTGCTTGTCGCTACTGATGCCGATGTAGTTCGCGCACCCCGACAGGGCGAGGGCCGTTGCCGTCAGCGCGACCGACGCGACGGAAACGGCAGCAGCCCGGCACGGCCGGCCGGGCGCGAACGAAAGGTGCGACTTCATGAATCCGTCCCTAAATTGTAATAAATATTGGTAATGGACACTGCAACTACTTTGCGGTGACTTGGCCCCTTAATTGCTTGCCGTGTCACGGGTTATGCCGCTTGAATCGACGTTATTGGCGAGCACGCGCCTGAGCATGCTCTTGAGGAAGCCGACTTCCTCGGGGGTGAAACCGGACAGCAGCCTGTCCAGCACGCTCGTGAAAATCGCCGGCAGCTTCGCGGCGATCGCGCAGCCTTCCGCGGTCAGCGCAAGGCGCACCACGCGCCGGTCCTCGCTGCTGCGCACGCGGGTGAGCAGCCCGCGTTTTTCGAGGCGATCGATCAGGCGCGTGACCGCGCTCGCATCGATGCCGTACTCGCGGGCGAGCTCCGCGGCAAGCAGGCACTTGCCGCTCGCGACCATGAACAGGATGCTGGCCTGCGTGCTGGTGATACCGAGCTCGGCCATCGCCTTTTGCGTGACCATGTTCGACATCGTCGATTTCACGCGGGAAATCAGATAACCGACGCTTTCGGCAAGCTCGTAGGCGCGGATTTCGGGCGGCGGCGCGGAAGATGGGTCCGTCATGTTTTTATGCGACAGCAATGGTTGACTAGGCATGATTATAAGAACGCTTAATTGACATGGCAAGCGTTCTTGCAGATCAGGTAAGGGTGTTTTGTTGTTGAGGCGAACGGCTGGTAGACATACCGCGTCGTGACGTCGCGGCCTTGCGGGAGCGCTTCGGAGCCCGCTTCGGTGGCCGGTTCGCACGGTGACCATTGGGGAATACGAGAGGGATGACGCGAAATGCGTCATAGGTCCGTGCTAGAATATGCGGTTCCCGGAAGTGCGCCCACTTTGCGTTCTGAATGTGCCGAAGCCGTCTTCAGCACTCGCCGCCGGGCACTTCAATCGTCCTCAGGTCCCTATGTCCCGCGCTCTTCGCAATATCGCCATCATCGCCCACGTCGACCACGGCAAAACCACGCTCGTCGACCAGTTGCTCCGCCAGTCCGGCACCTTCCGCGAAAACCAGCAGATCGCGGAACGCGTGATGGATTCGAATGACATCGAAAAAGAGCGCGGCATCACCATTCTCGCGAAGAACTGCGCGGTCGAATACGAGGGCACGCACATCAACATCGTCGACACCCCGGGTCACGCCGACTTCGGCGGCGAAGTGGAGCGTGTGCTGTCGATGGTCGATTCCGTGCTGTTGCTCGTCGACGCCGTCGAAGGTCCGATGCCGCAAACGCGTTTCGTCACGAAGAAGGCGCTCGCGCTCGGCCTGAAGCCGATCGTCGTGGTGAACAAGGTCGACCGGCCCGGCGCGCGCATCGACTGGGTGATCAACCAGACGTTCGATCTGTTCGACAAGCTGGGCGCGACCGAAGAACAGCTCGATTTCCCGGTGGTGTACGCATCGGGCCTGAACGGCTATGCGGGGCTCGATCCGAGCGTGCGCGACGGCGACATGCGTCCGCTGTTCGAGGCGATTCTCGAGCACGTGCCTGTGCGCCCCGCGGATCCCGACGGTCCGCTGCAACTGCAGATCACGTCGCTCGATTACTCGACGTATGTCGGCCGGATCGGTGTCGGCCGTATCAACCGCGGCCGCATCAAGCCGGGCCAGCCGGTTGCGCTGCGCTTCGGGCCGGAAGGCGAGGTGATGAACCGCAAGATCAACCAGGTGCTGTCGTTCTCGGGCCTCGAGCGCGTGCAGGTCGAAGAGGCGCAAGCCGGCGACATCGTGCTGATCAACGGCATCGAAGACATCGGCATCGGCGCGACCATCTGCGCGCAGGACAAGCCCGAGGCGCTGCCGATGATCACCGTCGACGAGCCGACGCTGACGATGAACTTCCTCGTGAACTCGTCGCCGCTCGCGGGCAAGGAAGGCAAGTTCGTCACGAGCCGCCAGATTCGCGACCGCCTCACGAAGGAACTGAACCACAACGTTGCGCTGCGCGTGCGCGATACCGGCGACGAAACGGTCTTCGAAGTGTCGGGCCGCGGCGAATTGCACCTCACTATCCTGATCGAAAACATGCGTCGCGAAGGGTTCGAGCTCGCGGTGTCGCGCCCGCGCGTCGTGCTGCAAGAAATCGACGGCGTGAAGCATGAGCCGTACGAACTGCTGACGGTCGACGTCGAAGACGGCCACCAGGGCGGCGTCATGGAAGAACTCGGCCGCCGCAAGGGTGAAATGCTCGACATGGCGTCGGACGCGCGCGGCCGCACGCGTCTCGAGTACCGTATTCCGGCGCGTGGCCTGATCGGCTTCCAGAGCGAGTTTCTGACGCTCACGCGCGGCACGGGCCTCATGAGCCACGTGTTCGACGAATACGGCCCGATCAAGGAAGGGTCGGTCGGCGAACGCCGCAATGGCGTGCTGATCTCGCAGGACGACGGCGCGGCCGTCGCCTACGCGCTGTGGAAGCTGCAGGACCGCGGCCGCATGTTCGTGAAGCCGGGCGACCCGCTGTACGAAGGCATGATCATCGGCATCCACAGCCGCGATAACGATCTCGTCGTGAACCCGATCAAGGGCAAGCAGTTGACGAACGTCCGCGCGTCGGGCACCGACGAAGCCGTGCGCCTCGTGCCGCCGATCCAGATGTCGCTCGAATACGCGGTCGAATTCATCGACGACGACGAACTCGTCGAAGTGACGCCGGTTTCGATCCGCCTGCGCAAGCGCCATCTGAAGGAGCACGAGCGCCGTCGGGCGAGCCGCGAAGCGGCGGTCGACTGACCTGATCGCCCCTCTCTGCCGCAAGGCGAACGCGCTGCCGCGCCGTCGTCAGGCGGCAATGCGGTTGCCGTATAAAAAAACCGCCCTGATTCTTAGGGCGGTTTTTTTTAGTTTTCGCGGCCTGATATATCAACGGAAGCGGGCGCGATCGTTGCGATTTTGCACAAAGAGTTCTGTGTGATTTGAAGCGGCATCGGTGTTGTATTGCAGTGCTTGCTCCAGCAACCTCCGTAGTTAACGCGCAGATACCGCGCCAGCACCCGCGAGCCCTTTTCCAACGGGCCTTCGAGGCCTTTTGAACCCGGCATTCGGGATGGTTATGTGCTATTCTCCGCGGATGCAAGTTTTAGGTCCTTCCAAGCAAGACTTGATTCGCGCAATCCGCTAAACGGTCAGGCCGTGTCGCGGAAGGTTCAACAACCCGCTATTTCTCGAGAAACTCGACGAAAGGTGAGCGTAAACATGATGAAGCAATTCCAGCTGAACTCGTATCTGTTCGGCGGCAATGCTCCGTACGTAGAAGAACTGTACGAAGCGTATCTCGACAATCCGGCGTCAGTGCCCGAGAACTGGCGCAGCTATTTCGACGCATTGCAGAACACCCCTGCATCGGATGGCACCAGTGCCAACGACGTGGCCCACGGCCCGATCGTCGAATCGTTTGCCCAGCGCGCGAAAGCCAATGCCTTTTTGCCGCGCGTAGCAGGCGGGGCAGAAGAGTCCACCGCCCGCAAACAGGTTTTCGTCCAGTCCCTCATCGACGCATACCGCTTCCTGGGCTCGCAATGGGCCAACCTCGATCCGCTGAAGCGCCGCGAGCGTCCCTCGATCCCCGAACTCGAACCTGCGTTCTACGACTTCACCGAAGCCGACATGGACCAGGTGTTCAACGCGAACGCGCTGTACTTCGGCTTCGAGCAGGCGTCGCTGCGCGACATCGTGAAGAACCTGCGCGACACGTACTGCGGCACGATCGGCGCCGAGTACATGTACATCAGCGATCCCGAGCAGAAACGCTGGTGGAAGGAGCGGCTCGAATCGATCCGCTCGACGCCGAACTTCTCGAATGAGAAGAAAAAGCACATCCTGAACCGCCTGACCGCAGCCGAAGGTCTCGAGCGCTTCCTGCACACCAAGTACGTCGGCCAGAAGCGCTTCTCGCTCGAAGGCGGCGAAAGCTTCATCGCATCGATGGATGAAGTCGTGCGCCACGGCGGCGCAAAGGGCGTGCAGGAAATCGTGATCGGCATGGCCCACCGCGGCCGTCTGAACGTGCTCGTCAACACGCTTGGCAAGATGCCGGCTGATCTCTTCGCCGAATTCGAAGGCAAGCACGTCGACGACCTGCCGGCCGGCGACGTGAAGTACCACAAGGGCTTCTCGTCGGATGTCTCGACCGAAGGCGGTCCGGTTCACCTGTCGCTTGCGTTCAACCCGTCGCACCTCGAAATCGTCAACCCGGTGGTCGAAGGTTCGGCGAAGGCCCGTATGGACCGCCGCGGCGACGACATGGGCCTGCAGGTGCTGCCGGTGCAGATCCACGGCGATGCGGCCTTCGCGGGCCAGGGCGTCGTGATGGAAACGCTGAACCTTGCGCAGACGCGCGGTTACGGCACGCACGGCACGCTGCATATCGTCATCAATAACCAGATCGGCTTTACGACGTCGGACCCGCGCGACTCGCGCTCCACGCTCTATTGCACGGACGTGGTCAAGATGATCGAAGCGCCGGTGCTGCACGTGAACGGCGACGATCCGGAAGCGGTCGTGCTCGCCACGCAACTGGCGATCGACTACCGGATGCAGTTCCACAAGGATGTCGTCGTCGACATCATCTGCTTCCGCAAGCTCGGCCACAACGAGCAGGACACGCCGGCGGTCACCCAGCCGCTGATGTACAAGACGATTGCGAAGCATGCCGGCACGCGCGCGCTGTACGCGGAAAAGCTGGTGCAGCAGGGCGTCATTACCGCCGAGCAAGCCGACGAGTTCGTCAAGGCCTACCGCAAGGCGATGGACGAAGGCCATCACACGATCGACCCGGTGCTCTCGAACTACAAGAGCAAGTATGCAGTCGACTGGGTGCCGTTCCTGAACCGCAAGTGGACCGACGCTGCCGATACGGCGGTGCCGCTCGCGGAACTGAAGCGCCTTGCCGAGCGCATCACGACGATTCCGGAAAGCTTCAAGCTGCACCCGCTCGTCGAGCGCGTGATCAACGACCGTCGCGCAATGGGCCGCGGTGAAGCGCCGCTCGACTGGGGCATGGGCGAGCATCTCGCGTTCGCCTCGCTGGTCGCATCGGGCTACGCCGTGCGTCTGACGGGTCAGGACTCGGGTCGCGGTACGTTTACGCACCGCCACGCCGTGCTGCACGACCAGAACCGCGAGCGCTGGAACGACGGCACGTACGTGCCGCTGCAGAACGTCGCGGACGGCCAGGCGAAGTTCACGGTGATCGATTCCGTGTTGTCCGAAGAAGCGGTGCTCGGCTTCGAGTACGGCTACTCCACTGCCGAACCGAACACGTTCGTCGCATGGGAAGGCCAGTTCGGCGACTTCGTGAACGGCGCGCAGGTTGTGATCGACCAGTTCATCTCGTCGGGTGAAGTGAAGTGGGGCCGCGTGTCGGGCCTGACGATGCTGTTGCCGCACGGCTACGAAGGCCAGGGTCCGGAGCACTCGTCGTCGCGTATCGAGCGCTTCCTGCAACTGTGCGCGGACCACAACATGCAAGTGGTCCAGCCGACCACGCCGGCGCAGATTTTCCACCTGATGCGCCGTCAGATGATCCGCCTGTTCCGCAAGCCGCTGATCATCTTCACGCCGAAGTCGCTCCTGCGTCACAAGGAAGCCGTGTCGGATCTGTCGGAACTCGCGAAGGGCTCGTTCCAGCCGGTCATCGGTGAAGTCGACGATTCGATCGATCCGAAGAAGGTCAAGCGCGTGCTCGCGTGCTCGGGCCGCGTGTACTTCGACCTCATCGCGCATCGCCGCGAGGCGAAGGCGACCGACGTCGCGATCCTCCGTGTCGAACAGCTTTATCCGTTCGCGCACAAGCAGTTCGAAACGGAAATGAAGAAGTACGACAACGCGACCGAAGTGGTCTGGGTGCAGGACGAGCCGCAGAATCAGGGCCCGTGGTTCTACATCGAGCACCACCTGAAGGAAGGCATGAAGGAAGGCCAGAAGCTCGCGTACAGCGGCCGCCCGGCATCGGCATCGCCGGCCGTCGGCTACTACGCGAAGCACTACGAGCAGCAGAAGGCGCTCGTCGAAGGCGCTTTCGGCCGTCTGAAGGGCGCAGCGATCGTTAAATAACGGCAACGCGAACCGGGAAAGCGCGAGCGCGCTTTCCCGCGGCGCATTCTCGCGGTGCGCACACGGTTCGCTCCTGTTTGCGATGGCACGATGTCTCCAGAACAGAGCCACAGAACACGCGGTTACCCACGCGGTTAGTCAAATACGCTCATATAGAGTCCCAGGAAAATCACATGTCTATTGTTGAAGTCAAGGTTCCCCAGCTTTCCGAGTCGGTGTCCGAAGCCACGATGCTGCAGTGGAAGAAAAAGCCGGGCGAAGCAGTGACGCAGGACGAGATCCTTATCGAAATCGAGACCGACAAGGTCGTGCTCGAAGTGCCGGCGCCGTCCGCCGGCGTGCTCGCGCAGGTCATCAAGCACGATGGCGACATCGTCGTCGCCGACGAAGTGATCGCGAAGATCGACACGGAAGGCAAGGCAGGCGCCGCTGCGGTGGAAGCCGAAGTGAAGCCCGCGCCGCAGGCTGAAGCCGCACCGGCGCAAGCGGCAGCACCCGCCGCCGCGGCGAACGCGAACGCCGCGTCGTCGCCGGCTGCCACCAAGCTGATGGCCGAGAAGAACCTGTCGGCAGGCGACGTCGCCGGCACGGGCCGCGACGGCCGCATCACGAAGCAGGACGTCGTCGGTGCTGGCGCCGCGGCGCCGGCTCCGAAGGCCGCGCCCGCACCGGCCGCCGCGCCGAAGGCTGCGCGTCCGTCGCTGCCCGACGTCAAGGCGCCGGGCGCCGACCAGTGGCTGCAGGACCGTCCGGAGCAGCGCGTGCCGATGTCGCGTCTGCGCGCGCGTATCGCCGAGCGTCTGCTCGAGTCGCAGCAAACGAACGCGATCCTCACGACGTTCAACGAAGTGAACATGGCTCCGGTCATGGATCTGCGCAACAAGTACAAGGACCGCTTCGAGAAGGAACACGGCGTGAAGCTCGGCTTCATGTCGTTCTTCGTGAAGGCGGCCGTGCATGCGCTGAAGAAATTCCCGCTCGTGAACGCGTCGATCGACGGCAACGACATCGTGTATCACGGCTACTTCGACATCGGTATCGCGGTCGGTTCGCCGCGCGGTCTTGTGGTGCCGATCCTGCGCAACGCGGATCAGATGAGCCTCGCCGACATCGAGAAGAAGATCGCCGAATTCGGCCAGAAGGCCAAGGACGGCAAGCTGTCGATCGAGGAAATGACGGGCGGCACGTTCTCGATCTCGAACGGCGGCGTGTTCGGCTCGATGCTGTCGACGCCGATCATCAACCCGCCGCAGTCGGCCATTCTCGGCGTGCACGCCACCAAGGAGCGTCCGGTCGTCGAGAACGGCCAGATCGTGATCCGCCCGATCAACTACCTCGCGCTGTCGTACGACCACCGCATCATCGACGGCCGCGAAGCGGTGCTGTCGCTGGTCGCGATGAAGGATGCGCTCGAAGATCCGGCGCGCCTGCTGCTCGATCTGTAATGCGCCGTACAGCGCCTTGCGCTTGCCTCGAGCTCGCCTCAAACGGCAGCCGGGCAATGCGCACGTAGTTCACCGTACGCAGTCAGTACCGGAGCGTCGCGCGCCACGCAGCGTGGCCGCGGCGCCTTCCCATCCAAAGGATTGTCATGTCCAAAGAATTTGACGTCGTCGTGATCGGTGCCGGTCCCGGCGGCTATATCGCCGCGATCCGCGCCGCGCAACTCGGCAAGAGCGTCGCCTGCATCGAGAAATGGAAGAACCCGGCCGGCGTGCTGAAGCTCGGCGGCACCTGCCTGAACGTCGGCTGCATTCCGTCGAAGGCGCTGCTCGCTTCGTCGGAAGAGTTCGAGAACGCATCGCACCATCTGGCGGACCACGGCATCAGCGTCGAAAACGTGAAGGTCGATATCGCGAAGATGCTGGCGCGCAAGGAAAGCATCGTCGAGAAGATGACGAAAGGCATCGAGTTCCTGTTCCGCAAGAACAAGATCACCTGGCTCAAGGGCCACGGCAAGTTCACGGGCAAGAGCGACGCCGGCGTGCAGATCGAAGTGAGCGGCGAGGGCGAAACCGAAACCGTGGTCGCGAAGAACGTGATCATCGCAACGGGCTCGAAAGCGCGCCATCTGCCGAATGTGCCGGTCGACAACAAGCTCGTCGCCGATAACGAAGGCGCGCTGACGTTCGATACGGTGCCGAAGAAGCTCGCCGTGATCGGCGCAGGCGTAATCGGCCTGGAGCTCGGTTCGGTGTGGCGTCGTCTCGGCGCCGACGTGACGGTGCTCGAGGCACTGCCGGAATTCCTCGGCGCGGCCGACCAGGCGCTTGCGAAAGAGGCGGCGAAGCAGTTCAAGAAGCAGGGCCTCGACATTCATGTCGGCGTGAAGGTCGGCGAAGTGAAGACGTCGGCCAAGGGCGTGTCGATCGCCTACACGGATAAGGACGGCAACGCGCAGACGCTCGATGCCGACCGCCTGATCGTGTCGATCGGCCGCGTGCCGAACACCGACAACCTCGGTCTCGAAGCAATCGGCCTGAAGGCGAACGAGCGCGGCTTTATCGACGTGAACGATCATTGCGCGACGAGCGTGCCGAACGTCTACGCGATCGGCGACGTCGTACGCGGCCCGATGCTCGCGCACAAAGCGGAAGATGAAGGCGTGCTGGTCGCCGAAATCATCGACGGGCAGAAGCCGCATATCGACTACAACTGCATTCCGTGGGTGATCTACACCGAACCGGAAATCGCATGGGTCGGCAAGACGGAGCAGCAGCTGAAGGCCGAAGGCCGCGAGATCAAGACGGGCCAGTTCCCGTTCATGGCGAACGGCCGCGCGCTCGGCATCAACAAGGCGGATGGCTTCGTCAAGATGATCGCCGATGCGAAGACCGACGAGCTGCTCGGTGTGCACATCATTTCGGCCAATGCGTCGGACCTGATCGCGGAAGCGGTGGTCGCGATGGAATTCAAGGCTGCGTCGGAAGACATCGGCCGCATCTGCCATCCGCACCCGTCGCTGTCCGAAGTGATGCGTGAAGCGGCACTCGCCGTGGACAAGCGCGCACTGAACATGTAAGTCCGAAACGCCCGATTCCTCGCATTGGGTATCACGACGAAGGCGGGCAGGGTTCACACCCTCCCGCCTTCGTCTTATCTGCTGTGTAATCGCATACGCTGCGTAAGCCGCACAAGCCGCATAAGATGAACGTCACCGAATACTACGAAAACGAACTGCAGACTCGGGGTTACCAGTCCGATCCTGCGCAACGCGCGGCGGTCGATCGTCTGCAGCGATGCTATGAAGAGTGGGTGGCGTACAAGGCGCGCCGGCCGAATGCGTTCATGAAGCTGATCATGCACCCGGACCTGCCGCGTGGCGTCTACATGTGGGGCGGCGTCGGCCGCGGCAAGAGCTTCCTGATGGACAGCTTTTATCGGGTCGTGCCGCTCACGCGCAAGACGCGCCTGCACTTCCACGAGTTCATGCGCGAAGTGCATCGCGAACTCGAGGAGCTGAAAGGGCAGGCCGATCCGCTCGACGAACTCGCGCGCCGGATCGCGAAGCGCTACCGGCTGATCTGCTTCGACGAATTTCACGTATCGGACATCGCCGATGCAATGATTCTGTACCGCCTGCTCGACCGGCTGTTTACGAACGGCGTGCAGTTTGTGATGACGTCCAACTACGATCCCGACACGCTCTATCCGGATGGCCTGCACCGCGACCGCATGCTGCCCGCGATCGAGCTGATCAAGAGCAAGCTCGATGTGATCAACGTCGATGCGGGCGTCGATTACCGTCAACGCACGCTGTCGCAGGTCGAGGTCTATCACACGCCGCTTGGCGCTGCCGCCGACAAGGCGTTGCGCGACGCCTACGCGCGACTGGCCGCAGTGCCCGACGAAAGCCCGCTGCTGCATATCGAAAAGCGCGAGCTGAAGGCGCTGCGCCGCGCGGACGGCGTCGTCTGGTTCGACTTCGCGACGCTCTGCGGCGGTCCGCGCTCGCAGAACGACTACCTGGAGCTCGCGTCGCGCTTTCATGCGGTGGTCCTCTCCGAGGTGCCGCAGATGACGCCGCGCATGCAGTCCGAAGCGCGCCGTTTCACGTGGCTCATCGACGTGTTCTACGACCACAAGGTGAAGCTTTTGATGTCGGCGGCGGTGCCGCCCGAACAGCTCTATGTGGAAGGGCCGATGGCGAACGAGTTCACGCGGACCGTCTCGCGCATCGTCGAGATGCAATCGAAGGAGTATCTGGATACGCCGCGGCGCATCGTCGATACATCGCTTACGTAGGGCTGAAATTTAACCGAACGAGACAATGCGCGGCGCGCTGCGCCGAACGGCGCAGGGGTGTGTCGCATTTTCAAGATTCGGATTGTTCTGATGTTCGGTGTGTGGGTCAGTCGATATCGTCGTCGGGTATCGACGAAGGAGGATACCTTGACCCCATACCGTGATCTAACCGATGAAGAGTGGCTGCGCGTCGCGCCGCTGCTTCCCGAACTGCGGCCGCGTTCCGAACTGCGCGGCCGCCCCCTCGCCAACACCCGAGCCGTGCTCAACGGCGTGCTCTGGGTGATGTACAGCGGCGCAACATGGTCCGCCATGCCGCGCAAATATCCTTCGTATCAAACCTGCCATCGCCGCTTCAAGGCATGGCATCAGTCGGGCGTGTTGAAGCGCATGCTCGAACAACTGTTTGGCGCGGCGGGTACGGATCTGTGCAACTCGATCGAAGCGCGCATGCGCATCCATGTGACGGGGCAGGCAGACGAACTGTCCGTTGCCGGCTATGCCGGAACAGCGGACACGGCCGAGGCCGCGGCAACCGTCGAGTACGCGCAGGCCCCGTCCGGTGCGCCAATGTATGAGTACGCGGGCGCGCTCAAGCACGCGGCGTGACGGATGGACGTCTCCAGTCAGTTAGTTAAACCAGGCGAATCGCGCGAAGCGCATTTCCTTTGAAGAGGCAGCCGGCCGGCGGATCGACACCGCCGGCCGTTCTTTCATGCGAAGGCATCGTATGTGCCGATCGCTCATTCCTCACGAACCCAAGTCTGCGACCGGCCGAGCAGCGAAATGCCGATATAGCCGCGCACGACGAGCTTCTGCCCACCGTCTTCCGTGTGCATCTTGCATCGATAGACCTTGCCGTTGTCGGGGTCGAGGATCTGGCCGCCGTCCCACCCGTCGCCGTCCTTTTTCATATCGTTGATGATCGTCATGCCGATGATCGGCTGGTCCTTGCGCGCGTCGGTGCAGGCGGTGCAGCGGCGGCCGGGGGGCTCGTTCGGGTTGAGCCCCTTGATGACCTTGCCGCTTAGTGTGCCGTTCTCGTCCTGCGTGATCTGTACGATCGCCTTGGGTTGATGCGTATGATCGTCGATCGTCTGCCACATGCCGACGGGGCTGCTGCTTTGCGCGAATGCGGCGGCGGCGCTTGCGAGCAGCAGGCCGGCCAGTGTCGCGTTGCGTAGCGCGCGCGGCGCAACGAAGCGTGCGCGTCCAGAGAATTGCGTCATGGTTGTGCTCCTTGTTCGTATCGTCGCGAAGGCGAGACGCGCCTCGTCATCTTCTCAGCCATCTCGGCCGGATGCATTGTGAATCACATTCGCGGTCGGCTTCTTTCGGCCTTTCGTTTGTGTGCTTGCCGCTGCGCGCGAAGCCTGTCGCGCGAACCGGCTTCGCTGCGAGCCGGTTCGATTGGAGTCGCAGAATACGTTAAAGCACGCGCGCTGTCTGATAGGTAGTCTTCTAATCGTCGGCGTGTCCGCATGCAGATAGACGCATGCTTTTGTCGTTGATCGCCATGCGCGGGATGCACGCTGGATGTAGATAGGCAGGCCCGGGTTACCGATCGGATTGCATCGGTAGTGCGAAGCACCGGCGCGGCGGCGGCGATCCACGAAGGCCATGTCGAACAGGCGGACGGCGGTACGCTCTTTCTTGACGAGATCGGAGACCTGCCGCGCTATCAGCAGGTCAGCGCTTGCGCGTGCTCGAAGACAGCGTGGTGAAACGGTTCAACTCGACCACGCTGGTTGAGGTCGACTTCCGGCTCGCGGCGGCGACCAGCCGGAACCCGCAGAAGCTCGTCGAGGGCGGTTCGTTTCGCGCCGACCTCTGCTACCGGCTGCGGTGATCGAACTGCGCATGCGGTCGCTTGCGAAGCGCGGCGCGGCCGACAGGATCGCGATCTTCACGTCGTTCATCGCGTCGACGATCGGCGCCGAGCGGCTCGCGCAGCTGCCCGACTTGCCGCACTGGCTCCCGGATGCAATCGCGCATACCGGGTTTCGCGATAACGTCCGCGAACGTCGCAACCTTGCCGAGCCGATCGGCGTGACGGGGGCGTCAACTCGGCGCGCGGGACGCGGTGCGCCTCGAGCGTCTCTGACGCTTGCGCGCAACGGTGGGCCGATGCCGGCCAGTAGCCTGGCCGAAGCCGTGATCGACCGCAGCAAGTGGGATATGAACGAGCGAAACCGGGCGCTGGCGGCGCTGAACACGAACGGCTGGCGGCCCCGGCACACGGCCCGATACCTCGGCATCAGCAGCAAGGTGCGATGGGAGAACATGAGGAAGTATCAAATTTTCGACGAGGAACCCGAAACGCGTGAAACTGAGTAATAATGAGACGATTGGGTGAAAACAAAAAACTGTCTAAAGCAGGAATTACATGGACCAGAAGTCGAAAGTCCGGCAGATCGTACTGTCGGTATTGATCGCGACCGGGGGAATGCAGGCCGCCTTTGCGCAGGAAGCGGTGTCCGACAGTGCCGCGAGCGGGGCGGCCGTTGAAGTGACAGCGGCCGCGCAGCCGGACGCGCTGGCGGCTTCGTCTGTCCCAGCCGGTCAAACGATTGCACTCACGCCGGACGAGGCGAGGCAGTCGGCCACCGGCAATGTGGCGGAACTGCAACAGATGATCCACGGTCCCGATCTGACCGAAATGCGCACGACGTACAACGGTAGCTACGGCGCAAGCCTGCTGTTCTACGGCAAGGAGATGACGTACTACGTCGCGCTCTTCCAGAAGAAGAATTTCTGGCGTGTGATCAAGACCAGCGACGATCAGCGCGCCGAGATGATCTACCGCGACTTCGTGCGCCAGACCGCGCAACTGTCCGACGTCGAAATCCGCCGCACGAAGCTCGAAGCGCAAAAGGCGTTCACCGATCACCTGATCGAGTTGTCGCAAGACCGGGCGAACCGGTTGCAGGCGGATCTTACGATCGCCCGCCAGCAGCAGACGATCGTCAACAGCCAGCAGGCGCAGAACCGCGCCGAAGCGAGCGCACTGCAGCAGCAGAAGACGCAGGCGCAAGCCCAACTGCGCGATACGCAGCGCCAGGTGCGCGAACTGCAGCGCCAGCTGGACAGCGGTTTGCCGATTCGTTGAACGCACGCGCCGCCGCTGCGTGCGATGCGCGCTGCGGCGAATTGCCCGGACTTGCCTGAATACGCCTGGATTTGCCCGGTCGTCGTGCCGGGCACGCACCATCACTGCAGACGTCTGGCTCCTGGCCAAGTCGCACGTGCCGTGCCGATTTCCGCTCGATAGCGCGGTTCAGTGGTGCTTCGGCCGCGTGCTCTGATGCGCCGGCTGCTTTGACGCTCCCGCCTTCTGCTTTGCCGGCGACCGGTTCGGTTCGTGGGGATCGACTGCGATCGGATCGCTGGCCGGAAATGTTTCGGCGAGCGCCTCGTCGAGGCGTTGCTCGACGCTGAGCTCCGCCGGTTGTGATTTTGGCTTCGACGTGGACATATCGCTCTCCGCTCGGACGTTGTCGAACAACCAGAATAACGCAAAGCCACTTTGGGCAACACTCGGCCGTTCGACATAAGGCGCAATCTTAATCTTGCGCAGTCATGGTCGTCATCATGGTCGCGGCCTTCATCGCGATCGCGTTTCGATCATCACGGCATTTCAATAAGCGTCGCATGAATGTCACGTCGATGGCGCGCCCCACGGGCCGCGCGACGGTCGATGGAATTTTCTCGCGCAGATTTCGTTCTACTTCCACCGCGCGACAACGGCAGCCTTTTGCGAGCCGTCGGGCCAGAGACATATCGAGCCGTCCGCCGGAACAACGACAGGGTGAGCATTATGGAGACAGACGGGTCCGATCGAACGCTGCGCTGGAATGCGTCACATGTGGTGGACGCGGAACTCGAGCATCTGGAGTGGGCGACGCGGCAGCCGATGCTCGACATATTCGACGCCGAGTACTGGCGCCGCCGCGTGCTGGCCGTTCAGGGAAGTTATCAGCTGACGCACCAGCAGGGCATGCGGATTGAGCGGATGCTCAAGCGCCTGGCCGGACCGATCGGCTAGGCGCGTTTTGCCGGTTACTCGTTGTTATTGCCCGAGCCGCCGTGATTGTTGTTGCCATTGTTGTTGCCGTGGCCGTGATTGTCGCTGGAGCCCGCGCCGAACAGACGCCGGCGGCGCGTGACGACGACCGGTGCGTCGGACCCCGAGCGCTCGGGTGAGGCCGGCGCGCCGCCGCCATACGACTCACGCGGCTCGCGCGGCTCGCGCGATTCACGCGGCGAATCGCGATGCGACCCGTGCGAACCATGCGGCCCGCGCGACGAATGTTCGCCGTGCGAGGGGCGTCCGGTGCGCGGCCCCGGACGCGTGCCGGTATCGAGCTGGATTGTCGAGATGGCACGCTTGTAGATGCCCTGCAGCCCGACAGGCGTGCGCAGCATCACGAGGTACTGATCGAACGACTCGATGCATCCCGTCAGACGGATGCCGTTGACGAGATAAATTTCGACGCGCTTTCTTTCTTTGCGCGCAGCGTTCATGAAGTCGTTTTGCGGGTGCGATTCTGCGGAAGGCATGGACGATTGTGTGTGGAAGTACGGTTGTTCGCCGGGATTCTACATGGGTCGGCGCATACGCGTGCTAATCGACGAACTTGTCACCCACTATAACGGCTTGCGCGCGCATAAGCATCCGTTAAATACGATGTGTAACGTTGCGTTACGAATCTTTGCATTCGGCGCCATCGCGCTCGAATCGAGTGACGATCCTATGCGAAAAAGCCCTCGCCGGAACCCGATTTCGCATAAGTTTAAAAAACGGTGGGTAGGGACGGAATAAATCGCGCGGGGATCTCGTTTTGTTCACGTGTAGTCCAGAGTTTCACGTTCGACGAACACCCCGTTACCTGCTCGCGAGCCTGCAAGGCCCGTACCCATAGGAGAAGCGCATATGAAGTTGACTCGACTCGTCAGTACCTTATGCATGCTCGTCGCGCTCGGCGCGGCGGCGCTTGCGACCACCGGCTGCAGCGATATGGGCAGTGGTGGCGGGAGCAGCGGCGGTAGCACGGGCTCCTCCGGCGGATACTGATCCGCACATGACGCGCGATTTGCCAGCCGGGTGAGTTTCGAAGCGGATGTCGTATCCTGGCTCCCGCAGCTACGCCGATATGCGCGCGCGCTGACGGGGGATCATGCTTGGGCGGACGATCTGGTTCAGGATACGGCCGAGCGCGCGCTCGCCCGCTGGAAGGCGTTCAGACCGAACAGCAACCTGCGCGCGTGGCTGCTCACGATTCTCCGGCATCTTTATATCGACCAGCTGCGCGTGCGCCGCGAGGTCGCCGTCGATGAGGAAAGCGCGCCGTGGCGCAACCTCGAGGCGCCGCGCGGCGAGGTCGACGGACTGATGTTGCGCGACGTGCAACGCGCGCTCTACAGCCTTTCGGTCGAGCAGCGTGAAGTCGTGCTGCTCGTCTGCGTCGAGGAATTCAGCTATCAGGAGGCGTCGATCGCGCTCGGCGTGCCGGTCGGAACGGTGATGTCGCGATTGTCGCGTGCGCGCGAGCAGATGAGGCTGATGCTGACCGAAGGTCCCGATCGACAGAATCCACAGGAAAATTCGCATAAGTCCCCGTCGCTGAAAGTGGTGAGAAACTCTTCATGAACAACGACGCCCGCCATCCCGAATCCGCGCCCGACCTGCGCATGCTGTCGGCGTTCGTCGACAACGAGCTCAGCGAGAACGAAACGGCCGCGGTGCAAGAGCATCTCGAACGCGACGCGCACGCGGCGGCGCAGGTTGCCGCATGGCGCGCGCAGAAGGCGGCGTTGCGTGCGCTGTGCGGTGCGACCACGCGCGACGATACGCAATTCGTCGTCCTGCGCTCGCGCTCGTCGTGGTGGCAGCGTATGGCGATCGCGGCGTGCTGGCTCGTCGCCGGCGCGGGACTCGTGCTTGCACTCGGGCCGCTCGTGCCGCGGCTCACAGGCGGCGATACGATGTCGTTTGCGCGGCGCGCCGATATTGCGTACGCGGTCTACACGCCGGAACGGCGTCATCCGGTCGAAGTCGCGGCAGCCGAGGAAGAGCATCTGATCACCTGGCTGTCGAAGCGGCTCAACCGGCAACTCTCGGTGCCGTCGCTGCAGGAATATGGTTACTCGCTGGTCGGCGGCCGTCTGTTGCCCGGCGAAGCAGGGCCGGCCGCGCAATTCATGTACGAGAATCAGACCGGTGCGCGCCTCACGCTCTATGTGACGGGCGTGCCGAAGGACGAAACCGCATTTCGTCTGTTCCGCGACGGCAATCGCCGTACGTTCTATTGGGTTAACGATGGAATGGGTTATGCGCTGTCGGGTCCGATCGCCGAGGGCAAGCTGCGCTCGATCGCAATCGACGTCTGCAGCGCGCTCGGCGGCCGGCCCGAAGCGTGGCAGTAGCACGCGTTCCTGCACACATCGCGCCTCGAGGTCCGGATAAGCGTCGATCCGTTCGCCACGCTCGTATCCCCGAATTCCGCCGCTGCGTTCGCGCGAACCCGCACGACCGAAGCGCTCGGAAATACCAGGTAACGAACCGATTTCCGCGTGCCGCCCGTGCCGCGGAATAGCGGTGCGCATCATGTCGTTTATAGAAGTGCAGGCCTGCTGCTCCGGCGCATCGATGCACCGGCGACGCGGGCCACGCAGGCGAATCGACGGGGTCTACACGGCGATGGCACGCGTTCGTGCCACGGCGCCGCACCGTCGAGACGGGATAGACGATGCGCAATATTTTCGGACTTGCAGCAGGGGTTTTTGTTTGTGTCAGTTGCGCGGTGAGCGGGCCGGCTGCGATGGCTCAGGAATCCGGGCCGCCGATGTTCGGACCGCCTTCAGGACCGCCCTCAGGACTGCCTTCAGGCACGCAGTACGCTCAGCAATTTGCCCAGCCGGCACAGCAGGCCGAACAGGCCGAACAGGCCGAACAGGCCGGGCAGGCGCAGGCGGGGCAGGAGTGCCGCGACGTCAGCGGCAATGCGGAGATCGATGGCAAGCAGCAGCCGTTCACCGGACTCGCGTGCCGGCAACCGGACGGCACATGGCGGATTCAGGAATCGGATGACGAGCCGGACGACAATGGTGGCGCGGCATACTCCGCACCCGACGGGGCACCTTATGCGGCAGCGCCCGACGGGGCGCCCTACGACCCCTACTATGGATATGGCTATCCGTATCCATACCCCTATCCGTATGATCCGTTCTGGGGGCCGCCGTTTCTGTTCGGCGTCGGTGCGTCGTTCGTGTTCGTCGACCGCTTTCATCACTTCCATCACATCGATCATGTTCACTTCGGACATCCGTACGGTTTCGCGCATGGCGGGTTCCACCGCGGATTTCATGGCGGCTTTCACGGCGGCGGGTTCCACGGCGGCGGCTTTCACGGAGGCGGAGGATTTCACGGCGGCGGAGGGGGGGGCCACGGCCGCTAGCGTGGCCATGGCGTGCGGGTCGCCGGGAGCCTACGCATGATGCCGCCCGCGATCCGCATCCTGCCGCCCGGCGTCAGCGCCGCGCAGTTCGAGCAGGCATTGACTGCATGGCAGTCGATCGTCGGCGGCGAGCATGTGCTCGACAGTGCGGCGCTCACGCCTTATCTCGATCCGTTCGCGCCGGGTCCGGCCGGAGCCGCGTTCGTGCCGTCGGCGGCTTTGCTGCCGTCGTCGGTCGACGAAATCCGGGCGGTATTGC